>NZ_JBFUDI010000008.1:0-191548 GCF_056404795.1 Cellulomonas sp. P2_B4
ACTAGAGAGGCACCACCATGCTGGGACTCATCGTCACCATCATCATCGTCGGGCTCATCGCCGGGCTGCTCGCGCGCCTCATCGTCCCCGGCAAGCAGAACCTGTCCATCGCCATGACGATCGTCATCGGGATCATCGGGTCGTTCGTCGGCGGGTTCCTGGGCTACCTGCTGTTCCACAAGGACGCCGACGACGGCTTCCTGCAGCCCGCCGGCCTCATCGGGTCGATCATCGGCGCGATCATCGTGCTGCTGATCTGGATCCGCGTCGGCGGCCGCCGCTCGATCACCAACTGACCCCGCGCCGGGTCCCGGTCGTCACGGCCGGGACCCGCGATCGCCGGCCACGCTCACACGTTGAAGCGGAACTCCACCACGTCGCCGTCGGCCATCACGTAGTCCTTGCCCTCGATGCGAGCCTTGCCGGCCGCGCGGGCGGCGGCGACGGAGCCGGCGGCGACGAGGTCGTCGAACGAGATGACCTCGGCCTTGATGAAACCCTTCTGGAAGTCGGTGTGGATCACACCGGCCGCCTGCGGGGCGGTCCAGCCCTGGTGGATGGTCCAGGCGCGGGACTCCTTGGGGCCGGCGGTCAGGTAGGACTGCAGGCCGAGGGTGTGGAAGCCGACGCGGGCCAGCTGGTCGAGGCCGGCCTCCTCCTGCCCGTTGTCGGCGAGCATCTCCTTGGCCTCGTCGGGCTCGAGCTCGACGAGCTCGGACTCGAACTTGGCGTCGAGGAAGATGGCGTCGGCGGGGGCGACCAGCGCGCGCAGCTCGTCCTGGAACGCGGTGTCGGCCAGGCCCGCGTCGTCGGTGTTGAAGACGTAGATGAACGGCTTGCTCGTCATGAGCTGCAGCTCGTCGAGGTGCTCGATCGTCTTGCCGCTGCGCGCCAGGGTCGTGCCGGTCTCGAGGATGGCGAACGCCTCCTGCGCGGCGGCGAGCAGACCGGGGTCGGCCTTCTTGGCGCGAACCTCCTTCTCGAGACGCGGGATCGCCTTCTCGAGCGTCTGCAGGTCGGCGAGGATCAGCTCGGTGTTGATGATCTCGATGTCGTCCTTGGGGTTCACCTCGCCCGAGACGTGCACCACGTCCGGGTCGGCGAAGGCGCGGGTGACCTGGCAGATCGCGTCGGCCTCGCGGATGTTGGCGAGGAACTTGTTGCCCAGGCCCTCGCCCTCGCTCGCGCCCTTCACGATGCCGGCGATGTCCACGAACGACACGGTCGCGGGCAGGATCCGCTCGGAACCGAACAGCTCGGCGAGGGTCTCCAGCCGAGGGTCCGGGAGCGGGACCACGCCGACGTTCGGCTCGATCGTCGCGAAGGGGTAGTTCGCCGCGAGGACCGACGCACGGGTCAGCGCGTTGAACAGGGTGGACTTGCCGACGTTGGGCAGGCCGACGATGCCGATGGTGAGTGCCACGTCGGACGAGTCTACGGGGCCGACGAGACGCTCAGGCGAACGCCATGATCCGGCGCAGCAGGTCGGCGCCGTTGCGCTCCAGCGTCCGGCCGCCCACGCGCAGCCCCACGACGAGCAGGAGGCCACCGAGCAGCACCCCGACGACGAGCGTCGCCCAGCCCAGGGCCGCGTCCGACTGCGACACCGCGAGGAACGCCAGGACCGCCTCGGGCAGGCTCAGGGCGAGGACCGCGGACCAGCCGACGAGCTGCGAGGTCACCGCGACCATCGAGGCACCCTGACGGGTCTGGAACGGGTTGTCCCCCGGCTGCTGGACCGGGTAGACGACGAGCGCGGACACGATGCTCGCGCCGCCGAACGCCGTGCAGAGCACCCCGGTAGAGACGCCGAGCAGGGCGGGGATCGCGCCGGGCCGGTCGGTCAGCAGCGCCGAGCCGACGACGTACACCACGACGACCGGCAACGCGACGGCCGACGCCCCCAGCACGCGGCCCAGCCGGTCCGTGAGGCCCGTGACGGGCGCGGCGAGGTGGGTCCAGAACGCCGAGCCGTCGTAGGCGACGTCGGCCGATATGCCCCACCCCAGCAGGAACGCGGCAGTCGGGCCGAGGAACAGCAGCGCGCTGCCGCCCGGGCTGAAGATCCACATGAGCACGGGCAGCAGCGGCACGATCGCGATGGCCAGCGCGTACCGCGGGTCGCGGACCCAGTAGGTCAGGCTTCGGGCGGTCACCGCGCCCAGCGGCGTCGCGGGCAGCCGGCCGAACCAGCCCAGCCCGCGCGACCTCGTCGACACCGACTCGTGCACCGGGTTGACCAGCGCGTGCGCGAGCGAGCGGTCCCAGACGACCGCGAGGACCACGAGCGTCCCGACGGCGATGCCGAACCGCGCTGCCGCCGTCGCCCACCGGCCGTCCGCGACCGACCACGGCACGGCCCAGACCGCGCCGAGCGGCGTCCAGCCCAGGACGTCGGCGATCTTCGTCAGGCCTTCCCGGGTGATGCTGCCGCTCGACATCGAGACCCGGCTGATGAGGGGCCCGACGAGGAGCAGCGGGATCAGTGCGGCCGCGGCCATGAGCTCGCGCACCCGCCGCTTGCCCATCAGGTGCGAGGACGCCGAGGTCGTCGCGCGGCCCCCGACGATGCACGTCGCGATCGCGAGCGGGACGCACACCATCCCGGCGAGCATGGCGACGGGCGTGCGCCACCAGACGCCGGCCATGGACAGCGCGGCGACCGCGGTGACGACCCCGGGGATGCCGATCACGGCACCGATCCCCAGCCCGACGAGCATGCTGCGGCGCGGGATGGTGAAGGTCACGAACCGCGCCGGGTCGACCGTCGCGTCCACGCCGAACGAGATCAGCGGGACCACCCACCAGCCGAGCACCAGCACCGAGCCCAGCAGGGCGGTGACGAGCCCGCGGATGTCCGGGTCCTGCACGCTGACCGCAGCCATCGAGGCCACCACGACGACGATCGCACCCAGCCCGTACAGCGCGGCCACGGCCAGCCCGATCACCTGCCACGGGCTTCGTCGCAGACCGTTGCGCAGCAGCGAGAGCTTCAGCCGGACGAGGTGCGCAACCACGCGAGCCCCTCACCGCTGCCCCGACCGCCGACGAGCTGCACGAACCGGTCCTCGAGGCTCTGGTCCCCGCGCACCTCGTCCACCGTCCCCGCGGCCAGCACGTGCCCGGCCGCGATCACGGCGACGTGGTCGCACATCCGCTGGACCAGGTCCATGACGTGCGACGAGACGATCACGCTCCCGCCGGACGCGACGTAGGACGCGAGGATGTCGCGGATGTTCGCCGCGGAGACGGGGTCGACGGCCTCGAACGGCTCGTCCAGGACCAGCAGCCTCGGCGCGTGCACCATCGCGCAGGCGAGAGCGACCTTCTTCGTCATGCCCGCGGAGTACTCCACGACGAGCGTCCGGGCGTCCTTGGCCAGGTCGAACGCGACGAGCAGGTCGTGCGCGCGGGCCGCCACGGTGTCGCGGTCCAGGCCGTGCAGCAGACCCGCGTAGGTGATGAGCTGCTCGCCGGTGAGCCGGTCGAACAGGCGCACCCCGTCGGGCAGGACGCCGAGCATCTGCTTGACCTCCAGCGGGTTCGCCCACAGGTCCTGCCCGTGCACCAGCACCGTGCCGAAGTCGGGCTTGAGCAGGCCGGTCGCCATCGACAGGGAGGTCGTCTTGCCGGCGCCGTTCGGTCCGACGAGCCCGTAGAACGACCCTGCGGGGACGACGAGATCGATGCCGGCGACCGCGATCTTCTGGCCGAAACGGCGCCACAGCCCGCGCAGCTCCAGCGCGGGTACGGGGTCGGTCGGCATCGCTCCACCCTACGGTTCGCGTGTCGGCACGTCCCTCCGCCGTCGGGTGGATGTCAGTGGCTGCTGGGAGGGTCCCCGCATGGACACCTCACTGCTGCTCGGGCTGCTGGTCGGAGCCGTTCTCGGTGCCGTGCTGGCCTCGTGGCGCGGCTCGGTCGCCGGCGCGCGGGCCCGCGCGTCGCTGGAGGCGGAGCGCAGGATCGCCGCGGAGCGCCTCGCGGATGTGGACCGGCAGGCGGACCAGTTCCGGGCGCTGGCGGCGGAGGCTCTCGCGACGAGCACCGACCAGTTCCTCGCGCTCGCGCACCAGCAGTTCGCGGCCGACCACCAGACGGCCGCGGGCGAGCTCGCGCAGCGCGAGGCGGCCGTCCGCGCGATGGTCGAGCCGCTGTCGAGCACGCTCGACGCCGTCCGCGTGCAGCTGTCCACGGCCGAACAGGCCCGCGCGGCCGGTCACGCGGCGCTCGGAGAGCAGGTCCGGGCGATGCACGCGGCGTCGGAGCACCTTCGCGACGAGACGTCGCGGCTGGTCACGGCGCTGCGGTCCTCGCAGGTGCGCGGGCGCTGGGGCGAGGTCCAGCTGCGCCGGGTTGTCGAGGCCGCCGGCATGCTGCCGCACGTGGACTTCGTCGAGCAGGCGCAGGTCCGCACCGACGACGGGCTGCTGCGGCCGGACATGGTCGTGCGGCTGGCAGGCGGCAAGAGCATCGTGGTCGACGCCAAGGTGGCGTTCCTCGGGTTCCTCGACGCCGCGCAGGCGACCGACGAGTCCGTGCGCGCCGACCGGCTCGCCGCGCACGCCCGGCACGTGCGGTCGCACGTCGACGACCTGGCGGGCAAGCGCTACTGGGACCAGTTCGCCCCGGCACCGGAGTTCGTCGTCATGTTCGTGCCGGCCGAGTCGTTCCTCGGCGCCGCGGCCGAGCTCGACCCGCTGCTCATGGAGTACGCGTTCGAGCGGAACGTCGTCATCGCCACGCCCATGACCCTGCTCGCCCTGCTGCGCACCATCGCCTACGCCTGGCGCCAGGACGCCCTCGCCGACAACGCGCAGGCCGTGCTCACGCTGGGCAAGGAGCTACACGGCCGGCTCGCGACGATGGGGGCACACCTCGCCCGGCTCGGACGCGCGATCGACTCCGCCGCCGGGGCGTACAACCAGACGGTGTCGTCGCTGGAGACCCGGGTCCTGGTCAGCGCCCGGCGGTTCGCGGACCTGAACGTCGTGGACGGCGACCTGCCGATGCCCGAGCCGTCCAACCCGCGCCTGTCGAGCGTGAGCGCGCCGGAGCTGGTGGCCTCCGCCGACGAGCACGTGGTCCTGTTCGACGGGCGCGCCGAACGCGACGACCGCGCGCTGCGTGCCGAACGGGCCGACGGCGACACTGCCGGATCGGTCGACGCCTCGACCGCGTGAGCCGTCAGCCACGTCCTGTCGGGCGGCGCTTGGTTCTGTCCGGCGGCGCCCGGATGGGTGCGGTGCCGCTGCTGCGCGAGGTCAGGCGGGCTGGACTTTCAGGTCGCGGCGACCGTCGCGGCGCGGGCGGGCCGGCTCGGAGCCGGCGGCCTTGAGGTCGGCGCGCAGCTCGCGCGGCAGCGAGAACATGAGGTCCTCGGTCGCCGTGCGGACCTCCTCGACGTCCCCGAAGCCGTGCTCGGCCAGCAGGGCCAGCACGTCGCGGACCAGGATCTCCGGCACGGACGCGCCGGAGGTGACGCCGACGGTCGTCGCGCCGTCGAGCCAGGCCGTGTCGATCTCGGCGGCGGTGTCGACCCGGTAGGAGGTGCGGGCGCCCGCGTCGAGCGCGACCTCGACCAGGCGCACGGAGTTGGAGGAGTTGGCCGAGCCGACCGTGATCACGACGTCGCACTCGGGAGCCAGCTTCTTGACGGCCACCTGGCGGTTCTGCGTGGCGTAGCAGATGTCGTCGCTGGGCGGGTCCTGCAGGTTGGGGAACTTCTCGCGCAGCCGGCGGACCGTCTCCATGGTCTCGTCGACGGACAACGTCGTCTGGGAGATCCAGATGAGACGGTCGGGGTCGCGCACCTCGAGCGCGGCCACGGCGTCGGGCGAGTCGACGACCTGGATGTGGTCGGGTGCCTCGCCGTACGTCCCCTCGACCTCCTCGTGGCCCTCGTGGCCGATCAGCAGGATGTCGTAGTCCTCGGCGGCGAACCGGACGGCCTCCTTGTGCACCTTGGTGACCAGGGGGCAGGTCGCGTCGATCGTCTGCAGCGACCGCGCCGCCGCGGCCGCGTGCACCGCAGGAGAGACCCCGTGCGCGGAGAACACGACGCGGGCGCCCTCGGGCACCTCGTCGGTGTCGTCCACGAAGATCGCCCCGCGCGCCGCCAGGGTCTCGACCACGTACTTGTTGTGCACGATCTCCTTGCGCACGTACACGGGGGCGCCGTAGTGCTCGAGCGCCTTCTCGACGGCGATGACCGCGCGGTCGACGCCGGCGCAGTACCCACGCGGCGCAGCCAGGAGTACGCGCTTGCCGGGGGCGGATGTCGAGGTGGTCACCGGGCGAGTCTAGTTCGGCGACCGCTGCACACCCCCGGCCAGGACCGGCCAGGGCGCGGATCGGCACGTGACGTCCATCGCACGTCCACGCCGAGCCGTGGGGCGGGCCCCCGTGTGGGTCCGATGAGGCAGGCTGGGGGCGTGAGCAGCGAGCCGATCATCAGCGCACCCGTGAGCTCGGGCCCGCGCCCGCTGAAGGCCGCCGACACCACGCCCGACCGCCCCTGGCCGGTCCGGCACCTCGCGCCCAAGATCGCCGACTACATCGCCAAGATGCCGCCGGTCTGGGTGGAGGGGCAGGTGCTCAACCTCAAGCGCTGGAACACCCTCTACTTCCTCACGCTGCGGGACACCGACCTCGACATGTCGCTGTCGGTCACGGTGCCGGCGGCGTCGATGCGCCCGCTGGCCGACAAGATCTCCGACGGTGCGCACCTCGTGGTCCATGCGCGCCCGCAGTTCCACGCCAAGAAGGGCACGCTGACGTTCGCGGCCGACGACGTGCGGCTGGTCGGCCTCGGCGAGCTGCTGGCCCGCATCGAGCACCTCAAGGGGATCCTCGGCGCCGAGGGCCTGTTCGAGCCGAGCCGCAAGCGACCCCTGCCGTTCCTGCCGCGCACCGTCGGGCTGATCGTCGCGCAGCAGGGGGACGCCGAGCACGACGTCGTGTCGAACGCGCGCGCCCGCTGGGCGGCCGTGGACTTCGAGATCCGGCGCGTCACCGTGCAGGGTCCGCGGGCGGTGCCGGAGGTGAGCGCCGCCATCACCGAGCTCGACGCCGACCCCCGCGTCGACGTGATCGTCGTCGCGCGCGGCGGCGGGTCGTTCGAGGACCTGCTGCCGTTCAGCAACGAGGCGCTCGTGCGCGTGGCTGCGGCCTGCCGGACGCCGCTGGTGAGCGCGATCGGGCACCACCTGGACACGCCCCTGCTCGACCTGGTCGCCGACTTCCGTGCCTCGACTCCCACGGACGCCGCGAAGCGGATCGTGCCCGACGTCGGCGAGGAGCGCGCCCGGATCATGCAGGCCCGCCTGCGGGCGCGCGCGGCCCTGACGCAGCGCGTGCAGCGGGAGCAGTCGGGCCTCGAGCAGCTGCGCAGCCGGCCGGTGCTGAAGTCTCCGACGACCCTCGTCGACCAGCACGAGCACCGCGTCGACGCCCTGCGCCAGAGCGGTCGTCGCGCGCTGCACACCAGCCTGGTGCACGGGTTCGCGGAGGTCGCGGGCCTCGCCGCCCAGGTCCGGGCCCTGTCCCCCGCCGCCACGCTCGACCGCGGGTACGCCGTCGTGCAGACGGCCGACGGCCACGTCGTCCGGGACCCCGCCGAGGTGTCGACGGGCGACGACCTGCGGGTCCGCGTGGCCCGCGGCGAGCTGACGGCGAACGTCACCTCCCCCTGAACCGCAGGCCCGGGCGCCCTCGGGGCACCCGGGCCCGTCGTGCGTGCGGAACGTCAGGCGTTGACCGCGACCTGCTGCGGGTTGTGCTCGGCGTACTCGTGCTCGGCGGCCTCCTCGGCCTTCTCGATGGCGGCATGCGAGGCGGCGCCGGTGTTCTTGAAGTGCCCGACGACCGACAGGACGAGCCCGAGGGCGGCCCACGACGCGAGCGCGAGCCAGAGCTGCGTGGTGTCGGCGCGGGGGAAGTAGGACTCGTCGCGAAGCAGCGCGGCGGCGGCGCCCGGCGGCATCCACTGGCCGATCGCCCCGAACGGCGCGGGGAGCATCTGCCACGGCTGGGCGGCGGCGGCGAGCGGGTTGGCGATCAGGAGGAAGAGCACCGGCCCGATGGCGATGCCGGGCCGGCCGACGACGGAGACGAAGCCGACGATGGTGGCGGCGATCGCGAAGATCGCCAGGCCGATGATCCCGGCGTTGACCCAGTAGCTGCCCTCGATGGCGCCGAACCAGCCCTGGAGCACCCCGGCGACCGCGAGCCCACCGAAGACGGAGTACGCGGCGACCGCGGCGACGCGGCGCCAGACGCCGACCACGAGGATCGAGACGAGGATGCCGCCGATCATCCCGCCGATGACGAGCGGGAGGGTGACCACACCGAGGACCGCGCCGCGCGGGTCACCGGTGCCCAGCGGGACCACGTCGGTGACGGGGACGGGCACCCCGACCTGCTCGGTGAGTACCGGCGAGAACGCGGCGAGCTGCTGCGCGACGACCGCGCTGCCGGCGGTCGAGGTGAGGATCTCAGGCGAGTCGCCCAGGACGATCGCGCCGTAGACCTCGCGGGTCTCGACGAGGTCGACGGCAGCGGCGCGGTCGGGCGCCTGCACGACGTCGAAGACACCGGGTGCCCGCTGGGACAGGCCCTGCTCGACGGGTGCGGTCGCGGCAGCGGGGCCGGCGACGGCGACCGGGAGGTCGTGGGCGTCGGAGGTGACCGAGGGCCACAGGAAGGCGAGGGTGATCACGGTGACGACGACGGCGAGACCCGCGCCGACACCGATCAGGCGGCGCCACGGGGTGTGCGGCCGCAGTGCGGGAGTCGACATGTCAGAGCTTCCTCTCTAAACCGAATGTTCGTTCTTTTAAAGAGTCGACCTCGGCGCGGCGACTTGTCAAGAACGATCGTTCGTTTTTATAGTCGGGTGTGCCCAAGGTCACCGAGGAGTACCGCGTCGCTCGTCGAGACGAGATCGCCGACGCCGCCCTGCGCGCGTTCCGGCGCAAGGGGTTCCAGGCCACGTCGATGGCCGAGATCATCGCCGAGTCGGGGCTGTCGGCCGGCGCGATCTACGGCCACTACCCGAGCAAGAGCGCGATCGTGGTAGACGTCGCGAGCCGCGTGATCGACACCCGCATCCACGACATCGAGCACCTGTCCGACCTGACGCCGATGCCCCCACCGCCGCAGCTCCCCCGGGTGCTCATCGCCGGCATGCTCGGGGCCATGGGCAGCCCCCGGATCATGGTCCAGCTGTGGGGCGAGGGGATGACCGACCCGGAGGTCGGGATGCTCGCGTCGGGCGTCATCGAGCGGCTGCGCGCGACGTTGATCACCTACATCTCGCTGTGGATCCAGCGAGCGCACGGCACCCCGGCCGACGAGGCCGACGTGCTCGCCGCCGAGCAGGTGCCCTTGTTCATCGCGGCCGTCCAGGGCTACGTCGTCCAGGCCTCGATCGTGCCGACGTTCGACGGCGAGGCCTACCTCGCAGCCGTCGAGAAGTACCTGCCGCAGTAAAGACGCCGCGACGTTCGCCCTCGTGTGGCCTACGGCAACCACCAGTGCGGACGTTCCAGAGCTGGAGCCGCGGACGTCCGCCCTCGTGTGGCCTATGGCGCCTACGAGTGCGGACGTTGCTCGGGGGTCGGCGGGGACGGGTGTCTCGCGTGGTGCGACGAGGTGCGGTGGTGTGGGCCACGGCTGGTTGACTGTCTCCCGTGCCGAAGGCGTCCAACCCCACCCCCCATGCCGACGTGAGCGGGCTCGGCTACGAGCAGGCCCGCGACGAGCTCGTCTCCGTCGTCGCCCGGCTCGAGGCCGGCGCCCAGACCCTCGAGGAGTCGCTCGCCCTCTGGGAGCGCGGCGAGGCGCTCGCCGCCCGCTGCCAGGAGTGGCTCGACGGGGCACGGCAGCGGCTCAGCGCCGTCCGCGAGAAGGCCACACCCGAGGCAGAGCCCGACATCGACGACGAGATCACACCCGACGACATCGAGGAGCAGGGATGACCGCCGCAGCACAGGACCGCGCACTTGTCGTCGGGGAGGCCCTCATCGACGAGGTCGCCCGCCCCGACGGGAGCCGTGAGCGGCACCCCGGCGGCAGCCCGGCCAACGTCGCCCTCGGCCTGGGCCGGCTGGGTCGCACGGTGGACCTGCTCACCTGGCTCGGCGAGGACGCGGACGGCGACCTGGTCCGTCGCCACCTCAACAGCTCGCACGTGCACGTGCTGACCGGCGACCGCTGCGCCACGCGGACGCCCGTGGCGACCGCGAACATCGACGCCGCCGGCGTGGCGAGCTACCAGTTCGACCTCGAGTGGGACCTGCCGAGCTCGTGGGACGAGGCCGAGGGCGACCCGCTCGTCGTGCACACGGGCTCGATCGCCACGGTCCTGCAGCCGGGCGGCACGGCGGTCGAGCGGCTGATCGCACGCAGCCAGGCGACGTCGACGATCACCTACGACCCGAACCTGCGCCCCGTGCTCATGGGCTCCCCCGCGCACGCTCTGCCGGTCGTCGACGCGCTCGTGCGCCTGGCCGACGTGGTCAAGGTCAGCGACGAGGACCTCGCCTGGCTGCACCCGGGCGTCGCGCCGGCCGAGATCGCCGAGGAGTGGAGCCGGTCCGGGCCGTCGCTGGTCGTGGTCACCCACGGCGGCGAGGGCGCGTTCGCCAGCACGTCCGCGGGCGCACGCCTGCAGGTCGTGGCCCCGAAGGTGCAGGTCGCGGACACCGTGGGCGCCGGCGACTCCTTCATGGGCGGCCTGATCGACGGCCTGTGGTCCGCCGGTCTGCTCGGCGCCGCGAACCGGCAGGCGCTGGCTGACGCCGACACCGCGGTGCTGCAGGGCGTGCTCGAGCGCTGCGCGCAGATCGCCGCGATCACGGTCTCCCGCGTGGGCGCCAACCCGCCCACCACGGACGAGCTGGCGTAAGCCGCAGGTGCCGCCCGCTGCGTCGGGCGGCACCCCGCCGGGCTACGCGCTGGCTGCCTCGCGGGCGTGGGCGCGCTCCAGTGAGGCCTTGCGGTCGGCCTCGTTCTCCTCGTCGATCCGGCGTGCCTCGTCGGAGTTCCAGGTGAGGTTCTCGCCGGACTCGGGGTCGAAGATCATCGCCCGCGCCGGGTCGAACCACAGGGGCGCCTGGTCGCCGTCGCGGATCTTGCTCTCGGAGTCGAGCGCGACGATGAGCTGCGTGCGCAGGCCTTCACCGTCGAGGTCACGGTCGAGCTCCTCCAGCTTGCCCGCCACGTCGGGGTTCGTGTCGAACGGGATGTAGGCGTAGAGCTCCGACCCCAGCCACTCGGTGACGTCGACGGGCGCGTTGAACTCCACCCCCTGGCTGCGCTTGGCCGTCTCGAGGAGCGCCGCGTCCTCGAAGTGCTCGGGTCGCAGTCCGACGATCACCAGGTTCTTGCCGGCGAGCGTCCTGGACAGCTCGGGTGTCAGCGGGATGTCCGCGAACGGCAGCCGCAGCACGCGTCCGTCGACCACCTCGCCGGGCAGGAAGTTCATGGGCGGCGAGCCGATGAAGCCGGCGACGAACAGGTTCTTCGGCTGCTCGTACAGGCCGCGAGGGCTGGCGACCTGCTGCAGCTCGCCCTTGCGCAGCACGGCGACGCGGTCGCCCAGCGTCATCGCCTCGGTCTGGTCGTGCGTGACGTAGACGGTCGTGGTGCCCAACCGGCGCTGCATGCGGGCGATCTCGGTGCGCATCTGGCCGCGCAGCTTGGCGTCGAGGTTGGACAGCGGCTCGTCGAAGAGGAACGCCTGCGCCTCGCGCACGATCGCGCGGCCCATCGCGACACGCTGCCGCTGACCACCGGAGAGGTTGGCGGGCTTGCGGTCGAGGTGGTCCTGCAGCTCGAGGGTCTTGGCCGCGAACTCGACCTTCTCCTTGATCTGCGCCTCGGTGAACCTGCCCTTCTGCAGCCGCAGCGGGAACGCGATGTTCTCGAAGACGGTCAGGTGCGGGTACAGGGCGTAGTTCTGGAACACCATCGCCAGGTGCCGGTCGCGCGGGGCGCGGTCGTTGACCCGCTTGCCGTCGATCGTCAGGTCGCCGGAGGTGATGTCCTCCAGGCCGACGATCATCCGCAGGAGCGTCGACTTCCCGCATCCCGACGGTCCGACGAGAATGACGAACTCGCCGTCGGCGATGTCCAGGCTGACGCCCTTCACGGCCAGGTAGCCGTCGCCGTACTGCTTGACGATGTTGTTCAGGGTGATGGCGGCCATCGGGACTCCTTCGTAGGACTAGCTGGGCGGGGCATCAGCCCTTGACGGCACCCTGGGTGAGGCCGGACACGATCTGGCGCTGGAACAGCAGGACGAGGATCACGACAGGGATGGTCACCACGACGGCCGCGGCCGAGATGGCGCCCGTGGGCTCCTCGAACTGCGAGGCGCCGGTGAAGAAGGCGAGTGCCGCGGGCACGGGCCGTGCGGCGCTCGTCGACGTGAGCGAGATGCCGTAGACGAAGTCGTTCCAGGCGATGAAGAACGCGATCAGCGCGGTGGTGAAGACGCCGGGGGCGGCCAGCGGGATGATCGCCTTGCGGAAGGCCTGCCACGTCGTCGCCCCGTCGACCTGCGCGGCCTGCTCGAGCTCCCACGGGATCTGCCGGAAGAACGCCGCCAGGGTCCAGATGGAGATCGGCAGGGTCAGCGACAGGTACGGGATGATCAGGCCGAGCCAGGTGTCGTACAGGCCGATCTCGCGCCAGAGGTTGAACAGCGGCGTGACGATCGAGATGACCGGGAAGATCGAGACACCGAGCGCGGTGAGCAGGACCAGCCGCTTGCCGGGGAAGTCGAGCCGGGCGATGGCGTAGGCGGCCAGGGTCGCCAGGACGACGGCGATGCCGGTCGCGATGAGGCAGATGCCGATCGAGTTGCGCAGCGCGGACAGGAACAGCTCCTGCGCAGGTCCGCCGTCGGTCAGGATCTGCTGGTAGTTGGTCCAGGACCACGTCTGGGGGAAGAGCGTCCCCGCGTTCAGCTGGCTCGGCAGCTTGAAGGACGTCGCGAAGATCGAGAGCACCGGGAACAGCGCGTAGACGATGACGACGATCGAGATGACGCCCCAGGCCCACTTGGCCCGTGTCGAGAGCTGCTTCATCACCGACCACCCCTCGAGCCCGCGAGATCGACCTTGAACAGCTTGACGGCGACCCAGCAGATGAGGAGCACGCAGCCGAACAGCAGGACCGAGATGGCCGAGCCGAGGCCTATCTCGAGGCGTCCGATGGATGTTCGATAAGCGAGCAGCGACAGAACCTCGGTGCCGTTCGCGCCGTTGGTCATGATGAAGACGTTGTCGAAGATGCGGAACGCGTCCAGGGCCCGGAACAGGACGGCGACCATGATCGCGGCCTTCATGTTCGGGAGGACCACGCGCGTCAGCCGCTGCCACCAGGTCGCCCCGTCGACCTCGGCGGCCTCCTCCAGCTCGGTCGGCACCTGCGACAGGCCGGCCAGGAGGAGCAGCGAGATGAACGGGGTCGTCTTCCAGATCTCGGAGGCGATGATGACGAACAGCGACGTGCCGCGCTGCGCGAACCAGTTGAGGTCGGGGTTGATGCCCGGCACCCAGTCGAACCAGTTGTTGATGTACCCGGAGCTGATGTCGAACGCGTAGAACCACGCGAACGCCGAGACCACCGTGATGATGCCGTAGGGCACGAGGATCGCCGTGCGCAGCAGACCGCGCAGCGACTTGATGGCGCGGTGCATGACCAGCGCGAGCGCGAAACCGATGATCAGCTCGACGATCACCGTGACGACCGTGATGAAGACCGTCACGCCGAGCGCCTGCCAGAAGATCGGGTCGGTGAGCACGACCACGTAGTTGCTCAGGCCCGCGAAGCTCTTGTCGTTCGGCGCGGTCAGGCGGAAGTGGAACAGCGAGTCGTAGACGGCCTGCAGGATCGGGTACAGCGTGACGGCGAGCATCACGACGAACGCCGGTCCGGCGAGCAACCAACCGAGCCGCGCCTCGGCCTTGGCGCGGTCGCTGCGGCCGGCCTTGGCCGCAGCGTCACGCAGGTCCGGCGGCGTGGTGACCTGAGCGGTCATAGCAGCTGCTCCCCTCGAAGCACGGCAGTGATCAGGTCCGTGGACTCCTTGGGCGTCGTCTTCGGGTTGACGGCGCTCGGCGGGTGCCAGGTCTGCTGCAGACCGGTGGACACCTCGTTGTAGTAGGGCGTCTGCGGTCGCGGTACGGCCTGCTCGAGCGACTGCTCGATGACGTCGGCCATCGGGAAGGCCTCCTTCACCGCGGGGTCGTCGTAGGCCTCGGTGTTGGACGGCGGGTTGCCGTTCGTCGCGAAGTACTGCGCCTGGTGCTCAGGCGTCACGATGCACTGCGCCGCCTCGTACGCCAGGTCGACGTGGTTGCTGAAGGCGCCGATGCCGAGGTTGATGCCGCCGTAGGGAGGGGCGGTCGGCTGGTCGGCGCTGACCTGCGGGTAGAGAGCCCAGCCGATGTCGTCGACGAGCGACTGCGGCAGCGTGCCGTCCGTGACGCCCGCGTTGGTGGCCGACCAGACGAACGGCCAGTTCACCATGAAGGAGCCCTTGTCCCCCTGGAAGATGGTCAGCGAGACGCCTTCGTCCTCCGTGGGGAGCGCGGGACCGCCGAGCCCTTCCTTGCCGATCGTGCCCATGATCGTCGCGGCGGCCTCACCGGCCGGCGACTCGAGGCCCAGCTTGATCTCGTCGGCGGGTGCGTCCGGGTTCTCGATGATCTTCCCACCGGCGGAGGCCACGAGTGCGTTGATCCACACAGTGAGCGACTCGGCCTTCGTGCCCTGCACGGACAGGTACTTGTCCTGGTCCTTGGCCGCCTTCATGATCTGGTCCCACGTCACGGGCGCGGTCGCCGGGTCGAGGCCCGCCGCCTTCGCCACGGACTTGCGGTACCAGAGCAGCTGCGTGTTGGCCCAGAAGGGGACGGTGACCAGCTTGTCCTTCCACTTGGCACCGGCGAGGGCACCGGCCACCACGTTCTGCGTGACCTTCTGCTCGACGTCGTCCGGCACCGGGGCGAGGAAGCCGGGCTCGGCCAGCTCGGGGATGAACGGCGGGTCCAGGCTCATGATGTCGATCGACGAGTCCTTGGCCGCCAGGCGCCGGGCCAGCTGCTCGCGCTGGGCGCTCGCGTCACGGGGCAGGAGCGAGGTCTCGATCGTGTAGGCACCGTTGGCGGACTCGGTGCACTGCTTGGCGATCTCGGTCTGGCCGCCGTTGTCGGGGTTGATGTACCACGTGAGCTTCGGCGGACCCGATCCCTCGCTCGCGCACGCAGCGAGCGGGGTGGCGACCGCCAGACCCACGACGAGGGCGAGTGCCCGTGAACGTCGTCGCACGAGAGTCCTCCGAACTGAGGCGTCGTCGCCTCATAACCTTGGGTACTCCTGTGAGCCCGCGACCGCCACCCCAGATGTCCGATTCGTTTGGCACGACGTCACCGGGACCTGCGACGATGGCGCCGTGACTCGACCCACCACCCCGGCAGAAGCGTGGACCGCACTACGCGAGGGCAACGAGCGCTTCGTGCGCGGCGAGATGCTCCACCCGTCGCAAGGTGTGGACCATCGTGCAGAGCTCAGCGCGGCGCAGCACCCCTTCGCGGTGATCTTCGGGTGCTCGGACTCACGGGTCGCCGCGGAGATCATCTTCGACCAGGGCCTCGGCGACGTGTTCGTCGTCCGGACGGCCGGTCACGTGCTCGACACGACCGTCATCGGCTCGATCGAGTACGGCGTCGACGTGCTGGGTGCCTCGCTCGTCGTGGTGCTCGGGCACGACAGCTGCGGGGCCGTCGCCGCCGCGACGACCGCGCTGACCACCGGCGAGCTGCCGACCGGGTTCGTGCGGGCCATCGTCGACCGCGTGATCCCGAGCATCGTCAACCTCGCCGGCGGGGGCTCCGGCGCCGCCCTGTCCTCGCTCGACCCCGCGGTGCTCGGCCACGAGCACGTCAAGCACACCGTGCGGATGCTGCAGGGCTACTCGCGCTCGCTCGCGGAGTCGGTCGACGAAGGACGCGTCGCGATCGTGGGCCTGGAGTACACGCTCGCGGACGGCACGGTCCACCTCTCCGAGGCCGTCGGGGCGGTCTGAGGTCCGGCTACGGCCACCACACGTCGTCCGGCCGCGGCAGCGCGCCCGCCTCGTCGTCGTGCGGCGTCTGGCGCTCGCGCCAGTAGGTCGAGCCGTCCGCGCGACGACCCAGCAGCCCGGCCTCGACCAGGTCCCGGCGCAGGCGCACCGGGTCGTCCGTCAACGCGGCGATCCGCTCCGTGACCTCGGCCTCCGTCAGCCACTCCCCCGGTGCGAGCACCCGGGCGACGAGGTGCTCGAGCACCAGGTCCCGGTCGGCGTGGCGTCGCGGGGTGCGGACCAACCTGCCGTGGTCGAGGAATCGCTGCGCGCGGCACTCGTCGTCCATGTCTCGATCGTGCCCGTTCGCGCTTCGTCACACCCGGCGGAACGCTCCCCGTGGGTGCGGCAGGATGGTCGTCATGACTGCTGAGTTCCGCATCGAGCACGACACCATGGGTGAGGTCCGGGTCCCGGTCGACGCCCTCTACCGGGCGCAGACGCAGCGCGCCGTCGAGAACTTCCCGATCTCCGGCAACCGCCTCGAGCGTGGCCACATCGAGGCGCTGGCCCGCATCAAGAAGGCCGCCGCCCGCGCCAACGCCGAGCTGGGCGTGCTGTCGCCCGAGATCGCCGAGGCCATCGTGGGAGCCGCCGACGACGTCGCCGCCGGCACCTACGACGGCGACTTCCCGATCGACATCTACCAGACCGGCTCGGGCACGAGCTCGAACATGAACACCAACGAGGTGCTCGCCACGCTGGCGACCCGACGCCTCGGGAGCGACGTCCACCCGAACGACCACGTGAACGCGTCGCAGTCCTCGAACGACGTGTTCCCGACCTCGGTGCACGTCGCCGCGACGGCCGGCGTGGTCCGCGACCTCGTCCCCGCGCTCGCGCACCTGGCCGAGGCGCTGGAGGCCAAGTCCGTCGAGTGGGCGCAGGTGGTCAAGTCCGGCCGCACGCACCTCATGGACGCCACGCCGGTCACGCTCGGCCAGGAGTTCGGCGGGTACGCCGCTGCGGTCCGGTACGGCATCGAGCGGCTCGAGTCGGCCCTCCCCCGCGTCGCTGAGGTCCCCCTCGGTGGGACCGCGGTCGGCACGGGGATCAACACCCCGGCCGGGTTCCCGCAGCGCGTCATCGAGCTGCTGCGCGAGGACACCGGCCTGCCCCTGACCGAGGCGCGCGACCACTTCGAGGCCCAGAGCGGTCGCGACGGCCTCGTCGAGCTGTCGGGCGCGCTGCGGACGATCGCGGTCAGCCTCACCAAGATCTGCAACGACCTGCGCTGGATGGGCTCCGGCCCGAACACCGGCCTGGGCGAGATCGCGATCCCGGACCTGCAGCCGGGCTCGTCGATCATGCCCGGCAAGGTCAACCCGGTGATCCCGGAGGCGGTGCTCATGGTCGCCGCGCGCGTGATCGGCAACGACGCCACCGTCGCGTGGGCCGGTGCGAGCGGCTCGTTCGAGCTCAACGTGCAGATCCCCGTGATCGCGGCCGGCGTGCTCGAGTCGATCCGGCTGCTGACCAACGCGTCCCGGCTGCTGGCCGACAAGACGGTCGCCGGCCTGGTCGCCAACGTCGACCGTGCCCGCGCGCTGGCCGAGTCGTCCCCGTCGATCGTCACCCCGCTCAACCGGGTGATCGGCTACGAGGCGGCCGCGAAGATCGCCAAGCACGCCGTCAAGCAGGGCATCACCGTGCGGCAGGCCGTCATCGACCTCGGGTTCGTCGAGAGGGGCGAGGTCACCGAGGACCAGCTGGACTCCGCGCTCGACGTGCTGAGCATGACGCGCCCGCCGCGCTGACCCGCGCACGCCCAGAAGGCCCGGTCCTCGATGTACGAGGACCGGGCCTTCTGTTGTACGTCAGACCTCGGCGGGGACGGGAACAGCCCCGACGGGCGCCTCGGCATGGTGCGTCCGGCCGCCCTTCATGGCCACGCTCGCGACGAACCCGAGCATGAGCACGACGACCGTGAACAGGATCGTCTGCGTGACGGCGGTCGCGAAGCCGGAGTGCACGGCTGCGGTCGCGGCGGCCTGGATCTGCGCCGCCACGTCGGCCGGCACGCCGTCCGGAACCTGGATGCCGCCCGCGGACCCGTTGGCGAACGCGCCCCCGGCGTTGGCGAACCCGTCGATGAAGCCCTGTCGGGCGTCCGGCGGCAGGTTGGCCGCCTGGTCGCGCGCCGCGGCCGGGATGGTGACGGCGAGGCGCGCCGTGAGCAGCGCGACGATGACGGCCGAGCCGATGACGCCACCGATCTGCCGGGTCGTGTTGAACGCGCCGGCGCCCGCTCCCGCGGTCCGCTGGTCGAGGCCGGAGGTGGCCAGCGACGCCAGCGGCGAGAACAGCGCACCGGTGCCGACGCCGAAGAGCGACATGGGCAGGATCAGCTGCCACAGCGGAGCATCGGGCTCGATGGCGATGGCCAGGAGGAACACCGAGATCGAGACCAGCAGGAAGCCGGTGGCGACGACCCACTTGGCGGCGATCCGGTCGGAGAGCCGGCCCGCGAACGGCGCGACGATGCCGGACAGCAGGGACCCCGGCAAACCGATCAGGGCCGCGTTGAGCGGGCTCAGGCCGAGGACCTCCTGCAGGAACAGCGTGAGCGGGAAGAAGATGCCGGTGAGCCCGAAGGTCACCGCGGCGCCGGCCACGTTGGACAGGGAGAAGTTGCGGCTGTGGAACAGGGACAGCGGCAGGAGCGCGTCGGCCTTGAGGTGGCGCTGCCAGAGCACGAACGCGGTCAGGACCACGACGCCCGCGCCGATGACGCTCCAGACGGTGATCGGTCCGGCGATGGTGCCCCAGTCGTAGGTGGCACCCTCCTGGATGCCGAAGACGAGCAGGAACATGCCGCCGACGGACAGGAGCACGCCGAGTCCGTCGAACGTCCGGTTGGCCGTCGGCAGGGTGGGCAGGCGCGTGATGGCGAACCAGAGGGCCACGACCGCGACCGGGATGTTGATGTAGAAGATCCACTCCCAGCCGGCCGACTCGACCAGGATGCCGCCGAGGACGGGGCCGGCGATCGTCGCGACACCCGCGACGGCGCCCCAGATGCCCAGGGCCGCACCGCGCTTCTGCGGCGGGAAGACGCGCGTGATCATCGACATGGTCTGCGGCGTCATGAGCGCGGCACCGATGCCCTGGACGGCGCGGGCGGCGATGAGCATGCCGATCGAGCCGGACAGGCCGCACCACAGCGAGGCCGTGGTGAAGATCACGAGGCCGAGGATGAAGACGGGGCGCGGTCCGAACCGGTCGCCCAGGCGTCCGGTCACCAGGAGCAGGGTGGCGAAGGTGAGCAGGTAGGCGCTGTTCACCCAGCCGACGGCCGTCAGGTCGGCGTCGAACGCCGTGATGAGCGACGGGATGGCGATGTTCACGATCGTGGTGTCGACCATGATCATGAAGAAGCCCAGGCAGAGCGCGGGCAGGATGCTCCACGGCGAGCGGCCGTGGAGGTCGACGAGTGCCCGAGGCGACTCAGTGGTCATGGGGGTGTCCTTGATCGAGGGTTGTTGCTGGAGAGACGATCCGGAAGCGGCTGGATCGACTATGCCGTGGGGGTCTGACAGGCCTTGAGCTCGTGGCGGGCCTCGGCGTACTCGGTCGGGATCGGTTCGCCCCAGCCGAGGGCGTCGGTGCGGAGCTCCTCGATCGTCCGGTCGAGGAACGCGATGTCCGCTCCCAGCATGGCGATCTCGTGCTCGACGTCCAGCCGATATCTGCGCGGCAGACCGACCGCGCCGAGCCGGTCCTGCGCCGTCCAGAGCAGGGCCATGCGCTCGGACTGGCGGTCGCGACGACGCGTGAGCTGCTCGACGACGACGTCCGCCGGCACCTCGTGCGCCTCCGCCAGGCCGACGGGGAACAGCGGGTAGGCGCGGTGGTCGTCGCCGAGGAACGACGCGAGCCGATCGACGCAGGCGGCTCGGCCCGCGTCGGTGATCCGGTACAGGGTCCGCTCCGGGCGGTTGCCCGAACGCTCGGTCCCGGCGGCCTCGACGAGGCCCTCCTTCTCGAGCCGCTCGACACCGTGGTAGACGGCTCCGGCGTTGACGCGCACGAGCCGGGTGTCGCCGCGCTCCACCAGGGTCTGGTGCACCTGGTACGGGTGCATCGGCTGCTCGTGCAGGAGCGCGAGGATCAGCACGGCCACGGCCGAGAGCTCTCCGATCGCCATGCCACATCCTCCCGTCTGACTATTCCAACCGGAATATAACCACGGGAGGGCTCGAATGTCACGTCGGTTCGACGACCAGCCGCGCGATCGGGTTCAGCAGGGACGGCGGGCGCTCCCGACGCACCCGCGAGGTCGCCCGCAGCCCGTCCGCGGCCTTCTGCGCCCGCCGGACAGCCGGACGCACGTCGTAGATCCAGGCCCGACCGCCCGGTCGCACCACGCGCCGGACCTCGCGCAGGCCGGCCGCCGGGTCGTCCCAGTGGTGCTGGCTGATCGTCGAGATGACGAGGTCGAAGCTCGCGTCCGGGAACGGCAGCGCACAGACGTCGGCGACGGCGAACGTCACCCGGGCCGCCCCGGACCCCTCCTGTGCGCGGGCGATCATCTCGGGCGAGAGGTCGACCGCGTCGAGCTCGAGGTCGGGGCACGCCTCGCCGAGCAGCCGCGGCACCACGCCCGGCCCGGTCCCGACGTCGAGGACGCGTGCGCCGGACGGCAGGCCCAGGGCGACCACGTCGCGGACGACGCGGGCGTACATGGGCGCCGCGACCCGCAGGGCGAACCGCTCGTACTGCTCCGGGTGACGCGCGAGCCCGAACATCGTGGCGTGCGCGCCGTTCGTGGTGGCCATGGGGTTCTCCTCTATAGTTGTACGACACAACTCTTCCGAGAGCGTAGGTCCAACAGTTGTATGGCACAACCTTTCCCGACGACGATCTTCGCCGGTTCCTCCAGCAGCTCGTCCGGCATGGCGGGCTGCTCGAGCCGTCGCACGCGGCGTCGATGCACGGCGGCGTGTCGATCTCGGAGTCGATCGCGCTGGGCGAGCTGTCCGAGGCCGGCGAGATGTCGCAGCAGGAGCTGGCCACCCGTCTCGGCCTCGAGAAGAGCACCGTCAGCCGGTTGGCGGCCGGCATGGAGGGCCGCGGCTGGCTGTCGCGGGTGCGCGACGACGAGAACCGGCGGCTGTACCGGCTGCGCCTGACCGATGAGGGCGCTCAGGTCGCCAGCCGCGTCGGCGCCGAGCTGCGCGCGACCCACCAGCAGCTGCTCGGACGGCTCACGCCCGACGAGCGGCGCGCCCTCACGGTCGGGCTCGGCGCCCTGAGCAGGGTGCTGTCGGACCTGCACGCAGAACGCCCGGGCCCCCACGAGGAGGACCCGGGCGCCTGACGGGAGGCGTCAGACCTCGATGCCCTCCAGCAGCTCGGTGACCAGGGCGGCGACGGGCGACCGCTCGGACCGCGTCAGCGTGACGTGCGCGAAGAGGGGGTGGCCCTTGAGCGCCTCGATCACGGCCGCGACCCCGTCGTGCCGGCCGACCCGCAGGTTGTCGCGCTGCGCGACGTCGTGGGTCATCACGACGCGCGAGCTCTGCCCGATGCGGGACAGGACCGTCAGGAGCACGTTGCGCTCCAGCGACTGCGCCTCGTCGACGATCACGAACGCGTCGTGCAGCGAGCGCCCGCGGATGTGGGTCAGCGGCAGGACCTCGAGGATGTCGCGGTCCATGATCTCCTCGACGACCTCCTTGCTGACCAGCGCGCCGAGAGTGTCGAAGACCGCCTGCGCCCAGGGGTTCATCTTCTCGTCGGCCCCGCCGGGCAGGTAGCCCAGGTCCTGGCCGCCCACCGCGTACAGCGGGCGGAAGACCATGACCTTGCGGTGCTGACGACGCTCGAGGACGGCCTCGAGACCCGCGCACAGGGCCAGCGCGGACTTGCCGGTGCCGGCGCTGCCGCCGAGCGAGACGATGCCGATCTCCTCGTCGAGGAGCAGGTCGATCGCGATCCGCTGCTCGGCGGACCGGCCGTGCAGGCCGAACACGTCCCGGTCGCCGCGGACCAGCTGCACGTGCTTGTCGGCGGTCACGCGACCGAGCGCCGACCCGCGCGGGCTGTGCAGCACGAGACCCGTGTGGCAGGGCAGGTCGTTCGGGTTCGTCGACGCCATCGACGTCGGCGCGAAGCCCGTGGCGACGTCCGCGAGCGCGATCGACTCGTGCTCCCACAGGGCCGACATCTGGTTCTCGGCGAGGTCGAGGGAGTCCATCCCGGTCCAGCCGGAGTCGACCACCTGCTCGCCGCGGTACTCCTCGGCGCGCAGGCCGCACGCGGACGCCTTCACGCGCATCGGCAGGTCCTTGGAGACGACGGTGACGTCGTTGCCCTCGGCGGCCAGGTTGGCCGCGACCGCGAGGATCCGGGTGTCGTTGTCGCCGAGCCGGAACCCGGCCGGCAGGACCGTGAGGTCCGTGTGGTTCAGCTCGACCGTGAGCGTGCCGCCCTCGTCGCCGATCGGGAGCGGGACGTCGAGGCGACCGTGCTGCACGCGCAGGTCGTCCAGCATCCGCAGGGCCGAGCGGGCGAAGTAGCCGAGCTCCGCGTGGTGGCGCTTGGCCTCCAGCTCCGTGATGACGACGACCGGGAGGACCACGTCGTGCTCCGCGAACCGCAGGATCGCCCGCGGGTCCGAGAGGAGGACGGAGGTGTCGAGCACGTGCATCCTGCGGCCGTCCGTCTCCTCGACGGACTTCGGGGTGTTCTGCGCCTTGTTCACCACGGCAGGCTCCCTCTGGCGCTACGTGCGCCGAGACGAGCACCGAAGACCGGCCACCTGCTGCAGGGACACGTCCCAGGGCAGGTTCACGCACCGATGTTCGGCGACGGGACGGGGGCGGTCGGCCCCTCCGGAGAGGGTGGGCCGGATCCGGCCCTCCTCCCGGAGCGAGTGCTCCATGGGCTGGCCTCCCGGGGACAACGGTCGCTGTCCTCTACGGCGGAAACTACCTCGCGAACGCCGCTGTCCAGCCCGACACGCGACAACGTCACACCGTGTTCACCTGAACAGTTCGCCCTAGCGGCCGAGCCGGCGCTCCCGAGCCGCGTACGCGCGGACGGCCCGCAGGAAGTCGACGCGGCGGAAATCCGGCCAGTACGCCTCGCAGAAGTAGAACTCCGAGTGCGCGCTCTGCCACAGCAGGAACCCGCCGAGCCGCTGCTCCCCGGAGGTACGGATGACCAGCTCGGGGTCCGGCTGGCCCTTGGTGTAGAGCCGGTCGGCGATGTGCCCCATGTCGAAGTCCTCGGCCAGCTCGTCCAGGCTCGACCCGGCCTCCGCGTGCTCGCGCAGGAACGCCTTGACGGCGTCGGCGATCTCGCGACGACCCCCGTAGCCCACCGCGACGTTCACGTGCAGGCCGACGATCCCGGTGGTCGCGTCCTGGGCGGCGACGAGCGCCTTGGCCGTGTGGTCGGGGAGCATGTCGAGCGCCCCGACCGCCTGCACCCGCCACCGTCCGCTGGCCGCCAGCTCGCCGACGACGTCCTCGATGATCGCCAGCAGCGGCTCGAGCTCGTCGGGCGAGCGCTCCAGGTTGTCCGTCGAGAGGAGCCACAGCGTGACCACCTCGACGCCGATGTCCTCGCTCCACTCGAGCAGGTCGGCGATCTTGTCACCGCCCGCCCGGTGGCCGTGCGCCGTGGACCCGCCGACGCTGCGGGCCCACCGGCGGTTCCCGTCGAGGATGACGCCGACGTGGCGCGGGATGCCCTCCCGGGGGATCGAGGTCGCCAGCCGTCGCTCGTACAACCCGTAGAGCGGGTGGGGCAGGCGCACGCGCGCTCCTCCTCGTGTGGTGGCCGGACCCGCACACGCTACTCGCTCGGAACGTCGTCGTCCCGGGCGGTTCGGGGCATGATCGAGGTCGGTCGACATCGCTACCTACGGTGTCGTAACCTACGCAATCGTAAGTTAGGTCCCGACGAAACGAGATCCGCTTCATGAGCACGTCCCCCGCATCGGGTTCGTCGGACGCCAGCGGCCTCCCCGAGGTCGTCGACAAGGTCGCCGAAGCGGTCAAGCCCCACCTGCGCGGCTGGATCCACCTCGGTGTCACCCCGTTCGTCGTCGTCGCGTCGATCGTGCTCGTCGTGCTCTCCCCGACGTCCACCGCCAAGTGGTCCTGCGCCGTCTTCGGGGTGACGGCGATCATGCTCTTCGGCACCAGCGCGCTGTACCACCGGGGGCACTGGTCGCCGACGACCTCCGCGGTCCTGCGCCGGCTCGACCACACCAACATCTTCCTGATCATCGCGGGCACCTACACGCCGCTGTCGATCCTGCTGCTGCCCTCGGACACGGCCCGCGTCCTGCTCATCGTCGTCTGGGCCGGCGCGCTCATCGGGCTGCTGGCGCGCGTCTTCTGGCTCGGCGCCCCGCGCTGGGTCTACGTGCCGGTCTACGTCGCGCTCGGCTGGGTCGCCGTCTGGTTCTTCCCGTCGTTCTACCGCGCGGGCGGCCCGTGGATCGTGTTCTGGATCGCGCTCGGCGGGCTCGCCTACACGCTCGGCGCGGTGGTCTACGGCACCAAGCGGCCCAACCCGAGCCCCCGCTGGTTCGGGTTCCACGAGGTGTTCCACGCGCTGACGGTGGTCGGCTTCGGCTGCCACTACATCGCGGTGTCGATGGCGTCGTACTCGTCTAGCTGATCGGCACCACGGTGTAGCGACGGTTCGCCAGCGACGGGTTCTGCAGCCGGACCTCGAGCATCGCGTCACCGTCGATGTCGACCGTGCGGATGCTCGGGTCCGCGTCGAACTCCATGCCCACCACACCGTCGGGCCCGACGACGATCGACCGCCCGACGACCCCGCGCCCGGCCTGCCCGACGCCCACCACGGTCGCGGTGTTCTCGATCGCCCGGGCCACGGCCAGCGCCCGCCAGTGCATCGCCTTGTTCTCCCCGTCGGCCCACGCCGCCGGCACCACGATCACCTGCGCGCCCGCGTCGACCAGGCGGCGCGCCGACTCCGGGAACCGCAGGTCGTAGCAGGTCATCACGCCGAACGACAGGCCACCGACCTCGATCACCAGGGGCGCGGCGTCGGCCGGGCCGGCCGCGAGCCGGTCGGACTCGCGCTGGCCGAAGGCGTCGTAGAGGTGCACCTTGCGGTACAGCCCGACGAGCGTGCCGGTCGCGTCCACCGCGACGATCGCGTTCACGCCGTGCTCGGGGTCCGGGCCGGGCAGCGTGGTGCCGGCGAGCACCGCGACCTTGGTCCGGGCGGCACGCTCGCGCAGCATCGCGACGAACGGCCCGCCGAGCGGTTCCGCGTGCTCCGGCCCGACGCCGCGCGGATTGAACCCCGACGCGTACTCGGGCAGGACCAGGAGGTCCGAGCGGCGCCCCGCGGCGATCTTGAACGCGTCCCTGATGATCTCGCGGTTGGTCCCGTGGTCCGCCGTGACCTCCAGCTGACCGATCGTCACGCGGACGGCGGGCCGCTCCGGGGGCTTGCTCACCGCGCCCGGCCCGGCTCGTCGTCGTCCCGCGCGTCCCACACCACGGGGACGTCCGCGTCGACCTCGGAGTCCGGTCCCCCGGCGCCCGCGTCGATCACGCCGACGTCCAGGTGCGGCCGGTCGTTGTCGTCGTCGTCGGCGAACGGGTCGCCCTTCTCCTCGTCGAGACCCAGCTGCTTGGCGCGGCGGTCGACCCGGCGCATCTGCTTGGTCAGCGAGAGGAACAGGAAGACGGCCGCGATCGCGACGAGGAACGTGAAGACGAACCCGAGGAAGCCCGGCGAGCCGCCCTGGGTGGGGTCGATGGCGACGCTCGGCGACGGGCTCGGCTCGACCAGCAGACGGATCACGAAGCGCCGTCCCGCAGCCCGGCGAACAGGTCGTCCTCCGGGAGGTTCGTCGGCACCCGGGACTGCGCGAGCTCGTACTCCTCGGTCGGCCACTTGGCCAGCTCGATCTCGCGCGGCATCGCGAAGAAGAAGCCGTCCGGGTCGATCTGCGTGGCGTGCGCCCGCAGCGCCGCGTCCCGCTGCTCGAAGTACTCGCTGGCGTCGATCCGGGTGGTGATCTCGCGCTCGGGTGTCTCGCGGGCCTCGCGCGACTCGATCCACTCCCCGAACGGGGACTCGCGGCCCGCCTCCAGCAGCGCCTCGTGGATCGCGCGCATGCGCGCCAACGAGAAGCCGCCGTTGTAGTAGAGCTTCGACGGCGTCCACGGCTCGCCCCGGCCGACGTAGCGCTCGGGGTCGCCGGCGGCCTCGAAGGCCTCGACCGACACCTTGTGGCACATGATGTGGTCGGGGTGCGGGTAGCCGCCGTTCTCGTCGTACGTGGTGATCACGTGCGGCTTGAAGCTGCGGACGAGCTCGACCAGCGGGGCGGCGGCCTCCTCCAGCGGGACCAGCGCGAAGCAGCCCTCCGGCAGCGGCGGGAGCGGATCCCCCTCGGGCAGGCCCGAGTCGACGAAGCCCAGCCAGCGGTGCTGCACGCCGAGCGCCGCGGCGGCCGCGGCCATCTCGTCGCGCCGCAGGGCCTGCATGCCCTCGATCCCGCCCGGGACCTCGCCGTAGCCGGGGTTCAGCACGTCGCCGCGCTCCCCGCCCGTGCAGGACACGACCAGGACGTCGACACCCTCGGCCGCATACTTCGCCGTGGTCGCCGCGCCCTTGCTCGACTCGTCGTCGGGGTGGGCGTGCACCGCCATCAGGCGCAGCCGCTCTCCGGTCACCTCAGGCCTCCTCGGTCCGCCCGCCGGTCCTCGGCGTGAGCGGGTGGTTGGACGAGAGACAATGATCGCTCACGCGGCGGTCCTGTCGCGCCACCCGCCCGCCCCCGGAGGAACGTCGTGACCGTCCTGCAGCCGCCTCCCGGCCGCTACGGTCCTGCGCCCACCTCCCCGTCGCGCCGCCGCCTCTGGATCTGGGGGTTCGCGGTCGTCGGGCTCGCCGTGACGGTCTGGATCGGCCTGAACGTCGCCGGCCAGCCCGTGTCCTGGAAGGACGTCGGGTTCCACGTGCAGGGTCCGCAGGCCACCGACGTGACGTTCGAGGTCACCAAGCCGAAGGACGCGACCGTGACCTGCCAGGTCAAGGCCCTCTCCGAGTCCTACGCGGAGGTCGGGGTGCGCTCCGTGGTGGTAGGCCCGTCGGACGACGCCTCGCAGCGCGTCACGGCCACCGTGCAGACCACCGAGCTGGCCGTCAGCGGCACCGTCGACAGGTGCGACATCACCCCCTGAGATGGGCTGCCGGTGAGGTGACTTGCTATCCTGTTCGTTTCCACGCCGCCCCGGGTCTGGCGTCGTCGTTCGTCGACGCGACCGAGACAGGGCGGTTCTCGTGTCTCTGGCCCCCTCCCGGGGCCTGACCAACGCATTGTGTGAAAGGAGCGATCGTGACCGAAACGAATGCAGCCACCTGGCTGACGCAGGAGGCCTACGACCGGCTCACTGCAGAGCTCGCCCACCTCGAGGGGCCCGGTCGCGACGAGGTCGTCGCGCGCATCTCGGCCGCCCGCGACGAGGGTGACCTCAAGGAGAACGGCGGCTACCACGCGGCGCGTGAGGAGCAGGGCAAGCAGGAGGCCCGCATCCGCGAGCTCAAGGAGAAGCTGCGCAACGTGCACATCGGCACGCCGCCGGACAACGGGATCGTCGAGCCCGGCATGGTCGTGACGGCCGTCGTGGCCGGCGACGAGATGGTGTTCCTGCTCGGCTCGCGCGAGATCGCCGGGTCGTCGGACATCGACGTCTACTCCCCGACCTCCCCGCTGGGCGCCGCGATCAACGGCACCAAGATCGGTGACTCGACCAGCTACCTCGCGCCGAACGGTCGCGAGATCGCGGTCTCGATCACCGACGCCAAGCCCTTCACGGGCTGACCCGCCCTGCGCCGAGGCGCCGCCTCCCTGCGGGGGTGCGGCGCCTCTGTCGTGCCTGCCCACCAGCGTCCGCGCTCGTGGGGGCTATTGCCCACACGAGTGCGGACGTCAGCGTCGACAGAGGCGCAACGTCCGCGTTCGTGGGGGCTATGGGACACACGAGTGCGGACGTTGCGGGTCAGGCGTCCGTGAGGCGGTAGCCGGCGGCGGTGAGGGCCTCGACGACGTGGGTGCAGTGGTCCGGGCCCTTGGTCTCGACCTGGACCTCGATGGCGACCTCGTCGAAGGCGAGCGCGGCGCCCGTGCGGGCGTGCGAGACGTGCATGACGTTCGCTCCGGTCGCGGCCAGGTCGTGCAGCAGCGACGCGAGGGCGCCGGGGGTGTCGTCGAGGCGGACGCGCAGCTGCAGGAACCGTCCCGCCGACGCGAGCCCGTGGCGGACCACGCGCATGAGGACGAGCGGGTCGATGTTGCCGCCGGACAGGATCGCGACGACCGGCCCCTGCAGCCCGCCCGGCGACGCCATCAGCGAGGCGACCGCCGCGGCCCCGGACGGTTCGACGAGCATCTTCGCGCGCTCCGCCACGAGCAGCAGCGCCCGCGACAGGTCCTCCTCCGATACGGTCCGGACCGGGATCCGGTGCTCGGACAGGATGCCGAACGGCACGGTCCCGGGGACGCCGACCGCGATGCCGTCGGCCATGGTGCGCAGCTCGGGCGCAGGGATGGGATACCCGGCGGCGAGGGACGCCGGGTAGGACGCCGCGCGCTCCGCCTGCACGCCGATCACCTGGACCGACGGACGCAGCTCGGACAGCGCCGCGACGACACCCGCCGCGAGTCCGCCTCCCCCGATCGGCACCAGCACGGTCGCCACGTCCGGCACCTGCTCGGCGATCTCGAGGGCGATCGTGCCCTGCCCGGCCACGACGTCCTCGTGGTCGAACGGGTGGATGAGGACGGCGCCCGTGCGGTCGGCGTACTCGCGGGCGTGCTGCAGCGCCTCGTCGACGCTGGTCCCGACGGGCTCGACGCGCGCGCCGTACTCGCGGGTGGCCGCGATCTTGGGCAGCGCGGCGTCGACGGGCATGAAGACGACCGACTCGATGCCGAGCATCCGGGCGGCCAGCGCCACCCCCTGCGCGTGGTTCCCGGCGCTCGCGGCGACGACGCCCCGGGACTGCTCCTGCGCGGAGAGCCGGGCCATGCGCACGTACGCCCCGCGCAGCTTGAACGAGCCCGTGCGCTGCAGGTTCTCGCACTTGAGCCAGACCTCGGTGCCGACGAGGTGCGACAGCGCCCGGCTGCGCTGGACCGGCGTGGTGTCGGTGACGCCCTGCAGCAGCTCGGCGGCCGCGCGGACGTCGGCCAGACCGGTCATCGCGGCGTCCCGTCGGCCTCGTGCCCCGGGGTGTCGTCCGCGTCGGTGACGGGCGGGAGCTCTTCGCTCTCCTCGTCGGCGGCGAGCGTCGCCTCCTGCTCCATCTCGGCCTCGGCCACCTGCGCGATGGCGCGGTCGAGCACGGGGTGCCCGCGGCCGCGCACCGGGACGTGGTCGTCGCGGCCGAGCTGGGGGAACTTGTCGTGCCCGTGCAGGTAGAGGATCACGGTGTTGAGCGTCGCGACGATGGGCACGGCGAACAGGGCGCCGACGATGCCCGCGACGAACGACCCCGCCGCGACCGAGAGCAGCACGGCCACCGGGTGCAGCGACACCGCGTGCCCCATGAGGAACGGCTGCAGGCCGTGGCCCTCGATCTGCTGCACCAGGAGCACGACGGCGAGCATGAGCAGGGCGTTGACCGGTCCGTTGGCGACGAGCGCGACGAGCACGGCGACCGAGCCGGTGACGATGGCGCCGACGATCGGCACGAACGAGCCGAGGAAGACGATGACCGCCAGCGGCGCCGCGAGCGGCACGCCCAGCAGCGCGGCGCCGAGGCCGATGCCCAGCGCGTCGACCGCGGCGACCAGGATCTGGGTGCGCGTGTAGGCGCCGAGGGTCACCAGGCCGCGCCGACCGGCCTGGTGCACGTGCTCGCGGGAGCCGCGCGGCAGCAGACCGACCACCCAGGACCAGATGGTGCGGCCGTCGAGCAGGAAGAAGAACAGGCAGAACAGCGCGATCAGCGCGCCGGCGGCGACGTGGCCCACCGTGGTCGTCGCGTGCAGCGCGCCCGAGACGAGCTCGGAGCTGCCGCCGCTGGCCGACTTCTGGATCTGGTCGACGTACTTCGTGATGTCGTCGGTGCTCAGCTGCAGCGGACCGGTCTCGAGCCACTCGGTGAGCTTGTCGATGCCCTGGGCGGCCTGGTCCCACAGCTCGCCGATGCCCTTGACGATCGAGCGGGTGGCGACGAACACCAGGCCGACGACCACCAGGATCATGCCGACGACGGCGATCCCGACCGCGGCGGCCCGGGGCAGCCTGGTGGTCCGGTCGAGCCAGTTCACGAACGGCGCGAGCAGCACGGTCAGCAGCAGCGCGACCGCGATCGGCACGACGACGACCTTGAGCTCGCTGAGCAGCCACAGCAGGACCGCGAGCGCGGCGCCGATGAGCAGCAGCCGCCACGACCAGCTGGCTGCGGCCTGGACCGACGGCGGGACCGGTTGGCCCTTGGTGGTGGGCGCGTCGGTCATGCGGGGCGCCCGGCGGCGAGCGCGGCGGCCAGGTCCGCCGTGAGGTCGTCGAGATCCTCGATGCCGACCGAGAGGCGTACGAGGTCGTCGGGAACCTCGAGCGCCGTGCCCGCGACCGACCCGTGCGTCATCTTGTGCGGGTGCTCGATCAGCGACTCCACGCCACCGAGCGACTCCGCGAGCGTGAACACCCGGGTCGCGGCGCAGACCGCCAGCGCCGACTCCTGCGATCCCGTGCGGAACGAGATCATCCCGCCGAACCCGCTCATCTGCTTCGTCGCGACGTCGTGCCCGGCGTGGGACGCGAGCCCCGGGTAGATCACCTCGGTCACCGCCTCGTGCCCCTCCAGGAACGCCGCGATCGCCGTCGCGTTGGCCGTGTGCCGGTCCATCCGCACGGCCAACGTCTTGAGCCCGCGCAGCGTGAGCCAGGCGTCGAACGGACCCGCGACCGCACCCGACGCGTTCTGGTGGAACCGCACCGCGTCGACCAGCGGCCCGTCGAGCCCGACCGGCAGCATCGCGCCCTCCGCGACCACGAGGGCCCCGCCGACGACGTCCGAGTGGCCGCCGATGTACTTCGTCGTCGAGTGCACGACGACGTCGGCGCCGAGCGCGAGCGGCTGCTGCAGGTACGGCGTCGCGAACGTGTTGTCGACGACGAGCAGCGCGCCGACCGAGCGCGCGTGCGCGGCGAGCGTGGCGATGTCGGCGATGCCGAGCAGCGGGTTGGTGGGCGTCTCGACCCAGACGACCTTCGTTCGACCGGGCTGGATGGCGTCCAGGACCGCGTCCGGGTCGGAGAGGTCGACCGCGGTGTGGTCGATCCCCCAGGGCCCGAACACGCGCGCGATCAGGCGGTACGTGCCGCCGTAGGCGTCGTTCGGGACGACGACGTGGTCGCCGGGCCGCAGCGTCGCGCGCAGCAGGGTGTCCTCCGCGGCGAGGCCCGACGCGAACGCGAAGCCGGCGGCGCCGCCCTCGGCCGCCGCGAGCGCCGACTCGAGTGCCGTCCGGGTCGGGTTCGCCGACCGCGAGTACTCGTAGCCGCCGCGCAGGCCGCCGACGCCGTCCTGCTTGTACGTCGAGGTGGCGTAGATCGGCGGCACCACCGCACCCGTCGTCGGATCCGGGTCCTGACCTGCATGGATGGCCCTCGTCGAGAAACCTGCCTTGGACCAGTCGTCCTCGTGGAGCTGCGCGTCGTCCGTCACGATCCCCAGGCTAGGCGGTCCCGCTCGACGGGGCTTCCCGCGCGGGAACACGGGCACCACCCGCACCGTTGCACACGCCGGGAGCGACCAGGTGACCACCGGGCTCCCGGAGAGGATCAAGACCATGAACTGGCTGTTCGGATCCGCCCTCAAGACCACGATGGTGACCCCGGAGCGGGCTCTGGCGGGCCGTGACGCGTACGCGTACAAGATCCCCACGACCCACACCGTCCTCGGCACTCCTCTGCAGGGCCCCTGGCCCGAGGGCACCGAGGTCATCTACCTGGCGCTGGGCTGTTTCTGGGGTGCAGAGAAGACCTTCTGGAACCTGCCCGGCGTCGTGACGACCGCCGTCGGCTACCAGGGCGGCTTCACCCCCTTCCCCACCTACGAGGAGACGTGCACCGGCATGACCGGGCACACCGAGATCGTCCTGGTGGCGTACGACCCGGCCGTCGTGTCGGCCGGTGACGTCATCCGCACGTTCTGGGAGAACCACGACCCGACGCAGGGCTACCGGCAGGGCAACGACGCCGGCACCCAGTACCGCTCGGCGATCTACACGACGACGCCCGAGCAGGAGCTGGCCGCGCGCAGCACGCTCGCGGACTTCCAGCCGCGCCTGACCGAGCGGGGCTTCGGCACGATCACGACGGAGATCCGCTCCGCCGACGAGGCCGGCCCGTTCTACTACGCCGAGGGCTACCACCAGCAGTACCTCGACAAGTTCCCCGCCGGCTACTGCCCGGTGCACGCGACGGGCGCCACCTGCCCGCGTCCCACCGGAGCCTGAGCCGTCGGGCGGACGGCCGACTCGCCCCCGCTTGTCGGCCGTCCGTCCGAGGTGGGGCCGGTACGCGTCCCCCGCGGCCGGTGACCGGCCGCCCTCGATCTGGCTCTTCGGGCCGACGGGCGTCGACGCTGACGCCTGCCGGTCCGTGGAGAACGTATCGACAGCCCCGACGGTCGGTCCACGCGTGTCCACGCGGCGTTGGACCCCGGTCCACCTGGGTGTTCACACGTCGGAATGGCCCAGCGGCTTGTCCGGTGCGACGACGTCGCGCACCAGCCGCTTGAGCGCGGTGATCTCCGGGAACCCGCCCTGCTCCTTGCGGTCCCAGAGCAGCACGCCGTCCACCTCGACGCGGAAGACCCCGCCGCCGCCCGTCGACGGACGCAGCGCGACCTCGCCGAGCTCGCGCTGGAAGGTGGTCAGGAGCTCCTGGCCGAACCACGCCGCGCGCAGCAGCCAGCGGCACTGCGTGCAGTAGGTGATGGCGATCCGGGGCAGCTGCTGGGGCGTCTCGTCCGTCATGGAGACAGTGTCCGGCACCAGACTGTCGCCATGACCGCGACCTCCGCCTCGTCGACGTCCACGGACCAGGCACCCTCGGTCGGGTTGCTCCGCGTCCTCGCCGCCGCGCTCGTCTGCGGGTCCGCGATCCTGATCTTCGCCGTGCACGTGCGCCCGCTCGGCTACCTGCCGCTCGTCGTCGGCATCGCCCTGGGGCTGCTGGCCGACCGCCGCCTCGGGCGCGACCTCGGCCTGATCGGGCTCGGCATCGCGATCGTCAGCTCGATCTCGCTGCACGCCGACCTGTCGAACGCGGGGATGCTGCGGTTCACCGTGGCGCTCGGCCTCGCGGTCGTCGTGCCCGTGCTGCTCTCCCGCCGCGTCTTCCACGACGACGCGATCCACTTCCCGGTCCGCACCGGCCGCCGCTGGGACCGCTGGCAGGCCGTGTACCTGGTCGCCGTCGCGGTCTTCGCGTACCTGATCCTGCCCGCGTACTTCCTGCGGTCCGGCGTCTGGCAGAACTGGCCGGCCCTCGACGGCCCCGGCGACGTCGCCCGGCTGTTCGTCGGCGTGAACGCCGTGGGGATCTGGGACGAGCTGTTCTTCATCTGCATCGTGCTCGCGCTCCTGCGCACCCACTTCCCGTTCTGGCTCGCGAACGTCCTGCAGACGCTGGTGTTCGTCTCGTTCCTGTGGGAGCTCGGCTACCGGTCGTGGGGGCCGCTGCTGACGGTCCCGTTCGCGCTGGTCCAGGGCTGGATCTTCCGACGGACGACGTCCCTGACCTACGTGGTCTGCGTGCACCTGCTGTTCGACCTCTTCGTGTTCATGGTGCTGGTGCACGCCCACGACCCGGCCCTGTTCGACATCTTCGTGACGGCGCCTACGGTGAGTCCGTGACCCTCACCAACTGGGCAGGCAACTACGCCTACCGCGCCTCCGTCGTGCAGCACCCGCGCAGCGTCGAGGAGCTGTCGCAGATCGTCGCGTCGGCCCGTCGTGTGCGGGCGCTCGGCACTCGGCACTGCTTCAACGACCTCGCCGACGGACCCGGCACGCTCGTCGCCCTGGACGGCCTGCCCTCGTCGGTGCGCATCGATCCCGACGCCCGGACGGTCACCGTCTCGGCCGGGACCCGGTACGGGACGCTGGCCCAGGAGCTGCACTCGGCCGGGTGGGCGCTGGGCAACCTGGCGTCGCTTCCCCACATCTCCGTGGCCGGTGCGGTCGCCACCGCCACGCACGGCTCGGGCGACCGGTCGCAGAACCTGGCGGCCGCCGTGTCGGGCCTGGTTCTCGTGTCCGCCGACGGCTCCCTGCGGTCCGTCGTGCGGGGGGACGACGACTTCGCGGGGTCGGTCGTGGCGCTCGGCGCTCTCGGGATCGCCGTCGAGGTGACGCTCGACATCGAGCCCACCTACGACGTCGTGCAGGAGGTGCACGAGGACCTGCCGTGGGACGCGGCGCTGGCCAACCTCGACGACGTGACCTCGAGCGCCGGCTCGGTCAGCCTGTTCACGGACTGGCGCGGGTCCGGGATCCAGCAGGTCTGGCGCAAGACCCGGGTGTCCCCCTCCTTCGAGCCGCGGGACTCGTTCTACGGCGCCACCCCAGCCACCACCCAGCGCCACCCTCTGCCCGACATCGACCCCGTCCACACGACCGCCCAGCTCGCGTCGCCCGGTCCGTGGCACGAGCGCCTGCCGCACTTCCGACTCGACTTCACGCCCAGCAACGGTGCCGAGCTGCAGACGGAGTACCTGGTGCCTCGGTCCGGAGCGGTCGAGGCGCTCCAGGCGATCCGTGCCCTCTGCGACCAGATCGCCCCGCTGCTGCAGGTCAGCGAGGTGCGCACGATCGCCGGAGACGACCTCTGGCTCTCCACCGCGCACGGCGGCGACCGCGTCGGCATCCACTTCACCTGGCACCCGCGGGACAACGAGGTGGCCGCCCTCCTGCCCACGCTCGAGGCCGCCCTGGCTCCCTTCGACGCCCGCCCGCACTGGGGCAAGCTCTTCGCCGACGAGGACCGCTCCCTCGCCCGCCTCTACCCCCGCTGGGACGACTTCCGTGCCCTGGTCGCCCGGACCGACCCCGAGGGCGTCTTCCGCAACGCCTTCCTGGAGCGGCACGTCCTGTCGTAGCGCGTCGGTCAGACGACGGCGTCCCGCGCACGCCAGCTCGTGACCCGGGCATCCAGGTCCGCGTCCCCCACCCGTCCGACCGGCGAGAGCGTGACGACGCCGGCCGCCCGCAGCCGCGGGTCGGACGCGTACCGCTGCTCGAGGGTGCGCTCGGCGGCCTCGTCGCCCGCGTCCGCGGCGACCAGCAGCGCGGCGATCTCGTCCGCGAGCGCGTCGAGCTCCTCCGCAGGAGTCGTCGTGTCGGGGTCGATGTCTCCCCACACGTCCCACAGGAGCATCTCGTCACGCTGCCGGTGGGCCAGCTCGGTCACCACGTAGCCGCGGACGAACTCGGGCCCGCACAGGTGCGGCAGCGACGGGTCGACGCCGTAGGTGGAGGCGTCGGTCCGGCCCGCGCGATGGGCGAGCCACACCTCGGCGGCCGTCTCGAAGGGTGCGCCGTGGCCCGTCGGCAGGTCGTGCGAGTCGAAGTCGAACCAGTCCTCCTCGTGGTTCAGCTCCGGGTCGAACCGCACCCAGCGTGTGCCGTCCCACCGCTCGCCGACCACGTGGTCGTGGTGGAACCCGGGCCGGAAGTATCCGGCGAACCCGACGCGGCTGCGCGCGGGGATGCCGTGCTGACGCAGCACCGCGACGGCGACCAGAGTGTGGTCGCGGCAGCAGCCGGCGACCTGGTCGTGCGGCGCGCGCGGCTCGGTGAGCGGGGCGGAGGACCGCTCCTGAGTCACCCGCAGGATGTCGGCGAGCCAGCGCAGGTCGACGTCCGCGTCCTGGCCCGCGTACAGCGACTCGGCGGCACCGCGGTAGTGGATGACCGCGTTGCACGCTGCCTGGTGGAGGGCCCCGGAGTCGGTCGGGAGGGTGTCGAGCAGGCCCGCGTACGGGCCCGGGTCGCTGTAGGCGCTGTGCGTGGCGTAGGCGTCGAGGTTCGGCATGTGCCCCACCCTGGCGTCTGCCCCAGGGGCAGGGTCAAGAGACGGGCTGGGCGACGTGCACGACCACGCCGTCGTCGGACCACGGGACGGGGTAGATCTCCCGCACGGCGCCCACCACGGACCGCCCGACGAGCCACGTCTCCAGCGCCACGTACGCGCCGATGATCTCCGGGTAGCGGCACTCCGCGGCGGTCACCGGCACGTAGGCGACGGTGTGGGCGGGCTCCTCGCGCAGTCCGATCCGGCCCGCGGGTGCGACCAGACCCTCGTAGGGCACGCAGACCTCGATGGGACCGTCGCCGTCGAAGCCGACGGCGCCGTGGAACACCACCCAGTACTCGGCGCCGTAGCGCGCTCCCCCGGCGTCGAGGAAGGCGTGCAGCTCGGTCACGTCGCCCATGATCGTCGGCACGAGGTCCTCCTGGAGCACGTGCTGCTGGATCGTCGCGACGAGGCGTGCCGGCATCTCGGCGACGACGACGTCGTCCACCCCGAACCGGCCGGGCGGGCTGGGGAACGACGGGACGCCGAGCGACGTCAGCACCAGGTCGACCGCCGGACCGTGCTCCGACAGGTCGCGCTGACGCCCGTCCCACCAGCCCCGCAAGGTGACCCCGACCTGGCTGGGCGGCTGCGCCAGCACGTCGGCGATCATCGTCAGCGGCATGTCGAGCCGCCGCAGCAGCGCGATCGTGTGCGCACGCTCGAGCTGCTCGGGCGCGTAGAACCGGTAGCCGGTCTCGGCATCCACCCGGACGGGCGGCAGGAGCCCGCGGGCGTCGTAGAGCCGCAACGCCTTGAGCGAGAGCCCGGAGCGTCGGGCGAACTCCCCGATGCTCAGCTCGGACACGACAGGCCCCCGCCGATCGAGCGCAGCGGGGGCCCGGCGGTCACGAGATCAGTGGCTGGTGCCGACGATGTCGACGACGAACACGAGCGTGTCGCCGCCCTTGATGCCGGCCTGCGGCACGCCACGGTCGCCGTAGCCCAGGTGCGACGGGACCGAGAGCAGCACGCGGGAACCGACCTGCTGCCCGACGAGACCCTCGTCCCAGCCCGCGATGACCTGGCCCACGCCGATGCCGAAGCTGATCGAGGAGCGACGGTCGTACGAGTTGTCGAAGACCCCGCCGTTCCAGGACTGACCGAGGTAGTGCACCTCGATGTCGTCGCCGGCCTCGACGAGCGCGCCGTCGCCGCGGGAGAGGACCGAGACCTCGAGCTCACCGGACGGCGAGTCCGCCGGGAACGTCAAGGTCGGCTTCTCGCCGAAGGAACCCGAGACCTCGGGCAGCGCTGCGGACATGACCACTCCTTTGCTGGATGACTGTGCCCGCCCATCTTGCCGCCCAGCCCTGACAGCCGCCGAATCCGGGGGTTGACGACGAAAGCTAATGCCATTAGCTTTGAGTCATGAGCCAGTACATCAACCGCCCCGAAGGCCGCATCGCGTACACCCTCGACGGTGCCGCCGACGCACCGCTCGTCGTTCTCGTCCCCGGCATGGGAGACCTGCGCAGCACGTGGCGGGACGTCGTCGGCCCCCTGACCGACGCCGGGTACCGCGTGGCCAGCATGGACCTGCGCGGCCACGGGGACTCGGACACCACGTTCGCCACGCACGGTGACGTGGTCACCGGCCAGGACATCATCGCCCTGGTCGAGCACCTCGGCGGCCCCGCGGTCGTCGGCGGCAACTCGATGGGCGCGGCCTCCGCCGCGTGGGCCGCCGCCGAGCGACCCGACCTCGTCGCGGGCCTCGTGCTGACCGGCCCGCTGCTGCGCGACCCGCCGGCGTCCGCCGCGACGACCGCCACCATGCACGGCCTGGTCCGGGTCGCGCTCGAACGCCCGTGGGGTGCCGCCCTGTGGGCCCGCCTCTACCGCACCTACTTCTCGCGCGGCACGCAGAGCCCGTGGCTCGACGAGCACGTCGCGGACATCAAGGCGTCGCTCAAGCGGCCCGGGCACCTGCGCTCGTTCCGGCACCTGACGCTCCAGCTCACGCACGCACCGGTCGAGGCGCGGCTCGGCGAGGTCGTCGCGCCGGTCCTCGCGTTCGTCGGGGCCCTCGACCCCGACTTCAAGGACCCGGCGGCGGAGGCCCTCTGGCTACGCTCCGCGGTGGACGCCGAGGTCACCCTCATCCCGGAGGTGGGCCACTACCCGCAGCACCAGGCCCCGCAGGTCGTCGTCGACGACACGCTCGCGTTCCTCGCGTCCCTGCCGCGACTCGAGAGTGCGTTCGAGGCCGTTGCCTAGGGCCGGACTCGACCACGCGGCCGTCGTCGACCTGGCACTGTCCGTGGTCGACGACGGTGGCCCCTCGGGCTACGCCGACCTCACGCTGGCCGCGGTCGCGGCCAGGGCCGGCGTCGCGGTGCCGAGCCTCTACAAGCACGTCGACGGCCTCCCGGGCCTGCGGCGCGACGTCGCGCTCGTGTGCGTGCAGGAGCTCGCCGGGATCATGCGCGACCTCGACACCCTCTCGGAGATGGGCCACGCGACGCGCGACTACGCGCGTGCCACCCCGGGCCGCTACGACGCCGTCCAGGGCACCGCCTGGATCCACGACCCGGCCGCCCAGGACGTCCGCGACGCGAGCGCTGCGGTGGTCGAGGACCTCACGCGGGGCGTCGAGCAGCTCGGCGTACCGCCCGAGAACCGGATCGACGCCGTCCGCGCCGTCCGGGCCGCGGTGCACGGGTTCGTCGTGCTGGAGCTGGGCGGCGGGTTCGGGATGCCCGAGGACGTCGACGCGAGCTTCTCGTTCCTCGTCGACGGGCTGGTCGGCGGCCTCACACGACTGCGCGTGTGACCCCACCGGGGCTCACCGCGCCAGGAACCCCAACAGGTCGTGTCGTGTGAGGACCCCGACCGGCGACCCGTCGTCGACCACCATCAGGGCATCCGCCTTCTGCAGCGCTTCGCGAGCGGACGCGACGCCTTCACCGGATCCGATCAACGGCATCGCGGGCGACATGTGCCGGTCGACGCGGTCGGCGAGCTGCGCCTCGCCCGAGAACACCGCGTCCAGCAGCACCCGCTCGCTGACCGACCCGGCGACCTCACCGATCTTCACGGGCGGCTCCGCGCCGACGACGGGCATCTGCGAGACGCCGTACTCGTGCAGGATCGAGATCGCGTCGCGCACGGTCTCGTTGGGGTGCGTGTGCACGAGGTCGGGCAACGCGCCGGTCTTGGTCCGCAGCACGTCGGCCACGGTCGCCCCCTCGGCGGCCGCGAGGAACCCGTACGACCGCATCCACGAGTCGTTGAAGATCTTGGACAGGTAGCCGCGGCCGCCGTCGGGCAGGATCACGACGACGACCGCGTCGGCCGGCAGGTCCTTCGCGTACTCCAGCGCCGCCACCACGGCCATCCCGCACGAGCCGCCGACGAGGAGGCCCTCCTCGCGCGCCAGGCGCCGGGTCATGGCGAACGAGTCGGCGTCGGAGACGGCGATGATCTCGTCGGGGACGCTGGGGTCGTAGGCCGTCGGCCAGAAGTCCTCCCCGACGCCCTCGACGAGGTACGGCCGCCCGTCGCCGCCCGAGTACACCGAGCCGGCGGGGTCCGCGCCGATCACCACGACGCGACCGTCGGACACCTCCTTGAGGTACCGCCCGGTCCCGGTGATGGTGCCGCCCGTCCCCACGCCCGCCACGACGTGCGTGACCAGCCCGTCGGTGTCCGCCCAGATCTCCGGGCCCGTCGACTCGTAGTGGCTCGCGGGCCCGTTCTGGTTGGCGTACTGGTTCGGCTTCCACGCCCCCGGGATCTCGCGAACCAGCCGGTCGGAGACGGAGTAGTAGGAGTCGGGATGGTCCGGCGCGACCGCCGTCGGGGTCACGACGACCTCGGCGCCGTAGGCCCGCAGCACGTCGCGCTTGTCCTGGCTGACCTTGTCGGGGCAGACGAACACGCAGCGGTACCCCTTGCGCTGGGCGACCAGCGCGAGACCCACCCCGGTGTTGCCGCTCGTCGGCTCCACGATCGTGCCGCCGGGCTGGAGCTCCCCCGACGCCTCGGCCGCCTCGATCATCTTCAGCGCGATCCGGTCCTTCACTGACCCACCGGGGTTCAGGTACTCGACCTTGGCCAGGATCGTGGCCGCGATGCCCTCGGTGACCGTGGTGAGCTGGACGAGCGGGGTGCCGCCGACGAGCTCAGAGATGTGCTTGGCGTACTTCACGATGCTCCGTCGCGCTCGGGTACCGGGCAGCGGACGCACGACTGCCCGGGTGCGATCTTCGCACCCGGGCAGCCGTCAGACCATGCGGGCGGAGCTAGTTTCGGAAGATCGCGAGGATGCGCAGCAGCTCGAGGTAGAGCCAGATCAGCGTCACGACGAGGCCGAAGGCGGCCACCCAGGCGAGCTTGGCCGGGACGCCCTTCTCGACGCCGCGCTTGATCGAGTCGAAGTCGATGATCAGGCTCGCGGCCGCCAGGGCGACGGCGATCAGGCCGACCGCGACGCCGAGCCAGCCCGAGCGCAGCGGACCGAACTGGCCGCCGTTCACCCCGAAGAGCATCAGGACGACGTTGATCAGCGAGAACACCAGGTAGCCGACGAGGCCGATGATCACGGTGCGCTGGAACTTCGGCGTCACGCGGATCTTGCCCGAGCGGAACAGTACCAGGGAGACCGCGAACACCGAGATGGTGGCCAGCACGGCCTGCCCGACGATCCCGTCCCACTGCTCCTCGTAGAACTTGCTCAGCCCGCCCAGGAACATGCCCTCGAACGCGGCGTACAGGAGGATCAGGGCCGGGCTGGGCTGCTTCTTGAACGCGTTGACCAGGCCCAGCACGAGGCCGACGATCGCGCCCAGGATCCACAGGCCCGGCGCGAGGACCCAGGTCGCGGCGCCGACGACCACGAGGACGGCGAGCAGTCCGGCCGTCTTCATGATGACGTCGTCGTACGTCATGCGGGCCGTGTCGCGGCTCGTGGCGGACGGTGAGCCGTAGAGCGCCTCGAGCGAGGCCGCGTCGGTCGCGGCGGTGGCCGTGGTCGCGTACGTCACGGCGTCCTGCGGCGCGGGTGCCTTCTGACCCCTGCGCTGGACAGGGTCCTGGAAGACGGGACTGTTGTCGAAGATCGGGTTGGCCATGGCGTCCTCCTGGACGGATCGGGCGCGTTTGTACAAGTCTGTCACCGTAGCGAACGCCTTGGGGCAGGGGATCGTTCCAGGCGACACGTCGCATCCTCCGAACGGAGTGCCGTCCTCCTCCCATGGGTCGATGCACGGTGTCGTCGCCGGCACCTAGGGTCGTTCTCGGCAGTGCTCCCGACAGTTGAGGATCTGGAAATGATCGAGGCACAAGGCCTGACCAAGAGGTACGGGCCGAAGACCGCAGTGGACGGCATCACGTTCACCGTCCAGCCGGGCCGGGTGACCGGGTTCCTGGGCCCGAACGGTGCCGGGAAGTCCACCACGATGCGCATGATCATGGGCCTTGACCGCCCCTCGGGCGGCTCCGTGATCGTCAACGGCAAGCCGTACGCCCAGCACCACTCCCCCCTCACCGAGGTGGGCGCCCTGCTCGAGGCCAAGGCCGTGCACACCGGTCGCAGCGCCCGCAACCACCTGCGCGCCATCGCGGCGACGCACGGCATCGGCGACAAGCGCGTCAACGAGGTCATCGCAATGACCGGCCTGGACGCCGTGGCCAAGCGCCGCGTCGGCGGGTTCTCGCTCGGCATGGGCCAGCGCCTCGGCATCGCGGCCGCCCTCGTCGGCGACCCGCGCACGCTGATTCTGGACGAGCCGGTCAACGGGCTCGACCCCGAGGGCGTCCTGTGGGTCCGCAACCTGGTCCGCTACCTCGCCTCCGAGGGCCGGACCGTGTTCCTGTCCTCGCACCTCATGAGCGAGATGGCCCTCACCGCCGACCACCTGCTCGTCATCGGCCGCGGCAAGATCATCGCCGACGGACCGACGGCGACCGTGATCGCCCAGGCCACCAAGGAGACGGTCCGCGTCGTCTCTCCGCACGCCACCGACATCGCCGCCCTGCTGCAGGGTCCGGAGGTCACCGTGACGTCGGACGAGGCCGGCGTGCTGACCGTCACCGGCGCCACGACCGTCCAGGTGGGCGAGCTCGCCGCCGCCAACCGCTTCGTCCTGCACGAGCTCACGCCGGTCTCCGGCTCGCTCGAGGAGGCGTACATGTCCCTGACGCAGGACTCGGTCGAGTACCACTCGTCCGAGGTTCCCGCCGAGCTCACGCAGGAGGGCTCCCGATGAGCACTGCAGTCGCCACCCCGACGACCACCCCGGCGGTCGCCACGCCCAAGGGCAAGCTCTCGTTCCCGCACCTGCTGCGCAGCGAGTGGATCAAGTTCTGGTCGGTCCGCTCGACCATCTGGACGCTCGGGATCTTCCTGTTCGCGACCGTCAGCCTGGTCGTCCTGATCAGCCTGGCATTCGTCAACGCTCCCTCCGAGGCCGAGGGCGGCCCGCCCGCCTCGCAGGCCGCGGACGCGCTCGGACCGTTCGCGGTGGCCGTCACGCTCGCCCAGCTGGCGCTCGCCGTCCTCGGCGCCCTGACCATCACCAGCGAGTACACCACCGGCATGATCCGCTCGAGCCTGTCGGCCGTGCCCAAGCGCCTCCCGGTGCTGTGGTCCAAGGCCATCGTGCTCATGGTGTCGGTCCTCGTCGCAGCGGTCGTCGCGCTGGCCGTCTCGGCGGTCCTGCAGGCGCTGTTCTTCGACAGCAAGGACTTCTCCATCGACTGGTCGGACGGCCAGACGCTCCGGGCCCTCGGGGGCACCGCGCTGTACCTCGCGACGATCGCGTTGTTCGCGTTCGCGCTCGGTGCGCTCCTGCGGCACTCGGCCGCGGCGGTCGCGACGGTGCTCGGCCTCCTGCTCGTCGCCCCGATCCTGTTCGGTGCGATCCCGTGGAAGCCGCTCACCTACATGTTCCCGTTCCTGCCCGGCGTCGCCGGTCAGCAGGTCACCCAGACCGACGCGCAGCTCGCGGAGGCCGCGGCGAGCTCGCCGATCGGTGCCGACCTGACGGCGTGGCAGGGGTACGGCGTGCTGCTCGTGTGGATCGTCGTGATCCTCACCGCGGCGGCCGTCCTGCTCAAGAAGCGCGACGCCTGACGCACCACGACGACGGGGCGGTCCGGATCTTCGGACCGCCCCGTCGTTCGTCTCGTCAGACCAGCCCGCCGAGCGCCCCCTCGGGCGCACCCTCCAGCGCCTCGGCGTCCTGGTTCCATCGACCGGAGCACCCGCTCGCCCACCGACCGCTCGCCCGCCTGAACGACGACCTCGACGTCCATGCCGGACGCGGCTGACCGCGCGCGGGGGTTAGCGTTGTGCCACCCCCAGACGAAGGACACCGATGACCGACGCCCCGGCTCAGAAGGCCAAGTCCCGCCCCGCCCCTCTCGTCGCGGAGGTGGTCCGCACGGAGCGCCTCTCGGCGACGATGGTCCGGGTGGTCGTCGGCGGACCGGGCCTGGCCGCGTTCGAGCCGTCCCCGCACGCGGACTCCTACGTCAAGGTCGTGTTCCTGCCGGACGGGACGCCCCGGCCGCTGCGCGACGACGGGCGTCTGGACCTCGACGCCGTCCGCGCGACGCTCCCGCCCGACAGCCAGCCTCGGCAGCGCTCGTACACGGTCCGCGGCTACGCGGACGGTGAGCTGACGCTCGACTTCGTCGTGCACGGCGACGAGGGCCTGGCCGGACCCTGGGCCGCGGGTGCCGCGGTCGGCGACGAGGTCCTGCTCGTCGGCCCGGGCGGCGCGTGGTCGCCGGACCCGACGGCTGCCTCCCACCTGTTCGCCGGTGACGCGAGCGCCCTGCCCGCGATCGCCGTCGCGCTCGAGCGCCTCGCGCCCGATGCCGTCGGCCACGCCGTCATCGAGGTCCACGGACCCGAGGACGAGATCCCGCTGACCGCACCCGCCGGCGTGCACGTGCACTGGGTCCACCAGGGCTTCGGCGTCTCCGGCCTGGCCCTCGTCGACGCCGTCGCGGCCCTACCGCCGCTGCCGCAGCCTGTCAGCGCGTTCGTGCACGGGGAGGCCGGCGCGGTCCGCGAGCTGCGCCGTCACGTGCGCGGCGAACGGGAGGTCCCGCGCGAGCAGCTGTCGGTCTCGGGGTACTGGCGCCTGGGGGCCGACGACGAGGGCTGGCGCGCCACCAAGCGCGACTGGCTCGCCACGATCGAACAGGCCGAAGTGGCCGCGGGCCTGCTCTGATGGCCTGGTCGCTCACGTTCGACTGCGCCAGCCCGGCCGTCATGGCCGCGTTCTGGGGCCCGGCGCTCGGCTACGTCACTCCCCCGCCCCCGGACGGCTTCGCGACGTGGGAGGACTGGCTGACCCACCACGAGGTGCCCGAGGACGAGTGGGACGACGGCGCCTACCTGGCCGACCCCGCCGACGTGCTCCCGTCGATCTCGTTCCTCAAGGTGCCGGAGGGCAAGACCGCCAAGAACCGGCTGCACCTGGACGTCAAGGTCTCGGGCGGACGCACGCAGCCGCAGGCGGTGCGCGAGCCGCTGATCCGCGCCGCCGTCGACCGCTTCGTCGCGGCCGGAGCCACCGTCCTGCAGGAGCACGACCTGCGCGGCGAGCTCGACCACGTCGTCATGGCGGACCCCGAAGGCAACGAGTTCTGCGTCGCCTGAACGTGCCCCCGCCGGGATTTGAACCCGGACTGGGCCGGGTTTAAGCCGGCTGCCTCTGCCAGTTGGGCTACGGGGGCGGACGCCGCTAATCCTGCCAGGGAACGACGAAGCCCCCGGTCGCGTGCGGACCGGGGGCTCGTCGGAAGGCTCAGGCGGTCGCAGCCTTCGCAGCCGGAGAGCCGGGCTCGGCCTTCTGCGGCGGCAGGGCCTCCCCGACGTCGACGGCGCGAGGCTTGGCCGGCACAGATGCGGCGCGGAACTCGGCGCGTGGGTCGTGCAGGCTGCCGAGCGCGACGACCTCGCGACGCAGGAGCAGCGCACCGGTCCACCCGGCAGCGATACGGACCTTGCGGTTGAAGGTGGGCATGGCCGCGACGTGGTACGTGCGGTGCAGCACCCAGGCGAAGAAGCCCTTGACCTTGATCCGGCCGAACATCTGCGCGACGCCCTTGTACATGCCGAGCGAGGCGACCGCGCCAACGTTCTTGTGCTTGTACTCGGTGGGCGGTGCAGAGCGCAGGACGCGGGCCAGGTTGTCGCCGAGGTGGTTGCCCTCGCGCAGCGCGTGCTGGGCGTTGGGCGGGCAGAACTGACCGGGGTTGTACAGGTCGGGCACCGCGGCGCAGTCGCCGGCACCGTAGGCGTCCGGGACGACCGTCCCGTCCTCCTGCGTCACCTGCAGGTACGCGTTGCAGATGAGGCGGCCCATCTTGTCCAGCGGCAGGTCCGAGTCCTTGAGGACCGGGTTGGCCTTCACGCCCGCGGTCCACACGATCGTCTCGGCGTCGAACTCCATCTTGTTCGACAGGACGACATGGCCGTCGATGCAGCTGCTCAGGAACGTCGACAGGTGGATCTCGATGGCGCGCTTGCGCAGGACCTCGAGCGTGTACCCGCCCAGCTCCTCGCTGACCTCGGGCAGGATGCGCGGCGAGCCCTCGACCAGGACGAAGCGCAGCTCCTCCTGCTCGATGGCCTTGTAGTACTTCACCGCGGCGCGGGCCATGTCCTCGACCTCGCCGAGCGCCTCGACACCGGCGAACCCGCCGCCGACGAAGACGAACGTGAGCATCCGGCGACGCAGCTCGGGGTCCCAGGTGCTGGCGGCCACGTCGATGCGGTTGAGCACGTGGTTGCGCAGCGCGATGGCCTCTTCGACGTTCTTGAAGCCGATGCCGATCTCCGCGAGCCCGGGGATCGGAAGCGTGCGGGCGACCGACCCGAGGCCGACGACGAGGTGGTCGTAGGTGATCCAGTAGGAGTCGCCCTCCTCGGGCGTGATCTCCACCGTGCGCTCGGCGTGGTTGATCTGGCTGACCTTGCCCTGCAGCACGTCGACGCCCTTGAGGGCGCGGCGGTGCGGGGCGACGACGTTGCGGGGGTCGATGGACCCGGCCGCGGTCTCCGGCAGGAACGGGGCGTACGTCATGTACGGGCGGGGGTCGACGACGACGATCGCGGCCTCGCGCTTGCCGAGGCGCTTGCGCAGCCGGCGGGCCGTGTAGAGGCCGACGGTGCCGCCGCCGAGCACGACGACGCGCGGGACCTTGCGGGGCTTGGGCCTGGCCGCTGGCTCCACGGTGGCCTGGGGGCTGGCGACGTCCGAGGCTGAGGAAGGCATACCTCAACGGTAGCGGCGCCGCTCGTCCGACGCCCTACCTGAGCCGGTGACGATGCGCACAGTGGGCGTCCAGAGACTGTGAGACGGCGCACGTCTGGCGACGTGCGCCGTCCCACGAGGCCTCACGGAGCGGTGACCGGCGGAACGACCGCGTCCGTCGCTGCGGGCGCAGGGGCGGCGCTCGCGCTCGGGGTGGGGACGGTCGTGTCGGCCTCCGTGTCCGCAGCGGTCTCCAGGGCCGGTGCCTTGGCGAACGGTGGCGGCGGGGTCTTCGCCGTAGCTCCGGCACGGAGCTGCCACTCGCCGTTCACGTCGCTCTCGAGGTCCGCCATCGGTGCGCCGCTCAAGGGGAACGCGTTCCACCGCGTGCGACCGTCGGCGTCCGTCCGGCTGAGAAGCTGCCACGTCTCCCGGCCGCCGGGATCCCACACGGGCGCCGAGTCGTAGTAGCTCTCGGTGCGGATCGGGCGACCGAGCTCGTCGAAGAGCTGCACATCCGTCAGTGGGTTGCCCTCGGCGTCGTAGGCGAAGATGTTGCCGACCGGTTCCCCGTCGACGAGGACGCCGTTGGACGGCACCTCCGGGCCGGTCGAGGAAGCGCCTCCGTGGTACGCGTTCTCCCAGCTGTCCGTCTGCATCTGGAGGCCGAACGTGACGGGCAGCACCGTCACGATCGCCAGGAGGTTGGCCACGACCGCCAGCCCGTGCATCGCTCCCGACCGGAACCAGGTGCCGCGACCCCACTGCACGCTCAGGACGACGAGGACCGCGAGGAAGACGAACGCGGGCACCGACTCGGGCAGCCACGACTGGAAGCCCAGGAAGAACATCGCCACCTGGTAGCCCACCCACGCCCGCACGAGCCACCAGAACGGGCGGATCGCGACCAGGAACCCCTCGACCGGCGGCCACCAGCGCTCCTCGCGCAGGTGCCCGAGCAGGCGGAGCAGTGACGCCTTCGGGGCGCCGGCCAGCTCCCGCAGCGGACGGCGCTCCGGGTCCGCCATCGGGAGCAGGCCCGCGGCCGCACGCAGCTCGGCCGCGTACTCCTCGGGCGGCCCGAACTGCTCCAGCACCCCGCGGCCGTGCGCGTTGTGCCGCTCGTCCGCGAGCGCGTCGGCGAGGTCGGCCTCGAGGTCGCCGGTCAGGTCGTCCACCTGGTCCGGCCCGAGGTCGGCCAGGCTGCGGCGCACCGCGGCGGCGTAGCCCGCGACGTCCAGAACCTCGGTGCTGTCCAGGACGCTCATCGCACGACCTCCGTCTCGAGCAGGCGGCCCATCGTGCCTGCGAACTCCTGCCAGTCCTTGCGCTGGGCGTCGAGCATCGCTCGGCCCTGGGCGTTGATGCCGTAGTACTTGCGGTGCGGTCCCTCGTCGCTGGGCACGACGTACGACGTCAGCGCTCCCGACGAGTACAGCCGGCGCAGCGTGCCGTACACCGACGCGTCCCCGACCTCCTCGATGCCCGCCGCCCGCAGGCGTCGCACGACGTCGTACCCGTACCCGTCCTCGTCGCTCACGACGGCGAGCACGGCCAGGTCCAGCACTCCTTTGAGCAGCTGGGTGGTGTCCATGCGACCTCCTCCGGTATCCCCGTGGCCGACGCGCGCGGCGCCGGCGAGATTGGTGCGGGAGCCCCCTCCGAGCTCCCGCAGACGCGACGGTAGTACACACTGCGCACTACCGTCCACGACACGACACCGGCGAGTCGTCCGGAGTCTGTCGGCGTCGGCGAGACCGGCCGTGCGACCTCGTCGGACCGCTCAGCGCGTGGCGACGCTCCAGGCGATGCCGTCGAGGATGTCGTGCTCGGAGGTGACGACGGAGGTCAGCTCTCCCCCGGCCCGCGCGACGTCGTCACGAACCCGGCTGACGACCTCGTGCCAGACCAGCGCGCCGGCACCGATCACGTCGACGCGTCCGGGGTGCATGAACCCGAGCGCCGCCCGCTCCTCGTGGTCGCGGGCCAGGAGGTCGTCGCAGGCCGCGAGCACCTTCTCGACGGGCAGGACCGAGCCGTCGATCGCGTGCGGGTCGTAGGTGGCCAGCCCGAGCGCATGGGCCGTCACGGTCGTGACGGTGCCCGCCAGCCCGACCAGCGTGACCGCCTCGCCGAGCGACACGTGGGTGGACGCCGTGTCGAGGGCCGCGCCGACGTCGCGGCGGGACCGCGCGATCTCGTCGGCGGTCGGTGGGTCGGTGTGCAGGTGCCGCTCGGTCAGCCGCACGCACCCGACGTCCATCGAGTACGCGGCCCGGACCGTGTCGTCGCCCAGGACGAGCTCGGTCGAGCCGCCGCCCAGGTCGACGACGAGGAACGGTCCCGGGTGCTCGCCCGCCAGCACGCCCGTGGCGCCCTTGAAGGACAGCTCGGCCTCCTCGAGGCCCTCGACGACCTCCGGCTCGACACCCAGAGCGTCGTGCACGCCCTTGACGAAGTCCGCGCGGTTCTCGGCGTCCCGGGAGGCCGACGTCGCGACGAACCGGATGGCCTCGACGCCCAGCTCGGTGCAGATGTCGTGGTAGCGCCGGGCCGCGTCGAGCGTCCGCTCGAGGGCCTCCGGGGCGATCCGGCCGGTGCGGTCCACGCCCTGCCCGAGCCGGACCACCTCCATCCGCCGGTCCAGGTCCACCAGCGTGCCGGCGCGCGGATCGACGTCCGCCACCAGCAACCGGATCGAGTTGGTCCCACAGTCGATGGCAGCCACACGCGTCACGCGCACCATCCTCCCACCCACCCCACCCCCGGGGGCGCAGGGAAGCGCAACGTCCGCGCTCGTGGGCGTCATAGGCCACACGAGTGCGGACGTTGCGGACGGGTCAGCAGGTGCAGCGGTCCGGGCGCCACTCGTCGCGGATGAGGGCGAGGACCTCGTCGCCGACGGGGTTCACGCCCGGCCCGGCCGCCAGGGCGTGACCGACGAGCACGTGCAGGCACTTGACGCGGTTGGGCATGCCGCCGGCGGAGATGCCCGCGATCTCCTCGACGTGCCCGAGCTCCTCGCGGTCGGCGAGGTAGGCCTCGTGCGCACGCCGGTAGGCGGCGGCGAGCTCCTCGTCGTCGGCGAGCCGGGCCGTGAGCTCCTTCATGAGCCCCGTGGCCTCGCGGGTGCTCACGGCGGCGACCGCGGGTGGCGACGTCAGGTAGTAGGTCGTGGGGAACGGGGTCCCGTCGTCCAGGCGCGGGGCAGTCCGGACGACGAGCGGGCGACCGCAGACGCACCGGGCCGCGATGCCGACCACGCCGCGGGGCGGTCGGCCGAGCTGCTCGGCGAGCACGGCGATGTCCTGGTCGGTCACGGCATCGAGGAGCACGAGAGAATCCGTTCGGGTCGCGGGGCGCGTCAGCCGCCCGACGGAGGGGCCGACGTCCCATTGTCGCCCGGCGCGGGGGCAGCAGGCGTCGCCGCCGTCTCCGGCGTCGTGGCGGCGGGCGTCTCGCCGGCCACCTGCACCGACTCCCACACGGAGGCGTACCAGGGCAGGGTCGCGCCGGTGTCGAGCGCCGCGGCCGGGCCCTGCTCGGTCGGTGCGGTGTCCGGGACCGTCTCGGGGTCGATCACGCGGAACGCCTTCTCGCCGGGCAGCACGAACGAGAGCCGCCCGCGCGCCTGCGCGGCCACGTAGGCCGGGTCGTTCCAGCGGTCGAGGTCGGCCTGCAGGTCCTCGTTGCGCTTCTGGGCGGCGGCGACCTGCGAGCGCAGCTGGTCCACGTCGGACTTCTGCTTCAGGTAGGAGTGCAGCGTCGGGTAGACGAGCACGAACGCGAGCAGCAGGACGCACGCGAACACCATCGCCCGGACGGTGAACAGGCGCGGGACCTTGAGCTGCACCTTCTCCGCGCGGGCGGTGCCGCGCGGAGGCGTCGGGGTGCCGCGGGAGGCGGGCCGGGTGGCCGCGGGTCGCGACGAGGACGACGGGCCGGTCGACGACGACGGGCGCGAGCTCGTCGACGACGAGGGACGCGGTGCTGCGCTCGACGCGCGGGGCGTCGCCGGACGGGCGGTCGACGACGAACCGGGGGAACCGGTGGACGGGGTCTTCGCCGCAGACGTCCGCGCCGTCGCACGCCGCGGCGGCGCGCTCGGGGACGCCGGGCGTCGAGGGGCAGACATGCGATCGATTCTGCCTCGGCCCGAGCCGCGTCTGCCGGACCCCGCTCCCCACGGGCGCGCCGGGGCTCAGTTGACAGGTGCCGTACCCCGCTGGCTACGGTCAGGGCCGCCGCGCGGGGTGCATCCCGCGCGCAGCCGCCCCGGCGGCCGACCCCCGATGAAGGGCATCTCGTGACCTACGCCGCCGAACCGGTCGTCGCGGCCTACCTGCGCGACCTCGTGCGCTACCTCGGGGACGCCTCGCCGGCCGAGCGCGCCAACGTCCTGGGCGCCGTGGCCGACCAGATCGACGCGTCCGCCGCCACCCTCGGGCGCGCGCCGACGGACGACGACCTGCAGTCCATCGTCGCCAACCTCGGTCCGGCGCCGGAGGTCGCGGCGACCTGGTCGCGCAAGCTGCGGCCGGTGGAGCAGGAGATCGAGCAGCCCGTCCGGAAGCGCTCGATCACCGACCAGCGCGTGGGGGTCGTCCTCGTCGTGCTCGTCGGCATCGGGCTCGGCCTGGTCCTGCCGCTGCTCGGCTGGATCGGCCCGGCGTCGATGCTCTTCCTGTCGGTGCTCGGGTTCATGCGCTCGCGCAACGACGACGAGTCGCACAAGGCCGGCTGGCGGACCACCTACATCGTCGCGCTGCCGGCCCTGATCGTCTCGGCGTTCATCCTGATCGCGGCCCTCATGGCCTCGGCGTCGGACGCCTGAGAGCACCGACGACGAAGGCCGGCCACCGTGAGGTGACCGGCCTTCGTCGTCAAGAAGAACTGAGCGTCAGCCCTTGAAGCGCGGGAAGGCGGAGCGGCCGGCGTAGACGGCGGCGTCGTCCAGCTCCTCCTCGATGCGCAGGAGCTGGTTGTACTTGTTGATGCGCTCGCCGCGGGCGGGGGCCCCGGTCTTGATCTGGCCGGCGTTCGTGGCCACGGACAGGTCCGCGATCGTCGTGTCCTCGGTCTCGCCGGAGCGGTGCGAGGTCATCGTCGTGAAGCCGCTGCGCTGCGCGAGCTCGACGGCGTCCAGCGTCTCGGTGAGCGTGCCGATCTGGTTGAGCTTGACCAGCAGCGAGTTGGCCGACTTGAGCTCGATGCCCTTGCGCAGGCGCTCGGGGTTGGTGACGAACAGGTCGTCGCCGACGATCTGCACCTTGTCGCCGATGGTGGAGACCAGGTGGCTCCAGCCCTCCCACTCGTCCTCGGACAGCGGGTCCTCGATGGAGACCAGCGGGTAGTCCGCCACGAGGGACTCGTAGTAGGCCGACATCTCCTCGTTCGAGAGCGCCTTGCCCTCGAACTGGTAGGCACCGTCCTTGAAGAACTCGGTGGCGGCGACGTCGAGCGCGAGGCCCACGTCGACGCCGGGCGTGAAGCCGGCCTTCTCGATGGCGACCAGGATCAGGTCCAGCGCGTCGCGGTTGCTCGGCAGGTTCGGGGCGAAGCCGCCCTCGTCGCCGAGGCCCGTCGACAGGCCCTTGCTCTTCAGCACGGACTTGAGCGAGTGGTAGATCTCGACGCCGGTGCGCAGGGCCTCGCGGTAGGTCGTCGGGCCGAAGGGCGCGACCATGAACTCCTGGATGTCGACGTTGGAGTCGGCGTGCGACCCACCGTTGAGGATGTTCATCATCGGGACCGGCAGCACGTGCGCGTTGGGGCCGCCGACGTAGCGGAACAGCGGCAGGTTGGCGGAGTCGGCAGCGGCCTTCGCCACGGCGAGCGAGACGCCGAGGATCGCGTTGGCGCCGAGCTTGCCCTTGTTGGCGGTGCCGTCGAGGTCGATCAGCGCGGCGTCGACCAGGCGCTGCTCCGTGGCCTCGAAGCCGATGAGCTCGGGGGCGATCTCGTCGATGACGGCGTTCACGGCCTCCTCGACGCCCTTGCCGAGGTAGCGGGCGGAGTCGCCGTCACGGCGCTCGACGGCCTCGAACGCACCCGTGGAGGCGCCCGACGGGACGGCGGCACGGGCGATGGTGCCGTCGTCGAGGGCAACCTCGACCTCGACAGTGGGGTTGCCGCGCGAGTCCAAGATCTCGCGGGCGCCGACGGCCTCGATGCTGGCCATGGGAGCTCCTTCGACGAGCGGGTGGGTTTACGACCTCACCCTAGTGGGCCGCGGCAGGGGCCCGAGTAGAGACCTTCGACCGTGGACAGTGCCGGTTCACGATCACACCGTGAGCATGATCTGCTCGACCTGGTCCTTGGCGTCCCCGAAGAGCATCGACGTGTTCTCGCGGAAGAACAGCGGGTTCTGGACGCCCGCATACCCGGTGGCCATCGACCTCTTGAAGACGATGACCCGCGCGGCCTTCCACACCTCGAGCACGGGCATGCCGGCGATGGGCGACGAGGGGTCGTCGATAGCCGACGGGTTCACCGTGTCGTTCGCGCCGATGACGAGCACGACGTCCGTCTCGGCCAGGTCGCCGTTGATCTCGTCCATCTCGAGCACGATGTCGTACGGGACGCGCGCCTCCGCGAGCAGCACGTTCATGTGCCCGGGCAGACGGCCCGCCACGGGGTGCACGCCGAACCGCACGTCGATCCCCCGCGCGCGCAGCTTGGCCACCAGCTCGGCGACCGGGTACTGGGCCTTGGCGACGGCCATGCCGTACCCGGGCGTGATCACGACGGTGCGCGCCTCGAGCAGCAGCTCGGCGACGCCCGACGCGGTGATCTCGTGGTGCTCGCCCTGCTCGCCGTCGGAGGCGGCCGCCCCTTCGGACGTGCCGTAGCCGCCCAGGATCACGCTGACGAACGACCGGTTCATCGCCTTGCACATGAACCAGCTCAGGATCGCACCGGAGGACCCGACCAGGGCGCCGGTGACGATCAGCAGGTCGTTGCCGAGCATGAAGCCCGCCGCGGCGGCCGCCCAGCCGGAGTAGGAGTTCAGCATCGAGATGACCACCGGCATGTCGCCGCCGCCGATGGATGCCACCAGGTGCCACCCGAGGAGCAGCGCGACCACCGTCATGAGCAGCAGCGGCAGCACGCCGTGCGTCGCCAGGAACCAGGCGAGCAGGCCGCCGCACGCGAGCACCATGGCGAGGTTGAGCCAGTTGCGCCCAGGCAGGGCCAGCGGCGCCGACCGCAGGCGCGTGGACAGCTTGAGGTACGCGACGATCGAGCCGGTGAACGTCACGGCGCCGATCAGCACCCCGAGGAACACCTCGACCAGGTGGGCGGGGTCGCGCGGCTCGGTGAGGAACGAGTTGTAGCCGACGAGCACGGCGGCGAGGCCGACGAACGAGTGCAGGACCGCGATGAGCTCGGGCATCTGCGTCATCTCGACCCGGCGCGCCTGCCAGGTGCCGATCGTCGCGCCGATCAGGAGCACGACGAGGATCAGGCCTCCGGTGACGGCGACCGACCGCTCGGAGCGCTGCAGGGCGAGCGCGATCGTCGCGACGAGTGCGAACGCCATGCCGACGATCCCGGCGAGGTTGCCGCGTCGCGCGGTCTCCTGCTTCGACAGCCCCGCGAGGCTGAGCACGAACAGGACCGCGGCGAGGAGGTAGACCGCCTGGGCGAGCGAGCCCGGCACCTCAGGCGTCCTTCCGGAACATGCGGATCATGCGGTTGGCGACGAGGAAGCCGCCGAACACGTTGATGCTCGCGACCGACGCGGCGACGACCGCGAGCGCGGTCACCAGCCAGTCGTCGTCGCCGATCTGCAGCAGCGCGCCGACCAGGATGATCCCGGAGATCGCGTTCGTCTGGGCCATCAGCGGCGTGTGCAGCGCGTGGCTCACGTTCGAGATGACGTAGTACCCGACGATCACCGCCAGCACGAAGACGGTGAAGTGGCCGAGGAACGCGGCCGGCGCGAACGAGATGCCGAGCAGCACCAGGACGGCCACGAGCGCGAGGACGACCGAGCGTCGCTGCGCGCGGCGCGGATCCACGGGCGCGGCGACGGGCGGCGGCTCGGGGGGCGGTGCCGCGGAGACCTGGACCGGGGGCGGCGGCCAGAGCACCTCGCCGTCGCGCGTCACGGTCATCCCGCGCTGGACCGGGTCGTCCAGGTCGAGCACCAGCGATCCGTCCTTGGCAGGCGTGAGCAGCTGGAGCAGGTGGACGATGTTGGTGCCGAACAGCTGGGAGGTGTGCTGCGGCATCCGGCTGGTCAGGTCCGTGGCCCCGACGATCGTGACGCCGTTGTCGGTCAGCACCGTCTGCCCCGGGACGGTCAGCTCGCAGTTCCCTCCGCCGGACGCCGCCAGGTCGACGATCACGCTCCCGGCGCGCATCCCGGCGACCATCGCGGCGGTGATCGTCGTCGGCGCGTGCCCGCGGACCAGCGCGGTGGTGATGACGATGTCCGCGTCCGCGCTCTCGGTGGCGTACATCTGCGCCGTGAGCTCCTCCTGCTCGCGGGTCAGGGCGCTCGCGTACCCGTCGGCGCTCACGGCCTGCTGCGCGGCCGCGGCCTGCACGAACGTCGCACCCATCGACTCGATCTGCTCGCCGACCTCGGGCCGGACGTCGAACGCGCGGACCCGGGCGCCCATCGCCCCGGCCGCGCCGATCGCCGCGAGGCCCGCGACGCCCGCGCCGATGACGAACACGCGGGCGGGCGGGGTCTTGCCCGCCGCCGTGACCTGCCCGGTGAACATCCCGCCGTAGACCTGGGCCGCCTCGACGACCGCGCGGTAGCCGGCGACGTTGGACAACGTGCTCAGCACGTCGAGCGCCTGCGCCCGCGACACCCGAGGCACCGCGTCGAGGGCCAGCGCCGTCACGCCCTGCGTCCGCAGCTGCTCGACCAGCTCGGGGCTCGACCCGGGCGAGAGCATCGCGACCAGCGTGGAACCCGGCGTCAGCGCCTGGACCTCGGCGCTCGTCGGTGGGTTGACCTTCGCGACGACGTCGCACCCCCACACGTCGTCGCCGACGACCGCCCCGGCGTCCTCGTAGGCGGCGTCACCGAACGTCGCCCCCTCGCCCGCACCCCGTTGCACGACGACCTCGTAGCCGAGGGCGACCAGCTTCTCCACCGTCCTGGGCGTGGCCGCGACGAGCCGTTCACCGGCCCGACTCTCCGTCGGGATGCCGATCCGCATCTACGCTCCTTCGTCGTCGGGCCGGTCCTGCTCAGGTGGGTCTGGTCTCCTGGTCCCGCAGCGTGCCCTCCCAGGCGGCGGCCGCCTGGCGCAGCGCACCCTCGGCGTCCACGCCGGCCGCGTGCGCCTCGAGCGCGAGCGCGAGCAGCCGGGCACCGAGGTCGTCGCCGGCCGGCGTCGCGACCTCGAGGCCGGCCCGGGCCGCACGGCCCGCGATCTTCTGCGCACGCGCCAGCGCGCCGAGCGCCAGAGGGACTCCGTCGAGCGCGGACTCGCGGGACTTCTCGGCGTTCTTCAGCTTGTCCCACTGCACGTGCAGGTCGGACACGACGGCCGCCTCGTCGAACACGTGCGGGTGCCGGCGCACCAGCTTCGCGACGAGGTCCGCGGCCACGTCGTCGACGTCGAACGGGTCGTCCGGGTCCTCCGCCGCGATGCGCGCGTGGAACACCACCTGCAGCAGCACGTCGCCGAGCTCCTCGCGCAGCCCGGCACGGTCGCCCGTCTCGATCGCCTCGACCAGCTCGTAGGTCTCCTCGAGCGCGTACGGCACCAGCGACTCGTGCGTCTGGTCCGCGTCCCACGGGCAGCCACCGGGCGAGCGCAGGCGGTCCATGACCCGCACGAGCTCGCGCAGCGCGTCGCTCACGCGATCAGGGGGTGGGCGTCGGGGACGGGGACGCCGGCGCGTCGCCGGGCTCGTTCGTCGGGGCGTCCGGGAGCGGCGGCGGGGTCGTCGGCGTGATGATCCACTTCGGCGGCGTCGGGTCGGTGATCTTGTTGTCCTCGCCGAGGGTGCCGAACCGCGGGTTCACCTCGACGTCGAGGTCGGCGACCTTCTTGGTGATGTCCGCGGTCACCTCCTCCTGGCTCGACAGGTTCGAGAGGTTGGTGAAGGCCACGAAGTACCGCGCGATCGCCAGCGACGCGGGGCCGAAGGTCGGGTGCTCGTCCGGCGTCGACTGCTGGACCACCTGGTCGAGGAAGGCCTGCGCGTCCGCGTCGGACGCCGCCACTCCGGCGTCGGCCGCCATCTGCACCACCGTCGGCTCCACGACGAGGACACCGAGCACGGCCGACGGCGAGGCGCCCTGGACGTACGGCTCGAGCTCGTCGAGCGCGGTCTGCAGGTCCGAGGCCGGGATGCTCGTGCCGTCGACGACCGCCGCCGCTCCCGGCTGCCCGGCGCAGGCCGTCAGCAGGGCTGCTGCGCTCGCCACCAGGGCACCCACCATCGCGCGCTTGCGCGCCGTGCCGTGCACCGTCACCAGGACCTCCTGCGTCGTCGCTCGTCGATCGGGGCTCATCGTAGGGCCACCGCCTGGGATTTCAGGCCCGCCGGGACCCGACCGTCGCCGCCGCCGAGACGTCGCCCCGCACGACCGCGTCGATGAACTGCCGGGCCCACATCATGACCTCGCGACCCTGGACCGGCTTGCCGCCGATCCGCGCGGTCATGGGCCACGGCACCAGCACCGTGCGGACGGCCGGCTTGAGCACCGCACCCGGGTAGAGCCGCTTGAGCCGCAGCTGGGACGACTCGGGCAGCTCGACCGGCGCGAACCGCACGAACTTGCCCTGCGCCGTGACGTCGGACAGGCCGGACGCCCGCACGTGCAGACGGAACTCGGCCACCTCGAAGAGGTTGTCGACCGCCGCCGGCACCGGGCCGTACCGGTCGACGAGCTCGGCGCGGACCTCGCCCAGGGCGGTCGCGTCGAGGGCCGCCGCGATCTTGCGGTACGCCTCCAGCCGCAGCCGCTCGTGCGCGATGTAGTCGTGCGGGATGTGCGCGTCCACGGGCAGCTCGATGGTGACGTCGGGGACCTCTTCCTCCGCGTCGCCGCGGAAGCCGGCCACGGCCTCGCCGACCATGCGGATGTAGAGGTCGAAGCCGACGCCCTCGATGTGCCCGGACTGCTCACCGCCCAGCAGGTTGCCGGCGCCGCGGATCTCGAGGTCCTTCATCGCCACCGCCATGCCCGCACCGAGGTCGGTGTTGGCGGCGATCGTCTGCAGCCGGTCGTGCGCCGTCTCGGTGAGCGGCTTCTCGGGCGGGTAGAGGAAGTAGGAGTACGCCCGCTCGCGCCCGCGGCCCACGCGCCCGCGCAGCTGGTGCAGCTGGCTCAGGCCGAGCAGGTCGGCACGCTCGAGGATCAGCGTGTTGGCGTTGGAGATGTCCAGGCCCGTCTCGACGATCGTCGTGCAGACCAGCACGTCGAACCGCTTCTCCCAGAAGTCGACGATCACCTGCTCGAGCTGGTGCTCGTTCATCTTCCCGTGCGCGACGGCCACCCGCGCCTCCGGCACCAGCTCCATGAGCCGCGACGCCGTGCGCTCGATCGAGTCGACCTTGTTGTGCACGTAGAACACCTGGCCCTCGCGCAGCAGCTCGCGCCGGATCGCTGCGGTGATCTGCTTCTCGTCGTACGCGCCGACGAACGTGAGCACCGGGTGCCGCTCCTCGGGCGGCGTGGCCAGGGTCGACATCTCGCGGATGCCCGTGACCGCCATCTCGAGCGTGCGCGGGATCGGGGTCGCGCTCATGCTCAGCACATCCACGTTGGTGCGCAAGGCCTTGAGCGTCTCCTTGTGCTCGACGCCGAACCGCTGCTCCTCGTCGACGACCACGAGGCCGAGGTCCTTGAAGTGCACCTCGCCGGTGATCAGGCGGTGCGTGCCGATGACGACGTCGATCGTCCCGTCGGCCAGCCCCGCGACGACCTCCTTGGACTCCTTGGCGCTCTGGAACCGGCTCAGCGCCTTCACCGTCACCGGGAAGGCGCTGTAGCGCTCCTGGAACGTGTCGAGGTGCTGCTGCACCAGGAGCGTCGTCGGCACCAGCACGGCCACCTGCTTGCCGTCCTGGACGGCCTTGAACGCCGCCCGCACGGCGATCTCGGTCTTGCCGTAGCCGACGTCGCCGCAGACCAGCCGGTCCATCGGGATCGGCTTCTCCATGTCGGCCTTGACCTCGTCGATCGTCGCGGCCTGGTCGGGCGTCTCCACGTAGGCGAACGCGTCCTCGAGCTCGCGCTGCCAGGGCGTGTCCGGGGCGAACGCGTGCCCCTTGGTGGCCATCCGCGCCGAGTACAGCCGGATGAGCTCGGCCGCGATCTCCTTGACGGCCTTCTTGGCGCGGCCCTTCGTCTTGGCCCAGTCGCCGCCGCCCATCTTGGACAGGGTCGGCGACTCGCCGCCGACGTACTTGGTCACCTGGTCGAGCTGGTCGCTGGGCACGAACAGGCGGTCGCCCGGCTGCCCACGCTTGCTGCTCGCGTACTCGATGACGAGGTACTCGCGCGTCGTCGCGGTCTGGCCCGTGCCGATGGTCCGCTGCACGAGCTCGACGAACCGGCCGACGCCGTGCTGCTCGTGCACCACGTGGTCGCCCGGCCGCAGCTGCAGCGGGTCGACGACGTTGCGCCGGCGGCTCGGCATCCGGCGCATGTCGCGCGTGCTCGTGCCGGCGCGGCCGGTCAGGTCCGACTCGGAGAACACCGCCAGGTGCAGCGGCTCGGCCACGAACCCCTGGCCAACCGCCGCAGGCACGACGAGGACCACACCGCCCTCGGGCTCCTCCTCGATCGTCGCGACGAGCCGGGCGGGAACTTCGGCGGCGCGCAGCTGCTCGACCATGCGCTGGGCAGGGCCGTGCCCCTCGGTCGCCAGCACGAGCCGCCAGCCCGCCTGCTGGAGCGTGCGGACGTCCGCGACGGCGCGGTCGACCTCGCCGCGGTACTTCTCCACCTCCCGGGCCTGCAGCACGACCGTCCGCGCGGTGGCGGCGAGGTCGTCGGCCATCCCCGCCAGCTGTGCCGGCGCCTGGTTGCGGGCGGCCGTGTGGCCGGTGCCGGTCGCGCCCTCGTAGAAGGCTGTGTCTTCCTCCGAGGCGGTGCTGACAGCCGCTGCATCCACGTCCAGCGTGAACGGGCTCAGCGTCCACCAGCCCAGCCCGCGCACGGCCGAGAGCGCGCGCACCTCGGCGAACGAGGCGAAGCTCGCGGCAGACAGGTCCAGGGGCGTCGCGGCACCGGCCGCGGCCGACGTCCACGCCGCCTCCAGGAACTCGTGCGTCGTCGCGACGAGGTCGTGCGCCCGCCGACGCACGCGCTCCGGGTCGACCATCACCAGCAGGCTGTCGTCGCGCACGAGGTCGAGCACCGGGACCATCTGGTCCACCAGCACCGGCGCGAGGGACTCCATGCCCTCGACGGCGATCCCCTGCCCGAGCCGGTCGAGCATGTCGGTGGCGCCCGGCAGCTGCGGGATCAGCTCGACCGCCCGCTGCCGGACCGCATCCGTCAGGAGGATCTCCCGGCACGGCGGAGCCCACACCCCGTGCTCGGCCACCTCGAGGCTGCGCTGGTCGGCCACGGAGAACCAGCGGATCTCCTCGACGTCCTCGCCCCACAGCTCGACGCGCAGCGGGTGGTCCTCGGTGGGCGGGAACACGTCGACGATCCCGCCGCGCACCGCGAACTCGCCGCGTCGCTCGACCATGTCCACGCGCGTGTACGCGGCGCCTGCCAGCCGCTCCGCCAGGTCCGCCAGGTCGACGCGGTCGCCGGTGCTGACCGACACCGGCTCGAGGTCGCCCAGGCCGTCGACGACAGGCTGCAGCAGCGCTCGGACGGGGACCACCAGCACCCGGATCGGCCCCGCGTACCCGGCACCCTCGGGGTGCTTCAGGCGGCGGAACACCGCGAGCCGGCGCGCGACCGTGTCGCTGCGCGGCGAGAGCCGCTCGTGCGGCAGCGTCTCCCAGGCCGGCAGGACCGCGACGTCGTCGGAGGGCAGGTAGCAGCGCAGCGCGGACGCGAGCTCGTCGGCGTCCCGGCCGGTCGCGGTGACCACGACCAGCGGACGCTGCCGCGCGAGAGCGGCGAGCAGCGGCGGGCGGACGCCGGCGGGTCCGACGATGTCGAGCTCGCCGCGGGCGCGCACCGAGTCGACCGCCTCGGCGGCGGCGGGATCGGCGAGGAGGGCGGGGAGCAGGCCGCTGAGGTCCATGAGGTCCTTCCGAGGAGCACACGCGAGCGTGTCGCACAGCACGAACGCCCCGGATCCACGAGGACCCGGGGTACGTGCTCAGTCTAGGAGGACGGTCTGACAGGCGCGCCTCGCGGGCTGCTCGTCAGGCTATGACGGCGACCGCGTCGTCCTGGCCGTCCGGCGCGTTCAACAGGTCGAGTGCCGATCGCAGCTTCGTGCTGGAGGTCTGGATCGTGTACGGGAAGTAGACGATCTCGACGCCCACCTCGGAGAAGCGTCGCTCGAGGTCGGCGCCCTTGGCGGTGCCCCGCCAGTCGTCACCCTTGAAGAACACGTCGAAACCGACCGCGCGCCACGTGTCGAGCTTGTCAGGCACGACCTCCGCGTGGACCTGGTCCACGAACGAGATGTGCCGGACGATCTCCATCCGCTCGGCGAGCGGGACGACCGGGCGACGACCGCGCGCCAGCTCCAGCATCTCGTCCGAGACGACGCCCGCGATGAGGAAGTCACACTGCTCGCGCGCGTGCCGCAGGATGTTCAGGTGGCCGACGTGGAACAGGTCGTACGCCCCAGGGGCATAGCCGACGATCCGGGACATCCGACCTCCTGACGCATTGGGCCGGCAACGGTGGCGGCGGCTAACTCTCTCGAGTGCGAGATTAGGGCGAAAAGGGCAAGTTGGGCAGGCGTCCGAAGGGTGAATCCAGCCGGTTTGCCCGATTTACCCCGGTGGGCTCAACGCGTCTCGTCGAGGAGCGAGTCCTCGACCGGCGAGAGCTCGGAACGGCGCGACGACCGACGCGGCCGGTAGATGACGCGGGAGTGGAACGTGAACCGGGCAAGGAAAGCGACCAGCAGCGTCAACGCGGTCGCCGGCACCGCCGCGATGTGCGCCGTGCTGACCAGCAGCGCGAGCAGCGGCAGTCGGATCAGCGTCTCGGCGTTGTTGAACCCGAATGAGCTGCCGAACCGTCGCCAGACACCGCGCCCCTCGTGCCGCAGGTCACGGAACACGAACCGCTCCTGGAGGCCGAAGTTCATCACGATCGTGGCCTCGGCAGCGATGATCGCGGCGAGCAGGTAGCCCGCGCCTACCGACGTCAGCGCCGCGACCAGCGCGATGTTGACGAGTGCGCCGATGCCGCCGATGAGGGCGAACCGCGACATGCGGCCGAACCGCAGCGCCGCGAGCTGGGAGAGGAACGCGACGCCCTGCTTGAGGGATGCCTTGGACTCCCCCGCCAACCGGTCGCCGAAGATGAAGGGGATCTCGGTGATCGCGAGCCGGTGCCGCGCCAGGATCTCGAGGAGGATCTTGAACCCGCGCGGGCGCAGCCGCGCGAGGTCCACCGCGGAGCGCCGCACGATGAAGAAGCCGGTCATCGGGTCGGAGCACTCGGCGAGCCGCACGGGGAACATCGCGCGCGTCAGGGTGGTCGACACCGACGAGACGGCCTGCCTCGTGACGTTGGCGAGCCCACCGCTGCTCCCGTCCGCCAGGTAGCGGGACGCCACGACCACGTCGACGCCTTCGCGCGTCGCCGTGCTCAGCAGGACGGGCACGAGGTCCGGCGGATGCTGCAGGTCGCCGTCCATGACGACGCACCACGTGGAGTCGGTCGCCGCCAGGCCGTCCTGCACCGCTCCGCTGAGGCCGCCGACCGGGTCGTCACGATGGATCAGCCGGACCGGCAGGGTCGCGGTCTGCGCCTCGGCCAGCACCACCTCGGGCGTGTCGTCCGACGAGTCGTCCACGAACAGGATCTCGGCCGCGACACCGTCCAGCGCGACGCCGAGCTGCCGCACGAGCTCCGGCACGTTGAGCGCCTCGTTGAACGTGGGCACGATGACGGTCACGTCGTACGCAGGTGCGCCCGAGCTGCTCACGTGACCTCCAGTAGGGAAACAACCAGGCCCGAGAGCGCCTGGTGCGTCCACGAAGGCTAACCGCGCGGGTCCCTGATCACAGAGGGGATGTGCCCGATTTCACCCTTTTTGCACCCCGTTCGGGGGTCAGCGACCCGATGCCGGCACGGGTTCGGCGGGGACGGCGGGAACACGCCCGAAGCGGACGCGCCACCGTCGAGGCATCTCGAACAGGAACCCGAGCCGCACACGCTCCGCGAGGATCTGGAAGCCCATCGCGGCGAGCACGATCCCGAGGGTCGCGAGCAGTGGGTAGAGCAGGGCGCCGACCTCGGTGGACCAGACTCTCTCGAGCGCCTGCCGGGCAGGTCCGGCCGCGACGATCGTCAGGAGCGCGATCAACAGAGGGTGCAGCGTGTAGACGATCAGCGTGCGCTGGCCGAGCGCAGTACCGAGGCGCCGAACAGGGCTCCAACGCACGGCGATGGCGACCGTCGTGACTGCCAGGACCATGAATGCCGTTCCTCGCAGAACGAAGAGCAAGGCATCGGTGACGGGTGTCGTCGCGAACCGCCCTAGCGCCGTGATGCCCATGGCGGCCAACGTGGCTCCGAGCAAGCGCAGCACGTTCGCCTTCTCGGCTAGGCCGCGGACGCGCTCGGCGCCGTAGACGCCGATGGCGAAGAAGATGAAGAGCTCAGGCACTTTGAGCCACAGTTCAGCCGGGTAGCGCAGGCTGTGCACGACAGTCGAGAGCACCAACAGCACCGACAGCACGATCCACGGCGGCACACGGCGCGCCAGGGCGAGCACCACGATGTACAGCGCCAGGGCGTAGATGTACCAGAGCGTCGTGGCCGGCAGCACAAGCTGCCGCAGAATCCCCCAGCCGTCGACCCGGTGGTGCAGGTAGGGCTGGGCAAAGAACAGATAGAACACCGCGTAGACGAGCAGCCAGACGACATAGAGGTAGTAGTTGTTAGCCGCTCGGAACCCGGTGGTCCTGCGGTGCATGCCCTCGCGGACCTGCCGGGCGAGCACGAGACCGGACACGGCCAGCAGCACGGGCATCCGAACGCTGCCGAGCACCGAGTTGACGAACCGCCACACCCTGTCCGCCGCCGGCGCGACCTCGGCACCCCCGGAGCCGAAGTGCCACAGGACGACGTGGAAGAGCACCACGGCGGCGACGCAGTAACCGCGCGTGGCATCGACCCAGGCGAGCCGGGGACGCGGCGCAGGCGCTACGACCGTTTCCCTCAGGCCGTCCGAGCTGACCGTCACGGGCTCGCTCACCGCTGCTCCGCGGTGACCAGTGCCGGCGTGGTCGACCGTGTCCGCCCGGGGAACCACGACGGCGCCACGTACAGGAAGCCGAGCGAGAACCGCATGGCACCCTTGTGCACCTGCAAGGCGCCCCAGACGACGAACACCATGACCAACGGCGGCAGTACCGGCCACAGCGGGGCGATCGCGGTGACGCCCGTCAGGTAGAGCGCGACGCTGGTAAGCACCGCAAGCGGCGTGTGTGCGAGGTAGATCGGGAGCGTCTGCGAGCCGATCCGTCTCAGCAGCCCAAAACTCAGCGCGCGGCTGAGTGCGATGCCCGCGCCGACCCCGAGAACGCAGTTGACGAAGTACAGGCCAGGGATCTCTCGCAGGTCCAGCCGCCACAGCAGGATCGAGACGACGAGCCAGGCGGCGAACAACCCAGCGAGGAGCCCGCGTCGAGGAGTCTGTCCGAGCCTAATGAGGAAGGCCTTGCCGTAGAGACCCGCAAGGAAGAACGCGTAGTACTTCACGGAGCCGCTCCACCCCGGACTCGCTGTGACCCATCCGCTGAGCGCCACGGCGGACGCTAGCCCGGCGACCGCCAGCTGGATCCGAGGGTCGATGCTCCGGGTGAGCTTGGCCAGCACGAAGAAGAGGACGAGAGCCCAGATGAACCAGAGCTCCAGTCGCGGCTCGCCGGGTGACAGGAGGAACGGGATGATCGTCCCCTTGACGAGCGATCCCTCGCCCTTGGTCACACGCGTCGCGAACGTGAAGAGAACTGACCCGATCAGGGACCAGACGAGGAAGACCCAGACGAACATGCGGAGCTTGCCGCTCCAGAGCGTCCCCCAGGTGGCCTTCAGCCACTTCGCGGCGAAGAGACCCGACAGGGCGAAGAAGAGCGGCATGCGCAGCGACGAGACGATGAGGTTGAACTCGACCCAACCGGCCACGTGGGCCCCGGCGGCCAGGAGCCAGTTGGAACTGTGAAAGAGGGCAACGAGAAGGATGGCGATCCCGCGTCCCGCATCGACCCACTCGAGGCGAGCGCCGGGTGCTACGGGCACAGCCGGGCCCTTGCCCGCATTGCCCGCTTTTGTCCGCACGCCCCAATGCTAGGTGAGCGTTCGGGGCGTGCAATGGGCCGAGCGGGTAATCTTTGCCACCCCACCGACCTCTAGTCTGGGTCCCCTGCCAGCGCCGATGCCCCACGCCTACACTGACCACGGTCTGCCCGTGCGGTGCGTCCGAGGAGGGTGAGCATGCCGACCAGTCTCGGATCACTCGCTCCGGCTCCGGCCACGTCGGCGCACCCCGCGTGGGGTGCCGAAGCGTGGGTTGCGGCGGTGCTCGTCGTGCTGTTCGGCCTCAACCGCGAGCTCAAGGGCGGCATCACGATCGCCCTGGTGGGCGCCGTCGCGTTCACCCCGCTCTGGTGGGGAACCCTCGCGCGGTTCAAGGGCGCCCGCTTGTTCATGGCCGCCGGCGGGTTGGCGATCGTGTCCGGCGTCTGGCTGACCGAGAGCACGGTCGACCACGCGACCTCGGGCAAGCTGCTGAAGGCGACGGTCATCCTCCTGGTGACCCTCCTCGTCGGCGTCGCCACCCTCCTGTGGGCCCGGACGCTGATGCCCGACGCCAACGTGGCGATCCTGTTCGGCGTGGGCCTCGTGCTCGGCATCTCGACCGGTGGCCGGTTTGCCGAGAACCCCTGGCGCTTCGGCTTCGCGCTGCCCGTCTCGATCCTCGCGCTGGCCATCGCGTGGCGGATCGGGAAGCGCTGGCTCGAGGTGGTCACGGCGCTGACCCTGGCGCTCGCGTCGGGGGCGGCCGGCGGGCGGTCCACGTTCGCCATGCTGCTCGTCGCGGCGTTGATCACGGCCTGGCAGGCGTCCTCGAGCCGCACGAAGACCGGCTCCCGGGCCAGGGTCGCGATCCTCATCGCGGCCCTGGTGTTCGCCATCTACCAGGTGGGCCAGGGGCTGATCCTGGACGGCTACCTCGGGCAGGACGCGCAGGCTCGCACCGAGGTCCAGGTGCAGACGAGCGGGAACATCCTGCTCGGTGCCCGACCCGAGCTGGGGGCAACCCTGGCGCTCTTCTCCTCGCACCCCACCGGGTTCGGGGCGGGCACGATCCCGACCGTCTCCGACATCCTCGTGGCCAAGACCGGCATGGCGTCGCTCGGCTACGACCCGGACAACGGCTACGTCGAGAACTACCTGTTCGGCAACGGGTTCGTCCTGCACTCGATCATCGGTGAGATGTGGGCCTGGCTGGGACTTCTGGGCATCGTCTTCGTCCTGGTCATGCTCTGGATCACCATGTCGTCGATCAGCACGCTCATCGCCCGCCGTGCCGCGCCCGCGCTGCTCTCGTTCCTCGCCATCCGCATGCTGTGGAACATCTTCTTCAGCCCCGTGTTCAGCTCGGTCGGGCTGATGATCGTCACCTTGGGCCTGCTGATCCCCCTGGCCACGGCGCGTGCCGACGACGCCCCGCCCGGCGGCCGCGTCACCACCACCTGAGCGAGCCGGGCTGCGGTCCGGGACCGCGCGACCCGCTCGCACGAGGCAGCCCGGCTCGTGTTCGTCGGTGCCCTGCCGGACATCTGGACGCGCGGCACAACAACGTGCCAGACACCTGCGCTGGCGGCGCAGCGACGACCGAGGCCCGCGGCTGGTGCCGCGGGCCTCGGTCGTCGGTCGGTGCTGCCGGTCAGGTCACGGGATCTCGGTCGAGACGAGGTCGTCGTACGAGACGAGCAGCGGGCCGTTCGTGGCGGTACCGAACAGGTAGGACGTGATCCCGATGCTGCCGGCCGACTGGAGCGCCGCCGTCGAGTCCGTGGTGCTCACGGTCCACGCCGTCGGCTCCGTCGTGCCGACCTTCCAGATCTTCGCCCGCACCGTCGTCGGGCTCGTGCCGAAGACCTGGATCCGGATCGTCAGCTTGTCGCCGGCGGCGTAGGTGAGGCCGGGAACCGCCGAGGTGCCGACGATCGCCGTCGAGGTGCGGACGATGTGGAACTGCACCGTGCCGTCCGCCTGCAGTCGGGCTCGGGCGTCGTAGTGCTCGGTGCCCACCGTCCGGCCCTGCACCGCGATCCACGCGCCGCCACCGTTCGGAACCTTGTTCGGGCTGAACGTCACGCTCGTGTCCGTCCGGGCCGACGTCTTGCTGGGCAGGTAGCTGCCCATCGCCGTGGCACCCGCGGTCACGGAGTGCACGCCCGTCGTCCCGTTCACCGAGAACCTGCTCGCGGTGCCGACCTGGGTCCAGGCGCCACCGACGTCGGAGGTTCCCCAGCCGTTCGACAGCGTCCTGGAGAACAGGTCACGCAGGAACACCGCCGGTGCGGGTGTGGACACGGTGACCGAGCTGGAGCTCGTCGCGGTGCCACCCCGGTTGTCGGTGACCTTGAGGGTCGCCGTGTACGTGCCGGCCGCCGCGTAGACGTGCGCCGCGGGCGTCGCGCCGGTGGCCGTGCCCCCGTCGCCGAACGTCCACTCGTACGCGACGATCGAGCCGTCCGGGTCGGAGGAGCCCGATCCGTTGAAGACGACGCTCAGGTTGGTCGGCGTCGCCGTGAAGGACGAGACCGGTGCCTGGTTGGCCGCGGCGACGGTGACGGGCAGCGAGCTCGTCGCGCTCGCCCCACCGTTGTCCGTGACCTTGAGCGTGGCCGTGTACGTGCCGCCCGCCGCGTAGACGTGTGCCGGCGGCGTCGCACCGGTATCGGTCCCGCCGTCACCGAACGTCCACTCGTAGGCGACGATCGAGCCGTCCGGGTCCGAGGAGCCCGAGCCGTCGAACACCACGCTGAGGTTGGTCGGTGTCGTCGTGAACGACGCCACCGGGACCTGATTCTCCGGCTGCGTCACCGCGACCGTGACCGACTGCGAGCTGGTCGCCGTCCCGCCGCGGTTGTCGGTGACCTTGAGCGTCGCCGTGTAGGTCCCGGCAGCCGGGTAGACGTGCGGCGTGGGGTTCTTGCCCGTGGCGGTGCCACCGTCGCCGAACGTCCACTCGTAGGTTGCGACCGTGCCGTCCGGGTCGGACGAGGGTGAACCGTCGAACACGACGCTCAGGTTGGTCGAGGTCGCCGTGAACGACGACACCGGCAGCTGGTTGGCCGCGAGCACCGACACGGACTGCGAGCTGGTCGTCGAGCCGCCCCGGTTGTCGGTGACCTTGAGAGTCGCCGTGTACGTCCCGGCCGCGCCGTAGACGTGCGCGGCGGGCGTCACGCCGGTCGCGGTGCCGCCGTCGCCGAACGTCCAGGCGTAGGAGACGATCGAGCCGTCCGGGTCGGACGAGCCGGAGCCGTCGAACACGACGCTGAGGTCGGTCGGCGTCGCCGTGAAGGACGAGACCGGGACCACGTTGGCGGCCAGGACCGTGACGGGCTGCGAGCTGGTCGTCGAGCCGCCCCGGTTGTCGGTCACCTTGAGGGTGGCCGTGTAGGTCCCCGAAGCCGCGTAGACGTGCGCCGCGGGCGTCGCACCCGTCGCCGTGCCGCCGTCACCGAAGTTCCACTCGTACGAGACGAGCGAGCCGTCGGGGTCGGAGGACGCCGAGCCGTTGAAGACGACACTGAGCTCGGTCGGCGTCGCCGTGAAGGACGAGACCGGCGGCTGGTTCGGTGCCACCACCGCGACGGACTGCGTGCTGGTCGCCGTCCCGCCACGGTTGTCGGTCACCTTGAGCGTCGCCGTGTAGGTCCCGGCAGCCGCGTACAGGTGTGCCGGGGGCGTCGGACCGGTGGCAGTACCGCCGTCACCGAACGTCCACTCGTAGCTGCTGATCGTCCCGTCGGAGTCCGTGGAGGCCGAACCGTCGAACACCACGCTCAGGTCGGTCGGCGTCGCCGTGAAGGACGACGTCGGCAGCACGTTCGGCTGGACACCCTGGCCGAGGTCGTAGTGCGAGGCGATCTGCTCCTGCGTGAGGGCGACGGCGTAGACCGCGACCTCGTCGAGGGACCCGTCGAACCACGGCTGCGGTCCCCAGGTGTTGTCACCGCCGATGCGCCAGTAACCCGAGTAGTCCTGGGCACTGGTCTGCCCGTTCGTACCGCGCAGCACACCGTCGACGTACAGCCGCATCCCGGCGGACGACTGCGTCGCGACCATGTGGTGCCACTGGTTGTCGTTGTAGGCCAGAGGTGTGGTGATCGTGTTGGTGAATCCGGTCCACACGCCGAACGTCAGGCGCCCGTCGTTCTCCATGTACACGTGCCGGTCGTAGTTGCTCGACGTGCCCGACGTGGCGTTGCCGAAGCCGATCAGCTTCCCACCGTTGCTCGTGCCCGTCTTGAACCACAGCTCCTCGCTGTAGGTCGTGGGTCCGACCGCCGACTTGCTCGCGACGACGAGCCCGTGGGTGCCGCCCGTCGAGGGAAGCTCCACCGACTTGTTGGTGCCCGAGATGGCACCAGCGCCCTGGTAGTTCACCGCGCCGAGGTAGTTGCCGGGGTTCTCGAGCGGGCCGGCGTCCGCGGCCGTGGAGCTGCCGTTCGCGTCGTTGAGCCGCCAGTAGAGGTCGGGCGCGAGGTTGAAGACCGCCGCACCGTAGGCGTCGGCCGGGGCGACCGGGAGGGTCGAGGTCCGGCCCGAGGCGACCCAGTGCGCGTCGACCTGGGCGGCCGTGAGGGGGCTCGAGTAGATCGACACGTCGTCGATGTCGCCGTTGAAGTAGTTGTTGCCCTCCCACGCCGAGTCACCGCCGATGCGCCAGTAGCCCGAGTAGTTCTGTGCCGAGGTCACGCTCGCGTCGGTCGCGAGGCGCTTGCCGTCGACGTAGAGCTTCTGGCCGTCCGGGCCGAGGCTGGCCACGACCTGGTGCCAGGCACCGTCGTTGTAGGTGTTCGGCGACGTGAGGATCTTCGTCGTGCCGGGGTAGACACCGAACGCCACCTTGCCGGCGGGGGTGATGTAGATGTGCCGGTCGTAGCTGCCGCTGTTCCCCGTGTTGTTGTTGCCGAAGCTGACGATCTTCCCGCCGACGGTCGAGGTGGTCTTGAACCACGTCTCGATCGAGAACACCTGCGGGCCCTCGATGGGCGAACGGGTAGCCGCGAAGCCGGAGTCCGAGCCGTCGAAGTGCGAGGCCTTGTTCGAGTCGCCGAGGATCGCACCGGTGACGCCGCGCGTCACACCGGCGTTCGCGGTCGAGTCGGAGAAGCCCGACCAGTCGTAGACGTTGCTGCCGGACGGCTCACCGAGCCGCCAGAAGGACGTCGCGTTGTCGTTCCAGACGGCGTCGGTGTACGGGCTCGCCGCGCCGTCGCTGCTCACGGTGACCGTGACGTAGTCCGAGCGCACCAGGTTGCCGAACGGGTCGACGGCCTCGACCCGGTACCGCTGGGAGGATCCCGGTGTCAGGTTCTTGTCGACGAAGCCCATGTTCTTCGGCTGCCAGAACGGGGTCGTCACGGTCGACGTGTAGATCGGCGGCGTGGTGATGTTCGTCCGGTAGAGGTTGTACGTGAGCGTCGCGTTGTCGCGGTCGTAGTTGGTGGTCCAGGACAGGCGCACCTGGCCCGAGGCGAACGAGTTCGCGGACAGGTCCCACTGAGCGCCCGAGAGGCGCGGGCCCTGCAGGTCGGGGGCGATCGCCGAGCGGGCGAATCGCGCGAGACCCTGCTGACCGGAACCGTTGACCTGCGTGAACTCGCCGCCGTACAGCACGTAGTCGGCGTTGCCGTTCACGGTCCACGGGCCCTGGCTCTTGCCGGTGAACGTGCCCGTGTTGATCGTCGGGAACCAGTTCAGGAAGAGGGGCTTGGGCTGGCCCGCGTGGTCCGGGTAGCCGTAGATGTCGGGGGTGTTCACGCCGACCGCGTTCTTGCTGGTCGCGGTCGCGCGGTAGTACGTCCACGGGTTGGTCTGCGGGAACCCTCCCGAGTTGCCGCAGTAGTGCTTGTGGCTGGCCGAGTAGACCTCGTTGCCGGCCGGGAACGCCGAGTAGGTGTCGCCGTGGCAGTCCTCGACCCAGTTCATCTGGCCCGTGGCCCAGCTGATGGAGAACGAGCCCTCGATGTTGCCGCCGCCGCCGAAGTGGTAGCCCGAGCCGTAGAAGCTCGTCGCGTCGGACTCCAGGCTCAGGATCGCCGAGTCCGTGCCGCCGTTGCGGACGAACGCGTTCGCCGGGAGCGGGATGACCGAGCCGTCAGCGGCGGCGAGGCGCGCGATGCCGTAGGGGTCGGCGCCGTTGACGGAGGTGAAGCTGCCACCGATGACGATGGAGGCGCCGTCCGGAGCCGCGGTCATCGACGTGACGCTGCCGGCGACCGACGCCGTGAACGGGCGGATCGTGCCGTCCGGGTTCAGCGACGCGACCTTCGAGCGCGCCGAGCCCTGGACGCTCGTGAACGTGCCGCCGAAGTACACGGCGTTGCTCGTCACCGCGACGCTGGAGATCGGGGCGTTGACGGTCGGCTTGAAGGTCGTGAGCGCCTTGGTCCCCGTGTCCCACGAAGCGATCCGGTAGCGGTTCTGGCTGTCCACCGTGGTGAAGTTGCCGACCGCGTACAGGCGCGTGCCGTCGGGAGAGAGGGCGAGGTCCTTGACCTGGCCGTTGAGCACCGGCGCGAAGTCCGGGACGAGCACACCCGTGGTCAGGTTGTAGGCCAGCAGGTACGTCCGGTTCACCTCGTTGGTGCCGGCCGCGGCCCCCGCGGGGCGGGCCTTCGTGAAGTCGCCCGCGACGTACACGGTGTTGCCGACGATCTGCTGGTTCCACACGACGCCGTTGATCTGCACGGTCGGCAGCGAGTCCGCTGTCACCGTGGTCGGCTCGGTCGTCGGGTCCACGGGGGCGGTGTCGGCCTGCGCCGGTGCGGCGACCGCCAGTCCCGCGAACGCGAGGGCCGCGACGGCGATGGGGCCGGCGACCCTCCTGGCCCACTTCGTCGGCTGCATGTGCGGCTCCTCCCGGTCAACGCTCAGGACGACGTGCCCACGGAGCGACTGGGGGAGAAACTAGCCTCGAAACCGGACATTAGGGGCATCGAGTCTGGGTGAACTTGCCCGTATTTGGGGTGATTCGCGGCGGACCTCGCGCTGGCGTGCGGACATCCGTCCAACATGCAGACGGTCGACCGTCCAGATGGCCCCGGCGGGGTACGCCCAACTGGGTGACACCGGGCGACCCGAACGGCTCAGACGCCCGCGGGCCCCCGGAAGAGGACGACCGTCGAGTCGACGGACAGGTCGAGCTCGATCGTGATGTCGTCGCGCTCGTCGACCGGCACGTTGAACACGTAGGTGCCCGAGGCGGACTCGCCGGCGTCGACCGAGCCCGGGAAGGGCTCGACCCCCGGCTGTCCCAGCGGCAGCGCAGGCTTCATGTCTTCGCCGTAGTACAGGTTCACGACGGCGAAGGAGAGGTCGAGCTCCGAGCCGGTCTGGTTGTCGATCTGGACGGTGACGCGCAGGGACGGACCGCCCACCTCGCCGGGAACCTCCGCGGTCCCCTCGACGGCCTCGATCTTGCTGACCGCTGCCGTGACGCCGGCCTCCGGCGTCCCCTCCTCGTCGACCGGGACGGTCTGCGTGGGCGCGGGCTCGGGCTCGGCGGTCGGCTCCTCGGGGGTCGCCGTGGGCGTCTCGTCGCCGGCCGAAGGGCTCGACGAGGGGTCGGGCGGCGAGCCCTTCGACGGGTCGATGCTCTCGCGGACGGTCGCGGTGGAGGCCGTCCCGGTGGCGGCGGTGTCCGTGTCGTCGGAACGTGTGAGCACGACCGCGAGGACGAGCGCGATGAGGACGACCGCCGCACCGATGGCCCACCACCACCACGCGAGGCGGCGCGGGTCGTCCGCCGGCTCGGTCGGCTGCGGGTTCTCAGGCTCGGACATCGCACACTCCACGCACCGACGGGACGAGACGAGGCGCCAGTGTATGGGGGCAGCCCGTGGGTTCTGCGGGGTCGGGCCGGATTTCAGCCGCGCCACCGGAAGACCCGCTACCGTCCCGTGAGACGATGAGGGACCGGCGCAGGCGCTTCGTCGCCTCCACCTCGTCGCAGGTCACCGGGCAGGGCACAGCGCAGAGGGCGCCTGGAGACGGAGGTTCGGTCCTTGGGGATGAACGAGTACCTCACCGCGTTGCGCAAGCGCTGGCTCGTGATCGTCCTGCTTGCCGTGGTCGGCGCAGGTATCGGCTACTACCAGGCGCAGACCGCGACGCCGCTGTACCGCGCCTCCAGCGAGATGTACGTGTCTCTCGCCCGCGGCGACACGACCGGTGAGCTCGTCCAGGGGTCGACCTACACGCGCAGCCTCGTCGAGTCGTTCGTCCAGCTGGCCACCACCCCGAAGGTCCTCGACCCTGTGGTCGACGACCTGGGTCTGACGATCAGCAGCCACGCGCTGGCCGGCGCGGTCAGCGCCACCTCCCCGCTGAACACCGTCATCATCCAGGTCACGGCCGTGTCCAAGAACCCCGACCGGGCCGCCGCGATCGCGAACTCGGTGGCCGCGCACCTCTCGGAGACCGTCGTCGACCTCTCGCCGACGTCGGAGAGCGGAGCCGCGACCGTCAAGATGAACGTCGTCGCGCCCGCCACCGCGCCGACCGCCCCGTTCTCCCCGAACAAGAAGATGAAGGTCGCGACGGGTCTCGTCGGCGGGCTGGCCATCGGCGTCGTGATCGCGCTGCTCGTCGCCCGCCTCGACACGCGCGTCCGTACGGTCAAGGACCTGCCGACCGAGCCCGAGCGCGCGCTGCTGGGCACCATCCCGCAGGACAAGGCGATCCGGAAGCACGGCGCCCGGGCGATCATGGTGTTCCCGCACGCCCCGCTGGCCGAGTCCTACCGGCGCGTTCGTACCAACCTGCAGTTCCTCAACGTCTCCAAGCCTGTGACGGTCGTCGTCATCTCCTCGGCGGTGCCCAACGAGGGCAAGTCGCTGACGTCGATCAACCTCGCGCTGACCATGGCCGAGCAGGGCAAGCGCGTGCTGCTGGTCGACGCCGACCTGCGACGCTCGAGCATCGCGATGGAGTGCGGGCTCGAGGGCAGCGCGGGCCTGTCGACCGTCCTGGTCGGCGAGGCCACCATGGACGAGGTCGTGCAGCCGTGGGGTGCGCCGAACCTCGACGTCATCACGGCCGGGGCCACGCCCCCGAACCCCGGACACCTGGTGGAGTCCGAGGCGATGACCCGGTTCATCGCGGCCGCCCGCGCGGAGTACGACTTCGTCGTCGTGGACGCGCCCCCCATGCTCGCCGTCACCGACGCGGCGGTCCTCGGCCGACAGACCGACGGCGTCATCGTCGTCGCGGGGTCGTCGAAGGTTCGGCGGCACGAGCTGCGCGACGCCCTGGCCTCCCTCGACGCGATCGAGGTGACGTGCCTCGGGATCGTCCTGAACAAGGTACGAACGGGGCGCGGCGACTCGTACAGCTACAGCTACACGTACAGCACGAGGAACAAGAGGTCGCGTCGCCGTCGTCGCCGCGGCACGACCACCGAGCCCCGGACCCAGGCGGCCGCTCGCCTCGCCGCCATCGCTGCAGGCGAGCTGCCGACACCCGCGACCCCGGTTCCCGAGGTCAAGGCCGTCGACGTGCCGGAGCCGATGCCGCCGGCCGACCGTCCCGTCGAGACCGAGCGCGTCGGTTCGCACGCGGCCGTCGACGTCCCCGAGAAGGCTCAGGAGCCCGACGCGCTGGTCGAGCCGGCCACGACCGAGCCCGTCGACCAGCACGAGAGCACCGAGCTCGACGAACCCCTGGCGGAGCGGGAGCACGTCGACGAGCTCGAGCTCGCAGAGGACGACGAGCTCAGCCGCGACGAGGCCTCCGCACGGACCTGAGGACGGCCCACACGTCGAGGCGGACGTTCAGCGCTGGAAGGTCACGACCTCGTCGAGGGACCCGTTCCACGTCTCGCCCTTGACGAACCCCGCGCCCTGGAGCACCGCGTCGTCGGCGTCCGCAGCGGTCTGCGGGTAGTCGTGCCGACGGATGACGACGAGCCGGTCCACGCCGGCCAGTCGCGCGGTCGCATCCTCGATCGTCGACGAGGTGCCCAACAGGTCGCCCGCCTCGACCGGCGTCGTCAGCTGTGTCAGGTCGACGGTGCCGGCGAACGGCTCGGGGTAGGCCACGGCGATGCCCCGTGTGGTCAGCCGCACCTCGGGACCGGTCGCCTCGACGCGCGGCGAGAAGTAGACCCCGTCCCCGTGCCCGACCTGCGTGCTCACCCGCTCGGCCACCTGCCGCCAGTCCGAGCCGCTCTTCGCGTTCTCGGTGCGCTGCGAGACGAGGACGGGGATGGCGAGCGAGACGAGGACGGTCGCAGCGACGACCTGCACGACGACATGTCGGCGCAGCGACGCCAGCCCGAAGGCGGCCAGCAGCGCGATCCCGGGTGCCGTGAAGGCGAGGTACCGCGGTGAGTAGGTGGTCGAGACGATCGCGTAGGCCGCCAGGGCGACCGTCGGGACGACGACCCACGGCACGGCCCACGCGAGCAGATCCACGGTCGGGCGCTCGACAGGGCGGGAACGCCAGGCTGCCACCAGGGCGAAGCCGACGAGCACCACGAACCCGAGCGCGAGCAGGACGGATGCGACCTGCCAGACGTGCACGGATGGGTCCGTGGCCGCGAGGTCGGCGCCGCGCGAGTAGACCGTCGGTGTCTCGCCCAGGAACCACTGGTTCACGACGACGTTGCGGGCCAGCTCCGCCAGGGATCGGGGCGCGACGCCGATCTGCCCGGTCTGGCCGAGCGCTGCGAGCACCATCGGCAACGTCGCGGCGGTGCCGACGCCTGCCGCGAGCAGCCAGCGCACGAGGATCCGCCGGTCCGAACGGTGCGTGAGCAGCAGCGACACCAGGTGGGCACCGACGAGAAGCACGAGGTAGAGGTTGAACAGGATGGCGAGCGCGACGAGCGCACCGTAGGCGACCCACCACCGCGCACGCCCCCGGCGGAGCGCCACCAGCAGCACGTAGGTGGCCCACACCCCGGCGGCGGTCGCGAACGCGAACGGGCGAGCCTCGATCCCCATCCAGGCGACGCGGGGCATCAGGACGAACGCGGCGGCGGCGGCCGGTGCGTACGACGACCAGCCCAGCCGGACCGCGAGCAGGTAGACGCCGGTCGTGGCGACCCCGACCGCGATCGCGCTCGGCGCGCGCAGGGCGAGCTCGCTCTGACCGGCGACCGCGATCCAGCCGTGCATGAGCAGGTAGTACGTGCTGTGCACGGCGTCGATCGTGTGGGCCATCCGCCAGAGCTCGGGCAGGCTCCGGGTCGACGCCGAGATCGTCGCCGCCTCGTCGGTCCACAGCGCCGGTACCCAGGACCCGATGGCCACGACGACGGCACCGAGGAGACCGGCGAGCGCCGCCCGCCGCCGCTCGGACGCGGCCGCGACGTGCGTCCTGGACACCGTGACGGCGTGGGTCATCAGCGCGCGTAGTCGAAGACGACGCTGCCGAGCGCCCCCGAGATCATGCCGCGGCCCCGCGCAGCCGTGCGCTGCCCCTTGGCGTCGTGCACGTCCGACCGGGCGACGCGCCCGAGCACCGACCGTCCGGTTCCCGTGACCACGCGCAGCGCGCCGAGGGCCACGCATCGCGCGCGGACGGCGAACCGCTTCGGCGCGCTCCCGGCGAGGACGACCTCGCACCGGCTCGCCGAGTTCCCGCTCCGGCGTGCGCGGTGCAGCACCCACTGCCGGGTCGTGCGCTCCGCAGGGACGACGTCGGTGACGATCGCCTCGTCGCACCACACCATCGCGGCGCCGCTGGCTGCGAGCTGCCGCGTGAAGAGGGTGTCGGAACCACCGCTGAGGCCGAACGCCGCGTCGAAGCGCAGGCCGAGGCGCCGCACGACCGTCATGTCGAGGAGCAGGTTGTTGGTCGCGGCCACGTCGATGGGCGTTCCGGTGGGCAGGCGCCGCCGGTCGAAGAACCGACCGGCCTCGACCCAGGGCTCCAGCGGTACCGCCATCTCGGAGACGACGGGTCCCACGACGGCCGCGGCACCGGACGACCGGTACGCGTCGAGCAGGAAGGCCAGCCAGCCGGGCGTCGGGCGCTCGTCGTCGTCGATGAAGATCAGCAGGTCCGCGCCCCCGGACGCGTCCAGCGCTCGGTTGCGGCCCGCCGCGATGCCCGGCGTCGGCTCGTGCACGTAGCGGACCGGGTCGCCGAACGCCGCGACCGTCCCCGCGGCGCCGCCGTCGGGGTCGTTGTCGACGACGAGCAGCTCGACGCGGTCCGAGACCTGCGACGCCTGCTCGAGCAGCAGCGGGACGACCGCGCGCAGATCGTCCGGGCGACGGTAGGTGAGCATCGCGATCGTCACGCCCAGCACCTGGGCACTCACCTGGTCGCCCAGGTCAGCAGCGGCGGGGAGGGGTCGTGACACCGGCGACTCCATTCACGAGGGATGGACTGAGTGTGCAGCAATGTCCGTTTCGCGTCATCGCCCGATCCCCGGCCCACGGCGTGATTCACCCCACTGCTCACCCGCGCCGGACCCGCGCCACGGCGTCCCGGAACACCGCGACGTGCCGCACCGCCAGGGCGTCCCAGCTGCGGGCCGACAGGTCGGGCGGCTCGGGCGGGCCGTCCGTGGTCGCCGCGAGCGCGGCCGTCAGGACATCGGGCGTCAGGTCGCCGTCGAAGCGCTGCACCCACCAGGCACCGACCTCGTCCGCCATCGCGTCCGTGACGGCGTTCGCGGGGACCAGCACCGGCCGGCGCAGGGTGAGGGCGAGCAGGACGGCGCCCGAGTTGTGCATCTCGCGGTACGGCAGGGCGACGAGCTGGGCCGCCGCGACCGACGCCGCGAGGTCGGCGTCGGCGACGTGCCCCAGATGGAGCTCGACGCGTTCGTCGCCCGTCGCCGCAGCCCGGACCTCTCGCTCCACCTCCGGCGACGACGGCTTTCCCGCGACGACGAGGCGCGCATCCTCGTCGGGAACCCGGCCGAACGCGCGCAGCAGGGTGGGAACGTCCTTGTAGGGCCGGATCAGACCGAAGAACAACAGTCGACCGGGCTGCGCGTCGCCGCGCGCGTGGCCGGAGTACCAGTCGCCGTAGTCGCCGAGCGGGATCGTCGTCGCGGGCACGCCCGAGGGCGTCGGCGTCGTGCCGTTCAGGCGGATCCACCAGGTGGTCCACCGGTTGGTCAGCCGCAGGACCGCCCGCGTCACGACGTCCTTGTCCTCGTGCGGCGCCACGTTGTGCGCCGTCCGGACGATCGCCGTCCGGCGGAGCCGGAACCGGACGAGCGCGACGGCCAGCAGCAGGCACGCCGCGAGCCGCCGCGGCCACGTGCTCTTGGTGACGACGACCTCGGGCCAGTGCACGTGGAACACGTCGTACCGCGACGTCAGGGCCCGCTTCCAGGTGAACGTCTCGACGTCCGCGTGGTGCCGCAGCGCGTCGAGCAGGAGCACCGAGTGCGGGTTCGTCGTCTGCCGTGGCGGACCGAACGACTCGAGGACGCGCAGCCGACCGGTCGTCGCCCTCGTGCTGCCGTCCGCCATGGTCGCTCCCGTCTGGTCGTGCCCGGATGCTACCGATTCACCCGACCGCCCCGCTCTGCACGCCCGTGCCCCCGAGATACGCTCCGACCCGCCGGGCTCTCCGGCGCACCCACCGGCGGCGACACAGGGGAGGCGAGCGCGTGGACGGACGCAGCGCCGTGGTCGTCGTGAACCACGGGTCCCACGCGATGCTCGAGCAGTACCTCGCACCGCTCGCCGCGGAGCTCGAGGCCCAGGTCGTCGTGGTCGACAACTCGACCACCGAGGAGTCGCGCGCCGCCGCCTTCGAGGTGGCCAGCTCGCGCAGGTGGCACCTGGTGCAGACGCCCAACGACGGCTTCGGCGCCGGGGTCAACCGGGGCGTGACCGAGGCGGTCGCGCTCGGCTGCGACACCTTCCTCGTGCTCAACCCGGACCTGGGTCTCGACGCGGACGCCGCGCGGGCTCTCCTCGATGCGGCCCGGTCGGACCCGTCCGTGCTGGTCGGTCCCCGGATCGTCCGCTCCGACGGGCGCGTCTGGTCCGTCGGGGGCGAGCTCGACCTCACGCGGGGCCGGACCACCGGTCTGCGCGCCGGACCCGTCGCGTGGATCAGCGGGGCGTGCTTCGCGATGACGGTCTCCACCTGGTCGGACGTGGGAGGTTTCGACGACGCGTTCTTCCTCTACTGGGAGGACGTCGACCTCTCCTTCCGCATGACGACGACCGGTCGCCACCTCGTCGTGCGTGACGACCTCACGGCCGTGCACGAGGTCGGCGGGACGCAGGACCACTCCGGGACACGTCGCAAGTCCGACGTCTACTACCGGCACAACTGCCGCAGCAGGCTCGTCTTCGCCGCCCGCAACCTCGACCGCGCCGCGCAGCGCCGCTGGGTGCTGCGCGCCCCCGCCTTCGCGTGGGAGGTCCTGCTGCGCGGCGGCCGTCGTCAGCTGCTCCGCTCCCCCGGCCCCGTCTGGGCCGCGATCCGCGGGACGAGCGAGGGCGCCTGGTTCGTCGCGCGCCACGGAGGGCGGGCCGCATGAGACGGCTCGTCCTGGCGCACCCGTCGCCCGACCTGTACGGCTCGGACCGCCAGATGCTCCGCTCGATCGAGGCGGCCCGGGCCGACGGCTGGGACGTGCTGCTGGTCCTGCCCGCGACCGGGCCGCTGGTCGAGCTGGCGCAGGCGAGCGGCGCGACAGTCCGCGTCGTCCCGTTCCCCGTCCTGCGCAAGTCGCTGCTGCACCCGCTGCGCATCCTGCGGCTCGCCTGGCAGGCCACCGCGGCGACGGTCGGCGCCGTCCGGCTGCTGCGCTCGACCCGCGCCGACCTGCTCTACGTCAACACGGTGACCATCCCGTGGTGGCTCGTCGCCGGTCGCCTCGCGCGGCGCCCGTCGCTGGCCCACGTGCACGAGGCCGAGCTGGACCAGCACCCGCTCGTCTCCCTCGTGCTCAACGCACCGCTCGCGCTCGCCCGCGAGATCGTCGCCAACAGCGCGGCCGCCGCCTCCGTCGTCACCGAGACGCTCCCGCGGCTGGCGGGCCGGGTGACCGTGGTCCACAACGGCGTCCCCGGGCCTCCGGAACCCCCATCCGCGCGCACCCGCTCCGCCGGCGACCCGTGGCACCTCGCCGTGATCGGCCGGCTCTCCCCGCGCAAGGGGATCGACGTCGCGCTCGACGCCGTGGGCGAGCTGGTCCGCCGCGGCCGGGACGTGACGATCAGCGTCTGCGGGACCGTGTTCCCCGGGTACGAGTGGTACGAGGAGGAGCTGCGCGCCCGGGCGTCCGAGCCGGACCTCGCCGGCCGGGTCTCGCTGCTCGGGTACGTGAACCCGACCTGGCACGAGCTCGCCGGCTGCGACGTCGTCCTGGTCCCGTCACGCACCGAGCCGTTCGGCAACACCGCCGTCGAGGGGCTCCTGGCCCGCCGGCCCGTCGTCGCCTCCCGCGTGCAGGGTCTCACCGAGGTGCTTCGCGACGAGGAGACGGGCCTGCTCGTCGAACCGGGTGACCCGGTCGCGCTCGCGGACGCGGTGGACCGGCTGATCGCCGACGACACGCTGCGGGCCACGCTCGGCGCCCGCGGGGAGGCGGACGCCCACGAGCGGTTCGGCACCGCGCTGTACGACGAGCGGATCGCCCGCCTGCTCAGCTCTGCTGCCGGGTAGTTCATCCGAACGCCCGGACAGTTCACCCCATTTCGGACGCTTCGGGCATCGTCTCGACAACTAGATTTGGCGTCTCAAATACATGGGACGTCCTTCGCCCCGACCAGGAGGTAACGCATGCGGGTGCTCGTCGCCTGGGCCGACGACCGGTCTCGCAACCTCGGGGTCCGTGCGCTCGCGCACGGCTCGGCGGCGTTGGCCCGCAGCACGTTCGGCGACGTGGACGTCGACTTCCAGAACTTCGGCAAGGGCGCTTCGCCGGTCCCCGTCGGCAGCCTGCGCAGCCTCGTGCGCGAGCACGTCGACCGGCACCAGGTGCGCGACTGGCTGGCCACCTACGACCTGGTGATCGACACCCGGTCCGGCGACAGCTTCGCGGACATCTACGGCACCAAGCGCCTCGCGACGATGGCGGCGTTCGCCGACCTGGCCAAGCGCGCCGGCGTCCCGGTGGTGCTGGGTCCGCAGACGATCGGGCCGTTCACCACCCGCACCGGCCGGGCGCTCGCGCGGCACTCGCTCAAGGGCTCCGCCGTGACGATGGCACGCGACCCGGAGAGCGCCGCCGCAGCGCACGCCCTGGGCCGCGACGTCGACATCCTCACCACCGACGTCGTGTTCGCCCTGCCCGTGCCCGAGCTCACCCACACGCGTGACGTGCTGCTGAACGTGTCGGGACTGCTCTGGAACGGTAGCCCGCACGTCGACGGCCCGGCGTACCAGCGCACGATCGACGACCTGACGACGCGCCTGCTCGCAGCGGGCCGGCGGGTCACCCTGCTCGCCCACGTGCTCGACTCCCCGCTCGCCGACAACGACGTCCCCGCCGTGCGCGCCGTCGCCGAGCGCCACCCCGAGGTCGAGGTGGTCGTCCCGACCGACCTCGACGACGTCCGTGCGGTGATCGCGTCGGGCGAGCTCGTGATCGGCTCGCGCATGCATGCGTGCCTGAATGCCCTCTCGATGGGCGTCCCGGCGCTTCCGCTCGCCTACTCCCGCAAGTTCGCGCCCCTGCTCGACGCGCTCGACTGGTCCCACACCGTCGACCTGCGCACGTCGCAGGACCCCTCGGGCGAGGTGCTCGAGCGCGTCGGGGACCCCGGGCTCTGGGCGGAGGCCGAGAAGGTCCGCACCCGCGCCGACGAGCTGCTGGTCCCGGCGCAGGACGCGTTGCGGGCGGCACTGCGCCGATGAGCCCCGCGGACCAGGACGCCGAGTCCGTCACGGCAGGTCCGGCCGAGTACGGCAAGGACGTGCGCGGCATGGGCCGCCGAGCGGCCCGCGGCGCCTTCGTCACGATCGGCGGCCAGGCGATCCGCATCGTGCTGCAGGTGGGCGGCGTCGTCGTCCTGGCCCGACTGCTCTCCCCCACCGACTACGGACTGATCGCGATGGTCACCGCGGTGACCGGGATCGGCGAGCTGTTCCGCGACTTCGGGCTCTCGTCGGCGGCCATCCAGGCCAAGACGCTCAGCGTGGCGCAGCGCAGCAACCTCTTCTGGCTGAACTCCGGCATCGGCGCTCTGCTCTGCGTCCTCACGGCGTCGCTCGCCGTCCCGATCTCGCACCTCTACGGCGAGCCCGACCTCGTGCAGGTGGTGCACGCCCTGGCGTTCACGTTCCTGTTCAACGGCATGGCCACGCAGTTCCGGGCGGACCTGACGCGCCGCATGGCCTTCGCCCGGCTCGCCGTCATCGACGTCGGCAGCGCGGTCGTCGCGCTGGCGGTCGCCATCGTCATGGCACTGCTCGGCGCCGGGTACTGGGCGCTCGTCGGCCAGCAGCTCACCGCGGCGCTCGCGCTGCTGATCGGCGTGCTGATCGTCGCGCCGTGGAAACCCGGGCTCCCCCGACGGGGCGTGCCGATGCGCGGGCTCCTCTCGTTCGGCTGGAACCTGATGGCCACCCAGCTGGTCGCGTACGCGAGCAACAACGTCGACTCGCTCACCATCGGCGTCCGGTTCGGCGCCACCCAGCTCGGCCTCTACAACCGTGCCTACCAGCTGCTCATGTCGACGCTGTCGCAGCTGCGCTCCCCGACGACGACGGTCGCGCTGCCCATCCTGAGCCGGCTGCGCGACGACCCGGTGCGCTTCGCGGAGTTCGTGCGCCGAGGGCAGCTCGCGCTCGCCTACGGGCTCGTCGCCGGCCTGGCCTTCGTCGTGGCCGCGGCGGAGCCCCTGACCGACATCCTGCTCGGCGCCCAATGGCTGGCCGCGACACCCCTGATCCGCCTGCTCGCCGTCGCCGGCGCGTTCGCGACGCTCGCGTACGTCGGGTACTGGGTGTACCTGGCCCGAGGGCTGACCGGGGTCCTCCTGCGGTACACGCTGGTGTCCGCGGCGATCAAGATCGTGTGCGTCGTCGGTGGCAGCCACTGGGGGACGGTCGGCGTGGCCGCCGGCTTCGCGCTCGCCCCCATGCTGTCCTGGCCCCTGTCGCTGTGGTGGCTGTCGCGGCACACCCCGGTCCAGCTCTGGTCCCTGATCGGCGGCGCTCTGCGCACCCTGACCGCGTTCACGGTCAGCGGTCTGGCCGCCTACCTGACCGCGTACGCGATCGACCCGGCGTCGCCCTGGGCCGCCCTCGGGATCGAGGCCGTCGTCTACGTCCTGGTCCTCGGCGTCGGATGCCTCGTGATCCGGCCGCTGCGGCGGGACGTGCTCGACGTGACCTTCGCCGTGAAGCTGGCGCTGCACCGAGCCTGAGCGACGCGGGTCCGGTCGTGCTGCACCGTGCCCTGAGCGGCGCGAGCCTGGTCGCGCTGCACCGGTCCTGGGCTACGAGGTCGGTCGTGCTGCTCCCGGGCGGACGGCCTCGCCTGCTCCCGGCACGACGAAGCCCCCGGACCGACGGGCGGTCCGGGGGCTTCGTGGAGTGCTCGTGCTGGTCAGCCCTTGTGCACGACCACCGGCTTGCCGTCGGTGTACACGTTGTTGCTCAGCGCGAGCAGCGGGGCCGTGGTGCCCGGCGCGATGATCGCGCAGTCGGCGACCCTCGTGTTCCGGCCGAACACGTTGTCCTTGAACGAGAGCCCCCGCAGCGGACCATAGGACTTCTCGGCGAGGTTCACCGAGCAGGCGCCACCATCGGCGTAGTTCCCGTTGAACTGCAGGTCCGTCACCGTCCCGCGGTCCTGCGTCACCATCATGACCGCGTTCTTCGTGCCGGTCAGGGTGTTGTTGACGAACCGCAGGTTCTTCCCGATCGAGATCTGGATGTTGTCGTTGTGCGAGGGGGTGTTGTTGTAGTTCGGGTCCTGCGCCCAGTACGAGTTGTCGTGGAACCACGAGTTCTGGATCGTCACGTTGTCACCGGTGATCAGCGCCTGGTCGATCACGTGGTGGATGTTGACCCGGGTCAGCGTGAAGTTCGCGCCGATGATCCCGCGGATGTGGTAGCTCTCGGTGGTGGGCGCGAGCTCGGAGTCCTGGATCGTGACGCTGCCCGAACCAGCCGCGACCATGACCAGGCCCCGGTCGTAGTCCGTGGCCGCACCGCGGATGATGCTGTTCTTGATGACGACGCCGGGGGCGGCGACCACCACGAACCCGCGGATGTCCATCGAATCGATCACCGTGTTGGGCGTCGTCACGCGGATGTCACCGTTGGCGACGGTCAGCGGCGTCCCGGCGGGGACGCCGGTGTTCGTCGCACCCGGGCGTCCGCCTGACGGCGCGGGAGCCGGAGCGGGCGCGGGAGCAGGTGCCGGTGCCGGAGCCGGTGCGGGCGCCGGAGCCGGTGCCGGTGCCGGAGCCGGTGCCGGAGCCGGTGCCGGTGCCGGAGCGGGAGCCGGTGCGGGGTCCGGAGCCGGAGCGGGTGTCGGCGTCGGGGACGGAGTCGGCGTCGGGGAAGGAGTCGGCGTCGGAGTCGGCGTCGGAGTCGGCGCGGCTACCGGCGGAGGCGCTGTCGCCCCGGCGGGAGTCGTGGTGAAGCCCGTGAGCACGAGCCAGACGCGAGCGCTGGCCGTGGAGTTGTACACCGTGACCTTGCGGTCGGCTCCCGTCATGTTCAGGGTGACCGTCGCCTTGCCGAGCGACTGCGTCGGGCTGACGAGCGCGGGCTTGGCGATGCACTCCGCGGAGGCCGTCGAGCCTGCGCAGACCGAGATCTTGGTGGGCGTCCATGCGTACTTCGCCGAGACCGTGAACGTCGCCGTGGCCACGTTGGACGGGACGCCGCTGAGCGTCACCGTCCTGGACGTCTTGGGGGCCATCACGACGTTGTCGACGTAGCTGGTCGACGTGTCGACCGTCGGCACGGTGTACGAGACGAGCTTGACGCTGACGCGGACGCTCGCCAGCGAGTTGTAGACGACGATCTTGCCGCCCGCGGAGGCCAGCGGGACCGTCACGGTCGCGGTGCCCAGCGACTGCACGGGGGTCACCAGTGCCGGCGATGCCTTGCACGCGTCGGTCACCAGCGTGCCGGGGCACACCGAGATGCTGGTCGACCGCCAGGCCCAGCGACCGGTGACCTCGAAGGTCGCCGAGACGGCGTTGGGGGGTGCGGATGGAAGGGTGGCGACGACGCTCGCACGGGGCGCGAGCACCTGCGACCCGACGACCGTGCCGGAGGCCACCTGCGTGACGGTGGCTGCGCTCGCGCGCTCTCCGGTGGTGATCGAGAACGCGGTGACGGCCAGGACGGCGGCTACTGCACCTGCCCAGATCTGGGTTCGACGGGACGTCGAGGAGAGGTTTCGGACTGCTGCTGGGATGCCGCGGGACGGGGCCGTTCGTTCACGCGTGGCGTGCCGGGGAACTGTCATGGGTGCCTCCTTGGCTCGCTGCTCGCACGGTCGGGTGAGTGCTGATTCGGGAGCCTAGGGGTTAACCGGACAGGGGCAGAACCGTCTGGCTCTGATTCCCTGCACGGTTGCTCGGATGCCCGTGGGGGGCATTTCGGACACGCTGAACAGCCTTCGTCCGCTGATCAGCCAACTCCTTCGGGAGATACCGACAGGACCCGGACAAATCTCCGCCACCTGTGACCTGCATCACTCCGACGGGAAATATGGTCGCCTGTCCAACATGCGGACGTCGGGTGGCAACCGGGATCACCCGTTTGGCCCTCGGAAGTTCCGGTCAACCTACGGGGTCGGGTGAGGAATGACCACCCGCCGAGCCGCGTCGAGCCGACATCCAGTGCCTCCCGCCGCATCCGGTCGCCCTCCACGGATGGCCGCCGCGGCCGCCGGCGGTCCACCCGGGAGGGTGGCCGGAAACGGTCAAGAAGCACGGACTCGCGGTTCACCGACCCGATCGGCCCAGTCGCGCACCGCTCAGGAGCCACCCGCACGTGTCGGTCCGGCAGCTCGCGAGTAGAGAGATTGAGCAGGCGGTGCGCAGGTTGTCTCCGGCGCCGGGCACCTCCTATACACCGGGCGCCTGGGCATCACCCGTTCGAGACACGCGTGTGCGTCCGGAATCACACGACCGGCACCCACGACGATGCCCGCCACCCCGGAAAGGGAGTGACGGGCATCGAACACGGCCGGAGCCGCGTGGCTGTCGCGTCAGCCGCGGTGGACGGTCACCGCCGCACCGTCGGTGTAGGTGTTGTTGCCGAGCGTGAGCAGAGGCGTCGTCGTCGACGGCGAGAGGATCGCGCAGTTGGCGACCTTCGTGTTCCGACCGAAGACGTTGTCCTTGATGGTCAGTCCGCTGAGCGGGCCGTAGGCCTTCTCGGCGAGGTTGATCGAGCAGGCGCCACCGTCGACGTTGTTGCCCGAGAACACCAGGTCGGTCACGGTCCCGCGGTCCTGCGTCACCATCATCGCGGCGTTCTTGGTGCCGTTCATGGTGTTGTTGAGGAACCGGAGGTTCTTCCCGATCGAGATCTGGATGTTGTCGTTGTGCGACGGGGTGTTGTTGTAGTTGGGGTCCTGCTCGTAGTACAGGTTGTCGTGCAGCCAGGAGTTCTGGACCGTGACGTTGTCACCGGTGATCAGGACCTGGTCGATCACCCGGTGGATGTTGACCCGGGTCAGAGTGAAGTTCGCGCCGATGATGCCGCGGACGTGCGCGGACTCGTAGGTCGGGACCAGCTCTGAGTCCTGGATCGTGACGCTCGACGGCGTCGTCTTGGAGAGCATGACCAGGCCCTTGTCGTACTCGGTGTACGCACCACGGATGATGCTGTTCTTGATCACGACGCCGGGCGCGGCGATCGTGACGAACCCGTGGATGTCCAGCCCGTTGATGACGGTGTTCGCCACCGAGACCGTCAGGTTGCCCTCGTGGACGGTCAGGTTGGTGCCGGCGGGGACACCGGTGTTCGTCGCGCCCGCCGGGCCCGGCTTCGGCACGGGGGTCGGCGTCGGGGTCGGCGTGGGCGTCGGCGTCGGGGTCGGCGTCGGGGTCGGCGTCGGCGTCGGGGTCGGCGTCGGCGTGGGCGTCGGGGTCGGCGTCGGCGTGGGCGTCGGCGTCGGCGTCGGCGTCGGGGTCGGGGTCGGCGTCGGAACGGCGACCGGCGACGTCACGGTGCTGCCCGCGGTCGTCGTGTAGGAGTTGAGGACCAGCCAGACACGCGCGCTCGCGACCGAGTTCTGCAGCGTGACCTTGCGGCCGGCACCGGCGAGGTTGACGGTGACCTTCGCGGAGCCGAGGGACTGGACCGGCGTGACGAGCGCGGGCGCTGCGAGGCACTCAGGCGTCGCGGTGGCTCCGGCGCAGACCGAGATGTTCGACGCCTTGTACGCGTACTTCGCGGACACCGTGAACGTCGCGGTCGAGACCGTGCTGGGCAGGTCGGCGAGGTCGATCGTCTGCGCCGTTCCCGACGGCAGCAGCACGTTCGTCGCGTAGTCGCGGGGCACCTCGACGAGCGGGATCTGCACGGAGGTGAGCTTGAGGGTCGCGCGGACGCTGGCGACGGAGTTGTACAGGACGACGTTGCCACCGGCGCCCGCAAGCGGGACCGTCACGGTTGTGGTGCCCTGGGTCTGCACGGGCGTCACGAAGGAGGGTGCCGCCTTGCACGCGTCGGTGACGACGGTGCCGGGGCAGATCGACAGGTTCGTGGCCTTGTACGCGTACTTGGCGGTCAGCTCGAACGTCGCGGAGGTCGCGTCGGCCGGCACACCCTTGAGCGGGACGACGACCGAGGTGTTGGACCCGACCAGCTGGTAGTCGAGGAGCGTCGATCCGACGGCCTGGGTCTCGGTCTGGGCCGCGGAGGCCGCAGGGCCGGTGGCGACGGCGACGACGCCCATCGTCAGCGCGGCGACCAGGGCGCCCGCCCAGACGGACGGCTTGCGGACGAACCGGGGACGCGCTGACACACCGTCGCGGCGCGCGTCGCGGGAGCGCTGATGGCGCTCCGTCTCTTGCCTGCGAATGCTCATTCGAATCTCTCCTAGGGGCTCGCTCTCACTCGGGGGACGAGTGCTAGCCGAGGACCCTAGGTGTCAGAACGCGTGTGACAGAACCTATCCCCAGGTCTCGTGACAACTGAGGAGACGACGCCCGCCAATGGGCAAACCGGACATTCCGAAACGTCACGAATGGCTGATCTGCGGAGTCATTGTCGGCGGCCCGACTATCACACGGACATATCGCTGCGGTTGTGATCTGCGACACTCTCAGAAATACCTGGTCGTTTGTCCAACATGTGGACGGTCGTCGCGCGTCGTTCGCCCGATCGGAGTAGCCCGTGACAGGCCGACCGGGCGAGCAACCGCTTACCCACGCTCACTCACGCTGTAACAGAGCGCGTGACACGAGTCGTGACAACTAGCTCTGACCGGGCCGCACAGAGAAGCTCGGACCGTCGCGGTCCCCCGCGCCCGGGCGCAAGATGTGGATCCGGCGTCAAATCGGACAAAGCGGCAATTCCGCTTATGCGCCGAGGTGACCAATCTCACGGAACCACTTCACTGCTGCCGCACAGGTAAATGCCGCCGTGCACGCGACGATCACCGTGTAGACCCCGAAGAACACGGTCGGCGCCCCGAATAGGAAGAACGACAGGCACAGGACGCCGTAATCGGTCGGGATGACGAGCAGCGAGCGCAGCCACGGCGCCCGGCCCTCGGTCGAGGCAGTGCTCTGCACCCCGTGGGCGCGACGCAGCTGTTCGGTGAGGATCATCGCGAAGAAGAAGACGGCACCGGCGACGGCGTGCACGAGCGGGACGGCCAGCCAGCCGACCGCGACGGTGTCGAAGCGATAGAGGCCTACGGCGAGGGCCAGCGGCATCGCGGAGATCTTGGTCGCGTCGACGACGTGGTCCAGCCACTCCCCGGCGGGTGACCCCCGACCGGTGAGCCGCGCGACCTGACCGTCGGCCGAGTCGAGGGCGTAGCCGAGGACGAGGAGCAGCGCGACCGCAGCGCCGACGATCCACGACGGCGCGAACAGGGCGAGCAGCGCGATACCGGAGAACGTCGCGAGCGCGCTCAGCCCGGTCACCGCGTTCGGCGACAGACCTCGCCGGTACGCCCACGCTGCGAGCAGCCGGCCCAGTCGACGGTTCACGAATCGCGAGTACGCGGGCGCGCTGCGCGCGGCGCCCTTCTGGGCACCGGCGAGGAGCCGGACCGTGTCCCGGTAGCTCGTGGCCGGGCCCGTCGTCTGGCTCATCAGTTCCTCGCGGCGGTCGGAGTGTCGGTGGTGCTGCGGCGACTGCGCTGAGGACCTGGCGCCGTCCGGTTGCGCAGCTCGTAGGCGAGCCGTTCGTACCCGCGAGCGACGTCGTCCCAGTCGTAGTCGCGCGCACGGTCCTGCAGTGCCTTGCCCCGTGCCTCCGCGGCGGCGGGGTCGGACTCGGCCTCCGCGAGCGCCGCCGCCACGTCGTCGGCGGACGTGAAGTACCGGCCCGGCACGCCCAGCACCTCGCGGTTGAACGAGACGTCGTAGGCGATCGTCGAGGTGCCGGCACCGATGGCACGCAGCAGCGACGGGTTGGTGCCGCCCACCGAGTGCCCGTGCACATAGGTCAAGGCGTGCGCGTAGAGCTGGTCCAGCGCGTCCTGGTCCCAGACGCCACCGAGGAGGCGCACGCGGTCGTCGTCCCCCGCCGCGCCGCGCACCTTCGCGGTGTACTCGTCGGCGTACGGGGCGGACCCCACGACGAGAAGGGGCAGCCGGGCAGCGGAACGGACGTACCCCGCGACGGCGACGTCGACGTGGTTCTCGGGCTCGAACCGCGCGACGACGAGGTGGTACCCGCCCGGGACGACACCGAACTGCGAGAGCTTGTCGTCCGGCGGGTCGATCAGCAGCGGCGCGCCGTACGTGATCAGGCTCGTCACGGCGCCGAACTCGGCGTCGTAGTAGTCGCTGATGCCTCGGGCGTCGGCGATCAGACCGTCCGACCAGCGCACGGAGAGGCCCTCGGCCGTCCGGTAGTACCGACGCCCGGTGCCGCCCCACTTGGCGCGCTTCCACTCGAGCCCGTCGACGTGGGTGGCGACCGGGATCCGTCGCGCGCGCAGCACCGGCAGGAGCGGCGAGTTCGCGGCATTGAACACGAAGGCGACGTCGGTGCGGTGCGCCGCCAGGTGGGCGACCGACAGAGCGGTGTGGCTGAGCGTCTCGAGCGAGCGCCTGCGCATCGCGGGGAGCGTCACCAGCTCCATGCCCAGGTACTCGTCACGGGCGGGCTCGTCCTGCGACCGGCAGTACACGCGCACCGAGTGACCCCGGGCGGCGAGCCGGCGCCCGACCTCTTCGACGGCGGTCTCGAAACCTCCGTACCGCGCCGGCACGCCCCGCGTCCCGACCATCGCGATCGAGAGGTTCCGACGGATGGGGGCCTTCGGCTCGCTCATCGGGTCTCCTCGCTCGTCGTGGGCTCTGATTCGCGCGCGGCGAGCCTAGGTCGTGCACTGCCCGACCGGGTCCGGATGGGATCGATTCACCCGGGCGATGTCTGCGTCGTCAGTACGCGCCGTTCCCCGTGACGACCGCGCGAGCGGTCTTCCAGAGGATCAGCATGTCCATCGTGACGGACCAGTTGTCGACGTACCGCAGGTCGAGCTGGACCGACTCCATCCAGCCGAGGTTCGAACGACCGCTGACCTGCCACAGCCCGGTCAGGCCCGGGCGGACATGGAGCCGACGCTGGACCTGGTCCTCGTACGCCTCCACCTCCTCGAGCAGCGGCGGGCGAGGGCCGACGAGGGCCATGTCGCCGTGCAGGATGTTGAACAGCTGGGGAAGCTCGTCCAGCGAGTACCGGCGGAGCACCTTGCCGACGCGCGTCACGCGGGGGTCCTCGGCCATCTTGAACATCACGCCGTCGCCGATGCGCGAGTCGAGCAGCGCCTCGCGGCGCTGGTCGGCGTCGGAGTACATGGTGCGCAGCTTCCACATGGTGAACGGGCGACCGTCGATGCCGACGCGGGTCTGCTTGTAGAAGGCACCACCCTTGCTGGTGGCCCGCACCGCGATCGCGGCGACCGCGATGACGGGGGCGAAGACCAGGAGCGCCATCGCGGCGAGGGTCACGTCGATGAACATCTTGGCGACGAGGCGACGGCGGGGCGAACCGACCTCGACCTCGAGCAGCGAGAGCCCCGCGGTGGGGTGCACGGTCAGGCGCGGCCCGGAGACCTCGATGATGTCCGGCGCGACGACCAGGTGTGCCCCGGCCCGCTCCAGGGCCCAGGACAGGCGGCGCAGCGCAGCACCCGACAGGTAGTTGCCGGTCACGACCACCACGTCGATCTGGCGGTCCGCGACCACCTGCACGACGTCCGCGACGGCGCCGAGCACCGGAGCGCCCGCGACGGCGCGCTCACCGTTCAGCGACGGGATGCAGACACCGTCGATCCGGTAGCCGTGGTGCGGGGCGATGGTGAGGTCACGGATGACCTTGCTCGCCGAGTCGGGGTCACCGACGACGACCGTGGTCATCATCGCGGCGCCGGACTGCCTCCACCGGTGCAACCACCGACGCTGCATGTGGCGGAACAACCAGCACAGGGCCGTCCCCACCGGAAGCCCGACGAGCACGAGCGCCCGCGGCACGGGCACCTGGAAGACGTAGCCGAGGACCATGAGCCCGAGCGCCGCGGAGACGGCGGCACGAAGCAGCGACTGGAACTCCCCCGGGCCGTCGCCGAGGTGCCGGGCGCGGTAGCCACCGAAGGCGGCGACGAGGCCGACGAAGGCCGCGGCACCGAGGATGCCCAGGCCGAGCGAGGTGCGCAGGTCGTACGAGCGGGCCAGCGTGATCCCCGTGACGAACACGGCGATCCCGGCGTCGGAGGCGAGGGCCGCGAGACCGTAGCGGCTGCCGACCGAACGCCAGCCGGTGGCCTTGTCGTCGGCGTCCTGCAGCGTCCTGCGCTGCTCGAAGGGCTGCGAGGAGGCCCACGACCGACGCGGCTCGCTCGCGGTTCCGCGACGGTCCGCGGGGTCGTGGAAGAGCGAGTACTCGTGATCCGCTGCGAGCGTCACTACTCCCCCACCCCTCGTGTGTGCTTTGTGGACACGGAGAGGCTATAGCGACGATCTGTACCGTTCAGTACCTTGTGTCCGATTTCACCCGGCTTGTGCCGACTTCACCCTCAGACGAGTGAACAGACGATGACGGCTCAGGAACGGGTGTGGAACTCCAGCTGAGCGGCCTCGAGACCCTTCACGACGACCGCCTCGACGGCGTCCGCGGCGCGGTCCAGCAGCCACGGGAGCTCCTTGAGCTCGACCTTGGCGAAGTCGCGCAGGACGTACTCGGCCGCGTCCATGCGACCCGGCGGGCGCCCGACGCCGACGCGGACGCGTACGTAGTCCTTGCTGCCCAGGGCCTTGCTGGTGTCGCGCAGGCCGTTGTGGCCGCCCTCGCCCCCACCGCGCTTGAGCCGGACGTCGGCGAACGGGATGTCGAGCTCGTCGTGCACGAGGATCGTCCGCTCGACCGGCACGTCGTAGTACTGCGCGAGCGCCGAGACCGGTCCGCCCGACACGTTCATGTAGGTCGTCGGCTTGGCCAGCACCACCCGCGGCCCCGGGACGCCGCCCGGCAGCACGCCGAGGCGAGCCTCGGCGACCGCCGCCTGCGGTCGTCGCGACAGCAGGCCGCCCTTCGTGCCGAAGCTGGCACCGGTGCGCCTCGCCAGCTCGTCCAGGACCATGTGGCCCACGTTGTGGCGGTTGCCGGCGTACTGCGCGCCGGGGTTGCCCAGGCCCACGACCAGCCAGGGTCCGTCGGTCATGTCGCCTCCTTCGGGCGGGTACAGAGCACGACGCCCGGCACCGTCGGAACGGTACCGGGCGTCGAGGGTGCTACGGAGAGGCTCAGGCCTCGGCGGCTGCGGCCGACGCGGCCGACTGCGACGCGGCGATCTCCGAGGCGGCGGCCTCGGCGGCCAGGTCGTCGGCCGACGCGTGCGGGACGCTGATCGCGATGACGGTGAGGTCGGGGTCGCTGAGCAGCGTGGAACCCGAGGGCAGCGTGATCTCGCCGGCGGTGATGGAGGTGCCACCCGTGAGGCCCTCGATGGAGACCTGGACCTCGGAGGGGATGTGCGTCGCCTMGACCTCGAGCGACAGCGTCTGCGCCTCGAAGACGTGGATCGTGCCGGGGTAGGACTCGCCGGTCACGGTGACCTGGACGTCGACGGTGACCTTCTCGCCGCGCGTGACGATGAGCAGGTCGACGTGCTCGATGGTGTTCTTGACGACGTCGCGCTGGACGTCCTTCGTGATCGCGAGCGTGGACTTGCCGTCGAGCTCGATCGAGAACAGCGCGTTGGCCTGCTTCACGGCGAGCATCGTCTGGTGGCCCGGGAGGGCGACGTGCAGCGGGTCCGAGCCGTGGCCGTAGAGGACCGCGGGGATCTGCTCCGCGCGACGCAGGCGGCGCGCGGCGCCCTTGCCGAACTCGGTGCGGGTGGTGGCGACGAGCTTGATCTCAGCCATGGTGACTCCGGGAGTAGGCGCCCGCGCAGTGTCGCGGGCGGACGGAACAACGTGAGGCGGCACGAGCCGCAGTTGGTGGCAGTGGTGGTGGCCTCGACGCGGGACGCAGGACGGGCACGCGGAGGCGGCTCGCCCAGTCGATCACGGAGCTCAGGGGCCTTGCGGGTCCGACGCCGTGGCGCCGATCCTTCCGACCGTCCTTCGTCCCTCGCCGAGGCAACCTGAAGAGACTACCCGAGGCAGGTGGGTGCTCCCAACCCCGGAGGTCTGCTCCGCCCAGGCGAAGCGGGCCGTCACGTCGGCCCGGACGGTCTGCTCGCCCGCCTCGACCGGGATCGACATGCCCATCGGCGCGGCGGCGACCCGCGCGAACATCGGGGCCGCGTCCGCGCCGCCCTCCTGGACCCAGACCACCTCGCCGAGCGGCCGCCCGGCCAGGGTCGCCCAGTGCGTGGCCTTGGTCACGGCGTCGGCCCACGCGAGCTCGCGCGCGGACGCCTGGGCGGCGCTCGGGTCGCTCACCGCGTAGCGCAGCGTGCCGACGCGGGCCTCGTCGCCCCCCGCCGTGACGGCGGCACCCAGCAGGTCGCCCGCCGCGTCGATGTCGCGCAGCGTCACGGTGAGGTCGGTCCGGGCCACGGCGTGATCGCCGTCGGTCCAGGTCGACGTGCCCCGGCTCTGCAGGGCCCGCGCCTCGACGCCCGCCTCGCGCAGGGCGTCCGTCATGCGCACGACCGCGGCGCTCGCCAGGACCAGCGCACGGTTGGCGTCGAGCGCGCGCGCCTCGGCGCCCAGCTCGGCGATCACGACGTCCGGGACGGTGAGCACCTCGCCGGAACCGCGGACGGTGACGCCGCCGCGGGACCCTCGACGCTCGTCGCCCATCGGGACCGTCAGGCCTGGCCGTCGAAGAGGGAGGTGACCGAGCCGTCGTCGAAGACCTCGCGGATCGCGCGGGCGATCAGCGGGGCGATGGACAGGACTGTCAGCTTGGGGAAGCGGCGGTCGTCGGCGATCGGGAGCGTGTCGGTGATGACGACCTCGCGGGCGCCGCTGCCCTGGAGCCGCTCGACGGCCGGGTCGGACAGCACGCCGTGAGTCGCCGCGACGATGACGTCCTTGGCGCCGGCCTCGAGGATCACGCGGACCGCGCCCGCGATGGTCCCGGCCGTGTCGATGAGGTCGTCGACGAGCACGCAGGAGCGGCCCTCGACGTCACCGACGACGCGGTTGGACACCGTCTTGTTGGCGCTGCGGATGTCCCGGGTCTTGTGCACGAACGCCAGCGGCCCGCCGCCGAGCTTGGCGGCCCACTGCTCGGCCACGCGGATGCGGCCGGCGTCGGGCGAGACGACCGTGACGTTGGAGGTGTCGACGCGGCTGCGCACGTAGTCCGTGAGGATCGGCATGGCCCACAGGTGGTCGACCGGTCCGTCGAAGAAGCCCTGGATCTGCGCGGCGTGCAGGTCGACGCTCATGAGGCGGTCCGCACCGGCCGTCTTGAACAGGTCGGCCATGAGGCGCGCGGAGATCGGCTCGCGGCCGCGGTGCTTCTTGTCCTGGCGGGCGTACCCGTAGAACGGTGCGACGACGGTGATCGTCTTGGCGGACGCGCGCTTGAGGGCGTCGACCATGAGCAGCTGCTCCATGATCCACGTGTTGATCGGCGACGAGTGCGACTGCAGGACGAACGTGTCCGCACCGCGCACCGACTCCCCGAACCGGGTGTAGAGCTCGCCGTTGGCGAACTCGTAGGTGGTGGTCGGCAGCAGCTCGATGCCCAGGTGCGTGGCCACGTTGTTGGCCAGGTCGGGGTGCGCGCGACCGGAGAGGAGCACCAGTCGCTTCTCGCCGTCCGTGGAGACGATCCCGGTCATCGTGCGGAGTCCTTCGTGTCGACGGGTAGTACAGGAGGAGGTGTCGCAGGGGTGGCTCCGGCGGCGGTCGCGGCACGGTCGAGCTCCGCGCGGGCCTGGGGCGAGAGGTCGTCGCGCGGACGGACGACGGCGGCCGCCGCGGGGGTGCCGGCCCGCGAGCGCGAGACCCACCCCTCGATGTTGCGCTGCGCGCCCGCGCTGACGCCGAGGGCGCCCGAGGGGACGTCGCGACGGATCACGCTGCCGGCGCCCGTGTAGGCACCGTCGCCGATCGTCACGGGAGCGACGAACATGTTGTCCGCACCGGTGCGGGCGTACGAGCCGATCGTCGTGCGGTGCTTGTTCACACCGTCGTAGTTGACGGTCACCGACGCCGCACCGATGTTCGTGTGCTCGCCGATCGTCGCGTCACCCACGTAGGAGAGGTGCGGGACCTTCGAGCCCGTGCCGATCTGCGCGTTCTTCGTCTCGACGAACGTGCCGATCTTGCCGTCCTCGCCGAGCTCGGTGCCCGGGCGCAGGTACGCGAACGGGCCGACGCTCGCGCCAGCGCCGATGACCGCGAGGTTCCCGTGCGTCCGCACGACCGTGGCGCGCGCACCCACCTCGACGTCGGTCAGCGTGGTGTCGGGGCCGACGGTCGCGCCCTCGCGGACCACCGTCGCGCCGTGCAGCTGCGTCCCCGGCAGGAGGGTCACGTCGCGCTCGAGCTCGACGTCGACGTCCACCCAGGTGGTGGCCGGGTCGACGACCGTGACGCCCTCGCGCATCCAGTCCTCGAGGATCCGGCGGTTCAGCTCCGCGCGCAGGACCGAGAGCTGCACGCGGTCGTTGATGCCCTCGACGAGCATCGGGTCGTCGGTGCGCAGCGCCCGCACGTGGCCGCCGTCGGTGCGGGCGATCGCGAGCACGTCGGTCAGGTAGACCTCGCCCTGCGCGTTGTCGCGGCCCAGCCGGCCGAGCGCACCGCGCAGCATCTCGGCGTCGAAGACGTAGATGCTCGAGTTGATCTCGGCGATGGCGCGCTGCTCGTCGGTCGCGTCCTTCTCCTCGACGATGCCGAGCACGTCCCCGGTGCCGGGCTCCCGCAGGATGCGGCCGTAGCCCGTGGGGTCGGCCACCTCGGTGGTGAGCACGGTGACCACGTTGCCGTCCGCGTGGTGCGCCTCGAGCAGCTCGTGCAGAGTCGCCGCGTCGAGCAGCGGGACATCGCCCGCGATGACGACGACGGCACCGGCGACCTGCGCGTTCGTCGCCGATCCGACCGTGCCCTCGCCCGCCGCGTCGGCCTGGGCGGCGGCGTCGAGGCCTCGCATGGCGACCTGGACCGCGCGGCCGGTGCCGGGGATCTCGTCCTGGTCGGCCAGCAGGGCCTGCGAGTCGAGCTCACGCACGTGCGCGGCGACGAGCTCGCGCTCGTGCCGGACGACGACGAGCACGCGACCGGGGTCGAGCGCCCGCGCGGTGGCCATCGCGTGGCCGAGCAGGCTGCGGCCGGCCAACGTGTGCAGGACCTTGGGTGTCGCCGAGCGCATCCGGGTTCCTTCGCCTGCGGCGAGGACGACGACGGCGGCTGGGCGGGGGAACGTCACCTGTGGGTGCTCCTCGCGGATCTGCCCGAGAGGTCGGGCGGCGGATCTCGTGCGCACCGTGAACTCTACCGTCGCGCCGGAGCACTCCTGGCCGCCGGACCTGCGGACGCCGCCGGAGCTCCGGTGCACGGCGGTGGCGGGCGGTGTCACGCCCGAGAACGGCGGGCATCACGCAGCGCGGGGCCGCACCGTCTCCGGTGCGGCCCCGCGCCCTTCCTCGTCCTGCTACCTCACTTCACCACGACGGTGACCGCCGCCGAGGTCGATCCGACGACTCCTCCCGGTGTCGCCGGGACGAAGGTCGCGGTGACCTTCTGCGAGCCGACCGGCGTCGTCGGGCTCAGCGTGTACGCCGCCTTGCCGCCGGAGACGACGACCGTGCCGACGGTGCTGCCGTTGCTGGCGAACACCACCGTGCCGGTGGCGGGTCCACCGGTGTCCAGCGACACCGCAGCCGTCAGCGTGACCGGCTTGCTCGTCCCGTACTTCTGGCTCGTCGCGCTCGCCTTCAAGGAGGTCTTGGAGACCGCCTTGACGACCGTCACCGTCACGGCCGTCGAGGTGGACCCCGCGGACGTGGTCGGATCGGCCGGGACGAACGTCGCGGTGAACGACGTCGCCCCGACGGTCGCGTCCGACGGCAGCCGGTAGGTCGCCTTCCCGGACGAGACCGGGGCGGTGTAGACCACCTGACCGCCCGACCGGAACTCCACGCCGCCGGCCGGCACGGCGCCGTTGGTGAGCGTCACCTTTGCCGTGAGCAGCACCGGCTTGTCGGTGCCGTACGTCTGCCCGGCAGCACTGGCAGTCAGCTTGGTGGTGGACGCCGCGGCGTCGACCACCACCTGCCGGACGGGCGACGCGGACTCCGCCACGCCTGCGTTGCCGGCGAACTTCGCCTGCAACGCGTGGGTACCCACCTCGAGGTCCGGCACGGTGACGGTCACCGTGCCCCTCTTGAGGATGCCGGCACCGATCGGGGTGGACCCGTCGTAGAGCGTCACCAGCTCGTTGCCGAGCGTTCCGCTCGTCACGACCGAGATGGTCACCTTGATCGGGCTGCCGACCGTGATCCGGGTGGCCGACAGCGACAGCGTGGTCACGGACGGCTTCCCCTGGACCTGCTTGGCGGGGACGGTGACCGACCGGGGACCGGCGACGTTCCCGGCCTTGTCGGTCGACCGGAACTCGATCACCTGCGGAGCCGACGTCCGGGCCACGACGAACGGTGCGGAGTAGGTTCTCCACGCCCCACCGTCGACCCGGTACTGCGTCGACGCCACACCGGAGGTGTCGTCCGCCCGGACCAGGGTGACCGTGGCGTTCGCGGCGTCGGAGTCCACGTCGGCGGCGGTCTCCGGCGCCACCGTGTCCCGCTTGAGCGTCAGAGTCTTGGGCGACTCGACGTTCCCGGCCTCGTCCACGCCCCGGAACCGGATCGCGGTGATGCCGTCGGTGATCGCGATGGGCGCCGTGTAGGCGGTCCACGCGTCGTCCGTCGTCGCGTACTCGATCCGGTCGACGCCGCTGTCGGCGTCGTCCGAGGTCAGGGTGACGCTGACGTCTCCGGTGTACCAGCCGTTCTGGCCGTCCGGGCTGGACGGGTCGACGGTGGCCTTCGACACCGGAGGTGTGGTGTCGCCCGCGGCCGGCACGGTGACCGACTGCGTCGCCTCCGTGTTGCCGGCCTTGTCCACCGACCGGAGCTCGACGGTCTGCTCGGAGGCCGTGAGCTCCACCTGGACCGGCGCGGTGTACGCCGACCACGGCTGGGTGCCGATCCTGTACTCGGTCCGCTCCACTCCCGAGGTGGCGTCGACCGCCGTCAGGGTCAGCAGACCCGTCTCGGACAGAGCGTGCGCCGTGACCGGTGCGGTCGCATCGATCTTCGCGGTCAGCGTCCGTGATCCTTCGACGTTGCCCGCCTTGTCGGTGGCCGCGAACGCCACCGTGTGGACGCCGTCACCACTGAGGGCGACGGGCGTCGTGTAGGTCCCGGCAGGACCACCGTCGACAGCTGCCGAGATGCCCTGGACACCGGAGCCGCCCGTCTCGTCGACGGCCGTCAGGCTGACCGTCACGGGACCGGTGTACCAGCTGTTCGTACCGGTCGGCTCGGCCGGGTCCTTGATGGCGGTGGTGACCGGTGCGGTGGTGTCCGCCGGAGAACCTCCGATCACGCGGAAGTAGTCGAACGCCGCGGTCGCCGACCCGGTCTGGTCCACCCCGATGGCGAACAGACCCACCTTGCCGCCGGAGGCCGCCGGGATGTTGGCCACCGTGTCGGCGAACTTCGTCCAGGTCGCTCCGTCGGTCGAGTACCAACCGGCGAAGTTGTTGTCCTGACGCTCCACCCGCAGGTACCAGACACCCTGGGTCAGGTTGTTCAGGTTCGGCTGGGGCTGCTGCTGGACGTTGTCGAGCACGCTGCGGAACTCCAGCCGACGGGTCACGGCGCTGCCGGGGTTGTTGTCGGTGATGAAGTCCAGCTTGACGTAGTTGCGGTCGTCGCCCAGGACCACGATGCCGGCCTGCTGGAAGTGCTCGTTCAGCGCGGAGCCGTCGATCTTCGTCTCGACCACCCAGTGGTTGCCCGCCGGCTGGTTCTGCACGATCACGTTGCTGCTGGTGTCGATCTCACCCGGCTTGGTGTCGATCGACAGCTTCCCGTCACCGACCCGCAGGGCCGTGGCGTCGGGACGCAGGGTGGTCCACCGGCAGGCGACGAGTGCATCCCCGGTGAACTCGTCATCAGGGGTGGACACCGACTCGGACGGGTCCGGGCTGAGCCGGAACCAGTCGAAGGCCGCGTCGGTCACCGTTCCGGAGCCGTTGGCGAAGGCGGCCAGCCCGATCTTCGGGCTGCCCAGGCTCGCCTGAGTCTTGCGGATCGCGTCCCAGCCGCTCCACGACTGGTCCGGCGTGATCCACGTCGTCCCGTCGGTGGAGTACGACGGCGACAGGGTGGTGCCGTCACTGGAGATCCGCAGGTACACGGTGTCGGGGAAGGCGGTACCAAGCGCGGCGGAGTTGGCCTCCTGCGCCGAACCACCGACCTCGTGGGCGAACTGGATGATGTGGTCGGCCGGGTTGCTGCTCCGACCCTGGACGACGAGCTTCGCGTAGTTGTCGTCGTTGCTGTACAGGAGCAGACCTGCCTGCTGGTACGACGTGTACGCCTTGATGTTCACCTTGGTCGTGGCCTGCCAGGCGCCGCTCGGCAGATCCTGCAGCACGATGTTGGGGACGTCGCCGCCAGCACCGTAGATGTCGGTCTTGGACGCCGGGATGTGCAGCGCACCGTCCCGGACCTGCAGGTCCTGGTTGGGCCGGACGACGGTGCTCCACCGACCGGTGTTCAAGGTGGTGCCGTCGAACTGGTCGGACAAGTTGCCGAAGCAGCCGTCCGGCGGTGCGTCGACCGTCACCGGGAAGGTGCGGCTGGCGGTGGCCCCGCCCGGATCCGTCACCGTGAGCTTGGCGGTGTACTTGCCCGGCACGGTGTAGGTGTAGGAGGCGGAAGCCGTGTCAGCCGTCGCACCGTCAGCCGTACCGAAGTCCCAGTGGTACGAGACGGCCTTGCCCTCCGGGTCGCTCGCCGCGGCCGTGGCCGTGACGCTCACCGGCGCCGTGCCGCTCGTCGGCGAGAGGTCGGCGGCGCCGATCACCGGCCGCTCGTTGGCCGTGACGCCCTTGCCGACGAAGTCGACCCAGTTGACGTTCGTCACGGAGCCGGTGGTACCCGGCTTCGCGGCGACGACGTAGATCGTGCCGGTGTCGGTCGGAGCGTCGGTGAGGTCCACCCCGAAGTTCTGGTAGCTCTGCCACCCTCCGGTGTTGTCGACGTGCACGGTGCCCAGGAGCGGGCCGTCCACGGGGTCGTTCCAGCGAAGGTTCAGGTCGGCGCCACCGTCAGCCGGGCTGGCGGCCCGGATCTGGATCCGGTCGATCCCGCTCAGGTTGACCCGGGCGAAGGCGAACCAGTCGTCGGGCTCGATGAAGCCGATGTTCTGGGTGCCGCCGAGCGGGTCGGACGTGGTCTCCTTCTGCACGCCCGGGTCTCCGGTGGAGGCCGATCCGGGCAGGCGGCCGGTCGAGTCGAAGTGCTCGGCCTGGTGGTGCTTGTCCTGCAGCACGACCGAGGTGGTGCCCGTCAGCGACGGGACCCCGCCGGGCGCACCCTTGTCGGTGTAGGAGCCCTCGATGACCCAGAACAGGTGGACGTCGCCACCGTGTCCACCGTCCTCGAGCGTCTGGACCACACCCGTGCAGCCGGTCGTCTGGCTCATCGGGTGCGCGTGGGAGTCGCTGCCGGACACGTGACCGAGCTGGTTCTGCACGTGCACGTCGTCGCACGAGATCGTCTGCGACGTGGTCGAACCGTCCTCCGGGTCGGTGACGGTCACGTCGAACTTGATCTGGTCACCGAACTGGAAGAACCCGCCGTCCACGGGAGCCGTCACGGTCACGGTCGGCCGGGTGTTCCCGCTGATCACCGAGACGCTGGAGAGCCCGGAGCGACCGTCGGCGTCGGTCGCCGTCAGCACGACGTTGTACGTGCCCGCCGCGAACGTGTGGCTCGGGGCGGCCTCGGTCGACGTCGTCCCGTCGCCGAAGTCCCAGGAGTACGTCAGCTCGTCGCCGTCCGGGTCGCGGGACCCGGTGGAGGAGAACTGGACCGCGAGCGGTGCCGGCCCGGAGTCGACGTCCGCCGACGCCTTCGCGATGGGCGACCGGTTGCCGTAGACGTAGTCGATCCGGTAGAGGCCGGAGTCGCCGTTGTTCTCCCAGCCGGAGCCCCAGTCGATGATGTAGAGGCTGCCGTCCGGACCGAACTTCGCGTCCATCATCTTGATGGAGCGCTGGCCGGCGCCGAGGCTGGCCTCGTTGATCTTGGTGATCTTCTGGAGCCGGCGGACGTCCGACGTGGTCAGCAACGAGTAGACGACGTTGTTGTTCCACTCACCGAACAGGGCCTTGCCGTCCCAGTACGCGGGCCACTTGGTGTCCGACGTGCTCGTCTCGTCGTACCGGTACATCGGCCCTGCCATGGGCGCGCCACCGCCGCCGATCTCGGGGAAGTCCTCCGCGGCGTTGTAGTGGTAGTAGAGCGTTGCGGGGATCGCCGCAGGCAGCTGCGCCAGACCGGTGTTGTTCGGCGAGTCGTTCACCGGCCCGCCTGCGCAGTCGTACGCGGGTCCGGACTGGTGGGTGGCGAAGTTCCAGTGGTTGTAGGCCTTGTTGGGGCCGGTGCAGTAGGGCCAGCCGTAGTTGCCCGGCTTGGCGATGATGTTCCACTCGACGGTGTTCTGCGGACCGCGGTTCGGGTCTGCGCTCCCCGCGTCGGGTCCGTAGTCGGCGACGAACACGGTGCCGGTCTTCGGGTCGATGTTGATGCGGAACGGGTTGCGGAAGCCCATCCCGTACACCTCGGGCCGGGCCTTGTCGGTCCCGGGCGCGAACAGGTTTCCGGCGGGGACGGAGTAGGTGCCGTCGTCCTCGGGGTGGATGCGCAGGAGCTTGCCGGACAGCGAGTTGGTGTTGCCCGCTGTGCGCTCGGAGTCCCAGGCCGCCCGACCGGCGCCCTGGTCCAGCGGCGCGTAGCCGTCCGACGCGAACGGGTTGGTGTTGTCGCCCGTCGCGAGGTAGAGGTCCCCCGAGGCCCGGTCGAACACCATCGAACCGCCGTGGTGGCAGCACTCGCCACGCTGCACGGGCACCTGGAGGACGACCTTCTCCGAGCCCGCGACCAAGGTGTTCGTCGCCGACACGGTGAACCTCGAGAGCTGATCGACGCTCTCGGTACCCGCAGGCGAGTAGAAGACGTAGACAAAGTTGTTGGTCACGAAGTCCGGATCGAGGGCCAGGCCCAGCACTCCGGACTCGTTGGCGGTGAAGGCGTTGAGCGTCGCGACGGCGGAGGTGTGGCCGGTCGTCGGGTCGATGACCTTGATCGCGCCCTCGCGCTCGATGTAGAACACCCGTCCGTCAGCGGCGACGTCGAGCTGCATCGGGTCGAAGGTGTTGTCGTCGAGCTTGACCAGCTCGTAGTTCTTCGGCACCGAGGCGCCGCAGTCTGCCGAGACGACACCGGCGGTGGTCTCGATGCCCCCGGAGACCATCTGCAGGAAGGCGCCGTTGGTCCAGTTGGTGGCGTCGTGGCCGAGGCCCAGGTAGAAGGACCGACCGCCGTCGTAGTCCTGGCACCAGGCGATCGGGTGGTCGAGGCCCATCGTGCTGCCGGTGTACGAGCGCGCGTCCAGGGACGCGAGCACGTGGACGCTGTCCCGGGGGTTGGTCTGGTAGTCGTAGAGCTCGTCGGTCAGGGTGATCTCGTCACCCAGGCCCTCGGTCGCGGGATGGACCCGGTCCTCGATCAGCACCTTGGTCTGCTGGATCGCCGGGTGCTGCTTGAAGTACGCGCCGACGAGACCCTGGTACCAGGGCCAGTCGTAGTTGGCGTCGGCAGCGGCGTGGATGCCGAACCAGCCGCCGCCGTTCTCGACGTAGGCCTGCAGGGCCTGCTGCTGCGCGGTGTTCAGCAGCGCGTCCGCGGTCGGTGAGGTCGTCGACAGGAAGACGACCGTCGCGTACTGCGCCAGGTTCGCCGTCGTGAACGCCGACGAGTCCTCCGTGGCGTCCACGGTGAAACCGTGCTCAGCGCCGAGCGCCGTGATGCCGGCGATCCCGGCGGTGATGCCGTCGGTGTGCCGGAAGCCCGCCGTCTTGGAGAAGACCAGCACCTTGTAGGGCTCGACGCCCTCCTCGTGCATGGGCAGGACCGACGGCACCGACTGCGCGAGCGCCGGCATCGCCGGCGCCTGCTGGACCGAGCCGGTGGACGCCGCGCTCGCGGCAGGCGCGACCCCGACCAGACCGGTGACGGCCAACGCGACGACGGCAGCGATCGCTGCAGCAAGCCGCCGGCGAGGACGGAAGGGGAGGGCGGCTGCGACACCCTGCCCCTTCCGCCGCTGGGGGGTCATGCGGCACCCCGTCCGCAGTGCGTGCTCGCCTGCGGGTGGAGGGCTTGCTGACCTGCCGGCGAACGGCCGGCACGTCGGTCGGTGAGACCGGGCATGGTGAAGTCCTTTCGTGATCGAACCGGGTGGGCAGGAGATGGGCGCGCGCAGCCGCGCTCTCCCTGCTGGTGATCTCCGCGCCGACCCACGAGCGTCGGTGCGACATGGCCGCGAGTGCGGCAGTGTTCGCTGCCTTCGGCAGCACCCGTGGCGGGCCACAGGGTGGGCGCCCCGGGCGGGGCGCCGCTCTAGCTGACGAATGGCGGCCCTTGGTCGCTCTCGGGGCCGGGCGATCGCCGCTCGGCGACGAGCGGGACCGATCCATCTCCGACGCGAGGACCGTGCGTCTCGGGATGCCTGGCAGACAGCATTCCTTCTCCTTCGAAGGTGCTTCCTGTGCGCCGACCCGCATCGGGCGGCAGGCGCAAACTAACACTTTTGCCGGACTTCTGACAATCCTCCGGCAAAAGTCCGGGTATTGATCGGCACTAGTCCCGTACCTTTTGTACAGGGTCGCGAGGCAGACCGCAGCGCGAGCCGACGAGGACAGGGCGGGGCGCGTTCGGCCTGCGCAGAGGCGCCACAGTCGAGGCTCCGCCCCCAGGATTCGAACCTGGACTGCACGGCTCCAAAGGCCGGCGTGCTGCCGTTACACCAGGGCGGACCGGCGGGCTGTGCCCACTCGTCGCCAAGTCTGCCAGGGAGAACGCACAGGTTGCGCACCCCGCCACGGCATGATGGGCGCGTGGCCACCGACCCCAAGCGCGCAGCTCGTACCCGGATGACGGGGACGCAGCGTCGAGCACAGCTGCTCGACGTGTCGCGCCGCCTGTTCGCCGAGAAGGGGTTCGACGGCACGAGCGTCGAGGAGATCGCCGCGCGCGCCGAGGTGTCCAAGCCCGTCGTCTACGAGCACTTCGGGGGCAAGGAGGGCGTCTACGCGGTCGTCGTCGACCGGGAGATCCAGGCCCTGACCCGCGCGCTCAGCGCGCCGCTCGAGGAGGGCGGCCACCCCAAGGCGCTCGTCGAGCGGACCACCTTGGCCCTGCTCGGCTATATCGAGACCTCCGAGGACGGCTTCCGGATCCTCGTGCGCGACTCCCCCGTCGCCCAGGCGACCGGCACGTTCTCCAGCCTGATCGGCGACGTGGCCACCCAGGTCGAGCACCTGCTCGCCGACCAGTTCAAGAAGCAGGGACAGGACCCCAAGACCGCCCCGATGTACGCGCAGATGCTCGTCGGCATGGTGGCCCTGACCGGGCAGTGGTGGCTCGACGCGCGCAAGCCCAGCAAGGACCAGGTCGCCGCGCACCTGGTCAACCTGGCGTGGAACGGGCTGTCCGGGCTCGAGCGCCGGCCCACCCTGACGCGGTCTTCTGTCGACGTCGAGTAATCTCGGCGCTATGGCACTCCCGGATCGCGACGGCGCGCGGGACGAGGTCGACAAGATCGTCCTCGCCTGGCAGCGCGAGCGACCCGACCTCGACGTCCGCCCCCTGACCGTGCTCTCGCGCGTCAGCCGCCTGGCACGGCACCTCGACCTCGCCCGACGGTCCGCGTTCGCGCGGCACGACCTGGAGACCTGGGAGTTCGACGTCCTGTCCGCGCTGCGCCGGGCCGGGTCCCCGTACCGGCTCTCGCCCGGCGCGCTGCTGACCCAGACGCTGGTCACCAGCGGCACCATGACCAACCGCATCGACCGCCTGGCCGAGCACGGGCTGGTCGAGCGACTGCCCGCCCCCGACGATCGCCGCGGGGTGCTCGTGCAGCTGACCGCGGCCGGCCGTGCCCGGGTCGACGCGGCGTTCGCCGACCTGCTCGACGTCGAGCGCGGACTGCTCGGCGACCTCGACGAGGGCGACCGCGAGCAGCTCGCGGCCCTGCTGCGCGAGGTCGTCGCCCCGTTCGACGCGTCTTGACGACCTTTCGCTCAGCGTCGCGGGGCCTCCTTCTTGCTGCCGTCCTGCTGTATGCCCTGAACCTGCGCGCGCCGATCACCGCGCTGGCACCCGTGGCCGACGAGGTGCGCGCGTCGCTGGGGCTCTCCGCCGCCGGCGTCGGGCTGCTGACCGGCATCCCCGTGCTCTGCTTCGCGGTGCTGACGCCCGTGATGGCCGTGCTGCTCGGGCGGCTCGGGACCTCACGCGTCGTCCTCGCGTCGCTGGTGACCGTGCTCGCCGGGACGCTGCTGCGCTCGTCGGGCGGGTTCGCCCTCGCCCTGGCGGGCACGGTCCTGATCGGCGTCGCGATCACCGCGGGGAACGTCGCCGTGCCGGTGGTGATCGGGCGGGACTTCCCCGGGTCGGTCGCTCGGGTCACGGGCCTCTACACCGCGGCGCTCAACGGCGGGTCCGTCCTGACCACCGTCTTCACCGCACCGCTGGCGGCGCTGGTCGGCTGGCGGTGGGCGCTGGCCTCGTGGGGGCTGCTGGCGGTGATCGCGATCGTCGTGTGGCGACGGGCCTACCCCGCTCGCGAGGACGTGGCTCCGCCGGTGCTCGCGTCCGCCTCCGGCGACTCCGTCTGGCGACGGCCCGTGACGTGGTTCCTGGCCGTCGCGTTCGCCGGGCAGGCGTTCGGGTACTACGCCGTCAGCGCCTGGCTGCCCTCGATCCTCGGCGACACCCTCGGACTGGCCCCGACCGGCGCCGGGGGCGCGGCCGCGCTGTTCCAGCTGTTCGGCATGGTCGGCGGGGTCGCCGTGCCGCTCGTCCTCGCGCGCCGCACTCCCCTGCCGCTCGTGTCGCTCGGCATCGCGGTCTTCTGGTTGGCTCTGCCCCTCGGCCTGCTTCTCGAACCGTCCCTGTGGGCCGTCTGGTGCATCTGCGCCGGGATCGCGCAGGGCGGGAACTTCACCGTCATCTTCACCGTGATCGCGTCCTCCGCCGGGTCGCAGGCCGCCGCGCGCCGGATGTCCGCGACGGTGCAATCGATCGGGTACACGGCCGGCGCGCTCGGGCCGTCCGTGCTCGGGGCCGTGCACACCGCGTCGGGCGGGTGGTCGGGACCCTTGGCCGTGGTGCTCGTCGCGGTCGTCGCCATGGCGTCGGCGTCCGGGCTGGCGCTGCGGTCGATGAAGTCCTGACCGACCGTGACGTCAGCCGACGATCTCGGCGGCTTCCATCCAGGCGGTCTCGAGGTCGTCCTTCTCGGCCGCGAGCGCGCGCAGCTCGGCGTCCAGCGCGAGGACGGCCTGGTGGTCGGTCGCCTGCTCGGACATCCTCTGGTGGAGCGCGGACTCCTGGTCGGCGATCCGCGACAGCCGCCGCTCGATCCGCGCGATCTCCTTGCGGGCCGTGCGCAGGTCGGCCTCGGAGACCGCAGGACGGTCGACGGGGGCCGGGCCGGCATCGAGGACCGAGGTCACCGAGCCGCCCGCGGCGATCGCGGTCCGGCGCAGCGTCAGGTACTGCTCGACGCCGCCCGGCAGCTGGCGCAGCATGCCGTCGCCGAGCAGGGCCATCTGCGTGTCGCAGACGCGTTCGAGCAGGTAGCGGTCGTGCGAGACGACGATCAGCGTGCCCGGCCAGCCGTCCAGCAGGTCCTCGAGGGCCGCGAGCGTGTCGGTGTCGAGGTCGTTGGTGGGCTCGTCGAGGAGCAGGACGTTGGGCTCGCCGACGAGGAGCCGGAGCAGCTGCAGCCGTCGGCGCTCGCCGCCGGACAGGTCGCGCACCGGCGTGCTCGACCGCTCCCGGGTGAAGCCGAGCCGCTCGACCAGCTGCGCGGCCGTCAGCTCCTTGCCGCCGACGACGACCGACCGCTTCTCGCGCTCGATCACCTCGATCACGCGCAGGTCGGCGAGCTCGTCGAGGTCCTCGACGTCCTGGCGAAGCTCTGCGACCTGCACGGTCTTGCCGCGCTTGACCCGGCCGGTGGTGGGTTGGAGCCGACCGGACAGGAGCCGCAGCAGCGTCGTCTTGCCGGCACCGTTGACGCCGACCAGGCCGACGCGGTCGCCCGGGCCGAGCCGCCACGTGACGTCGTGCAGGAGGGTGCGGTCGCCGTAGACCACGGACGCGTCCTCGATGTCGAGCACGTCCTTGCCGAGCCGGGCGGTCGCCATCCTCGTGAGGGACAGCTGGTCGCGGGGCGGGGGCTCGTCGGCGATGAGCTCGGCGGCGGCGTCGAGGCGGAACTTCGGCTTGGACGTGCGCGCGGGTGCCCCGCGGCGTAGCCAGGCGAGCTCCTTGCGCAGCAGGTTCTGCCGCTTCTCCTCGGCGGTCGAGGCGTTGCGGGCCCGCTCGGCCCGCGCGAGGACGTACGCCGCGTACCCGCCCTCGTACTGGTCGACGCCGCCGTCGTGCACCTCCCACGTGCGCGTGCAGACGGCGTCGAGGAACCACCGGTCGTGGGTGACGACGACGAGCGCTCCCTGGCCGCGGCCGAACCGTTCGACCAGGTGCTCGGCCAGCCACGCGACGCCCTCGACGTCGAGGTGGTTGGTCGGCTCGTCCAGGACGAGGACCTCCTCGTCGCGCACGAGCAGGGCCGCGAGCGCGACCCGGCGGCGCTGCCCGCCGGAGAGGCTGTCGACCGGGGTGTCCAGCGCGACGTCCGCGAGCAGCCCCGCGTGCACGGAACGGATCCGGGAGTCGGCGGCCCACTCGTGCTCGTCGGCGGACCCGTGGACCACGTCCAGCACCGTACGGCCCGGAGCGAGCTGGTCGCGCTGGTCCAGGACGACGACCCGGACACCGCCGGCCCAGGTGACGCGGCCGGCGTCGGGCTCCTGCTGGCCCGACAGGACGCGCAGCAGGGTGGACTTGCCGGCGCCGTTGGGGCCGACGACGCCGATCCGGGCGCCGTCGTCCAGCCCGAGGGAGACCTCGTCCAGGAGCGTCCGGGTGCCCAGCGTGAGCGTGACGCGGTCCGCGCCGAGTAGGTGAGCCATCGGCGTGAAGGTTACCCGCACACGTGCACAGCTCCTCGACCGGATCTCCACCCAAGCCCGCACACAGCCCCTGACCTGCGGCCTAACGTCCAGAGCATGCGCACAGCCGCCGCACAGCACGGACGGCGCCGGCCCGGCCGGCGCATCGGTCGAGGGATCGCCCTCGGGGTCGTCGCGACCCTGGCCTTCGGGGCGGGCGCCGCCGCGGCCGCCTACCTGTCGCTGGACGACAACATCGACGACGCGGGCGACGTCACGGCGATGCTCGGCGACCGCCCGTCGCCGAGCGCGACCCCGTCCGCTCCCGGCGACGTGCACGTGGGCTCCGCGGTCAACGTGCTGATCCTCGGTTCCGACGACCGTAGCGGCGCGAACGCGGCAATCGGCGGCGCCAACGACGGGATGCACTCCGACACGACGATCGTCGCGCACATCTCGGCGGACCGGAGCCGCGTCGAGCTGGTCTCGATCCCCCGGGACCTCGTGATCGACCGCCCGACGTGCGTCACCCGGGACGGCACCGAGATCCCCGGGAAGTCCCAGGACATGTTCAACGACGCCTTCTCGGTCGGCTGGAACCACAGCCAGGACCTGGCCACCGCGGCCGCGTGCACGTGGCGGACGGTCGAGACGATCACCGGGCTTCGGCTCGACGGCTTCGTCCTGCTCGACTTCGTCGGGCTGACGGCCATGGTCGACGCGATCGGCGGCATCCCGATCTGCCTGCCCGAGGCGTACGACGACGCCAGCACCGGCCTGCACGTGCCGGCCGGCCCGCAGGTGTTCGACGGGACGACGGCCGTGCAGTTCGCGCGGGCCCGCGAGGACCTCGGCGACGGCTCCGACACGCAGCGGATCCTGCGCCAGCACGACCTCATGGGTGCGATGTCGGCGTCCCTGCTGAGCGCGCAGACGCTCGCCGATCCCGTGGCCCTCTTCTCGTTCGCCCGTGCCGCGACGAGCTCGCTGACCGCGAGCGAGGGGTTCTCGTCGCTGGCGGACCTGACCGGGCTCGGGCTGTCGCTGCGGCACGTGGGCGCCGACCACGTCGTGTTCCTGTCCATGCCGACCGCGGTGTCGCCCAAGGACCGCAACCGCCTGGTGTGGGCGCCCGAGGCGGACACGCTGTGGGCCCGGCTCGCGGCGGACCAGCCGGTGGGCGAGGTCGCGCCGTCGCCACCGGTCGAATCCGGTGGCCCCGCCTCGTCGCCGGCCGCTACCGTCCCACCCGTCGTCGACCCGCCCTGGACGCCCTCGAACGGCGTGACCACGTCGGCCGACGCCGCCACGACCTGCACCTGAGACGACCGCACCTCGCGCCGGTGGACCGCAGGGGGATCCACCGCCGCGAGGTGCGGTCGTGAGGTGTCGTCGGCTCAGCGCGCCAGGTACGCCGCGAGCACGTCGAAGATGCCGCCGAAGCCGGCCTCGCGCTGCGAGCCGTCCTCCTGGCCGTCGAGGAAGACGCCGTGCTCCGTGTACGTGAGGCGCGTGCCGCCCTCGACCGCCTCGAACACCGTCGAGTTCACCGACGTCGAGAGGTGCTTGCCGTCCACCCACATGTCGTAGGTGGCCACGATCCGCTGCTTGTCGACGATGTCGGTGTAGGTGCCGACGTACCGGCTGGTCGGTCCTTCGTGCCACTGACCGTCCTGGACGGAGCCACCGCCGACGCGGAAGTCCTCCGACTCCTCGGTGGCCGTGAAGTTGTCCTCGGCGCCGAACCACTGCGCGTGCTGCTCCGGGACGGCGAACGCATCCCAGACGCGGTCCAATGGCGCGTCGAACGTACGCTCGACGACGAAGGTCGCGTGGGTGACGGTGTTCTCGATACTGGTGTCCGTGGACATGGGGTGCTCCTTCGGGATGGCCGTCGAGGCGGCCGGGTGGGTGTTCTTCGGGTCAGGCGTGCGGGTCGGCCAGGAGGGCGCCGAGGCGGTCGAGCCGCCGCTCGGCGGGCAGCCGCTGGCGGCCGATCCACTCCCCCGCGGGCGTGAGCGCGTCCGTGGCGAGCTGGACCGTGCGGACGCGACCGATCTTGTGGGAGGTCACGATCCCCGCGTCCTCGAGCACCGCGAGGTGCTGGTGGACCGCCGGGAGCGACATCGCGAACGGCTCGGCGAGCTGGCTCACCGACACCGGACCGCGGACGAGGCGCTCGACCATCGCCCTGCGGGTCCCGTCGGACAAGGCCTTGAAGACCTGGTCCAGCTCGTCATTGTTAAGCATGTGCTTAAGTATTGCCCATGCGCGACGGATGTCAAGGGGTGCGCGGGAGATCAGTCCGTCGAGCTGACGACGCGGGCGCCCGCGACGGGGCCGGCGGCGGTCAGGACCCGGTCGGCCACGCCGGAGGCGGTGAACGCGGCGGCGAGGACCAGGGCGTGCTGGCGGCTGCGGCCGAGCGCGGCGATGGTCGGTCCGGAGCCGGAGACGACGACGCCGAGCGCCCCGGCGTCCTGGGCGACCGCGAGCGGCTCGGCCAGGCCGGGGTCGAGCGACAGGGCGGCGAGCTGGAGGTCGTTGTGCAGGGCTGCGCCGAGCGCACGCGGGTCGCCCGCGCGCAGGGCCTGCATGAGCGGGACGTCGTCCTCGGCTTCGGGGTCGCGCGGTGCGTCGGCGAGCTCGTCGTACGCGGCGTACACGGCGGCGGTCGACAGGCCGCGGTCCTGCACGGCGAAGGCCCAGTGGAACTCGCCGCGGCTGAGGGCGGGCGTCAGCAGGTGCCCACGGCCGGAGCCGACCGCGGTGTGGCCCGAGAGCGCGAACGGCACGTCGGAGCCGAGCTCGGCGGCCAGCTCGAGCAGGTCGTCGCGGCTCATGCCCGTGCGCCACAGGGCGTCGCAGGCGATCAGGGCGGCCGCGGCGTCGGCGGAGCCCCCGGCCATGCCCCCGGCGACGGGCACGCCCTTGTGCAGGTGCAGGTGGACGCCGTCGTCGATCCCCGCGCGCGCGGCGAGCAGCTGCGCGGCGCGCAGGGCGAGGTTCGTGGCGTCGGTCGGGACGAGCTCGGACTGCGGCCCGCTGACGGTCAGCGTGCGACGGTCGGCGGGGGTCGCGACGACCTCCTCGAACACCGACACCGCCTGGAACACGGTCGAGACCGGGTGGTAGCCGTCCGCCTCGAGCGGGCCGACGCGCAGCGAGAGGTTGATCTTGCCCGGCGCGCGGACCCGGACCTCGTGCTCGGGCAGCGGCGCTACGGGAGTCAGGGTCACGGCTCCACCCTGCCAGGTCCGGGAGCCTGCGCAGCCAGAGCCGCGGCGATCCGCGCGAACGCCGCGATGTCGATGACCTCGCCGCGTGCCTGCGGGTCGACGCCCGCGGCCTCGATCGCCGCGACGGCGGCGTCGGGCGACCCCGCCAGGGTCGCCAGCGCGGAGCGGAGCATCTTGCGGCGCTGCGCGAAAGCGGTGTCGACGACCTCGAACACCTCCTCGCGCGATGCGCTGGTCTCGGGCGGCTCGCGACGGTCGAACCGGACGAGCGCGGAGTCGACGTTCGGGGCGGGCCAGAAGACGGTGCGGCCGACCGTCGCGGTGCGTCGCGCCGAGGCGTACCAGGCTGCCTTCGCGGACGGCACCCCGTACGTGCGGCTGCCGGGCGGGGCCGCGAGGCGGTCGGCCACCTCGGCCTGCACCATCACGAGCACACGCTGCAAGGAGTCGAACCGCTCGAGGAACGTGAGCAGGACGGGCACGGAGACGTTGTACGGCAGGTTCGCGACGAGGGCGACGGGCGGGGGTCCGGGCAGCGCGCGCACCTCGAGGGCGTCCGACAGGACGATCGTCAGCCGGTCGCGGCCGTCCGCGTCGCGCAGCACCACGGGGTCCTCGTCGGAACCTTGCTCCACGACCGTGAGCCCGGGCAGGTGCGCGAGGACCGTGGACGGGAGCAGCCGGGCGAGCACGGGGTCGATCTCGACCGCGATCACGTCGGCCCCGGCCTCGAGCAGCCCGAGCGTCAGCGAGCCGAGCCCGGGCCCGACCTCGACGACGCGGTCGCCCGCGACGACGTCGGCCTGCCGGACGATCTTGCGCACGGTCCCGCCGTCGAGCACGAAGTTCTGCCCGAGCTGCTTGGTGGGGCGGATGCCGGCACGGGCCGCGAGCTCACGGATCTCCGTGGCGCTCAGCAGCTCGATGCTCGACATGGGCCCGAGCCTAGGCGAGACGTCTCGCTCCGACGCACACACGCCGGATGCGGGCGAGGCCCCCGTCCCACCAGGGGACGAGGGCCTCGCGGCACGTCGATCAGCTGAACAGCCGCTTCCCGCACACGGGCCAGGGGCTCGCGCCGGAACGGTTGTAGAGCATCTTCGCGCGGGCCGTCTGCTCGTCGGACGAGGCCTGCGACGGCAGGCCGGAGCCGCCGACGCCTGCCCAGGTGCCCACGGAGAACTGGTAGAGCCCGTGGTACAGCCCGTTCTTGGAGACGACGGTGGGGTTGCCACCGGACTCGCAGGCGGCGAGCGCAGCCCAGTTCAGGGAGTCGGCGGACCCACCGGCGGTGACCGGGGTGCCGGACGCGGCGGCCGGAGCCTTCGCGACGACCGGGCGCGCCTTGCTGCCGACGCCGACGACCTCGTTGACCGGCGCCGTCGTGACGGTGTCGGAGAGGTTCACGCGCGCCGTCTCGACGCCGTCGACGGTGGTCACGTGGTCGACCACGGTGCGCACACCGGCGACGCCGGCCGTGAGGACCCGCTTCTGGCCGACGTAGCGCGTGGGCTCGTCCTGCTGGACGGAGGCGAACGGCACCTCGACCGTCGCGGTCACGTCCTGCTCGACCACGCGGTTCACGACGACCTGCAGGCGACCGGTGTCGGCGTGCTTGACCGAGACCAGGTCTAGCGGCTGCAGCGTGACGTCGAGCTCGCTGAGCACCTGCGCGACCGTGGCGTCGGCGTCCGGGACGGCCAGCGTGGTGCCGTCCACCAGCACCTCGGCCGGGCCGCTGACGGTCAGGTCGAGCGGGAGCTCCGCGCGGCCGGAGGACCGGGACGCGACGAGCGCGACCTGGTCGCCGCGGGCGGAGAGAGCGTCGAGCGCGTCGTCGGCGGACAAGGCGGTCGTCCAGAGCTTCGTCACCTGGCCGTCCACGTTCACGGTGACCTGGTGCGCGTGCCGCACGACCACGTCCGCGCCCTCGGTCAGCGCGCCGCTCGCGCTCACGTCGTCGCGGGCGCCGACCGTCACGTCGTGCGCGTCGAGGAGGCCCTCGACGGACCCGGCGAACGTGGTGATCTTGGTGACCTTGCCGTCGACGTCGAGCGTGACGGTCTTCTGGGCGTGGGCGTAGGCCGCCGTGCCGCCCGCGAGGACGAGGACGAGGGCTGCCGCCGTGATGGGCAGGACGCGAGTGCGCATCGACCGATGGCCCTTCGCGGCGGTGTCGTCGGGCGTCGTGCCGGCCAGGTCGTCAGGGGTGACGTCGGAGGCGGCGGCGGCGCGCGCGAAGGGGTTCAGGGTCGAGAACTGCACGAGGCTCCAGCCGTCGAGGTGCCCGGGCACGGGGTGCAGGTCGTGCCGCGGTGCGACACCCGGCGGTGAGCCCGGAGTGCGGCTCGTGCAGACGCCTGGAGGGAGGCGTCAACCGTCGGTCCCGGATCCCCGATCCGGCCGTCACGGCGGCCCGCCTGCAGCGGGCCCCGTCGGCTCCCGGAGACTGGTCGTCTGCCCAGATGGGCCGGCGTCCAGGTTCGAGGAGCGCGTCGACCGTAACCGTTCCGTTACGCAATTGGCAAAGCCAGTGGGCCTCGCCGACCCCTCGCAAGCCCGTGATCATGCGGAACCGGCACCCATCGGTGCACGTCAGGACGTTGCTGCCGCCGGTCGAGGAGATCGGGTGAAGATCAGTACCAGCCGCTCGACTCGTGGTGCGAGTAGGCGCCGCAGGGGTTCCCGTACCGGCCGCCGATGTAGTTGAGGCCCCACGTGATCTGGGTGGCCGGGTTGGTCTGCCAGTCGGCCCCGACGGATGCCATCTTGGAGCCCGGGAGTGCCTGCGGGATGCCGTAGGCGCCGGACGACTTGTTGGCCGCGTTGACGCGCCAGCCGCTCTCCTGGTTCCACAGGGACAGCAGGCAGGCGAACTGGTCGTCGCCCCAGCCCCGGGCCGCGGCGAGCTCCTTGCCGATCGCCTGCGCGCTGCCCGGCTCGACCACGACGACCGCCGGGTCGGGGAGCTCCTGGGTGCCCACCTTGGTCACCTGCGTGACCGGCGGGACCGTGACCACCGACGAGACGGCCGTGCGACCGGTGACGACCCCGCCGACCATCTGCAGCTCGTACGTGGTGGTCCGGACGCCCGCCTTGCCCTTGGTCTCGATGACCTTGGTGCCCTTGACGGACTTGGGGTCCTCGACCTCCTGGGAGTCGAAGGGCACGGCCTCCTGGACCGTCTCGCCGCCTGTGCTCGCGCGGGTCACCAGGACCACGAGGCCGTCCACCGACGTCGCGTCGAGCGGGACCGAGACCTGGTCGCCCTCCCCGAGCACGAGGCCGACGTCCTTGAGCGAGTCGCGGACGGTGGCGGCGCTGCTCACGCCGTCGATCACCTGCCCGTCGACGACGAGGTGGATCGTCTTGAGCGTCGAGACCCGCAGCGTGTCGCGGCCGAGCTCGGCGGAGCGCGACGCGGACAGGCGGACCTCGTCGTCGCGCAGACCGAGCCCGTCCACGGCCTCGCCGACCGTCAGCGCGGTGGTCCAGACCTTGCGCGCCGAACCGTCGACCTCGACCTCGACGTTGCGCCCGTGCCGGACGACGATCTGCCCGTCGGACGCGATGGTCTCGCCGAGCGAGGGCGCCACGAGGTCCCCGTCGCCGACGGTGATCCCGCCGCTGGCAAGCACGTCCGAGACGGTCCGGCCGAAGGCCTCGACCTGCACGGCCTTGCCGTCGACATCGACGGTGACCTGCTTGTGCAGGACGGCGAAAGCGCTGGTCACCCCGGCCACGACCGCCAGCACGGCGGCCTGGGCGACGAGCCGACCGAGGCGTCCACGAGGCACGAGGCGACTGGTCGTCGCGCGCTCCTCGTCGTCGCTCACGCGGTGACTCCTCGGCCTTGGGGACAGGACACCGTCCTGGACGGCGGTCCGACCGTAACCGATCCGTGATGATCCCCGAAACCCGGCGTCCGAGTTGCGGTACCTCGGCATCGCCCACGACCGGACATATCGGTCACCAGGAGCCGTAGACGGCCTCGGAGGTCGCCGCGATGTCGGCGCACACGTCGGCCAGCGACCGCCCGGTGACCTCGGCGACCGTCCGCACCGTGCCGGGCAGGAGGTAGGGCGCGTTCGGGCGGCCGCGGAAGGGGTGCACGGTCAGGTAGGGGGCGTCCGTCTCGACGAGGAGCCGGGAGGGCGGAACCTCCCGCAGCGCCTCGCGCAGCGCGTCGTTCGGGCCGAACGAGACGGGTCCGGCGAACGAGAGGAACCAGCCCTGCGACACCGCCAGGCGGGCCAGCGAGGCGTCGCCCGAGAAGCAGTGGAAGACGGTGCGGTCGGGGGCACCGTCGGCCAGCAGCACCTCGACGACCTCGTCGTGCGCGTCGCGGTCGTGGATCTGCAGCGCCAGGCCGAGCTCCTTGGCCAGCGCGATGTGCGCCCGGAACGCCTCCCGCTGGACCGCCCGGCCGGCGGGACCGGCGCGGAAGTGGTCCAGGCCGGTCTCCCCGATCGCACGGATGCGGTCGTTGCCGCGCGCGACCGACGCGACGTGCGCGATCGCGTCGTCCAGGGACACCTCGTACGGGCCCTCCGGGTCGAGCCCGTCCGCCGCCACCTCCTGGATGCCGGCATGACGCACGGCCTCGTTGGGGTGGATGGCGACGGCGCCGAGCAGCTGCTCGTGGCCGCGCACCACCTCGGAGGTCCAGTCCACCGCCTGGAGGTCGCAGCCGACCTGGACCAGGCGCGTGACGCCCACGGAGGCGGCGCGGTCGAGCTGGGCGTCGAGGTCGTGGGCCGCCTCCCAGCCGTCGGCCCGCCAGCCGAGCACCGAGTCGAGGTGGGTGTGGTTGTCGACGACAGGCAGGGGCAGCGCCTCGGGCGGCTCCGGCCAGCTCCGGTCCCTCGACTGCTCGCGCGAGCGCGCCATCAGCCCTGCCGCAGCCGCTCGAGCTCCTCCTCGACGATCGAGTCGTCGAGCTTGGTGAACACGGGTGTCGGCTTGGCGACCGGCGTCCCGGGCACGACCGGCCTCGTGGCCCACGGCGCGACCGTCCGGCCGAGCTCGTAGTCGCCGGTGATGATCGGGTAGTGCCGGGAGTCGTCGTCCAGGTCCGTGACCTCGTCGATGCGCGGCAGCGGCGAGAAGACCCCGGTGCCGCCGAGGACCTCGTGCACCTGCTGCGCGGAGTGCGGCAGGAACGGCGCGAGCAGCGTGTTCGCGTCGCTGACCGCCTGCGCGGCCGTGTGCAGCACCGTGCCCAGGCGGTCGCGGTCGGTGGTGAGCTTCCACGGCTCGGTCTCGGAGATGTACCGGTTGGCCTCCTGGACCACCCGCATCGCCTCGCCGATCGCCGCCTTGTTGCGGTGGCCCTCGAGCAGCTCGCCGACCCGGCCGAAGCCCGCGGCCGTCGTCGTCAGGAGCGCCTGGTCCACGGGCTGCAACGAGCCGGCCGCAGGGATCTCGCCGAAGTTCTTGGCGATCATGCTGGCGGTGCGGTTGACCAGGTTGCCCCAGCCGGCGACGAGCTCGGTGTTGGTGCGCGTCTTGAAGTCCGCCCACGTGAAGTCCGAGTCCTGGTTCTCGGGTCCGTTGACCGACAGGAAGTAGCGCAGCGCGTCCGGCTGGTAGCGCGACAGCACGTCGCGCACGTAGATGACCACGCCGCGCGACGAGGAGAACTGCTTGCCCTCCATCGTCAGGAACTCCGACGAGACCACCTCGGTGGGCAGGTTCAGCGTCCCGTAAGGCCCGGGCGCGCCACCGCGGGTGCCGCCGCCGTCGTAGCCGAGCAGCTCCGCCGGCCAGATCTGCGAGTGGAAGGTGATGTTGTCCTTGCCCATGAAGTAGTAGCTCAGGGCGCTGGGGTCGTTCCAGAACGGGCGCCAGGCGTCCGGGTCGCCCGAGCGGCGCGCCCACTCGATCGACGCGGACAGGTAGCCGATGACCGCGTCGAACCACACGTACAGGCGCTTGTTCGGGTTCTCCTCCCAGCCCGGCAGCGGCACCGGGATGCCCCAGTCGATGTCCCGCGTCATGGCGCGCGGGCGCAGGTCGTCGATGAGGTTCAGCGAGAAGTTCAGGACGTTGGGGCGCCAGTCGGTCCGCGTGCGCAGCCACGCCTCGAGCGCGCTCGCGAACGCGGGCAGGTCGAGGAAGAAGTGGTTGGACTCGACGAACTTCGGCGTCTCGCCGTTGATCCGGCTGTGCGGGTTGATCAGGTCGATGGCGTCGAGCTGGTTGCCGCAGTTGTCGCACTGGTCGCCGCGCGCGCCGTCGTACCCGCAGATGGGGCAGGTGCCCTCGACGTACCGGTCGGGCAGCGTGCGCCCGGTGCTGGGCGAGATGGCGCCCATGGTCGACTGCTCGATCATGTAGCCGTTCTTGTGCACCGTGCGGAACATCTCCTGCACGACGGCGTAGTGGTTGCGCGTCGTGGTGCGCGTGAACAGGTCGTAGGACAGGCCCAGGTTGGTCAGGTCCTCGACGATCACCCGGTTGTACCGGTCCGCCAGCTCCTGCGGGCCGACGCCCTCCTGCTCGGCGAGAACGAGGATCGGCGTCCCGTGCTCGTCGGTCCCGGAGACCATCAGCACCTCGTTGCCCGCCATCCGCATGTAGCGGCTGAAGATGTCCGAGGGGACACCGAAGCCTGCGACGTGACCGATGTGGCGGGGGCCGTTCGCGTAGGGCCAGGCGACGGCAGACAGGATGCGAGACATGGGCCCGATCCTAGGTGAGCGGCGGTTCAGGGCACGGCCACGCGCAGGATGCGGTCGTCGCCCGGGCGGGGGTCGCCGCGACCGTCGGTGTTGTTGGTCAGCACCCACAACGACCCGTCGGGCGCCTCCGCGACGGCGCGCAGCCGACCGTACGTCCCGACGAGCAGCGCCTCGGGCGTGCCGACGCCGTCCGCGGTGAGCGGGACGCGCCACAGCCGTTCGCCGCGCAGCGCCGCCAGGTAGACGGCGTCGTCGGTGACCGCGAGGCCGCTGGGCGAGGCCTGGTCGGTGGACCAGGTGGCCACCGGGTCGACGAAGCCGTCCTTCCCGCCGACGCCCTCCACCTCGGGCCAGCCGTAGTTGCCGCCCGGCTCGATGACGTTGAGCTCGTCCCAGGTGTCCTGGCCGAACTCGGAGGCGAACATCCGTCCGTCGTCGGCCCAGCCGAGGCCCTGGACGTTGCGGTGCCCGAGGCTCCACACGCGGCTGCCTCCGGGGTTGCCGGGCGCCGGCTCGCCGTCGAACGTGACCCGCAGGATCTTGCCGTTGAGGCTGTCCGGATCCTGCGCGTCCGGCCGCTCCCCTGCGTCGCCCGTGGTCACGTACAGATAGCCGTCCGGGCCCACGGCCAGCCGGCCGCCGTCGTGGTTGCCCGCCTTGTGGATCCCCGTGACGATCGGCGTCAGCGCGCCGAGGCGACCGTCCTGCAGGGTGCCGCGCAGCACGCGGTTGTCGTCGGCCGTCGTGGCGTAGAGGGCGAGATCCACGCCGTCGGACGAGGAGTCGAGCACCGCGACGCCGAGCAGCCCGCCCTCCCCCTGCGGCTCGACGACGTCGACCAGCTGGTCCGCGCCCGGGCCCGTCACGGAGGTGACCTCGCCGTCGGCGTCCACCAGCACCAGCCGAGCGGCGTCGCGCAGCGTGACCGCGGCCCGCCCGTCCGGCAGGAACGCCAGCCCCCACGGCACCTCGAGGTCGGTGACGACGTCGGTGACCGCGCCCGTGGTGCCGGTGGGCCCCGGCGCGTCGTCGTCCGCGGCCGTGCAGCCCGCGAGCAGGCCGACCAGGAGCGCGAGGACGACGGGTGCACGAGCCATCCCTCAGCCCAGCACGCGCCGCCGCGCGACGCACTCCGGGAGACCCCTGAGCCCGACCTCAGGGACGGTCCCGGTGTTTCCCTGATCTTCCCCTGGAAGGGGCTTCCGACCGACGTTCGCGGCTCTAGCGTCGGCCGGGTGACCACCGTCGACGCCTCCCGCGTGCAGTTCGCGCTGCTGGCCGGCATCCACTTCCTGTTCGTGGTCGTGACCCTCGGCCTGGGACCCGTCGTCGCCGTGTTCCAGACCCGCTGGGCCCTCACCGGCTCGATGGTGATGGAGCGCGCCACGCGGTTCTGGGGGCAGCTGTACCTCGTCAACTACGCGCTCGGGATCGTCGCCGGCATCCTGCTCGAGCTGCAGTTCGGCCTGCACTTCCCCGGTCTGCTCGACGTCGCCGGCGAGGTGTTCGGGGCGCCGCTCGCGGTCGAGACGATGGTCGCGTTCTTCCTCGAGTCCACCCTGCTCGGGCTGTGGATCTTCGGCTGGCACCAGCTGAACCGGGGCGTGCACACGCTCGTGTTCTGGCTCGTCGTGCTGACCGGGTACGCGTCCGCGTTCGCGGTCATGGTGGCCAACGGGTTCCTGCGGCACCCGGTCGGCTACGAGCTGGTCAACGGGGTCGCGCGGATCACGTCGACGAGCGAGCTCGTGCTCAACCCCGCGGCCGTGCTCTCGCTCGGGCACGTCGTCGGCGCGTGCCTGGTGGCCGGCGCGTTCGTCGTCATCGGCGTCAGCGCGTGGCACCTGCGCCGGCAGACGGGTCACGACGAGCTCTTCCAGCGCTCTCTGCGCACCGGGGTGGTCGTGGGCGCGGTCGGTGCGCTGCTCGCGGTCGGGTTCGGGTTCTCGCAGTTCAGCTACATCGGCGACGCCACCAGCACGAACCCCGTCGTCGGCGTCGCGCTCGGGTTCATGATCCTCGGCGGGTTCGCCCTGTTCCTCGGAGCGATCCCGATGCTCCTGCTGCTGCCCGCGCTGTTCCGGCTCCCGCGGGGCGTGCAGGACACGATCTACGGGTTCCTCACGCTCGTGATCCCGGTGCCGTTCGTCATCGCCGTGCTGGGCTGGCTCGCGCGGGAGATCGGGCGGCAGCCGTGGGTGGTCGTCGGCGTGCTCCGGACGGCGGACGCCGCCTCGGCCCACACGTCCACGACCGTGCTCGTCTCCCTCGGTGTGCTCGTGGGACTCGTCGCGGCGCTCGCCGTCGTCGACTGGGCCGTGCTCGCGCGGCTGGCCCGGCGCGGTCCGCAGGAGCCGACGCTCGGCGCGCCGCCCCTCGCCGCGCGAGAACCCGACGAGCTGACCTTCGCGGAGGCCACCCGATGACTGCGCTCTGGTTCGTCCTGCTCACCGGCGCGTTCGTCGGGTGGGCGGTCCTCGACGGCGCCAACCAGGGGCTCGGCGCCACGCTCCGCACGGTCGGCGCCACCCCCGGTGAGCGCCGCACCGTGCTCACGGCGCTGGGTCCGTTCCTGCTGTCCGGCGAGGTGTGGCTGATCGCCGGGGTCGGCATCCTGCTGGCGGGGTTCGCGCAGCTCGAGGCCGACCTCTGGTTCGTCGCGTACCCGCTGGTGATCGCGCTGCTCGTCTCGTGGGTCCTGCGCGACGCGGGCGTGTGGCTGCGCAGCCGCCGGCCGTCGGCGTCGTGGCGGACGTGGTGGGAACGCGTGGTCGTCGTCGCCTCCGTGACCCTGGCCGCCGCGGCGGGCGCCCTCGTCGGTGCCGCCCTGGCGTGGCTCCCGGGGCTCGACCTCGGCTCGCGCATCCTCGTGCCCGTGCTCGGCGCCGCCACGGCGGTCGCCCTGACGCGCGTGCTCGGCACCGTCTTCGTCGCCACCCGGACCACGGACGTCCTGCACGAGCGCGCGCTCGCCACGGCCGTGCGCGCCCTGCCCCGGGCCGCGACGCTGCTGGCGCTGAGCGCGATCGGCTACGGCGTCCTGGTCCCCGCCGAGTCGGTCGTGTGCGCGGTCGTCCCCCCGCTGCTGATCGTCGGCGCGGCCGCGAGCCTGCTGGTCGCGCGCCGGCTCCTGGCCGGCGGACGCGTCGCCGGCGCCCGGCTGGCCGTGGTCGTCGCGGGCGCCCTGCCGGTCGTCGGCGCGGCGACCGGGCTCTACCCCGCGCTCGCCGAGGGCGCGGGGGCCACGCCGGGGCTCGCCCTCGTCCTGGCGGCGTGCGTGCCCGTGCTGCTCGCCGCGCAGTGGTGGGTGTGGTCGACGTTCCAGCACCCTGTCGGTCCACGGGATGCGGTCTTCTTCTAGGTCGGCTTCTAGATCGGCGCAGGCTCGCGGCGTACCGTCGATCGGACCAGGGTCAGCGGTCGACGAGAGCGGGGCGAGCAGCGATGAGCATGATGGCGGACATGATGAAGTCCATGTCGATGCCGGGGACGGCAGGCATGTCGGGCATGGACATGCCGATGATGCAGGACTGCGTGGAGGCGTGCTCCGCGGCGGCGATGGCGGCCACGATGTGCGCCGACGCGGACGGCGGCGAGGGCATGGGCCGATGTGCGTCCATGTGCATGAACACCGCGGACGTCGCGACCACGATGATGCGCATGATGATGCGCCCGGCCGGCTACGACATGGGCGTCATGACGTCGATGATGACCGCGTGCATGGCCATGGGCGAGGCGTGCGCGGCCGAGTGCGACATGCACGCCGGCACGTCCGAGCACTGCCGCATCTGCGCGTCCGCGTGCCGGGCGATGGTCGCGGCGTGCTCGTCGGCGATGTCCTCGATGCAGACGGCCTGACGTCCTGGGTGCGGCGAGCCTGACCGGCTAGCGCGCGACCCCGGCGTCCCGGCCGGTCAGGGTGCGCGCGGAGTACCACGCGCCCCCGATCGCGACGAGCTCCGCGACGGGGTGCACCGCCACGGGCTCGCCCGGGGCCGGTGCTGCGCGCGTGGTCAGGACGGTGACCTGGCCGTCGAGCAGGGCGACGGTCAGCACGTCCTCGTCGCGGGACAGCGCGATGCCGTCGCGCCAGGCGCTCGGCGAGGCGTTCGCGACAGCCTCCTGGATCGGGAGGACGTCGATACGGGTGCGGTCGAGCATGTCGGCTCCATCGGGTCGTTCTGCGAATCGTGTCGGGTCCGCTCCGGCCTGCCCGAGGTCGTCGACCAGGGGTGCACGGTGGCGGGCTGCGCCGCGAGGCGGCGGGACGGTCCTGCGACCACGGGAAAGACACGTGGGGAGCTCGCTAGAGCGGGCAGGACCAGGACGACTGGGTCGTCAGAGACACATTCGACAGAGACACTCGTGCGTCGACGCGACGTCGACGGAACCCGCGGCACGCGGGGTCACTGGCACGGGTGTGGCGATGGACATGACACGAGTGTGCGGAGCCGTCCACATGCTGTCAAGGCATCTCGCATGTCGGACGATGCGTGACCAGACCTAACCCGGGACGCTCGTCAGCCGATCCAGCTCCGCGTAGGCGCCACCGGCCGCGACGAGCTCGTCGTGCGACCCGATCTCCACCAGCCGGCCGGCCCGCATGAACGCGATGCGGTCGGCGCCGCGGATCGTGGAGAGCCGGTGGGCGACGACGAACGTGGTGCGGCCGGTCATAAGCCGCCCGAGCGCCTCCTGCACCAGCCGTTCCGACGAGGTGTCGAGGGCCGACGTCGCCTCGTCGAGAACGAGGATGCGCGGGTCGCGGACCAGCGCGCGGGCGATCGCCAGGCGCTGGCGCTGGCCGCCCGAGAGGCGCGCCCCCCGCTCGCCGATCACTGCGTCGAGGCCGCCCATGTGCTCGACGAACTCCAGCGCGTTCGCGTCGCGCAGGGCGTCGCGGACGGCCTCGTCGGTCAGGTCCGGGCTGCCGTAGGTGACGTTGTCGCGGACGGTCCCCTCGAACAGCAGCGACTCCTGCGGGACGACGGCCAGCGAGCGGCGGTACGAGCGCAGGTCGAGCGCGGTCATCGGCCGGCCGTCGAGCAGGATCCGGCCGGCGCTCGGGGTCAGGAAGCCGATCACCATGTTCAGCACGGTCGACTTGCCCGAGCCCGACGGGCCGACCAGCGCGATCGTCTCCCCGGCGCGGACGTGCAGGGACAGGTCGTCGACGGCGACCTCGTCCGGGGCGTCGTCGTACACGTACCGGACGCCCTCGAAGTCGACGTCGCCGCGCACGTGCTCGACCGTCGCCTTGCCCGCGTTGCGCTCAAGGTCGGGCTCGGTGAGCACCTCGGACATCGACCGCACCGACTCGAGGCCCTTGGTGATGATCGGCGCGAGGCTCATGAGCGCGGTGACCGACCCGGTCAGCGCCACGAAGTAGCTGCTCAGCATGGTCACGTCGCCCGCAGACATGCCCCACATCCCCGACCACGCCACCCACGCCGCACCGATCAGGCACGCGACCGAGAGCAGCTGCATGGCGGTCCAGGACATCGCGCCGAACCGACCGTTGGTCACGTCCAGACGGATGCCCGCGGCGCGCACGTCCCCGAGGGTCGCGTCCATGCGGTCCAGCTCGTCGCGCTCCAAGGCGTGCGCGCGCGTGATGGGGATGAGGTGGGTCATCTCGCTGACGCGTGCGGACATCCGCTCCACCTGGGCACGGAAGTCCGCGTTGCGAGACGTCATCCGGCGGCGCATCGAGACGACGAGCGCGGCGGAGGCCGGCACGGCGAGCGCGAACACCGGGAGGAACTCGGGGACGCGGAACGCGGTGATGACCAGCGCACCCGCGAGCGTGGTGATCGCGGCCATCCCGGAGTCGAACGTCTGGCGGCTGCTCTCCACGACGTTCTCCACGTCGCGCACGATCTTGGCCTGCAGCACGCCGGCGCTCATGCGGCGGTGGTAGCCGATGGACAGCTCCTGCAGGCGCCGGGACAGCGCCATGCGCAGGTTCGTCTCGACGGTGCGCACGGCGATCGAGAGCTGCCGGTTGTAGACGTTGGCCAGCGGGAGGTTCTGCGCGACGACGAGCGCCATGAGCACCGCGGCGATCCAGAGCTGGCGCAGGGGCTGGTGCTGGACGACGACGTCGATGACGTTGGCCGTCAGCGCGGGGATCACCCAGATCGGCGAGTGCTTGGCCGCGAACGCGAGCCCCGCGACGACCATGCGCCGCCGCTGCGGCCGGAAGAGGTGGCCGAGCGTACGGAGCGGGTGGGCGCCGTCGTACGACTCTTCGAGGAGGGGCTGGGTCACCCGCCTATCGTAACGATTCGAGGCGCCTTACTTCGACGGGTTAACTTAGCGGCCCTTGGCGGCGAGGGCTGCCGCATAGAGGTCCCGCTTCGGGACACCCGCGGCCGCCGCGACCTCCGCGACCGCGTCCTTGAGCCGCTCCCCCGCGTCGGCCCGCGACAGGACCTCGGCGACGAGGTCGGCGGTGGACAGCTCGACGGCGCCGGACGCACCGCCGACCACCACGACGATCTCGCCGCGCACCTGGTCCGCGGCCGCCCAGGCGACGAGATCGGCCAGCGGCCCTCGTCGGATCTCCTCGTAGGTCTTGGTCAGCTCGCGGCAGACGGCGGCCGACCGGTCACCGCCGAAGGCGGCCGCCATGGCCGCGAGGGTGTCGTCGAGCCGGTGCGGGGCCTCGAAGAAGATCATCGTGCGGCGCTCGTCGGCGAGGAGCTCGAAGGCCCGCGCCCGCTCGCCCGGCTTGCGCGGCGGGAAGCCCTCGAAGCAGAAGCGGTCGGTCGGCAGCCCGGACAGCGCGAGGGCGGTGAGCACGGCGCTCGGGCCGGGTGCCGCCGTGACGGGCAGACCGGCGGCGACCGCGGCGGTGACCACGCGGAAGCCCGGGTCGGACACCGCGGGCATCCCGGCGTCGGTCACGACGACGACCGTGCCGCCGCCCGCGACGACGGCGAGCAGCTCCGCGGACGACGTCGCCTCGTTGTGCTCGTGGTGGCTCACCACCCGCCCACCGATCACGACGCCCATCCGCGCGGCGAGGGCGCGCAGCCGACGCGTGTCCTCGGCGGCGACGACGTCGGCATGCTCGAGCAGGCGGCGCAGGTGCGCCGACGCGTCCTCGACGTTGCCGATCGGGGTCGCCGCGAGCACGAGCCGGCCGGGGGCTGGGGCATCCACGCGGTCAGCCTGCCACCTGATCTGCCCAGCCACAGACGCCGCCCCTACGATGACCGTCGTGCCGCCCACCGAAGACGACGCCGCGACGCCGTCACCCGACGCCACCCTCGCCTCGCCGCAGGCCGTCGCGCCCTCGTCGCCGGACGACGCCTCCCGCGACGAGAGCTCCGCTCCCACCGCGGTCGCCACGCTCGACGGACCGCAGGAGACCGACCTCGAGCCGGCGGAGCGCGAGGACAACCGGCCGCGCCTGCTGCGGCTGCTGCTCGGCACGGACACCCTCACGATCGACGACGCCCCTCGCGCGCGCCTCATGGGCTGGCTCTGGCCGCTCGCGGTGACGCTGCTGGCGGGCCTGCTGCGCTTCTGGGACCTCGGCCGCCCGCACCGGCTCGTGTTCGACGAGACCTACTACGTCAAGGACGCCTGGTCGCTGCTGGTCAACGGCTACGAAGCCAACTGGGCGGACAACCCGAACCCGGCGTTCGAGTCGGGCGACCTGAGCGGGCTCGGGACCACCGGCGAGTACGTGGTGCACCCGCAGATCGGCAAGTGGCTCATCGCGCTGGGCATCCACTTCGGCGGCGGGATCGACAGCTCGACGGCGTGGCGGCTCTCGGCGGCCATCTGCGGGACCCTCGCGGTGCTGATGACTGCGCGGATCGGGCGGCGGATCTTCGCCTCGACCGCGCTCGGCACCGTGGCGGGCCTCCTGCTCGCCGTCGACGGCCAGGCGATCGTGCTCTCGCGGGTCTCCCTGCTCGACCCGTTCCTCATGTTCTTCATGCTCGCGGCGTTCGGGGCGCTGCTGCTGGACCGCGACCAGGCCCGACGGCGGCTGGCGGAACGCACGTCGGTCCTGCTCGACGCGAGTCGGGACATCGGCTGGGGGCCCGGCCTGGGCGTGCGCTGGTGGCGGCTCGCGGCGGCCGTGCTGCTCGGGCTGGGGCTCGGGACCAAGTGGTCGGCGATGTACTTCCTGGCAGTCTTCGGGCTGCTCAGCGTGGCGTGGGACGTCACGGCGCGGCGCACGGCGGGCGTCCGGCAGTGGGTCTGGGCGGGGATCGTCAAGGACGGGCTGATCGCCGGTGTGTCGATGGTCTTCATCGCGCTCGCCGTCTACGTGTCCAGCTGGTTCACCTGGTTCACGCACGCGGAGTCCTACGGCCGGCAGTGGGCGCAGCAGAACCCCGGCCAGGGCGTGCAGTGGCTGCCGCCGGCGCTGCGGTCGTTCTGGAAGTACCACCAGGACATGTGGGCGTTCCACAACGGCCTCGAGACCCCGCACTCCTACGCCGCGAACCCCCTCGGCTGGATCGTGCAGTGGCGCCCGACGTCGATGTTCTACCCGACCGAGGTGTCCGGCCTGACCGGCCAGCAGGCCCAGGACGCGTGCGGGGCGTCGGCGTGCTCGCAGGCGATCACCGCGCTCGGCAACCCGATCCTGTGGTGGTGCGCGACCGCCGCGATCCTCGTCACGGTCGTCTGGCTGATCCGCTACCGCGACTGGCGGGCCGGCGCGGTCCTGGCCGGCATCGTCGCGGGCTGGCTGCCGTGGTTCGCCTACGAGCACCGCACGATCTTCACGTTCTACGCGATCGTCTTCACGCCCTGGATCGCCCTGACGCTCACGTACGTGATGGGCCTGGTGGTCGGGCCGAAGGACCTGGAACCCGTCGGCCGACGACGGGCGATCATCGGCTGCGGGATCCTCGTCGGGCTGATCGTCCTCGTCGGGCTGTTCTTCTACCCGATCTGGTCCGCGTGGATCGTGCCGTACAGGTTCTGGCACGTCCACATGTGGCTGCGGACCTGGATCTGAGGCCTGCCGCCTACCAGTCGACCTGCGGGCTGCGGTACCAGGACAGCCCGAGCCGGTCCCAGAACGGGCCCTGGCCGGCGACCCGTCCGCGGAAGTCCTCCCAGTCGCGCTGCTCGGGGTCCGTCCAGGCGACCTCGGCGATCGCCGCGAGCCGTGGCAGCAGCATCGACGTCACGGCCGGCAGGTCGCGCAGGGTCTCGGTCCACAACGCCGCCTCGACGCCGATGACGGACTCCTGCGGGACACCGGGGATGAGCGTCGACGGCTCCCAGTCGTACGCGTCGCGAAGCTCGATGTGCCCGGCCCACTCCAGTCCCAGGACCGTCTCCGCGTCGTACTTCATGTCGAGGTACGCCTTGGAGCCCGGCGACATGAGCAGGAGCGCGCCGGCCTGCGCGGCCGCGACGAACGGCTCGGGGTCGACGCGGGTGTCCCAGTACTGCACGACCGTGCCCGGCTCGAGCGGCGTGTGAGCGATCTCCTGCCAGCCGACGACCTTCTTGCCGGCTGCGCGGACGGCGTCGGACGCGGCGGCCACGAGGGTCGCGTACTCCTCGGGCTCCATGGTCAGCACCTCGTCGCCGCCGATGTGCACGTACTCGCCGGGGGTCATCGCGGCGACGTCGGCGAAGACCTCCCGCAGGAAGTCCCCCGTGGCGGGCAGGTCCGCGTAGAGCCGGCTGAAGCCGACCTCGATGCCGGTGTAGGCATCGGTCGGCTCACCGCTCGGCGTGAGGTTGCCGTAGGCGTGCGTGGCCGCGTTGACGTGCCCCGGGACGTCGATCTCGGGGACAACCCGCACGCCGCGAACCGACGCGAACGCGACGATCTCCGCGTAGTCGTCGGCCGAGTAGTACCCGCCCGGGTCGCCGTTGACCGACGTGCTGCTGGACAGCCGGGTCAGCTGCGGACGCGACCGGACCTGCAGGCGCCAGCCCTGGTCGTCCGTGAGGTGCAGGTGCAGGACGTTGAGCTTGTAGTGGGCCATCAGCCCGATGATGACCTTGAGGTCACGCTTGGCGACGAAGTGCCGGGCGACGTCCAGCGACAGCCCGCGCCACTGGTACCGCGGCGCGTCCTCGATGATCACCGGCGGGACCCGCAGGGAGCCGTCCGGAGCGGTCGTGAGCAGCTGGCGCAGCGTGACGATGGCGCGGACCAGACCGGCCGGCGACCTGGCCTCGAGCTCCACGCGCCCCGCGCTGGACACCAGCCTGTACGACTCGTCGCCCTCCGCGTCCTGGGCCGTCAGCCGCAGCCGCACCACGTCCGGGGCGTCCGTCTCGGCGTACCGGATCTCGATCGACCGACCGGTGACACGCCCGAGCAGGTCGGCGGCGAGCACCGCGATCCCGATGAGGTCGGGTCGGCCGTTGACCACGACGGTCGTCGACTCGGAGATCACGAAGGGGTCGCCTTCGGTCGTCTCGAGGCGCGCGGGCTTCGGGATGATGGCGGGCACGGCGGGCACGAGGCTCCTGAGGTTGTCCTGGGCGACGGGGGGATCGCCGGGGAAACGCTACTGGACACGGGCGGCAAGCCGCCGGGCGAGAACCGCGCACGTCGCGAGCTGCAGCTGGTGGAAGACGATCACCGGCAGCGTCACGCCCGCCGCGACGACCGGGCTGAACAGCACGGCGGCCATCGGCAGGCCGGTGGCCAGGCTCTTCTTCGAGCCGACCATCAGCAGGGCGATGCGGTCGCGCCACGGGAGGTCGCGTCCACCGACCCACGTGATCGTCAGCATCGCCGCCAGGAGCACCGCGCTCGTCGCGACGAGTGCGGCGAGCGCCCCTGGGGTGACGTGCTCCCAGGCACCGTCGTTGGTGGCCTCGCTCACCGCGACGTACGCGACCAGGGCGATGGTCGCCCGGTCCGTCGTGCGCGTGAAGCCGACGTGCGCCCGCAGCCACCCACCGAGCCACGGCTGCGCCAGCTGGCCGAGCACGAACGGGAGGAGCAGCTGGACGACGATGGCCGTCGGGTCGGTAGAACTCCCCTCGCTGGTGAGGAGCACTCCGACCAGGACCGGGGTGAGCACGATGCCGACCAGGTTGGAGATCGTCGCGCCCGTGATCGCCCCCGCCACGTTGCCGCGCGCGATCGACGTGAACACCACGGACGACTGGACCGTCGACGGCAGGAGGCTCAGGAACAGCAGACCGCGCTTGGTCTCGGTGTCGAGCCCCGGCACCAGCTGGACCAGCAGCCCCAGGATCGGGAAGGCCAGGTAGGTCGCCGCGAGCATCCGGCCCTGGAGCCTCGTGTTGCGCAGGCCGTCCCAGACCTCGGGCGTCGCCATGCGGGCGCCGTAGAGGAAGAAGAGGAGCACGATCGCGGCCGTCCGAGCGCCCGCCACCGCATCGGCTGCGTCGCCCGTGGCCGGCACGACGAGGCCCAGGACCAGCGCCACCAGGACCACGATGACCTGCAGATCCAGCCATCCGCGCACCCGGGTCACGCGGGCAAGTCTGCCGTCTCGTCGCTTCTCAGCGAGCGGGCGGGCGCGTCTGCCCCTATCTTCGCTAGTTGTCGTGGGGGGCCCGTCTTCGAACAGGAGTTGGACCATGACTCAGAACGGCATCATCAGCGCCATCCTCATCGGTGCGATCGTCGGCATCCTCGGCCGGTTGCTGGTCCGCGGCAAGCAGCGGATCTCCTGGCTCGTGACGATCATCGTCGGCATCGTGGCAGCACTCGTCGGCACGTGGCTGGCGAGCCTGATCGGCGTCCGGGACACCGGCGGCGTCGACTGGATCGAGCTCGCGCTGCAGGTCGGGCTCGCCGCCGTGTTCGTGGCGGCCGTGTCGTCGCGTCGGCGTCGGCGGTCGATCCTCTAGGGGTTGGTGGTTCGGCGTTCCGACGAGGGCGCAGTCGCGGGATCGTCGCGGCTGCGCCCTCGTTTCGGTGTCTCCTTGTTCCCTTGCTTGACTCGCCTGCCCCGCTTGTCCACAACTCTGTCCTGGCAGCGGGCGAGATCGCGACGTGTCGCTTCGGGTGGTCGCAGTCCGTTGCTACCGGATGCGGCGGCCGATGCGCCAGGCGGCCAGCGCTGAGAACACGACGAAGACGGCCACCAGGACGACGACCGCGATCGTCGTCGTGATCTCGGTGCCGCCGACTGAGGCGGTGATCCCGAAGTAAGCCTCGACGTCGGCCGCCGATCCAGGCACGGGGTCCGTGAGGACCGCCAGCGGTCGGTCGGTGAAGGGCCCACGGACGAGCATGGCCGCTTGGGCGAACGGCAGGGCGTTCATGACGTTCACGGCACCGGCGGGCAGGTCGCCGATCGGGATGTAAGCGCCGGCCAGGAAGCCGATGAGCGTCCCGACGATCGTGCTCAACGCGGCGAACGCCCCGTTGGTCCGCACGAAGGTCACGGCGAACGCCGACAACGCCGAGAACGCGCCGGCGGAGAGCAGGATGATCCCGAGGCACCGCACGAACTCGCCCGCCGTCATCGCCGAGCCGTAGCGCGCGAACGTGTACACCTGCGAGACAACCAGGAAGAATGTGGTCATCGTGAAGGCGATCACGACCGTCGCACCCATGTAGCCGAGGATCAGGCTGGACCGGCGGACCGGCGAGACCAGGAAGTCCTTGAAGCGTCCCGACTCCCCGTCCTCGACGAACACGCTCATCGCGGCGAGCCCCGTGGTCAGCGAGGTGATCATCGTGATGCCGGCGAAGACCCAGGCGTCGACGAAGCCTCGGATGTCGCCGACGTCGGCGGCCGGGAACTGCTCCTTCATCGTGTCCACCTGCAGCCCGCCCAGGAAGAACGTGTAGAGCGCGAGCAGGATCAGCGGCGAGAGCATCGAGAAGAACACCGCGGCGCGGTCGCGCACGAAGAGGATCAGGTTCCGACGAGCGACCACGAGGGCCACGGGCAGCACGCCCACGGGTCGTGGTGCGGCGACGACGGCCGTGCTCACGCGTCGACCGTCCGTGACGTCAGCGCGAGGAAGACGTCGTCCATGGTGCCGTGCCGGAACTCGAAGTCGAGGATGTCGGCGCCGTGCCGCTGCAGGAGCTCGCGAGCCGTGACGCTCGAGTCCACCTCGATCGCCAGGACTCCGTTGACCTCGGTGAACGTCAGACCGCGCGCGGCGCAGGTCGCGCGGATGGGCACCGGATCCCGTGGGGTGACCGTGAGGACGCTGCTGCTGTAGCGCTCGCGCAGCGACCCGGGCGTCCCTTGCTCGACGATCCGGCCGGCGTCGATGATGCAGACCTGGTCGGCCTCCTCGGTCTCGTGCATGTAGTGCGTCGTCAGGAAGACGGTCAGCCCCGCATCGCGCCGCAGCGCGTGCACGGTCTCCCAGACCTGCTCGCGGTTGGCGGGGTCGAGGCCGGCCGTCGGCTCGTCGAGGAAGAGCACCGACGGCCCGTGCGTCAGCGCGCGAGCGATGTCGGCACGACGCTTCTGCCCGCCGGACAGTGTGCCGTAGCGCTGGTCGAGGATGCCGTCGATGCCGATGAGGGGCGCGACCTCCCCGAGACGCCGTCGTCGGGTCGCACGGTCGAGACCGTAGAACGCCGCGCGCACGTCCAGGTTCTCGCGGACCGTCAGGATCGGGTCGAGCAGCGACTGCTGGAACACCACGCCGACGAGCCTGCGCACCTCGTCGTCCTGGGTCCCGACCGCGTGGCCGCCCACCTCGATCTCGCCGGCGTCCGGCGCGAGCACCGTGGTGACGCAGCTGATCGTGGTGCTCTTGCCGGCTCCGTTGGTGCCCAGGAACGCGAAGATCGACCCGCCTGCGACCTCGAACGAGACGTCGTCGACCGCCCGGGTCGAGCCATAGGACTTGGACAGGTTCCGAACGCGGATCACTGAGCCCCCTCGGTTCGCACGCAACGCTAGCCGGAACCAGGCGCCTGAAGCGCCCCCTCAGCCCGAATTCCTGGGGCCGGGCGCTGCGTGGAGGCTGAGTCGATCGAGGGACGACGAGGAGCCGCGGACGGGGTGGGACAGGCGGGGCCGACGAGGCGACCTCGGCCGCGACGTCCGGCGAACCACTCGACGGATCGCGCGCTCCGGAAAGACGACGACGGCGGCCTCCCGAGGGGGGCCGCCGTCGTGTGCGGGTGGAGCTGAGGGGATTCGAACCCCTGACCTTCTCATTGCGAACGAGACGCGCTACCAACTGCGCCACAGCCCCGCGAGCGGGCTAAAGACTAACACCACGGCCGCTCGCTTCGCGAAATCCGGGAGCCTTCCGCGGCCGTGGGTCGGGGTCGATCACTCCCCTGCGGCGCGACGCTTCGCCAGGACCGCGTTGAGGTCGATGCTGCCCGTGGTCTCGACGGGGGCCTCCAGCGGGGCGCGGTCCTCGGCGGGGACCTCGACGGGCGTGCGGGCCGCCGTCGAACCCTCGAGGTTCTCCAGCGGTGCGGGCTCGCGACGGGGCGCGGACGGCTTCATCGTGTAGGTCGGCCGCGGCACGGGGACCGGGGACCAGGCCTCGTCGTCCGCGGCTGCCGCATCGGCGCCGGTGAACTCGGCGACCTGGGCGACCGGGTCGGTGAGCGCCGAGCGGCGGACGACCGGGATGGCACCCGTGGAGTGCCGCGCGGGCCCGCCGGTCTCGCCCTTGTCCTCGACGATGCGCTCGAACACCTCGGTGCTGGCGTCGGACGGGTGGATCGCGCGGCCCACGAACGCGAGCGTGGACTCGCGCCGGTCCGGTGCGGTCGCGTGCGCGGTGTCGAGCCCGGCGGTCACGACCGGCTCGGCGCCCACGGCCGCACCCGCGGACTTGGCAGCAGGAGCGGACTTCGCGGCGGGAGCGGACTTCGTGGCAGAACCCGACGCAGCGGCCGGAGCGGACGTCGCAGCGGGGGCCGACTTCGCGGCAGTGGCGGACTTCGTCGCCGGCGCGGACGACGCGGCGGGGCGGGCGGCGGTGGAGGTGGACGACGAGGTCGACGAGACAGAGGCAGAGGTTGCCGTCGCCGAACGAGCGGCACCCGATCCCGCCGCGGTGGCCGTGGGCTCGGCGGCGACGCGGGCTTGGGCGGCGGCGGTCGCGACGGCGCGCTGGGCCCCGGTGCGCGGGGCACCGGCCACGCGACGCTCGTCGGCGATCCGGGCCTCCCACTCGGCATCGGCCTCGCGGCCGGCGAGGACGGCCCGACGACCGAGGACGAGAACGGTGCTGAGCAGGACGGTCGGGGCGACACCGGCGACCCAGCCGACGGTCGGCACGAGGGCGACGGCGGTCCAGCCGGCGACGGTGGCGAGCAGGAGGAGGCCGGCCAGGACGGCACGACGACGAGCGGCGGCAGCACGACGTGCGACCGCTGCGGCGCGAGCAGCGCGCGCCTGAGCGGCACGCCTCGCGGCGTCTGCGGTGATCCGGTCCTGCATGCCTCGCGGTCGGTCCACGGTGGCGCCTCCTCCTCCGCTCCCGATCTGCACCGGGAGCCCCTTGCCCGGGGTCAGTAGCCCCGCGGTACTGCTGGCCGTCGAGGCCAGGGCCGGAACGGCCACCGAGGCCGGACGCGTGGTCACTGCGACCACGCGCAGCGCCTCGGAGAACCGGTCGTCCGCCCGGGACTCGAGCAGCTGTTGCCGGTGCCTCAGCTTGTGCGGCACCAGGTAGGCCACCCACAGGCCGACCAGCGCGAGCGCGACCGGTCCTGCGAGATCGTTCACGCACCGACGGTAGGCGCGGGAACAGCCTCGACCGGGGAGGGCGGCGGCGTGTCGGACCTCGGGCCGGCCGGGACACCCCGGGCGGGTGACGACGACGCCGGCGAGCGCTCGGGGACGACTACGAGCCGGTCAGGCGGCGGGCGTGCCAGCGCGCCAGGAGCCCCTCGGGCACGTCCTCGACGGTCAGGGCGAAGGACCGGTGGTCGCACCAGCGGTCCTGGATGTGCAGGAAGCGCTCGCGCACGCCTTCGTCGCGGAACCCGAGCTTCTCGACGACTCGCAGCGAGGGGCCGTTCTCGGGCCGGATGTTCACCTCGATGCGGTGCAGGTTGAGCACGCTGAAGCAGTGGTCGGTGGCCAGGGCCACGGCCGTCGGGGTGATGCCGCGTCCGGCCACGTGCTCGGACACCCAGTACCCGATCGCGGCAGACCGCAGCGAGCCGTAGGTGATCGAGGAGACGGTCAGCTGCCCGACGAGCTCTCCGAACAGGTCGATCGCGAACGGGAGCGTCGTCCCGGCGCGGGCCTGCGAGCCGAGGGTGCGGACGAACGCGCCGAACGAGGGCCGCGGACCGGTCACGGGGATCGGGCTCGTGGCGTCCCAGGGCTCCAGCCAGCCGGCGTTGATCTGGCGCAGCTCCATCCAGGCGTCCTGGTCGCGACGACGCAGCGGCCGCAGGCGCACGTCCCCGTCGACGAGGACGGCGGGCCATCCGACGGCCGTCATCCTTCGAGCACCAGGCAGTGGATGGTCTGGCCGGGGTGCACGGTCAGCTCCTGCTCGCCGACGACCGCGAGCGCGTTGGCGTGCGCGAGGGCGCTGATGCTCGGCTCGGACGGGTCGCCGAGCGGCGTGAGCCGGTAGCCATCGTCGGGAGACCCGAGCACGGTGGCCGGCACGAACTGGCGCAGGCCGGGCGGGGAGATCCACCCGGTGTCCGCGACGGCGGCGACGGACGGTCGGAACACCTCGGTGTGGCCGGCCATCGTCCGCAGCGCGGGGCGGACGAAGACCTCGAACGACACCTGCGCGGCGACGGGGTGGCCCTGCAGCGCGAAGATCGGCACCGCCCGGTCGCCGTCCTCGCCGGAGAACGTCCCGAACCCGTGCCGGTACCCGGGCGTCATCGCGACCTGGTCGAGGCGGACGCTGTCCATCGGGGCCAGGACGTCCTTCACGGTGTCGTGCGTCAGCTCGGACAGTCCACCGGTGAGGATGATCAGGTCGGCGCGGACCAGCTGGTCCTCGAGCGCCTCGCGCAGGATCGCGCGGTCGTCGGGAAGCGCGGCGACCCGCACGGACGCGGCTCCGGCGTCCCGGACGGCCGCCTCGAGCGCGTGCCCGTCGGCCTCGAACACGGTGCCGGCCGGTGCGCCGGTGCTCCCCGGCTCGACGAGCTCGTCGCCGACGGAGAGCAGGACGACGCGCGGCGTCGGGTGCACGCGCAGCCGACCCCGACCCATCGACGCGGCGAGCGCGAGCTGGCGCGCGCCGAGCCGGGTGCCGGCCTCGAGCACGACCTGCCCCGTCCGCACGTCGGATCCCGTGGGCCGCACGTGCTGGCCGGCGACGGCGGGACGCTGCATCGAGACCCGGGCGGTCCCCCGGTCGGTCTCCTCCAGCGGCACGACCGCGTCGGCGCCGATCGGCAGCGGCGCACCGGACGCGATCCGCACGGCGGTCCCGGGCACGAGCCGCAGCGGGGCGCCCTGACCGGGGCGGACGTCGTGCGCGACCGGCAGCGGCGTCTCCGTCGCGTAGCCCGACCGCGACGTGTCGTGCGCGGCGACGGCGTACCCGTCACGCGCAGCGACGCCCACCGCGGGCAGGTCCTGCGTGGCGACGACGTCGGCGGCCAGGATGCAACCGACGGCGTCGTGCAGGACGACGTCGAGCGGCGACACCGGCCCGACAGCCGCGAGCACCGCGGCCAGGTGGTCCTGCACCGATCTCATGCGCGCATTCTGCCCCGCCGCGGGCGCAGGCGTGGCACGTCAGTCGTCGAGCTTCGCCGCGTACTCCGTCAGCCACGCCCGGAAGTCGGGGCCCAGGTCAGGTCGGTCCGACGCGATCTGGACGACGGCCTTGAGGTAGTCGAGCCGGTCACCGGTGTCGTAGCGACGACCGCGGAAGACCACGCCGTAGACGCCGCCGCCCTGGTCGGCGGGCATCTCGGCGAGCGTCGCCAGCGCGTCGGTCAGCTGGATCTCGCCGCCGCGCCCGGGCTCCGTGCGCTCGAGCACCTCGAACACCGCCGCGTTGAGCACGTACCGGCCGATGATCGCCAGGTTGCTCGGCGCGTCGGYGGCGTCCGGCTTCTCGACGAGGGCGGTCACGCGGACCTGGTTCTCGTCGTCGTCGGAGAACGGCTCCACCGCGGCGCACCCGTACAGCGAGATCTGCGACGGCGGCACCTCCAGCAGCGCGATCACCGACCCGCCCGTGCGCTCCTGGAGCTCGAGCATGGTGCTCAGGAGCTCGTCGCGCTCGTCGATCAGGTCGTCGCCGAGCAGGACCGCGAACGGCTCCGCCCCGACGTGGCGCTTGGCCTGCAGGACTGCGTGCCCGAGGCCCTTGGGCTGTCCCTGCCGGACGAAGTGCACGTGCCCGAGCTCGCTGGACTCGCGGACCTTGGCCAGCCGCTCGGTGTCCCCCTTGGCCTCGAGCGCCTGCTCGAGCTCCGGGGCGGCGTCGAAGTGGTCGGCCAGCGAGCGCTTGGACCGGCCCGTGATCAGCAGGACGTCGTCGAGGCCGGCGCGGACCGCTTCCTCCACGACGTACTGGATCGCCGGCTTGTCGACGATCGGGAGCATCTCCTTGGGAGTCGCCTTCGTGGCGGGCAAGAACCTGGTGCCCAGACCCGCGGCGGGGATGACTGCCTTCTGGATGGTCATCTGGGGACCCTAGCCGCGGGTGCGGAACCGCGCAGTGGCGTAGGTCACCACACCCGCCCTGGGGAGGATCTCCGACGGGGTCCCAGGTGCGACACTGGAGGCATGAGCAGCGTCGCCCAGCCCTATCCGCACGTCTCCGAGGGGGACGAGGTCGAGGACGTCAAGGAGCAGCTGCGGCTGGCCATCCGGGAGGCGCGCAAGACGCGGTCCGCCCGTCGTCGCGAGGAGGCCGCGCAGGCCCTCGCCAAGGTCGTGCTGACCATCCCGGCCGTCGAGAACGCGCGCTGCGTCTCGGTCTACGCCGCGCGCTCGACGGAGCCCGGCACGGGCGTCCTGCTCGAGGAGCTGTCCGCCCGTGGCGTCCGCGTCCTCATGCCCGTCCTGGGCAGCGGCCTGCAGCGGGACTGGGCGGAGTACGCGGGTCCCGACGACCTGCGCGAACGTGCGCCGGGACGTCCACCCGAGCCGGGCGGTCCGACCCTGGGCGCCGCGGCGCTGGCCGAGGCGGACGTCGTGATCGCCCCCGCGCTGGCCGTCGACACCAGCGGCGCACGGCTCGGGCAGGGCGGCGGCTGGTACGACCGGGCGCTCGAGCACCTGCGGCCGGGCGTCCCCGTGGTCGCGCTCGTGTTCCCCGAGGAGCTGTACGACGCCGAGGTGCGCCCACTGCCGAGCGAGCGCCACGACCGCGCGGTCGACGCCGTGGCGACGCCCGAGGAGTGGCACCTGCTGCACTGAGGTGCGGTGCCCTAGGGGTGCAGCGTCAGACGGTCGTTCGCGTCCGCCTCGGTGGCCGCGGCGGAGAACGGCCACGGGAACGTCTCACCCCTCGACCACGGTCCGAGCTGGTCGGCGTAGTGCACGCTCGCCGGGTGCCCCGAGGCTCCCGTGAGGGTCACCCAGGTCGACGAGTCCAGGTCGCCGAGGTCGACCACCATGCGCATCGACGGTGCGGCCGTCACCCCGTAGTCCTGGCTGGTGCCGTCCTCGCCGACCGCGCTCGCGTCCCAGGCGGTCGCGTCGACGATCGAGGAGCCGCCCCCGACCGGCAGCGGTGAGGGGTTCACCAGCGAGCGGATCAGCCCGGGGACGGACGAGCCGCCGAGCAGCAGGTGCTCGGGGGCCGCGGTGTGCAGCTTGCCCCAGCGCCACTGGGTCGCGTCCCGGCCCAGCTGGGCGGTGAGCTGGCGACGGGCCGAGACCATGGCGTCGGTCAGGATCTCGTCGCGCCCCTCGACCACCCCCGCGGTCGTCTTGTCGTCCCACCAGGGCGACGTCGGCTCGTCGAGCAGGTTGCGGACCACCTCGAGCCAGCGCGAGCCGCCGGACGGGCCCTCGCCCTCGGGCAGGTCGTCGGCGAAGGCCGAGCGCATCACGTCGGCCCACACCGCCGCAAAGTAGGCCGCGGCCGCGGAGTCGTCGGACTGCACGCGGTCCCAGCTGCGCAGCAGGTCCTGCCCGGCGCGGTCGAACGCCAGCTGCGAGTTGGTGCCAACCTTCGGGATCTTCTGCTCCAGCAGCGTGGGGACCAGGACGTCCGCGTACGGGTTGTGCTGGTCGAACTGGATCTCGCTCATGTCCGCGACGGTGAGCTTGTGGTCCTTGGCCGCCTCGATCTGGTCCCGGATCCGCTGTGCCCGATAGCCGTAGTCCCAGTCGTCGGTGAGGAACGGGCCCACCCCCGCGGGCGTCACCGCATTGTTGGCCGTGACGATGAAGCCCGCAGCGGGGTCGAGCGCGCGCGGCATGTCGTCGGGATCGACGTAGCCCTGCCAGTCGTAGACGCTGTCCCAGCCCGGCCGCGGCCACGTGCCGTCCGACGGGACCGGCCCGCCGACGACGTCCGCGCGGACCGGGATCCGGCCCGGCGCCTGGTACCCGATGTGACCGTCGGTCGTCGCGAAGACGATGTTCTGCGACGGGACGTCGAGCAGCGCAGCCGCGGCTCGGATGTCGTCGGCGTCCTTCGCGACGTCCATCGCGAGCACGGCCTCCATGCTCCGGCTCGGCTGCAGGGCGGTCCACGCGAGCGCGACCTCGAAGCGGCTGCCCGGCGCGTTGTCCGGCACCGGCGCGCCCGCCACGGTGTCGACGTCGAGCACGTCGGAGACGATCGGGCCGTGCACCGTCTCGCGCACCGGGAGCCGGATCGGGTCACCGCCGTTGACGGTGATGATCTCGGTGCGCTCGGTGATCGGCTCGGTGCCGCCGTTCATCAGCGTGGTGCTGCCGTCGACGCGCTCGAGGAAGAAGTCGCTGACGTCCGCGCCCAGGTTGGTCAGGCCCCAGGCGAGGTTCGCGTTGTGGCCGATGACGACGCCGGGCATGCCGGCGAACGAGAAGCCGGACACGTCGTAGGGGCACGCGCTCGAGACGTCGGCGCACCGCAGGCCGACCTGCGCCCAGACGCCCGGCGCGGAGATGCCCAGGTGCGGGTCGTTGGCCAGCAGCGGCTTGCCCGACTCGGTCAGCGCGCCACCGACGACCCACGAGTTCGACCCGACGCCCTCGCCCTCGCCGACCAGGTGCGGTACCGCCTCGAGGGCCTTCTGCGCGCTCGCCATCGCCCGCTGCAGGTCGTCCTGCCCCAGGTCGAGGCTCGTGGTCGACGCCGTGCCGGTCACCGTGCTCGGCAGGTCCTCGCGCGTCAGGATCGGCGCGTTCAGGTCCTGCGGGTAGGCCGGGTAGAGCTCGTCGACACGGGCCACGTCACCGATCGTCGAGAACGCGGCCGCGCGGCCCAGCTCGTCGTCGAAGTTGCCGCGCAGGTCCCACGCCATGGCCTTGAGCCACGCCAGCGAGTCGACCGGGTCCCACTTCTCCGGGTCCTTGATGTCGAGCTGGAGGTCCAGGATCGTGTACTCGACCGCGATCGCACCCTTCGGCTTGCCGTCCAGGTACGCGTTCACGCCGTCCGCGTACGCCTGCAGGGCCGCCCGCGTGGCCGGTGTGACCTGCTGCCACTCCTGCTCGGCGACCCGTCGCCAGCCCAGCGTCCGGGTGACCTTGTCCGCGTCGACGGCGTCCTTCACGTTGCCGACGAGCTCCGCGAGCCGGCCTGAGGTCACGTGCCGGCGGTAGTCCATCTCGAAGAACCGGTCCTGCGCCGCGACGTACCCCTGCGCCATGAACAGGTCACGCGACGACTGCGCGGTGATCGTCGGGACACCCCGGTCGTCGCGTGTGACCGTGACGTCGGCGCCGAGGCCCGGGAGATCCAGCGAGCCCGCGACTTCCGGCAACGGGCGGCGGACCACCACGAACCCGGCGACGACGACGCCGACGAGGACGACGACGAGCACCACGGCGAGCGTGATGAACGAGAGGCGGACCAGGTGACGACGAGGCACGCTTCGGAGGGTACTTCGCCGGACCCTGAACCGTTCGATCGCGTGGTCGCTCGGAATGTCGGGGCCCCGGATGCCGTTAGGATTGGCACTCGGATGTTGTGAGTGCCAGGTCCTCGTCTGATCGCCTGAGCCGCCGACCACCTGCCAGGAGTCGTTCTTCGTGCCTACCTACGCCTACGCCTGCACCGCCTGCGGCCACGCCTTCGAGGCGGTCCAGTCCTTCAGCGACGACTCCCTGACCGTGTGCCCCGAGTGCGACGGACGCCTGCGCAAGGTGTTCTCGTCCGTCGGTGTCGTGTTCAAGGGGTCCGGGTTCTACCGCAACGACGCCCGCGCCGGAGCGAAGTCGTCCACCCTGAGCCCAGCGCCGTCGACGTCGTCCTCCACGTCGGATTCGTCGTCGTCCACCTCGACGACCCCCGCGCCTGCACCCGCGCCCTCGACCCCCGCGCCCGCAGCGAAGCCGGCCGCGACCTCCTGATCTCCCCGGCGCCGCCTCTCTGACGGCGTCTGCCTGCTCTCGACGACTCGGGCTCGAGGTGCTGGGTGTCACCAGCCGACCACAGCCCCGCCGCCCGCGCTCTGCGGCCCGGACTCGTCGAGGAGGCTCGACGGCCTCCTAACGTCGAGGCATGCGCGATCTCGCCGGCCGACCGCCACCGCTCACCCCGCGCCGCGCTCCCCTGCCCGTCCGGCTGCGGGTCCTGCTGTGGCGGTGCCGGTTCCTGGTCTGCGCGCTCTTCCTCGGCCTGGCCGCAGCCTCGACGGTCCAGGCGGTCCGACCACCTGCGGCGCCCACCGTCGGGGTCGTCGTCGCGGCCCGCGCGGTTCCCGCCGGTGTCTCGCTGACCGCGTCCGACGTGCGGGTCGCCCGATACCCGGTCGCGACCGTGCCCGACGGTGCGCTGACCGCTCTCGCATCCGCCGTCGGCGCCTCGACGGCCGTCCCGCTCAGCGCCGGCAGCCCGCTCGGGCCCGGCGTGCTCGCCTCCGCGGAGGTCAGCGGACCACCCGGAACGGTCGTGGCGACGGTCCGGTTCGCCGACCCCGCCGTCGCCGGTCTCCTCTCGGCCGGAATGCACGTGGACGTGCTCGCGGCGACCGCCGAGGGCGGCCCGGGAGGGGTGGTCGCGCGCCGGGCGCTCGTCCTGCCCGTCGCGCGCCCGCCCGCCGCGTCGAGCGGGCTGCTGGGCGGTGGCGCCTCCGGCGACGACTCGGTCCCCGTGCTCGTCGCCGTGTCGCCCGACGAGGCGCCCGCGCTCGCTGGCGCCGCCGCCTCCGCCTTGCTGTCCGCCGTCGTCGTGCCATGATCGATCGGATCGATCGACCGGCAGTGCACACCCGCGGCGTCGCACGGACGACAGCCCACCCCTCCACGAGGAGCACCCATGACCGACCGGATCAACAGCGGCCTGCGCGGAGCAGGCGAGAGGCTGCAGGGCACCGCGAAGGTGCTCCAGGGATTCAAGGACTTCGTCTCACGCGGCAACGCGATCGAGCTCGCCGTCGGTGTCGTCATCGGCGCCGCGTTCGGGGCCGTCGTCAAGGCGTTCGTCGACGGGCTGATCAGTCCCCTGATCGCCGCGATCTTCGGCAAGACCGACCTGAGCAACGTGCTCACGTTCGAGATCAACGACGCCATCTTCTCGATCGGCCTGATCCTGAACGCGATCATCCTGTTCCTGTTCACGGCCGCCGCCGTCTACTTCTTCATCGTCCTGCCCCTGAACGCCCTGGCCACCCGCCGCAAGGCCGGCATCGAGGACGAGCCGGCGGCCCCCGCCGAGGACATCCTGCTGCTCCAGGAGATCCGCGACCTGCTCGCGGGCCGCCCGTCGCCCGCGGTCGCGAACGACGCCGGCCCGGACTCCCCCGACGTCGGCTACCCCGGCGGCACGGGCCCCGTCCCGCCGTCGATCCCGCCGGGCACCTGACCCGCACCGTCGACCGTTGACGAAGGCCCGGCCTCCTGAGGGAGGTCGGGCCTTCGTCGTCTGCTCACGTGCCGTTGCTGCCTCTCAGGGGGTCGGCCTCACCAGTGCGGCGGCTTGTCCGTGGTGAGCCGGTCGTCATTGGTACCGGTCTCCTGCTGGCCCCAGCCGACGTCCGTGTCGTCGTCGCTCCGGTCGAGGGGACTGGTGCGTGGAGCGGGCGTCGCCGCCTGTTCGGCAGGCGGTGTGTCGGCGTCGCTCGTCAGCGCCGGCAGCACGGAGACGAGGTTCGCGTCGTCGCCACCGACCGTCCCCGCATGCCGGACCGCACGCCGCGACCGCCGCACGGGCACCGCGTCGCCCGCATCCCCAGACTCCACCACCCGCCCATGATCCCACCCGACCTCAGCGAGCTGGCGTCGCTCGAGGCGAGGGGTCGCCCAGGCCCGCGGCTCGATGCGAGGGTCGCCAGGCCCGCGGCTCGAAGCGGAGGCACGAGCGATCTACGAGCGGGTGCCGGCACTGACCATTTCTGCTCGGACGCAACCCCGCGCGGGCCCGCAACGTCCGAGCGGATGTGCGCCCAGGCGAGCGCTCGCCCGGACGCGTGGTGGGCACGTTGGCCCGCGTGGGGGCCTGGCACTCGACCACGTCCGCGCTCGTGCGCGCTATGACAGCGACGAGTGCGGACGTTGCGTGGGTGTGGCCGGGACGTCCGCACTCGTGAGGGCTATTGCGCCCACGAGTGCGGACGTTGCGGGGGGCTGTGGGGACGTCCGCACTCGTGAGGGGTATTGCCCCCACGAGTGCGGACGTTGCGGGGGTCAGGACAGGGCGCGGGCGATGGCTGAGCGGACCGCTGTGTCGATGCGGTAGGAGCGGCGGGTCACGCCCAGCTCGTCGCGCAGTGCGGCGGCCAGCTGTTCGCGGGTGCGCTCCTGCTCGTCGGACCGGAGCCAGTCGACGAGCTCGTCGAGCTGGTCATCGCTGTAGGCGCCGATCGGCAGACCCTTGCGGACGTCGGGACGCTGACGCGTCGGGACGGCCAGTGCCAGCTGGAGCAGGCGGCTCGGCGGCGCCGGATCCTCGGCGGGCTTGCCGGAGCCGGCGGGCTGATCGGTGTCCGTGATCTGGTCGGAGCTGGCTGCCTCGGCGGTGGGCGATGCGGAGTCTGCAGCTCCGGCGGCCGCGGCAGCCTTGGAGGAGGTGACCTCGACCCGGGCAGGGACGACCGGGATGCCGCGCGGGGCGCTGTGCGCGGCGCGCGAGGCGGGTGCTGCCGGTGCGGCGGGCGGGCGGGCGGCCTCGGCGCGGACGGCTGCCGCGCTGAGGGAGCCCGTCAGGACCGAGTCGACCAGGACAGGGTGCGCCGGGACGGAGCGGACCGGGCCGGAGTCGGGGCGGGCCACGTCGTCGGGGTGGGACGCGAAGGCGCCCGAGTCCGTCGAGACGGACCCGTCCGGGTGGACGGGCAACGAGCCGGTGCTCGTCGGGACCGCGCCGGTCGTCGTGGGCACCGCGCCGGTCGTCGTAGGCACCGCGCCTGTCGTCGTGTTCACCGCGCCGGTCGTCGTGGGCGCCGCACCGGTCGTCGCAGGCGCCGCACCGGTCGTCGCCGCGCCGGTCGTCGTGGGCACCGCGCCGGTCGTCGTGGGCACCGCGCCGGTCGTCGTGGGCACCGCGCCGGTCGTGGGCACCGCGCCGGTCGTCGTGGGCACCGAGGCAGACGGAGCCGGGCCGGCGGTCGCCGGGACCCGCTCGGACGCGGTGGCGGGAGCCTCAGGCTTGGCTGCAGACCCCTTCTTCGGAAGCTCCGCCGACGGTGCGGACCCGGTCGACGAGGCGTCGGCCGACGCGGCGTCGATCGGGAGGTCGGTCACCATTGCGTCGGCACTGACGGCGTCGGTGACGGTTGCGTCGCCAGCCGAGGCGTCGGGTGCCGCAGCCGTGGGGAGCTCGTCGACGTCGTCGGACTCGTCGAGGAGGCCCGGAAGGCCGAGGTGCAACGGACCGCTGCGGGGGCTGGCCGGTGCGGGGACGCGGGCGTGGACGGCGCGACGGATGCGGTCGACCTCGGCCTGCGGGTCGATGAACGCGGCCGCGGACCAGACGCGCACGACGGACCAGCCGACGCTCTCGAGGCGGTCGGCGGTGAGCCGGTCGCGCACGCGGACGGAGGGCTCGGCGGTGTACTCGGCGTCGTCGGTGAGGACGGCGACGAGCATCTCCTCGGGCAGGTCGGGGTGCCCGACGACCAGCGGGATGCGCTCCCCGCCGGGGATGCCGTGGTCGGCCTCGACGAGCAGCCCGTGCTTCCACAGGCGCTCGGCGATGTCGAGCAGGAGCCGGTCGGGCTCGATGGCCGGGATGTCGAGCGCCGCCGAGGAGCCGGGCGCGACGGCACCAGCCTCGAGGGCGGGACCGAACCGCGGCGTCACCAGGTCGGCGTCGGCGGAACCGGCGGAGCGGCGGGCCGCGAACGACAGCAGGTCGGCGAGCAGCTGCGGGCCGGCGCCGCGCAGGCGGGTCGGGTCGAGGTCGTCGGCGCCGAAGCAGGACACCACCGTGAGCCGGTGCCGCGTGGAGCCGAGGGCGTCGAGCAGCAGCGCGTCGCCGCCCGCGGCAGACACAGGCCCGAAGGAGTGCAGCACGCGCTTGTGCGGGGTCCGGCCCAGGCCGACCGACAGGATGATCGCCTCACGGCGCAGGCCGGCGACGTTCGGGAGGTCGGTGACGACGAACGGCTCGGTGCGGCCGGCGTCGAAGAACGCGGCGAGCGCGAGGTTGGCGCGGACCTCCCCGAGCACGGCCTCGCGGACGGCCTCGGCGTGCCCGGGCGTCGCGGTGATGACGGCGAGCGACTCGTCGGGACGCAAGAGCGCGTGCGTGAGGACGAGCTCGACGACGTGCTCGACCTCCTCGCGCGTCGAGTCGATGATCCCCGTGGTCCGCGACGGCATCCCGGTGCCGTCGACGATGTCGAGGTGCACGAGCGGGCGGTGCTGAGGCAGCGGTGTGGGGCGCAGGACCCCGGCGTAGCCGTGTGCGCCGAGGAACGCGGTCAGGTAGGGGTCGCGGCGCGACGCACCGGCGAGCAGGGCGACGGAGGGCAGCACGTCGGCGAGCGCGCGGACGGCGGTGCTGGAGGCGCAGCGGGCGTCGCCGATCACGACGATCTGCCGGCCGCGGGCGATCGCGGCGAGCGCGACCTCGACGGGCAGGTGCGCGGCCGAGTCGAGGACGACGAGGTCGACGGTGCGGGTGGGCGGGAGCACCTGCGGCACCAGCATCGGGCTCGCGGCGATCACCGGACGCAGGCGTCGGGCGACGTCCGGGTGCCGGGTGACCGTGTCGCGCAGGGTGGTCAGACGCTCCTCGACGAGGTCGGCGAACAGCGCCTCGGCCTGGTCGCGGTGCTGGCGCAGGGCCGAGCCGATGTGTCCGACGACCGAGGTCAGGACGGGTCCGGGCAGGCTGTCGACGTGCGCGCGGTCGAGGGACGAGTAGTGCGCGGACAGCCCGCCGAGCGCGGTGCCGTCGTAGCCGGCCAGCGCGGGGTCGTCGGCGAGGATCTGCTCGATGACCGTGCTCCACCAGGCCAGGTCGAGCTCCGCGGGCGCCAGCGACGGGTCGGTCTTGCGCGACGCCAGGTCTTCGACCAGCGGGCCGAGCCCGGCGAAGCGCAGGCGGTGCAGCAGGCCGGTGCGGTCGGGCAGGGTCTCCAGGGCCGAGGTGTCGGCGCGCAGCCGGGTCAGGCGCTCGAGCAGCACCGGGAACGCCAGTCCGGAGAGGCCCGCACCGAGCGGAGTGCCCGCGAGCACCTCGTCGAGGGCGTCGAGGTCGGCCCGCACGGCGGCGAACTCCTCCTCGATGAGCTCCAGACCGTCGGGCAGCCGCGGCCACCCGCCGGACGGGCAGTGCGCCTGCCACACCTCGCGCTGAGCCTGGACCTCCAGCAGCGCGGCGTGCAGGTCGGCGACGGGCCGGCCGGGCCGCAGCATGTCCTTGGACTGCTTGCGCAGCCGGCGACGCACCCAGTAGCCCATGGGTACGTCGTGCTTCTCGCGCCACTGCTTCGTGGCCGTCGCGGCGACGAGGTCGGCGGCGGTTCGCTCGAAGACGATCGGCTGGAACACGTCGAGGGCGGCGCGCACCCCGTCGAGCATGCCGAGCTGCTCGGCCCACGCGCGCAGCGTCGTCGCCTGGACGAGTCCGGTCTCGACCGCGACCTGCGCGGTCCGCTCGACGAGGCCGGGCAGGGTGCCGTCCAGCAGGCGCTCGATGCGGCGCACAGCGTTGTCCGCGTCGGCGCGGGTGCGCAGGTCGGCGCCGTACCAGGGAGTGTCGGTCGGCCGGACCTGGAACGCCCCGAGCTCGCCGGCGCGCACGAGGTCGGCGGTCAGCTCGGCGCGGCGCTCGGCGTCGAGCACGCGTGCGACGTCGGTGGTCAGCCGGACGGTCGTGCGGGGCGTCGGCCGCGTCGAGGTCAGGCGCGCGAGCTGCTGCAGCGCGTCGTAGGCGGAGACTCCCCACGGGGCGCGCTCGGCGTGCAGCGCGTCGACGTAGGCACGCAGCCGCTCGCGCTCGGCGACGAGCGAGGACCGCAGCGCGACGACGCCCTGCGCGTCGACGGCCGGAGCCTCGAGCGTCATCGCGCCGAGCAGACGCCGCGAGATCGCGGACCGCCAGCCGGCGTCGGGGGCGACGTCGAGCAGCAGGTCACCCAGCCCCAGCGAGGTCAGCCGGGCGGCCAGCGCGGTCGCGGCGCGGCGGTGGCCGGGCACGTACAGGACCGTGCGGCCGGACGCGGCGGCATCGGCGACGAGGGCGGCAAGCGTCCCGGTGACGTCGGCGCCGGCGGGCGCGTCGACGAACAGGTGCGCGCCGGTGGCCGCCACGTCGAGCACGTGCTGCTGCGCGGGGTCGAGGTCGCCGACGCCACGCTCGAGGGCGGGGTCGCGGTCTCCGGCCACGGGCGCGGGAAGGGGCCGGCGCAGGTCGGTGTCGATGCCGGCGAGGGCGGCGACCACCTCGTGGCGCTCGAGGGTGCCCGAGAGGTTGTCCAGATCGTCGACGAGGATCTGTCCCGGGTGGACGAAGGTGCCGACCACGACGCGCTCGGTCAGCGAGAAGTCGTCGAGCACGGCCTCCCCGAGCGAGGCGAGCCGCTGCAGGGCGCCGCGCGGGTCGAACCCGTTGGACGTGAAGGTGCCGCGCGCGACGGCGCCCGGGTCGAGCAGTGCGCCGCGCGACCGCAGCGCGCGGGCCAGCACGGGGTTGACCTCGAGCGACGGCTCCAGCGCGAGCTCGTAGTCGCTCTCGCCCGACCCGCGCGCCCGCAGGCTCACCGGCCGGAGCAGGACGGGTGCCCGGACCGTGCGGGGCGCGGCCTCGGGCTGCTCGATGCCGGAGTGGTCGCGCTGGCGCGTGACGGTCGCGAGCGCCGCGACGTCGTCGGTGGCCACGTCCGGGGTGGTCCGCTCGGTCCAGGTGGCCACGCCGATCGCGAGCGACGTGGGCAGGATCCCGTAGCGCTGGGCGTAGACGGAGGCACGGGCCGAGACGGCGCGGGCCCGGCGGCGCGCGGTGGACAGCGCGGCGCCCTCACGGACCAGGTTGGACAGGCGCGTCTCGCGGCCGGCGAAGAGCTGGGAGATCCCCGACGGGTGCGCGGCCGTGAGGTCGAGCGCGGCCTCGCCGAGAAGCTCGACGTCGACGAGCGTGGACCCGCCCGCGGCCTCGACCAGGGCGGCGCGCCACGTGGCGACGGCACCCTCGAGGACCTCGGCGGGACTGGGCGGTTCGACGAGGGCGACGACGGCATCGGCGCCGTCGAGGCCTGCCTCGGCAGAGCCGTCGACAGCGATGGCGGACTCGGGAGCCTGGTCGGGCCCCGAGCCGGAGGAGCGCGCGGGGACGGTCACGATGGAACGCTAACCGCGGACCCCTCACCGGCCCGGGAGGGCGCGCCGAGGCGGTCGCACCAAGGCTCCCGCCACGCCGCGGAAGCGGACGCCCCCCGGGCCGCGTAGGCGGACGCACGAAGGGCGCGGTCCGGATCAGATGATCCGCCGCGCCCTTCGGACGTGAAGACGGTGCGCACCGCGCAGGGGGCAGGCGATGCGCACCGTCGGGGATGAGTCTGCTGCACAAAACTGTGCTGGTCAAACGTCCAGTGGAGATTCACGGATGATTCGCTCGCATGACGTATCACGCGTCGATCCGCACGATCACGCGGCAACCGAGCGGGTCTGTCCAGTCATTCTCACCCCGAGAATGAGTTGTAGGTGGCCTCACGTGATTTTTCCGCGGCAACTCCCCAAGAAGGCATCTCGTCAGCCTTCAAACGACTTCAGTGACATTCTTGTAGACCACCAACTTCGCACACAGGTGGGGCACAGGGATGCGTTCGAGACGTGTCCCCGGAACGGAGCAACGGGACCGTCGCGCGGAGCCCGGGCTGGGTAATCGCTACCGGACTTGGCGGCTCACCCTCGACGCGAGGGCCACGGGCGGGCGAGAGTACGGGTCGAGAAGCACGCCCCGAGGAGACCCCATGAGCACGACGACCGACCAGCCCGCCCGGTCGACGACCGCGGCACTGGCCGCGGCGGTCGACCGTCGCGGCGACTGGCCCGGCCGCGAGCGCGCGCGGGCCGCACTCACGGCCTTGGAGGTCGACGACCCCGCCAGCGCAGCCCAGGAGCACCTGGACACGGTCAGCGACATCTTCGGGCTCTCGTCGACGGACCGTGCCCTCCTCGAGGTCGCGCTCCTGGCCGAGCTGCACCCGAGCGCGCACCTGCTGACGGGTCTGCTCTCGGGCGACGAGGGTCCGGCGCGGCCGACCGCGGCCCTGGCCCTCGAGCTCGCGGGCGCGAGCGTGGTCGACGCGGCGGCGCGCGCCCGCCTCATGGACGACGGCCCCCTGCAGCGCCGCGGTCTGCTGACGCTCCAGGGCGACGACGTCCTGCTCGCCCGCCGCCTGCGGGTGCCGGACCGCGTGGTCGCCCGGCTGCTCGGCTCGCACCGGGTGCCGGACCTCGTGGCCCGCGTCCTGCGCACCCCCCTGCCGGTGGACGTGGACGGCTACCTGGAGGTCGCCGGCGCGATGACCCTGGGCGAGCAGCTCGTCTGGGTGCACTCCCCCGTCGGCACCGCCGGCACCGCGCTCGCGGTCGCGGCCTGCCGGGAGGTCGAGGTCACGTGCCTCGTCGGCGACCTGGAACGTCTGCCCGTCACCCCCGGGCTGGGCACCGACCCCGCCCTCGTGCGCGAGACGACCCGCGCCCTGGTGCTCGAGGCGGGCCTCGACGGCAGCGTCCTGGTGCTCGCCGGGGCGCACCTCGCCGCCGAGCTGCTGGGCGACCTCGACGCCGTCGTCCCCGTGATCGCGGTCGGCCGGTCTCCCTGGGACCCGCGGTGGGCGGTGGGGCTCCCCGCGGCCGTCGTCGCCGGACGGCTGACCCAGGACGAGCGCGCCGAGCAGTGGCACCGTGTCGTCGGCGAGCACGCGACCACGCGCGACGTCCTCACGCTGCGGATGACGCCCGAGGAGATCAGCGCGGTCGGTCGTCGCGCCGAGACGGATGCCGCCCGGACCGGCCGCGTGGTCGAGCCGGACGACGTGCGTCTGGCGGCCCGGCGGCTCGGGAACACGCACGGCCCGCGCGTCCGCACGAGCGGGTCGCCGGCGACCCTCGACGACCTGGTCCTGCCCGCGCACACGCGCGGCGAGGTGGAGCGTCTGATCGGCTGGGCCCGCGACCGCGACGAGGTGCTCGCGCTCGGGGAGCTGCAGGGCAAGGGCGGAAAGGGCACCGGCATCTGCGCCCTGTTCTCGGGCAGCCCGGGCACGGGCAAGACGCTCGCCGCGCACGTCGTCGCGGACTCCCTGGGCATGGACCTCTTCCAGGTGGACCTCTCGTCCGTCGTCGACAAGTACATCGGCGAGACCGAGAAGAACCTCGAACGCGTCTTCACGCAGGCGGAGTCGCTCAACGCCGTCCTGTTCTTCGACGAGGCCGACTCGCTGTTCGGCAGCCGGTCCTCGGTGTCCGACGCACGCGACCGGTACGCCAACCAGGAGGTGTCCTACCTCCTGCAGCGGATGGAGGCGTCGGAGGGCATCACGGTCCTCGCGACCAACCTGCGCGGCAACCTCGACCCCGCCTTCGCGCGTCGGCTGCACTTCATGGTCCATTTCCCCGACCCCGACGAGCCGACGCGCCGGATGCTCTGGACGCACCACCTGGCACAGCTGCCCCGCACCGACCCCGCGGACCCGATGGACGTCGAGTTCCTGGCGCGCAGCCTCGAGGTCGCAGGCGGAGACATCCGCAACATCGTGCTGGCGGCCGCCTACGACGCGGTCGCGGACAGCCGCGTGGTCGGCATGCGGGACGTCCGCGCGGCGACCGTCCGCGAGATGGCGAAGCTCGGGCGACGCACCGGCGACGCCCGCTGGACCGACGAGGGCTAGCCGGGACGAGCGGTCAGGCCCACATCCGCGTCGGCACCGAGCCGCGGATCCCCGCGGCCGCGAGCGCGTGCGAGTACGCCTCGACGACGCGGTCGTCGTGGTCCTGCGCGAGCCGCAGCCGGTCGCCGATCCGCCGCCAGAGCGTCGCGGCCGGCCGGCCCGACGAGGCCAGGTCCATGAGCTCGGCCGCCCGCCGGTACTCCGCGACGGCCTCGGCGCCGGCCCGCTGAGCGAGCAGCGCGTCGCCGAGAGCCTCGTGCGCGGCGGCCGCGTCCCGACGGACCTCGTCGCCGAGGAGCTCGAGCGCGTGCAAGGCGTGCCGCTGGGCGGCCAGGGCGTCGTCGAGCTGCAACGACGCCCGCGAGCGAACCGACGCGGCCCGGGCGAGCTCGACCGTGGACTCGTCGATCTCGAGGGCGGTCTGGGCCGCGTCCAGCTCGGCGAGGGCCTCCTGCGGGCGCGGCGGATCGACGGAGACGAGCAGGAAGGCGCGGTCGAGCCGGAGCCGGGGCAGGTCGCGGTTGACGTCGTCGGCCTGCGTGAGCGCGATGGCGGCGTCGAGCTGGCCGAGGGCGGCGTCCAGGTCGCCCAGCGCGTCGTCGATGAACGCGAGGTTCCAGTGCACCGCCGAGACCGCGCTCGGGCTGCCGAGCCGGCGGGTGCGCTCGAGCAGGTTCTGCCCGCGGAAGCGCGCGTAGGTGGTGTCGCCGCGCGCGATGTAGGCCCAGACGATCGTCGACTCCAGCCGCACGACCTCCTCGGTCCCCGCGACGGACTCCGGGAGCGTCGCCAGCAGCTGCTCGCCCCGGGCGACGGCGCTCTGCAGGTCGGCGGCCTCGGTCAGCGCCATGACGATGCGCATCGCTGCGCGGGCGGCGAGCCGGTGCCGCTTGGTGAGCGAGACGCCGGCGAAGACCTTCTCGAGCACCTCGATGGACGCCCCGAGATCGCCGGCGACGTCGAGCGCCTCGGCGTGCGCGAGGCCCACCTCGGCGGCGGTCTCGACGTCCACCTGCGCCACGTCGGTGCGGGCGAGCACCCGCGCCGCGGCGAGCGCCGAGCCAGCGCGGGACAGCTGCCGGGCCTGGACGAGCGCGGACTCGACGGCGAGGTAGGCCGGCGCGCGGTCCCCGTCGAGGAGGAACTCGACCGTCACGCCGAGCGTCCCGGCCGCACGCGCGAGCGCGTCGCCCCGCAGGGCGCGCGTGTCCCGCTCGACGTGCGAGACGTAGGTGGGGTGCACGCCGACCGCGCGCGCAAGGTCCCCCTGGCTGATCCCGGCGGTCAACCGGGCGTCACGGAGTCGACGACCGAGCGAGCTCACGGAGCCAACGATAAGCACGCTGAGCATCTCGTGCGGACAACCAGGGGCGAACGGGTGATCTGTGCTGGACACCGCAACCTGCGTAGGCCTTACTGATGTCGTGGTGCCCCCGCGCCCGGCACGCTGAGCGGCAGGGGGCTCTGTGTCCTCGTCCGACGCCCGGAGGTCTTGTGAGCAGCCACGACGCACGTGTCCCCGTCGCCGCGGGTACGCAGCTCGCGCCCGCGGGGGAACTCGCGACCGCCGCACCGACCGTCGCCGTCCCCTCGATCGGCGTTCCCGTCGCCGGGCTGACCGTCGGGCACGCCGAGGACCCGGCCGAGCACGCCGCCGACCGCATGGCGGACGACGCGCTGGGCCGGCTGCACCGCTCGAACGTCGCGGCGGCCCCCGAGAACGACGTGCACGCGCACAACCCCGGCTGCGGTCATCTGCGCCGGTCGGTCTCGCCGACCGCGACCGTGGGCCTCGAGGGTGGTGCGCTCGACGCGACGTCGTCTGACCGGATCGAGGCCGCGCGCGGTGGCGGCTCACCGCTGCCCGACGGCGTGCGCCGCCGCATGGAGACCGGGTTCGGCACGAGCCTGGGTCACGTGCGGGTGCACGACGGGGCGCAGGCGAGCGCGCTGAGCGCCGGGATGAGCGCCGAGGCGTTCACCACCGGCAACGACATCTTCTTCGGGGCTGGCCGGTTCGCCCCCGAGACGCCCGCGGGCGAGCAGGTGCTGGCCCACGAGATCGCGCACGTCCTCACCGAGGGCGGCTCGACCACCCGGCGCCTCTTCGGCAAGAAGAAGACGCCTGAGGAGAAGGCCGCCAAGGCGGCGGCGAAGCGCGAGGAAGAGGCCAAGGCCGTCCGCGCCAAGCAGAGCAAGAAGACCGAGAAGACCGAGCAGGCCGGGCTCAAGGAGTCGCGCAAGGAAGGTGTCGCGGGCCGCGAGGCGCTGACCACGGAGCTGTACGACACCACGAACGACGCGCCCCAGGCACCCGTCTCCGGCAAGGTCAACGACGCCGGCCACGTGCCGCTCGGCAAGGACGCGACCGGCGCGCGCATGGACGACATGCACCAGCGGTTCGAGAAGGCGCTGCTCCGCGAGCAGGAGGTCTTCAACCAGCTCAAGGCCAAGAAGCTCGGCGGTTCCGACGAGAAGCGCGCCGAGATCGCCTACGACCAGGTGTGGAAGGGCGAGTTCAACGACCTCAAGGCAGTCCGCCCGCCGCGCGAGACCGCCGCCGAGCGCCTGGTGATCCAGGTGCGGCAGGCGCGCAACGAGGGCGAGATGGCGAACAGCGCGGCCGACGAGGAGAAGGCCGTCCTCAAGGTCAAGATGCTGCCCAAGGACGTCGAGGCCGCCTACGAGCGCATGGTCACGCACCGCAACGGCCTGATGAAGGCCGACCCCAAGCGCAGCGAGGTGCTGGCGCAGGACGAGGCGTACGAGCTGATCAAGAAGGGCATGCCGGTCAAGGACCAGGCGCTGCTCCCGCCCAAGGACGGCGCCCTGGACCAGGCCGCGTTCGCCGCGGCCGAGGGTCGGGTGGCCGCGCGCGACAAGCAGGCGAAGCGCGATGCGGCGACGATCGAGGAGAACCTGATGCTCCTCGACCCGGCCAAGCGCGCCGGCGCGGAGAAGAAGCCCGAAGCGACCAGCGAGACGCTGGACACCGTCAAGGGCGTCGGCAAGGGCGTGGGTCTGGGCAAGACGATCATCAACGGCGCGGGCGGAGGGATCGCGGGTCTCGTCGGGAGCAAGCAGGACAAGAAGCTCCGCGCGGACCAGGGCGTGGTGAAGAACAAGGAGTTCACCACCTACGTGCCCGGGTTCATCGACCAGGGCACCGGCGAGGCCGTGCGCTCGGGCATGCGGGCCGACAAGCAGCTCGCCACCGGGCAGCGGGCGTTCAAGGAGCAGTCGCTCCCCCAGTCCGACGCGACGAAGGCCAAGTTCGGCATCGGCCAGGTCACCGGCATCCTGTCCGGACTCATGACCGCGGTCGAGTCCGCGTTCCAGATGGTCAAGTCCGCCGAGGCGGCCTGGACGACGAAGGACCCGTACGAGGCCCTCAAGGCGACGAAGGCCGGAGCGGTCGGGCTCGACGGGCTCGTCAGCGTCGCCAAGAACTCCGCGGACCTGGCCAAGCTCATCGACAGCGGCGTGTCCGAGGGCGTGAAGCAGGTGATCCCGGGGCTCGACATCGCGGCGTCGGCGCTCGCCATGGTGCGCGGCGTGACCGAGGTCGCCTCGGCCGGCATGCGGCAGCGCGAGACGGACCTCTCGATGTTCGAGGCCCGCGCCGGCAGCGGCGAGAAGGTCAACGTCATGGTGTACCCGCTGATGAAGGTGTCGCAGGTCTACACCAAGCACCTCGAGCAGCAGTGCTGGTCGCTGGGCGTGAGCATCATCAACTTCTCGACGTCGGTCGCGCAGGTGGCCTCGGCGGGCGGCTTCGGCGTCCCCGCGGCGATCAAGGCGGCCACGGCCGTCATCGACAACCTGCACAAGATCGCGCACTACATCGCGAGCAAGCTGCTCAACCAGATGGCGAAGACCGCGGAGAAGGAGTCCGCGGTCATGCACCTGGAGGGCGGCGCCGAGGACGAGCTGAAGAAGCACCCGAAGATGGCTGTCGACGGCATCATCATGAAGGCCGCCGCCGGCGACAAGACCGCGCAGAAGTTCCTGGCCAACTACCGGATCGACGGCAAGCCGATCACGCCGGACTACGTCACCCAGATCAAGCCGCGGCCGGTGAAGCCGTTCAACCCGAAGGCCAAGCCGGACGGCAAGGAGGAGCAGACGAGCAACGACGCGCTGCTGCTCAAGATCCGCGCGGTCGTGCTGGCCGGCATGGACACCAACGCCGACCCGCAGTCGATGTTCGAGGACCTCAAGAAGAAGGCCGCCCCCGTCACCGGAGCGCTCGGCGGGCTCTCCGAGGCATGGGCCGAGACCGACGAGCTCGCCAAGGACCGCAACAAGCAGGCCAAGGAGGGCAAGCTCGGCGACAACAGGAAGACGGACCGCGGCCTCGGCTGGCGGATCAAGCAGCTCTTCGCCTCCGAGAACCGCGGCATGCTCAAGGAGAAGACCGCGGCGCTCGGGTCGGCGGAGAAGCTCCCGCCCGGCATCGTCTGCGTCGTCGGCGACCTGCAGCTCAAGGACCAGTCCAGCCCCGTGCAGATCAAGACGTTCACCGACGCCCTGACCGTCGCGGGGATCGAGGCCGAGCTCAAGCGCACCCCGCGTCGCAACTCGCCCGAGTGGATCGACTTCCTGCGCGAGGCCCTCCGCAACAAGGCGGCGAAGTCGGCACCGTCGCGGCCGTCGTCGCCGGCGCCGACCCCCTGGGTCTCGGCCACACCGTCGGGGAAGCCGTGAGCGAGGACCCGTTCCTGACCTACGTCGCCGAGGCGCTCGCCTCGGCCGGGCGGGACCTCGAGATCGACGCGAACCTGAACGCGATCGACGTCGCCTCGGAGGACGCAACCATCGGCTCGGTGCTCGGGATCGTGCGTCCGATCGCCCGCGCGGTGACGTTCTACGTGGTGCACCCGACCCTCGTGCCGCTGAGCGCCTACCCCGACGTCGGTGACTTCATCGTGCAGTCGACGCCCGAACGGCTCGACGCGTCCCTCGAGGTCGACGTGACGACGGGCTCGGTCGCGTACCGGATGCCCGTCCTGCTCGGCGATGCCCAGCTCGACGTGGACACCTTCGGCCAGCTGCTCGTGGCCTCGGTCGAGGCCGTCGAGACCCTTGCCGCCCGCTTCCGGGGTCCACTCGACGCGGTGATCGCCGGCGAGCTCGCGCCCGCCGCGGCCGTCGCGCAGATCCGTCGCGCCCCGCTCGACGAGGTCATCGCGGAGCTCGACGAGCTCGAGGGTCGCTGACGCCGCACGTCGTCCTCGGGTGCCGTCCTCGCGCCGCCCGGCACACGGCTCCCCATGAACGGCTGGCTGTCAGAAAGCAGCGCGGCCGTGAGGTCGCCGATCAGGGGCGCGGGGTGGCGGGGCCGACGGGGATCCACTCCCAGCTCGCCAGCACCGCGTCGACGGCCTCGACGGCTCGGTCGTGCGTGCGTCCCAGGGATACGACGCCGACGATGAACGCCCAGCCGTCGTGGTCGATGTGGGTGTCGGTGAGCAGTTTGTCGCCCTGACGTGGCCGGGACGTCCAGCGCCAGCCGACGCCGCCCGCGCTGTCGACACGCTCCACGGGCCGCACGAGGCGGACCCTGTCGCAGTCTGCCTGCGCCTCGGCCGCGCGACCGGCGGCAGGCAGCAGGGCCATCCCGTGGTGGTCCCGTCCGACGTGTCCGAGCGACACGACCAGGAGGTGAACGCCCTCGGCGAGCACGACGTGCGTGTCGTGGCGCATGCCGTTGGGCGTGTCCTCGGCAGCTTGGGGTCCGCCTTTGCCGGAGGCCCAGAACGACTCGCCCGGCCTGCCGTCGCCGAGCGGTGGCACGACGACCTGGTGCGTTCTGGCGAACATGTCCTCGGGCGTCCTGCGCTGGACCTGGATGAAGGGCATCCTCGCGAGCGACCTGCGTACGTACTCGGGGTCGTCCGGGAAGAGCGTGTCCAGCTCCCGCCTGATCCGACGTCGGTTCTGGAATCCGGCCACGAGAACGATCGCGGCGACGACGAGCAGGAAGGCCCAGAGGTCGGAGAGGTCGTTCAGCACCTGATCAGCCTTCTCACAACAGTCACCCGAGTCGCATCGGCACGCCAGGCAGCCGTGTTGAGCCGCGTCCGACGTTGACGGCCTACCTGCGCCGAGCCGGGGTCTCTCGCTCGTCGAGAACGGTCCCGACGAGATCGACCCTTCGGCGCGAGACCGGCGGTGCGAACCACCGATCTCGCGGCGAAAGGTCGGTCTCGACAGGTGGCGTGCGTTTGCGGCCTGCCAGGGCGGGGCTTCTCATGGCTTCCGGTGCCGACGCTCGGCACCCGCATCCGATGGGGAGACGCATGAAGGCAGTCGTGGGCGAGACGGTCATCGCCGAGGCACCCGTGGAAGACCTGATCAAGATCGAGGGCAACTGGTACTTCCCGCCGTCGAGCGTCAACGAGGAGTACGTCTCGACCAGCCCGACCCCGTACACCTGCCCGTGGAAGGGCGCGTGCGAGTACCTGACGGTGACGGTCGACAACGCGGCGCTCCAGGACCGCGCGTGGCGCTACCCCAACCCGTACCCGAGCGCCTTCGACCGCGTCGGCCAGGACTTCACCGGCTACGTCGCGTTCTGGAAGGACGTCAAGGTCGTCGAGTAGCGCCGACGAAAGTCGACGACCCCCTTACCAGCCGGATCGATACGGTCCGGCGCGGTCCTGAGGTCGGTCGACCGTCCGTGTCAGCCGCGAAGGGCGAGGGCGAACGGGAGGACCGCCGGTGCACCCGCCAGGCGCAGCTCGCGGGCGGCCACCGTGATCGTCCAGCGGCTGTCGACAAGGTCGTCGACGAGCAGCACCGGGCCGGGCGGCAGCGTGAGGCCCGAGGCGTCGAACCGTTGCCAGACGGCGGCCAGGCGGAACGCGCTGCTGCCGCCCGGGTCGCCGGTGGGGCCGCCGTCGACGAGGGACAGCGCGCCGGCGTAGTGCAGGCGACCGATCTCGGCGATGCCTCGGGCGAGGGAGTCGACGAGCAGGGGCCGGCGGCGGGACGGCATGGCGACCACCGTTGCCGGGCGCTCCTCCCAGTCCCACTGCGCGAGCACGCGGACGCAGCCGGCGAGCATGGCCGAGGTGACCGATGCATCGGGAGCACCGGCCGCGAACACCGACCGCAGCGTGTTGCCCCAGCCCAGGTCGGTCAGGCGGGCGAGTGCTCGGCCCTCGGACGCGCGCTCACCCACCGGGATGTTGCCGCGGACACCGAGGCGGTCGGCGACGCCCACCGGCCACTGGGCGCGCGGCTCGATGGGGACGCCGACGCGGTCGATGGCGCGCGCCGCGGAGTCCGAGGCGGACGAGACGATGTCCACGGGGTACCAGGCGCCCGCGCACGAGTCGCACCGGCCGCACGGGACGGCGGTGTCGTCGTCGAGGGACCGCTGCAGGAACTCCATGCGACAGCCGGTCGTCCGCTCGTACTCGACCATGTGGTCCTGCTCGGCGGTGCGGGCGGCCGCGATCCGCTCGTAGCGCTCCGCGTCGTAGGTCCACGGCCGGCCCGTGGACTCCCAGCCCCCGCGAACGCGACGCACCGCCCCGTCGACGTCGAGCACCTTGAGCAGCAGCTCCAGCTGGGTGCGACGCACGTTGACCAGCGCCTCCAGCGCGGGGGTCGACAGGACCGACCCGTCGGCGAGCTCGCGCAGGACGCGTGACGCCCGGTCCTGCGACGGCATCGACGCGGTCGCGAAGTACTGCCAGATGTCGCGGTCCTCGGGCCCGGGGAGCAGCAGCACGTCCGCGGAGGCGGTGGCGCGGCCGGCGCGGCCGACCTGCTGGTAGTAGGCGACGGGCGACGACGGCGCGCCGAGGTGCAGGACGAACCCGAGGTCGGGCTTGTCGAAGCCCATGCCGAGCGCACTCGTGGCTACCAGGGCCTTGACCTCGTTGGCCTTGAGCGCAGCCTCCAACGACTCGCGTTCCGCGGGATCCGTCTGACCCGTGTAGGCGCGGACGGCGTGCCCCGCCTCGCGCAGCAGGCGCGCGGTGTCCTCGGCTGCCGACACGGTGAGCGTGTAGATGATCCCCGAGCCGGGCAGGTCGGCCAGGTGGCTGAGCAGCCAGCCGAGGCGGGTCTTGGCGTCGGGCAGGCGCAGGACGCCGAGCCGCAGGGACGAGCGCGCGAGCGGTCCGCGGATGGTCAGGACCGACGATCCCCCGAGCTGCTCGGCGACGTCGGCGACGACCCGCGCGTTCGCCGTGGCCGTGGTTGCCAGGACGGGGACGTCCGGCGGGATGGCGGCGATCAGGTCGCGCAGGCGGCGGTAGTCCGGGCGGAAGTCGTGGCCCCAGTCGCTGATGCAGTGCGCCTCGTCGACCACCAGCATCCCGAGCCGCTCGACGAGCGCGGGCAGCTGGGTCTCGCGGAACGACGGGTTGTTGAGCCGCTCGGGCGAGACGAGAAGCACGTCGACGTCGTCGGCAGCCAGGGACTCCAACAACGAGGACCACTCGTGCGCGTTGGTCGAGTTGATGGCGACCGCCCGGACCCCCGCCCGCTCGGCGGCCGCGACCTGGTCGCGCATCAGGGCCAGAAGCGGCGAGACGAGAACGGTCGGACCCGCGCCCCGCGCGCGCAGCAGCATCGTCGCGACGAAGTACACCGCCGACTTGCCCCAGCCCGTCCGCTGCACGACGAGCGCCCGACGGTGCTCGTCGACGAGCTGCTCGATCGCCTCGTACTGCCCGTCGTGGAACACCGCAGCGGGACTGCCGACGAGGCGCCGCAGCACCGTCAGGGCATCGTCGTACGTGGAGGACGTCACGCGCCCACCCTGCCAGCCGCCGGGGACACCGCGATCACGTCGTCCCCAGATCCGGACCAATCCGGCATCGACTCCGCCCCGAACCAGCCCCGACACGAAGCACACGAGACAAGGGGTTCGCGACGAGCCCGGTTCGGAGACATCATGCGCACGAGCTTCAAGCTCGCCACCGCCGCGTTCGCCGCCGCGGTGCTCATCCCCCTGTGCACCTCCACGGCGTTCGCGGCGGACGGCGACGTGAACGCCAACCTCACGCCGGTCGCGCTGAACGGGGTCACCGGGAGCGGGACCGCGATGGTGAAGGTCACCGGCACGACGATCACCGTGACGATGGCCGCCAACGGGCTGCTGCCCGACGCACCGCACGCCGCGCACATCCACTTCGGCGCCGAGGCACGCCACGAGTGCCCGGCCGCCAGCGACGACGCGAGCAAGGACGGGACGCTCAACACCAGCGAGGGCGGGCCGGCGTACGGCGACATCGTCGTCTCCCTGACCAAGACCGGAGACACGAGCCCCGCGAGCGGCCTGGCCGTCGACCGGTTCGACACCGCGCCGGGCGGCAAGATCGCCTACCAGCGCGGCAGCATCACCGTCTCGCCGGAGGTCGCCCAGGCGATCGTCGACGGCAAGTCCGCGGTCGTCATCCACGGCGTCGACCACAACCACGACGGCACGTACGACGGCGCCACGAAGTCCGACCTCGACGCCACGCTGCCCACCGAGGCCACCGACCCGGCCCTCTGCGGCGTGCTGACCGCCGCGCCGATCGGCTCGATGGCGACGGGGGCCGGCGGTGCGTCCGGCGGCGACAACAGCGTCGCCTACCTCTACACCGGCGCCGGCCTGCTGCTGGTCGCCGCCGGCACCGGGGCGTTCGCCGCTCGTCGCGCGCGCGCCAAGGTCTGATGTCCGCCAGCACGTTCGTCGGCCGTCGCGGCATCCTCGCCGCGGCGGCCGCCGTGCTGGCCGTCGCGGGCGTGCTCGCCCTCGTCGTCGGGCTGCACGGCCAGCCCGGTCCGCCGCAGCCGCCGACGGCGGCGGTCGTCGCCACGCCGACACCGGCACCTTCTCGGACGACGACAGCCGACCTCCCGGTCACCGACCTCGGGCCCGTCCTGCCCGCGTCCGAGCCCGTCGCGCTCGACATCCCCAGCATCGACGTCCACGCGACGACGCTCGCGCCCCTGAGCGTCGGCTCCGACGGCGTCCTGCCGCCGCCCAGCGACTACGCCCAGCCCGGCTGGTACACAGGCGGCCCCAACCCCGGCCAGCTCGGACCCGCCGTCATCGCGGGCCACGTCGACGGTCCGAGCGGGCCGGCGATCTTCTACCGGCTGGGCGAGCTCACCCCCGGCGCCGAGGTGGACGTCACCCGGGCCGACGGCACGGTCGCGCGGTTCACCATCGACACCGTCGCCAGCTACGCCAAGGCCGACTTCCCGACGTCGCTCGTCTACGGCAACTCGACCGACCGCGCCGAGATCCGGCTGATCACCTGCGGCGGCGCGTTCGACCACGCCACCGGTCACTACGTCGACAACATCGTGGCGTTCGGCCACCTGACGGCCTGAGGGCGCATCACATCGAGAGCGTCGCCACCGCGGCCGTAAGCGCTCGGCCGGGCGCACGGCTCAGCGCGCTGAGGGTTCGGCGCCCCGCGCAGGCAGCGTCCGCGGCAGCCCGAACCACGGCAGGACCGTGCTCTCGAAGCGGGTCATCGCGCTGATCCGGTCGCCGCGGACCTCCAGCACGATCAGCCCGACGCCGTGGCGGACGCCGTCGACCCCCCGCAGGTACGTGCCGAACGCGGGCTGACCGTTGGCTCGCGTGGGCACCAGGTCGAAGCGGCGACCCGCCCCGAAGATGCGCGCGCAGAACGAGGCGGCCGACGAGCGGCCGAGGTACTCGAACGGCATCGGCGGCATGGAGACGAAGACGTCGTCGGTCAGGAGCGCGACGACCGCGTCGAGGTCGGCGGCCTCGTAGGCGGCGACGAACTGCTTCACCAACCCGTCGTCGACGGGCGCCGTCGAGGCCGAGAGGACCGGGAGACGGGAGCGCGCACGCTTGAGCGCGCTGGTCACCGAGGAGACGGTCGTGTCGAGCATGTCGGCCACCTCGGACGCGGGGAAACCGAGCACGTCGCGCAGGACCACGACGGCGACCTGCCGCGGCGGCAGCACCTGCAGGGCGGCGACGAACGCGAGCGAGATCGACTCGGTCCGCTCGTACCGGGTCTGCGGGTCGAGCAGCTCGTCCGGGTACGGCTGGAGCCAGACCACCTCGCCCAGCCGGGTCGGCTCGGGTGGGTCGACGCCTGGGACGTTCCAGTCGACGGGCGGACGCCGGCCCGCCGAGCGACGTGCGCTGAGGCACCGGTTGGTCGCGATCCGGTAGAGCCAGGTGCGCAGCGAGGCCCGCCCCTCGAACCCCGCGAGCCCCTGCCACGCGTCCAGCAGCGTGTCCTGCAGCGCGTCCTCGGCGTCCTGGAACGACCCGAGCATCCGGTAGCAGTGCACCTGCAGCTCCGTGCGGTGCGGGCCGGTCAGCTCGCGGAACGCCTCGCCGTCGCCCGCCCGCGCGCGGGTCAGGAGATCCGTCTCCACGCCGCCTCCTCTCGTCGTCGTCGATCTATGGACGCCGACCGCACCCGGAACTGGGCGGTCCGGCACAGACCAGTTTCCCGACGACGCGACCTCTACATCCTCGACGGCCGCACCCACAGCGGCCCCGACGAAGGAGGACACGAGATGCTGCTCGAGGACAAGGTCATGGTGATCTACGGCGCCGGCGGGGCGATCGGCGGCGCCATCGCGCGTGCCGCGGCCGCGGAGGGTGCTCGGCTGTACCTCACGGGCCGCAAGGAGGGGCCCGTCGACGAGGTCGCACGGTCCCTGCCGGGGGGCGCCGACGTCGCGGCGGTCGACGCCTTCGACGAGCTCGCGATCGCGGACCACCTGGACCGGGTGGTCGCCGCGGAGGGGCGCGTCGACGTGTCGTTCAACGCGGTCGGCATGGACGACCACGGCATCGTCGGCACACCGCTGATCGACCTCGACTCCGAGAGCTTCCTGGCGCCCGTCGTCGGCTACGCCCGGTCGTACTTCCTGACCGCGCAGCAGGCAGCCCGGCGGATGGTGCCGAACGGGTCGGGCGTGATCATGACCGTCACGGCGCTCCCGTCGCGGGCCGGCAGCGTGCTCGTCGGCGGGTACGGCCCGGCGCACGCCGCCAAGGAGGCGCTCACGCGGAGCCTGTCCGCCGAGCTCGCGCCGCGCGGGCTGCGCGTGGTCGGCGTGCGGCCGCACGGCATCCCCGAGAGCGAGTCGATGCGGGACGTCTGGGAGCTCAAGGGCGCCGGGTTCACGTGGGAGCAGTTCCAGGCGTACCTCGCCAGCACGACCCACCCGAAGCGCGTGATGACGCTGCGGGAGGTGGCCGACGTCGCGGTCTTCATGGCGTCGGACCGGGCGAGCGGGATGACGGGGACCACCGTCAACCTCACCATGGGCAGCCTGGACGACTGATCAGGCCCCCTAGAGTCGGCACATGTCCGACGGCCGAGCCTCCGAGACAGCGCTGAACAGGGCGCTGTGGTCGATCATGAACGAGCGCTTCACCGACGCGGCTGCCGACGAGCTGTGGGCGCGGACCGAGGTGGTCTGGGGGCTGTTCGCGGTCCCCGAGCGCACCCTCGGCGTTCTCGGGGACCTCCGCGGTCTCGACGTCGTGGAGCTGGCGAGCGGGACGGCCTACTTCTCGGCCTGGCTCGCGCGGGCCGGCGCCCGGCCGGTCGCCGTCGACCTGTCGTTCGAGCAGCTCGCGACCGCCGCCCGGCTGCAGCGGCAGCACGGCCCGACGTTCGCGCTGGTCCAGGGGGACGCGCAGCAGGTCCCCCTGGCCGACGCGTGCGCCGACCTCGTCGTGAGCGAGCACGGGTCGGCCGCGTGGTGCGACCCCGAGCGCTGGTTGCCCGAGGCGGCCCGCCTGCTGCGCCCCGGTGGGCGGCTGGTGTTCCTCACCAACAGCAACCTGTCGGCGCTCTGCGTGCCCGCCGAGGAGGGGTTGGCCACCGACCACCTGCTGCGGGGCCAGCGCGAGGCCTACGAGGTGGCGTGGCCCGGCGGCGGGGTCGAGTTCCACCCGTCGCACGGCGACTGGATCCGCCTGCTGCGCGCCGCGGGGTTCGTCGTCGAGGCCATGCACGAGATCTATGCGCCGCCGGAGGGCGCGGACCACGCGTTCTACGAGATCGTGTCGGCGGACTGGGCCCGCCGGTGGCCGGCCGAGGAGCTCTGGGTGGCGACCAGGACGTGACCGCGGAGCTCACCAGGTGGAGTCGCCGCGGATCGTCACGTCCGAGCCGCCGTCGATGAAGATGACCTGGCCGCACAGGTGCGTGTTCTCCTCGCTGACCAACCAGGCGAGCAGGGCGGCGGGTGCGGACGGCTCCATGAAGCCGTGCAGGGGCATGGGCACCTGGGCGGCGATGCCCGCACGCTGCTCGGCCGTGGCGAGCATCGGGGCCATGAGCGGCGTGTTCACGATCCCGGGCGCGATCGCGTTGAGCGGGATGCCGGCGCCGGCCCAGTCGTCCGTGGCGGCGGTGCGGCGCAGCCAACGGGCCAGGGCGCGCTTCGAGCTGCTGTAGATCCTGCCGGGGTGCCCCGACTCGACGAGCTTGTCGGCGCGTCCCCGGGCGCCCGCCTCGTCGTGCGCGAGGCAGAGGTCGACCAGCTCGTCGTCGTGCGGCAGCAGGCTCGACATCGACGCGGTGACGACGGCCCGCGGCGCCGACGAGCCCGCGAGCAGCGGGCGCAGACCCTCGAGCGTGGCGATCGCACCGAAGTAGTTGACCGCGACGTCCTGCGCGGTCTGGCCCGCGACGCCCGCGATGGCCGCGATCGCGTCGACGCCGCCGCCGCTCAGCTCGCGGACCCGCTCGACGAGGTCGGACCGCCCAGCCGTCGTCGAGAGGTCCGCGACGACGTCGCTGTCGTGGACGTCCACCCCGATCACGCGGTCCCCGCGGGACTCGAGCAGGGCCTTGGTGGCCCCGCCGATCCCGGACGCAGCTCCCGTGACGACGACCGTGCGCATCGCAAGCTCCTTTGCTCCGAAGACGGACCGTCATCGTCTCTCGTCGGCGTCCGTCAGGCGCGTTCTACCGTGACGGTGTAGCTCCCCTCGGCGCAGCCGGTGACCTGCCAGCCACCAGGCACCTCGACCGCCTCCGCGCCGGTGACGCCTGTGGTGCTCAGCACGGGCTCGTTCTCGCCCGGCACCCAGATGTCGAGCTCGCAGTTGATGTCGGGGTCGTCGACCGTCGCGGAGAACTCCAGGTCCGCACCCCCGGAGACCAGCGAGTCCAGCCGCCCCGGGAAGGCGCGCGGGTAGGCCCGGCTCAGCGGCTCGGCGAAGCCTGCCGGCGGCGGGGTCAGGGCGCCGGTGGCGCAGTCGACCGAGACGAGGTTGCCCGAGCTCTCCGCGTCGTCGCCGGTCTCCGGCGAGCCGCAGCCCTGCCGCCAGACCCAGAACGCGCCGCCGACGCCGAGCCGGTCCTGCGCGGCGACGAACCGCTGCACCTTCGCGCCGTCGACGTCGGGGTCGCCGAACCAACCCCACTCGCCGAGCCAGAGCGCCGCGCCGTACGACTTCGCGGCCTCCGCCGACATGGCCAGGTTCCGCTCGATCGACGCGATCGTCAGCCCGAGGCTCTGGTCGAGCGTGATCGACTCGCTGTAGGGGTGCGGCGCGAACACGAGCTGGGTGTCCGACGTGAAGCCGGGCGGCGGCGTGACGTCGAAGCCGAGCCCGGACCACAGCACGCTCGGCTCGAAGAACGCCAGGTGCGTGAAGCCACCGGTCTCCGCCTCGCGGATCGCCGTGATCGCCGCGTCGTAGTACCGCCCGAGCAGCAGGCCCGAGGTGACCGGCGGGATCGCGCCGATGCCGGGCTCGTTGAACAGGTCGTAGCCGGCCACGGCGGGCTCGTCGGCGAACGCCTCGGCCACGGTCGCCCAGGTGCGGAGCAGCTCGGTCTGGATGCCGTCGCGGTCCGTGTAGAAGTTGCTGTACGCCGTCGCGACCGCCGGCGCGAGGTCGCGGGCCATGAACTGGCAGTGCTGGGCACCGTCCGTGATCGTCGCCCAGTCCGGGGCGCCGTCCCAGCCCGTCGTCGGCGAGGTCCCGCCGTCGCACTGCTCGTCCGGGCGCGCCAGCGCGTTGCCCCAGGCGTCCTCGTGCATGTCGAGCACGGTGTACAGACCGTTCGCCTTGGCGTCCGCGACGGCCTTCTTGATCTCGTCGAGGTAGGCCTCGTCAAAGTCGCCCCTCGTCGGCTCCAGCCGCGACCAGGACATGCCCAGGCGCACCACGTTGAAGCCCATCGCGGCGATCTGCGCGAAGTCCTCGTCCGTCGGCGGCTGCGTCGCGGGGACGTCGGGGTCGCGCAGGTAGTAGTCGATCAGCTGGTTCACGTTGACGCCGCGCAGGATCACCCGACGCCCGGTGACGTCGCCGATGACCGGCAGGCCGCCCGCCTCGCGGGCGGGCAGCAGGTGCAGCCGCTCCATCCCCCCGCTCGCCTCGACCGGGGCCACGGCCTCGGGTCCCCGGGCGTTCGTCGGCACCACGAGCGGCACGGCGAGAAGGACCGCGGCGGTCCCGACGACGATCCACGCCCGCCGCCGCGAGCCCGCGTGCACGGGGACGACGCGCGCCCGCCAGCGCCAGGTCAGGCCCGTCGCGAGGGCGGCGACCAGCCCGACGCCGACGCCGTACCCGATACCGGTGGCGACCGCGATCACCGTGGTCGCGATCCACCAGCTGTCCGGCCCGGCGTTCTCGAGGCCGCCGGTCAGCGCCGCGACGACGGCACCGAGCACGCCCAGACCCACGCCGGCGACGACCGCGGCCAGCCAGACGGCGAGCGCGGTCTCGTCGGCACGCTGTCGCACGCCCGACCGGACGGCCAGCGCGAAGAGGCCGAGGAAGACCAGGATCCCGACCAGCGTGCCGAGCGCGCTCGCGGCACTCGTGGGGGCGAGCAGCGGCCCGGCGAACGCGTAGCCGACGGGTCCGCCGCGCCACGTCGTGCTCCCCACCGCGGCGAGCGCGACCACGACGAGCATGACGGCGACCGCGAACCCGCTCGACTCAGTCCTCCCCCGCTCGCCCGACGGATGCCGGCCGTAGGCGAGCGCCGCCGCGAGGGCGACCAACGGTCCGACGACGAGCCCCTTGAGACCGGCGAACCCGCTCGTCGCGACGGCGAACTTCAGCGCCGCGACGAAGCTCAGGTGCGGCCCGACCAGCGGCAGCGCGGCGACGATGCCGGTGGCGGCAGCGGCCAGCGCGACCGCGCCGGTCACCGCGGCCCACGTCACGACGAACAGCCGGCGGGCGGTCACGGAGGTCCGGCCGGCCGCGTACACCGGGATGGTCGTCGCGATGAGCAGGACGGGCAGCCCGACCAGCAGCGGCGCCCACTGGTACACGCCGCCGAAGCGGATCGGGGGCATCCCGTGCCCGCCGACCGGCGCGAGCAGACCCGTCGGGTCGACCAGCGCGAACGCGACGACGAGCAGGAGGACGACGCCACCCGCGACTGCGGACGCGCGGAGGTCGCGGCGGCGCAGCACGGTGCGCCCCCGGGCCTGGGACGGCTCTGTCAGATCGGCCATGGTGAGAGCGGAGCCTAGCGGCATTGACCTGAACGAGCGTCCAAATCACCCGTTTGCGTCAGGCGGGCGACGTCAGGGGGTCGGCGTCGCCGTCGGTTCCGCGGGCTCGGTCGCGGTGGGGTCCGGCGTCGGCGACTCCGTCGGCGTGGGCGTCGGGGTCGGCGTCGCCGTGGGTGTCGGCGACTCGCTCGGGGTCGGGGTGGGCGTCGGGTCGGTCGTCGGCGACGGGCTCGGTGCCGGCGTGGGATCGGGCGTGGCGCTCGGCGTGGGCTCGACGGTCGGCTCCGGGGCCGGCGTCTGGACGGGTACCACCGGGGTCGCCCCGTTGGGCTGCCCGTTCAGCAGGATCGGTGTCGACGTGCCGGCGCCGCGGTCGTCCGTCGTGCCGAACTCCCAGTGCCACGGCTCGTGCGGTCCGCGGCCGTCCTGGTCCATGTACGTGGGGTGGTGCCAGCCGAAGAGGGCCGCGTTGACCTTGAGCCAGGCGTACTGCGCCGAGCCATAGCTGTCGACGCCGTCGCCGAGGTCGATCGCCAGGCCCCAGCCGTGGTTCGACGTGCCGGGCGCGGCGGCGAGCCCGCCCTTCGCCGCCTTGGTCAGGACCTGGTCGACGAGGCTGCGGTAGGAGTCGGTGAGCACCATGTCGTGGCCGAACGCCTGACGGTATGCCGCGTTCATCCGGCTCAGCGCCTCGGCCGCGTCGCACCGCAGGTGGTGCTCGGGTGCGAAGTCGACCGGGCAGAGCACCTCGAGCGGGATGTTCCCGTTGGTGTAGCCGTCCGTCGAGCGGGCCTGCTGCTCCGCCCGCAGGATCGCCGCCTTCACGGTCTCGTCCGCGCTCGTGCTGGCCTGCTGGGCGGCGAGGGTGATGCCTGCGACCGCGTCCCGGGCCTTCGCGGCCCATGTGGCCGCGACGACGACGTCCCGGTCGTCCGCGGCCGCGTGCGTGGCCGCCACCGCCGCGTCGAGGGCCGCCACGTTCGGGTCGGTCGTGACGAGCAGACGGGCCAGCGCCGCGCTCTGCGCCGACTGGTCCGCGAGGTCGATGGCGACCAGCAGCACGTCCGTCTCGACGCCCTTGACCACGCGCGCGGCGGACGAGAGGTCGCCGCCCGCGACCTGCTGGCGCGCGTCCAGCACCCGGGGCCGGAGCTGTTCGACCGTCAGCGCCGCCCCCGTGACCGCCGGTGCGTCCACGACCGCCTCGACGGTCTCGACCGGCAGGCGCGGCTCCGCGGGCGGCGCGGGCTCGACCGGTGCCTGCGGGGTTCCGACGAGGGTGACCGTCGCGGCCTCCACCGCCTTCACGCGCTGGTCGAGCCGGGCCAGCGCCACGCGGTACGCCGTGCTCGTCGGCTCCGGCGCGACGTCCTTCTGCGTGGACGGGAGGCTCGCGGTGACGGGTTCGACGGCCCGTCCGACCCCGACCGACGGGGCGGGCGCGAACGAGACGGCCGCCAGCACACCCGCCAGGACGGTCGTCGATGAGAGCACCGCGAGGGACTGGGAGCGCCACCTCGCGGGAATCGGGCGCGCACGATGCCGCGCCCTGTGTCTCCATCGTGGTGCCGGCACTGCGCCCCTCCGCCGTATCCCGTCAACCGACCATCTCACCGCCGGGGCCGCACGTCGACCGCTCTGCGACGACGCTGCCCGCCCGCAGCGACCTCGACCAGGCTCCTGCACCACGGCGAACAGGGGGTGTGACGTGGGCACCCGCCGCCTGAACGCCTGGCTGACGGTGGGTCATCGGCGCCGCTGTTTCACCCCTCGGGCAGTGCCTCGTCCCGAGCCTCGGACGGGTCCGCGGGCGGCGACTCGATCAGGCCGAGGTCACGCACGGCGAACCGGTGGTGCTCCCACTCCTCCTCGAGGATCACGTGCAGGCAGTGCCGGACGGTCACCGGGAACTCAGTGGCGTGCGGGTTCCTGCGCTCGGCCTCCAGCTCCTCGGGCGTGACCGTGGCGATGAAGTAGCGCACCATCGCCTGCCGCCCGGCGCGTACCTCCAGCACCTCGGCGTAGGCGGGCTTATCCCCCGAGAACGCCGACGTGTCCTCGTCGTCCATCGACGCGTCCGGCTGGCCGATGGGGTGGAACGGCTGCTCGAGCTCGAGGACCGCCTTGCCCAGCCAGATGTCCGTGGCCATCACCAGGTGACGCAGCGTCTGCGCGAACGACCACTCGCCGCCGACCGACACGTCGACGGTCCCCTCGGGCGTCGTCGCGACCCGGTCGAGCGTGGCCGCCCACTGGCCCTCGATCGCCGCCCAGGCGTGACGCAGGCCCTCGGGGGTCTCGGCACGCCTCTCGTCGCGACCCGGGAACCGGCTGTTGAGCTCCGCCTCGACGAACGGTGCGACGTCCACGCCGTTGATCCAGAACGAGGCGTCGGGCTCCGTGATCCACGGTGCGTCGATGTCCGCGTCGGCGATGTCGATGCCGCGCATGACGATGCCGGACAGGTCCGACTCGACGAACCGCGCGCCCCGCAGGTTCACGCCCCGGAACAGTGCACCCTGCAGCTCGTCGGTCCTACCGAAGGTGGCCATGTCTTCTCCTCGTCGAACGGACCGGTCAGTTCGGGCGTCAGGGAAGAGTGTCTACCGGGGGTCCGACATCGGCACGGGCTTGGTGTAGAGGAGCTCGCGGGCCTGCTCGGCCGCGCGCGCGATGCTCTCCCCGACGAAGTCGACGAAGCGTGCGATGTTCTCGAGCCGCACGGCGGCCGGGGTTCCCGGGCCGAGGACCGCGACCCCCTGCCGGGCGGTCTCGGCGAGCAGCGCGTTGGACCGGGCCGCGGCGATCATCGACTGGTACCAGACGTCGTCGTCGACCACGTACCGCTCGCGCCGGGTTCCGTCGCGCTCGCGGCGGGCGAGGCCCTGGATCTCGAGGTACGTGATCGCCTTGGAGACCGACGCGGGGCTGACGTCGAGCCGCGCGACGAGGTCCGAGGCCGTGAGGCTGCCCGTGTCCGAGGTGTAGAGGCAGGTCAGCACCCGAGCCATCATCTTGGGCACGCCGGACTGCATGAGCAGGGCCGTGAACGTCTCCTCGTACTCGCGCACGGCGTCGGCGTCACGTCCTTGCCCCTGCCGCGGCGCACGCGGAGCCGCCGGCGTGCGCCGCTGGGCGCGACGCTCGGTGGCGCGGTGGGCGAGGTCGGCGCGGTAGGCCGTCGGGCCGCCGTTGCGCATCACCTCGCGGGTGATCGTCGAGGTGGGACGGTCGAGACGCCGGGCGATCGCCGCGTACGCGAGACCGTCGCCCAGGCCGACGGCGATCTGCTGGCGCTCCTGCTGGGTGAGCCTGCCTCCAGGCATCGCGACCTCCTGCTCTCGACGTGCCGCCAGGCTAGCGTTCACTCCTTGTCATTGCAACGCTAGGCCGCGGCCCTGTTGCGTTAGCTTCACTCTTGTTGCAACGATTTCTGCCATCTGAACTGCATGTATGCATCTTCATTGCAGAACCACTGTTGCCCACTTCGCGAACGCAACGTAGCGTTTGCGATGTCAGAAACTACGAGCCAGGAGTTGAGACCGATGCAGACCTTCGCCACCCCCACCCCGATCTCCGCCGTCCTCGACATCCCCGCGGGCCGCGTCCAGATCATCGCCGCCGATCGCTCGGACACCGCGGTCGAGGTCCTCCCCGCGGACTCCTCGAAGAGCCGCGACGTCAAGGTCGCCGAGCAGACCACCGTGTCGTTCGCCGACGGCGTCCTGCGGGTCGAGTCCGTCGCCCCGCACCAGATCCTCGGCAGCTCCGGCTACCTCGAGGTGACGGTCCAGCTGCCCGCCGGCTCCCGCGTCGAGGCCAAGGCCGCGAGCGCCGAGCTGCGGGGCGTCGGCCGCCTGGGCGACGTCACGTTCGAGGGCGCCGAGGGCGTCGTCAAGCTCGACGAGGCGGCCAGCGTGAAGCTGACCACCCTCACCGGCGACGTGACGGTGGGCCGCCTCGGCGGTCCCGCCAACATCAGCACCGGCAAGGGGTCCATCAGGATCGTCGAGGCCGTCCGCGGCACGGTCGTCCTGAGCACCCAGGCCGGCGACGTCACGGTCGGCGCCGCCGCGGGTGTCTCCGCCTCCCTGGACGCCGGCACGTCCTACGGCCGGATCCAGAACTCGCTGAAGAACACGGGCGACGCCGAGCTGGCGATCCGCGCGACGACGGCCTACGGCGACATCGCGGCCAGCAGCAACTGACCGCACACCGGTCCGCCCGCCGCGTCGTCTCGACGCGGCGGGCGGACCTTTTCTATGCCGCGACGTCCACCTCACGGGTCCAGCCCGTAGGCCCGGGACGGAAGCCGACGCGCTCGAGGTACTCACGGTTCTGCGGCAGGGCGTCGACGACGAGCGACCGCAGGCCGTGCGCGGCGAACACGCCGCTGTGCCGGTACACGAACTCGCCCGGCGTGAAGTCGCGGAACCGCGGTGTCACGTAGTCGAGCTCGACGCGACCGACCCCGCCGCCCGCATCGCGCACGACGACGACCCCGACGGTCTCGTCCCCGCGCTGCACGAGGAACGCCGCGCCGCCGTCGTCCGGCGCGAACGATGGCTGGAACTTGGCGATGTCCTCCTGGTGCACGTGCAGCACGTGCTGCAGGTAGGCGTCGTGGCCGTCCACCTCCACCACCGAGTAGACCGACTCGTCGTGACGCTCGCGCTGCAGCCTGACCAGCCAGTGCACGTCGATGACGACGATCACCGCGTTCATCGCCGCGAACGGCCAGATCCCGATGACCGAGTTGTAGACCGTGGCCAGCAGCGCGCCCACCAGGTTCAGCACCCGGAACCGCAGCACGCGCGCCTGCGCGAGGGACACGATGATGAGGGCCGACCCGGCCCATCCGACAACCTCGAGCCAGTTCATGATCGAGGTTATCGAGGTAGGCGGCTCGCGTGCGCTCCGCGAGGGCGACCGACCGGTCCGACGCCGCCGCAGCGCTAGAGCGTGCGTGCCCCGATGTTGCTGGTGCGCCCCTGGGGCACCAGGAAGCCCCGCGCCTCGGCATGCCGGCGCGCCACCGCGAGGGCCTCGTCGCGACGCTCGTCGGGCACTCCCCTGAGCGCGACGACGACTCGGCCACCGGCCGTGCGGGTGAACGTCACCGAGGCCGTCGGGCTGATGGGGACGACGAGCGTGGCCGCCCTGGCGCTGCCGATGGGGCCGGGCTCGATGTGCGCGAGCCTGCGGACGAGGCCGCGAACGACCAGGAGCGGCAGCCCGACGAACACCAGGCCGACGACGAAGAAGATCAGGAAGTCGAAGGCGTACGAGAGCGGGTCGTTCTCGGACAGCTGCGACACGCCCTGGATCGATCTCAGCGGCACCACGACCGCCGTCACCCAGACGACCCAATCCGTGTACCAGGGGGTGTTGAGCCCCCAACCGTTGCGCGTGCGCGTCACGTCGACCCCCTCTCGGTGCGAGAAGGCTGGCAGAACCGTCGCCCCGAGGTGCGAGGTCCAGGCGGCATTCACCCGACCGCGCGCACGTCGTCGAGGCTCAGCCCACGCCCTCGGCGACGAGCGCGTCGGTGAGGAGCCCGACCAGGGTCTCGAGCTGCACGTCCGTCGACGACGAGGCGTCCTCGTCCCCGAGCCCGTCGAGCGCCCGGGCGGCCAGCGCCGACTTGCTGTCGATCAGCTCGGCGATCTTGGCGTCGATGGTCTGCGCGGCGATGATGCGCCACGCGGTGACGGGCTGGTCCTGGCCGATCCGGTGGATGCGGTCGATGGCCTGGGTCTGCTCGGCGTCGGTCCAGGACAGCTCGGCCAGCACCAGGTTGGACGCGACCTGGAGGTTGATCCCCACGCCGGCGGCCATCAGGGAGCACACCGCGATCTGCACCTCCGGGTCGTCGGTGAACGAGGCGATGTTCTTGTTGCGCGTCCTGGTCGTCTGGTCGCCGCGGATCGAGGCGAACTTGATGCCGCGGTCGGCGAAGGTCTGCTCGGCCTGGTCCATCACATCGACGTGCCGCGCGAAGAACACGACCTTGCCGACGTTGCGGGCCAGCTGCGCGGCGTAGTCGGCAGCCAGCCCGGCCTTGGCCTGGCCGATCCGGCGAACCATCGTGAACACGTTCTCGCCGGTGGCCTTCGAGCTCGAGTCCTTGAGCTCCCCCGCCGCGACCCGCCGGACGAGCTCGGCGTCGATCCCGTCGGCCACGCCCTCGGCGGCGCGCGCCTCCACGGCGGACCGGTAGCGCGCGACCATCCGGGCGGCGAGCGCGGCCTCGGCGGCGCGGATCGAGCGGCCGACCGCGCCGTCCAGCTCGACCGGCAGGTCCGCCACGCGCCGGGCGGGGATGTCGGCAACGACGTCCACCTTCCGACGACGCACGATGCCCATGTCGATGACGCTCGCTCGCGCGGCGGTGTAGAACCCGGGGTCGGCCGGGGTCAGGCCGGTCTCCTCGAGGGCGGCCATGAGCGGGCCCAGCGGCTTGGTGTCGTCGATCCAGCCCAGGAACTGCCAGATCGCGCGGAAGTCCTCGATGTCGTTGATGAGCGGGGTCCCGGTGAGCGCCATCAGCAGCGGCCGGGCCGCGCGCGCCCGGATCCGCTCCGACAGGGCGAGCACGTGCTGCGAGCGCTGGGACGTCTTGTTCTTGATGAAGTGCGCCTCGTCGACGACCATCCCGCGGAACCCGAGGGTGCCCAGCCAGCCGACGTGCCGGTCGAGGATCTCGTAGTTCACGATCACGACGTCAGCGAAGGCGTCCACCTGCTCGCCATCGCCGTGGACCACAGTGGCCGTGCGGAACGGCGTCCACAGCCCGACCTCGTGCGCCCAGTTCGTCTTGACCACGTTCGGCACGACGACGAGCAGCGGGTAGGCGTCGGCGGCCTGCGCGGCGAGCAGCGCCTGCGCGGTCTTGCCGAGCCCGGGCTCGTCGGCGAGCAGGAAGGTGCGATGCCCGCCGACCGTCGCCGCGACGACCTGGGCCTGGTGCGGCATGAGCTCCCGGCCGGGCGGAGTGGGCACCCGGCGGGGCTCGGGCAGCGTCATGCAGGCCGGTGCGCCGGTGGCGGCCCGCTCGAAGGAGCTGAAGAGCGGTTCGAGCAGCTCCCAGCCGGCCAGCCGGCGCGCCTTCGTCGCGGACCGCTCTGCCGCGGCCTCGAAGTCCGGCGCCAGGAACGGGTTCGCCAGCTGGCGCGAGATCACCGACCGGGGAATGACCTGCGTCGGAGAGGCCAGCGTCGGCGTGACCGGCACGGCGGCCGGCTCGGGCTCCTCCGGCGGCTCGAGCCCGCCCGCGGTCATGAGCGACGCCTTGTAGGCGCGCGCCGCGTCGGAGACCCGGGCGTCGTCGGCCAGCAGCTGGAGCAGCGAGGTGTCCCGGGCCGCGATCCGGGCGAGCATCGTCGCCACCCCGTCGAGCCGCTTGAGCTGTTCGGTGCGTCGCGACGAGGACAGGCTCCCGTCCGTCATGACGCGGGCCCGCTCCTCACGCACGAGCAGGGCCACGACCTGGAACTTCGTGCGGACGGCCGGGCGCGTCGGCGGCCGCTGCACCGCGCGGTCGACCTCKCGCGCGACCTCGGCGAGCACGGGGATGATCCCCTGCTCGGTGGGCCGCGGGGCCGGGCGACGCTGGGCCCCGGAGTCCGTGCGCGCACGCCCGGACCCGCGTTGACCGCCTCGTGCCACATCTCCTCCTTCGCAGCGTCCGCACCCGCGACCGCAGCACAGCGCGCCGAGCCTGGGCGCGCGCCCGAGCCGCTCCGACCCAGGTCTCCCCACCCGTGCCGCACGCCACCGAACCTGGGCGCTTCGACGGGGCACCGGTCACGGCACAGCGTCCCCGCATGCGTCGTCGTGCGGCCCTGCTCACGCCGATGGTGACACGCCCCGGCGAGTCTCGATGAACCGCGGCGGGGCATGTCGTCGCCGGCCTGATCACCGACGCACCTGGAGCCTACCGCTGGGCGGAGAAATCACTCACCGAGTGCGAAGGCGCCGCCGGAACTGCTCGGAGACTCTTCAGAGCAGATCGACGACGAGGCGGATCGTGGCCCAGATCGCGCGGCCGGCGGCCCGGAACCAGCCGACGCCCGTTGCCCGGCCGTAGCTCCACACCCCAGCGAAGAAGGCCGCAATGCTCACCGCACCGACTGCGAGCGCGGCGGCGACCAGGCTCGTCGGCAGCGACACGACGTAGTCCAGTGCCAGGGCGACCCCGACGACCATCAGGGCCAGAACCGACGGAATCCGGAGACGGCTCAGCCAGCCTTCGCTCGGCTAACTCGTCTCGGTGCTCACAACACACTCTCTCGTCCGCCGTGGGTGTCGCCCGCGGGAACTGTAGAGGAGCGATCTGGCCTCGGGTTGGGCTCCCCCCCCGAACGGCGCAACGGAGAGTGGGAGGCACTTTCGGGGTCGACAAGCCGCAATGCGTTGTCAGCCGAACGCGGGTTCATCCCCGCGGACAAGCACCAATTCGTTGCCTTCGGGGTCGGCGATCCGCCAGCGACCCTGCGACTCGTCAAGAAGCCGTCCACCGGCTGCGACGATCGTGGCGAGGCGCTCCTGCGCGAGGTCCGACGGCACCGCCAGTTCTACGGAGATGCGGTTGCGCTGCCGGCGCCGCTCCGTCTCGGAGGCGTCGAGCTCCTGGAACAGCAGCACCGGGTTCAGCCGCCGCGGATCGATGATGTCGCTCTGCTCGGCTCGCCGGTCCGTGGTGTACCCGAGTGCGGCGATCCAGAACGCGCGGACGGCAGAGACGTCGGCGGCATCGAGGAAGAGTTGAACGAAGCGCGGCAGTTCCGGGTCGGCCGTGGCCCCGAGCTCGCGGGCAGCGGTCTGGATGCTCTCGGCGAGGTCGGTGAAGTCGAGCTCGAGGCGGTGGGCGTCGCCCTCCCACTGGTCCTTGCCGCTGTCGAGGATCACGAGCCCAGGGCGCAGGTCGATCAGCAGCGGGAAGCCCGCGTGGGCGGCGAGCTGTGCTGCTGCGGCGGCCAGGTCACTCTGCTGCGCCGTCGAGGTGACGCGGTAGCACGCCATCGCACTGAACACCGCCTGCCAGTCGGCCGTCCCGACCTTCTCGCTGAGCTCTTCGCCCGGCACCAGGTCGACCTCGTTCCCGTCGGGATCGGCGTGACAGACCCCGAACACTCCGTAAGCCTCACCAAGACCCGCCTCCTCGACCCCAGCGGCCGGCCGCACCACGTCGACGTGGATGCGGTTGCGCAGCGGTCGAGGCTCGGTCGACTGCCGCATCCGGATCGTGGGGTCGCGCCGCAAGGTGTCCGCCAGACCGCCGTCCTCATCAGGCGCATAGCCGAGCGCGCGCTGCCAGAACGGCCTCACGGCGGACGGGTTCGCGGACTCGAAGACGACGCTCAGATGCTGCAGCGCGGCGAGGTTCGCGGCCAAGCCGAGGTCCCGCGCGGCCGCCGACACCGCCTCGGCGTGCTCGTCCGAGGCGAGTCGCACCCGAAGGCCCGTCGCGCGCAGGTCGACCAGGGCCGCTCCCGACGTCTGCACGATGCGTCCGGCCAGCGCGGCCCCCTCGATGAGCGAGKGTGCGTCGAACCACGCCGTCGCAATGCCGTCGAGCGCCCGCCAGTCCGTTCCGTTGTCGGCCATGCCGTTCACCGTAGATCTCATTCCGGACGATCACCGTCCGGATCAAGTCAGGCTCCGGCATCCCCCGCCCCGCAGCCCTAGTGGGTGAGACCAACGTGGCCAGTTGCGCGAGCTTCGGGCAGGGTCAGTGCTCGACGTCGATCTTGGTGACTCGGTAGCCGTCCGAGGCATTTCCAGTGACCTGCATGCGAACCKCCACTCGGCCGTCCTGGAACTCGCCAGACCACGTGCACACGACGTCCTCGCCCGCTCCAGCGGGAGCCGAGCACCCTTCCGACGTCATTTGCGGATCGGCCATGGCGGTCGGGAGTGGATCTGTGACGCCCGGATCACCGTAGGCGACCACCAAGTCGTCGTCGCTGGAGACCCACGCCTGGTAGACGCACAACGCTGCCTCGTCAGCGCTGACGGGACGGTGTGGCATTTCGGTGCATTCAGATGTCGACGCGGTGGTCGCCGGGGTCGAGTCTCTTGACTCGGCCGTGGCAGCACACCCCGCTGCAAACGCGAGCGTGAGTGCGGCGCTGGCCAACGCGGCTACCAGCGGGTTCGTTCGCATGCGCACGGACGATATAGGTAGAACATGCTTCACGCGGGCGGGGACGGCTCGGGACGCGACTGGGGTCCGCTCGCCCAGGAGAGGCCGACCCAGTTTGCCGGCGGACCAGTGGACACGACGAAAGCCTTTGACCAACTGACGGGATGCGGACGAGGGTCGGGCTCATGACCTCGGCTCTGCCCCTCTCCGGCGACGCGGACGACGTCGCCCAGGGACGAATCCAGTTCAGACCGCCCGACAACGAGGCACGCACCTCTGTCAGCGTGAGCGGAGCCATCGGGCGCTCCGCAGACGCGGGAGTCCTCCTCGTCGGCCTTGCTCGCTACACGATCGGGCTCCAGATCGAATTGGCCGACCGGTGTCGCATCGATCCCGACCTCGGCGATCGCAAGCACCCGACAGTCGACGCGGGACTGCTCCCCCGAGTGGGATTCGCCGATGGACGTACCGCCGTCGTCGCCGGGCGGCGCTACAGCTTGAAGAACTGGCCGGCGGCAAGCGAGCTGGTGCTCACCTCCTTGAGTGGTACTGGCCGTGGCGGCGAGTGGTCGACCACCCAGTGGTTCACACCAGCACCGCCGCCCGGAGACCTGGTGCTCACCGTCGCCGACCCGGTCTCGGCGCTGACAGGTCGCCTCTCACCGTGGATGCCGAAGCATTTTGAACTGCGGTCGAGACGGTTGAGGTCTTGCGGCCGAACGAGCCTGGTCAGGCGTATCCGGCCATTCAGCCGCCGCCGCTCGATGTACCGTCCGGCGGCTAGTTCGCACGGGTACTTCCGACGGTGAAGCGCGACGGGACCACTTGACCCTGCGACGGAGTCATGGTTCCCCCTATACGGTTGCGGTGAGATAACTGCGGCACGCCGACGACTGTCGCCGAACGCCCAGTGATCCGCGCCTCCCGGCATCCCTTCGCCGGTAGTGCCACAGTGACCGATGTGACGAACGAGGAGCGCGGCCCGGAGGTGGTTGTACGGCTGACGCAGGATGAAGCCCTCGTGCTCCACGCCTGGCTTGCGGACAACAACGAACGCCGCGCGCTTCCCACCGGCGACCGGTCCGAACTGCGCGTTCTCTGGGACCTTGAGGCTGCGCTCGAGCCACAGCTTCCCGTGCTGTTCGGTCCTACCTACGAACAGGACCTCGGCATCGCCCGCGCCGCTCTGCGCGACCCGGAGGAGTAGCCACCCGCGGCGGAGCACCCTGGCATTCCGGGGAAAGCACAGGCGCGATCGGTCTCGCACCACGGCACTGATTGCGCGCCGGCGGATTCTGCTGAGCCGGCAAGGGATCCGGCTGTTCGACGAGGAGGCCTCGGATGGGGCCATCCGCCGCGGGCAAAGACCGAAAGCAACCCGGCTAAGCCTGATCGGCCTGCTCCGCACGGACGGCCTCGAGATGTCGCGCCTGCCGCACGAGCAGCAGGTCGTCGATCACCGTAAGTACTTCATCCCACGCAGCTTCAGCGTCGATCACGCCTAGCGCCGTCCTGGGATAGCGCCTGGTCGCATCGATCACCGCGTCGTAAAGGTCGCGCTCGCTATCGTGTGCGCCTTTGCGCTGTCGCGTCAGCACTCCGACCAGCCAATGGGTGTCGCGCGGCCACTCCGGGTTACCCAGAGACCGCACACGCAGGTAGCCCAGTCCGTCCCAGCGTCGTCTCGAGTGCCACTTCCGTGAGTTCGCAGCAGGCAGTCCGACTGGCGGCTCTTTCATGCCGCCATGTTGCCCGACGACATCCCCGTGTCCACTCCGGAGTTCCGCGACGCGCGGCGATCGAGGGCCTCCGACGGCGGACCACACTGCTGACCACATGCTGACCACGAGGCCCCTGCGAGCCCCGCAGCGGCTTCATCTGCTGCAGTCCCCGAGCCCCTGACCTGCAGAAACACACTGTGCGCCTGGGCAGATTCGAACTGCCGACACCCGCTTTAGGAGAGCGGTGCTCTATCCCCTGAGCTACAGGCGCCCGGGACCGCCGAAGTGGTCCTGGCGAGCGCCGCGCGACCCTCTTCGGAGGGCCCCACGGCCGCTGGCAGCCTACCCGAGACGCGGTCGCGAACGCCCCGTCCTGACGGCAGATCCGCGTGATTGCCCTTGGCATCCCGCCTCGGAGCCGCCAGAGTCGTGACATGCCCACAGCCGCAGCGCTGACCGACAGGTTCGAGGGCGAGGTCATCCTCCCCGACTCCCCCGGGTACGACGAGGCGCGTGCCGTCTGGAACGGCGCCGTCGACCGCCGCCCGGCCGTCGTCGTGCGCTGCGCCGGCGCCGACGACGTGCGCGCCGCGGTCCGGCTCGCGCGGGAGCGAGGGTTGCCGCTCGGCGTGCGGGGCGGTGGGCACAGTGCCGCGGGATGGGCGGTGCCCGATGGCGGATTGATGATCGACCTGTCGCGGATGCGCGAAGTGCACGTCGATCCGGACGCACGGACAGCGCAGGTGCAGGGCGGGGCGATGCTCGGGTCGCTCGACGCGGCGACGCAGCCGTACGGTCTCGCGACGACCGCCGGGATCGTGTCGCACACCGGCATCGGTGGGCTGGCGCTCGGCGGGGGCGTCGGCTGGCTCGGGCGCCAGGTGGGGCTGACCTGCGACAACGCCCTGGGGTACGAGATCGTCACGGCCGACGGCGAGCTGAAGCACGCATCATCCGACGAGAATCCCGACCTGTTCTGGGGCTTGCGGGGTGGGGGCGGCAACTTCGGCGTCGTGACGCGGTTCGACCTCCGGCTGCACGACGTCGGCACGCAGGCGCTCGTCGTGGAGGTGGACCTGGTCCCGGCACATGGGCTCGACGCGCTGCGGACGTGGCTGGCGGGGTCCGACGAGGCATCGCGGCGCGCCACCTTCTTCGCGGAGGTCAGTGCGCACGGGCCGCTCACGCTCGGGTTCGTCTGGGTCGGCCCGCCCGACGACGCCGGACCGCTGATCGCGCAGCTCGACGGGCTCGGACCTGTGCTGGCCCGCCGGGTCACACCGATCAGCTACCTCGACCTGCAGCGGCAGTCCGACGTCGGCTCCGCGTACGGCTACCGGCGCTACGCCAAGAGCCATTACGTCCGGGAGCTGCCCGACGCGGCGCTCGAGGCGTTCCTCGCCCACACCGAGGCAGACGTCGGCGCCGCGAGCTTCGTCGCGTACGGGGGCGCCATCGCGGACGTCGACCCGGGCGCGACGGCGTTCGCGCACCGGGACACGCGGTTCGAGTACGACGTCGGCGCCAAGTGGACGGACCCGGCCGACGACGAGCGCCACGCCGCGACGTGCCGACAGCTCGCCGCGACGATCGAGCCCTGGAGCCGCGGGGTCTACGTCAACGCGCTCGGGGTCGAGGGTGCCGCGGGCGTGCACCGGGCGTACGACGACAGCACCTACGCGCGGCTCCAGGAGGTCAAGTCCGCCTGGGACCCGGACAACGTCTTCCGGCTCAACCAGAACATCCCGCCGGCGTAGGTCGTCAGCCCGTGCCGGAGCCAGCGAGTCCGCCGTGCCGATCGCAGCGGCTGCCGGTACCAGCGGGCGAGGCCGGCCCTGGGCAGGGACGGACCGCCGCAACCCGGACTTGGACGCTTGATTAGTTCAAGTAGTTGCTGACGATGCCGATGGACCGGCCGGTGGGCGCCTATTCGAGTGCGCCCGTGATCGGAAGGGCAATCGCCCCATGTCAGCTCGTACGTCTCGCCCCTCGCGCCTGCGCCGCACCTCCGTCGCCGTCGGCATCGTCGCCGCCGCCCTGACCGCCGGGACGGTCGCGCCCGCGATGGCCGTGCCTGGCCCGCCTGCTGGCGACGTCTTCAACGCCCCGACCGGTCGGACAGCGGACAGCGACCTCTACTTCGACGGTTCCGCCACTCCCGGCGACGTCGTCGACATCGAGATCAACGGCACCGTCCACTCGGTCCCCGCGGACGGCGGCGGCAACTGGGAGTGGGACGACCAGGGCGTCGCCGACGGCCACTACACCTACAACGTCACGATCGGCGGCCAGCCGATCGGTGCCAGCACCGGCGCGTTCGTGATCGACACGACCGAGCCGGTCGTCACGTTCGGCACGACGCCGGGCGCGGTCTCGACCTCGTCGGACGTGACGTTCACGTGGTCCGCCGCCGACGACGACGCCGACCTCACGTACTACTGGGCCCTCGACGACGAGGACGAGCACGACGGCACCGACGTCAGCGCGAGCTACACCGGCCTCGAGAACGGCACGCACTGGTTCCAGGTCTGGGCCGAGGACTCCGTCGGCAACTACACCGACCCGGTCGAGGTCGAGTTCGAGGTCGCCGTGCCCGGACCGGCCATCGCCTGGGCCAGCACGCCCGCTGCGTCGACCACCTCGACGACCGCGCACTTCGCCGTCACCGTCCCCGCAGGCGCCCTGGTCGAGTACGTCCTCGACCTGCCCGAGAACGCGCAGAGCGCCGACCCGATCTCGGTCTCCGGCTCGGACTTCACCGTCGACGGCCTGTCGGTCGGGCACCACAAGATCCAGGTGGGCGCCACGCTGAACGGCCTCTACTCCGAGATCCTCGTCTTCGAGTGGGACGTGACGGGCGCCGCTGCCCCTGCCCCCGTCGTCAAGGCCCCGGTCCTGGCGTCGACCGCCATCCCGACCGCGGTGGTCGCCCGCGGCATCAAGCAGGGCGCCTCCGGCCCGTCGGTCTCCCTCATCCAGTCGATCGTCGGCACCCCCGCGGACGGCAGGTTCGGCGCGAAGACCACGGCCGCCGTCAAGGCGTTCCAGCGTGCGCACGGCCTGTACGCGGACGGCATCGTCGGCCCGCTCACCTGGGCCGCGATCGTCGACGTCGCCAACGGTGGCTCGGGCATGGCACCCGTCACCGCGAAGTCGGTCCCGGCGGCGCAGATCGCGCGCGGCATCAAGGCCGGCTCGGCCGGCCAGGCCGTCTCGGTCGTCCAGCACGCCCTCGGCGCCCCGGTCACCGGCAAGTTCGACGCGAAGACCACGGCCGCCGTCAAGGCGTTCCAGGCGTCGCACGGCCTCAAGGTCGACGGCATCGTCGGCCCGAAGACGTGGGCCGCGCTCGTCGCCAAGCACTGACCTGACACACGAAGGGCGCACCCGCCATCCGGTGGGTGCGCCCTTCGGCGTCAAGGCATGAAGGTCACGACGACGACGTGCGCCGCCGGACGAGGACGAGCAGGGTGCCGATCGTGAGCGCCGCGATGCCCAGCGCGAGCGCTGTCGCCGTGTCCGAGCCGGTCGCAGCGAGCGTGCCGCCGTTCGCTGTGGTGTCGCTCGGCCCCGCAGCGAGGACCTCGGTGATCACCGGCGGCTCAGATGGGGCGACGAGCGCGGGCACCGACGGGTCCACCAGCACCACGTCGACCGGATCGGTCGGATCCGGGTCCACCACAGGCGGCGTGCTCGGGTCCGGGTCCACCACAGGCGGCGTGCTCGGGTCCGGGTCCACCACAGGCGGCGTGCTCGGGTCCGGGTCCACCACAGGCGGCGTGCTCGGGTCCGGGTCCACCACAGGCGGCGTCGTGCAGACCGGCGCCTGCTTGCCCTCACCGAAGTGCTCGTTGTACGCGGAGATCTGCACCCAGGTGATGCAGTACCCGCCCGGGAAGTCGGCGGGGTCGTACCTGGGGTGGTCGGTCCAGGTGTAGACGGACTTCCCGATGTACTGACCCATCGGCCACTGACCGTTGTCCGGGACCGCCTGGTGCACGTTGAACTCACGCAGACCCGAACCGTCCAACTTGGTCATGCGGTAGTTGATGTGGCCGTTCGCCTCGAACGTGGTGCCGTCAGGCAGCGACAGGTTCTCGGCGGTCACGGTGTAGGGGGTGGGGCTGTCGGAACCGCCCGCGTGGGCGGCGGTGGGGACGAGGATGAGTGCAGCGGCGAGCGCAGCTGCGCCCAGGATTCGGGAGCGCACGGGAATCACAGCTCTCAGGCAGGGTGGCGGGACGTCGTGGAAGTGACGACGTGTCGAGCGTTGTGAGATCCGCGTGGCGGATCCGGGTGGGGCGCATCGCGGCGTGGCCGCGGAGTCGGTCGAGGGTGCTCAGCCCTGACGAGTCAGCCCGATACGAAGGGCGCAGCGGGATGCTCGGTGGTTCCTGGTCATCCGTCTCACCTCCTCCGTCGTCGTTGAGGCAATTCTAAGTCAGGTGTTGGACACGCGTCCAGATCACGCACTGTTAGGTGCGACACGCGCCCGAGCCCTGCACATGCGGCCGTCCGCCCGGGCCCGTCGTGTCCCGACCTAGCCGCACCTGTGACACACGTGCTCTCGTGGGGCGATGGGGGCGCCTCAGGAGCGCACTCGCGTCACAAGAGCGGCTAGGTCGACACGGCTGCCGAGCAGGGAGAGCCGGAGCAGTGACGCGGCCGCGGCGTCAGCGCAGGACGACCGACAGGCCCTCGCGCGAGTGGACGCCCGTCTTCGCGAACACGCGGGCCAGGTGGCTGTCGACGGTCCGGACGGACAGGGTCAGCCGGAGGGCGATCGCGCGGGAGGTCATGCCACCGGCGGCCAGGGCGGCGATCTCCTGCTCGCGACGCGTCAGGGCGACGGGCGCCTCGAGCGGCGGGAGCCACAGGCCGACCCGGTTCAGGGCGCGCTCGGCGATGCGGATGAGGTCGGGGTCGCCGACGGCGAGGGCGGACACGTGGGCGACGAGAGCCTCGGCGCGGGGACCGTCGACGGAGCCGGCGAGCTCGCTGACGCGGGCGAGCACGAGCGGGTCGACGACGCGCCCGCGGCCGTGCCGGTCGACGCAGCGGTGCAGGGCCTCGAGCTCGACGCGGACCAGACCGGCCGCGGCGGCCCACGAGGCCAGGGACGCGGCCTCGGCGGTGCCGCGCGGGTCCCGCATCCAGAGCAGGGCGTCGACGCGCAGCAACCGGACCTCGGGCTCGAGCCCGCCGAACGAGCGCAGCGGGGAGGCGTCGAGATCGGTCAGCAGAGCGCGCGCGGCGGAGCCGTCACCGGACGCGGCGGCCGCGACGGCCTCGGCGGCCTGCGTGAAGATCGAGACGCCGCCGAGCTCGGCGAGGCCGAGGCGCGCGGACGCGGCGTGCAGGTCGGTGCGGGCCGACGACCACGAGCCGTGCGCGATGCCGAGCAGGCCGCGCGTCACGTGGGTGGTCACCCATTCGAAGGCGGGGTCCGCCGACCGGGCGAGCGCGAAGGCCTCGGCGGAGACGAGGTCGCCGGACCACAGGGTGGTGAGGAACGTCGCGACAGCCACCTCGCCGACGGCCCAGCGGTAGGAGTCGCGGTGCGCGACGGCCAGCTGCGCGTACCGGGAGGCGATCCGGTGCGCGTCGGCGAAGCGGCCCGACTGGGCCAGGCCGAGGATCGTCGGGCAGGCCAGCGGAAGAGCGATGCCGCCGACGGACGGGGACAGCAGCACCGCGAGCGCCGCGTCGAGGTCCGCGCGGCCCGCGTAGCCGAGGCGGGTCAGGCGGGCGACGTCGAGCTCTCGTCGGCCCAGCAGCGCGAGCCCGGGCGGCAGACCGTCCAGCCACCACTCGGTGGGGCCGAAGGCGATGAGCGCCTGGAGCAGGTCGCCGTCCTGGTAGTGCGCGATCCCGGCCTGCATCGCGGTCGCAGCGACCATGAGCCGCACGGCGCGCGAGCCGGGGCCCACCAGCAGGCGGATGGCGTCGACGGCCTCGGCCAGGTCGCGGGACGCCTGCGCGATCTCGTCCATGTGCCACCACGCGTCGGCCCGCTGCACCAGCAGCTCGATGCGGTGGATGTCCTCGATCAGGCCGCGGCGCAGGGCGGCCGTGATGATCCGGACCGCGGTGTCGGGCTGCTGCATCTCGAACGCGGCGTCGATCGCGGCGCGCAGGCGCGACGGGTCGACGGGCATGTCGCAGTCGAGCGAGAGCGACACGGACCGCACCAGCGCGGGACCGCTGCGCTGGCCGTCGTGCGTGAGCTCGGCCACCGCGAGCAGCACCTGGCGACGCTGGGCGCGCGGGATGCCCGAGCGGACGGCCTCGGCGTAGAGGGCGTGGGCGAGGTCGACGAGCACGTCGCCGGACCCGGCCACCGAGATGCGCGGGGTCAGGGTCACCAGACCGACGCGCGTGAGCTCGTCGATGGCGGGCCGGGGCACCAGGTCGAGCAGTGCGCTGAGCGGGATCGGGCAGGCCAGCGAGGCGATCTCGAGCGCGGAGCGGGCGTCCGTGGACAGCAGCGCCATGTCGTGGGCGACGAGGTCCAGGAGCCGGCGCCCGGGGGTCGCGCGACCCGTCCACACCCACACGCCGTCGACCTGCCGCAGCGCTCCGCCCAGCCGGTCCGCGCGCACGACCTCGGAGAGGTGGAACGCGTTGCCACCGGTCTCGGCCCACACGCGGCGGACGGTGTCGATGGAGACCTGGCCCCCGAGCTCCGCGACGAGCCAGTGCTCGACCTCGGCCAGCGTGAACGCGGGGACGTCGACGCGCTCGACCACGTCGTCCTTCCACAGCTCCAGCCACGGCGAGCCGGCCACGGCGGACGCCCGGGCGGTCGCGACGAGCTGGACCTCCCCCTGCTGCACCATCCAGCCGAGAGCCTGCGAGCTGGCGGTGTCGAGCAGGTGGGCGTCCTCGACGCGGAGCACCAGCGGGCCACCGCGGGCGCGACCGCGCAGCGAGGCGGCGACGGCGTCGACGGTCCGCGCGACGCTGCCCAGCGAGACGAGCGCGTCGTCACCCAGCAGCGGCTCCAGAGCGCCGAGCGGGATGCCGCCGCGCGCCGAGGCGCCCGAGATCGTCACCACGTGCGGGACGGTTTCGTCGGCAACCCTCAAGGAGGACAGCGCGGCCGTCACCAGGTGCGTCTTGCCCACCCCGGCATCGCCGACGACGAGCACCGAACGACCCTCGGCGAGCTCGGAACGGACCTGGTCCACCACGGGGCGCGCGAGCATGGTGCGGCGCCGGCTGTGGTGCGGCTGGACGACAGCGGGAAGCTTGGGAAGGGGGAGGGAGAGCGACGTCACCGTCGACGTCGACGGATGCTCCTCACCTGCCACCATCGGCTACCCACCTCGTGCACGACACAGCGTCGGACTCGTGTCCTTAGCCTGTGTGTCGACACCGTGCAACTCGAACTTGAGCACTTGTGCCGGTTCGCACCCTATGGCTCCCGACGGGGGTTTGAAAACCTCGGTAGCGATTACCGATGCCCGCTACCGAGGCGCGTCCATACCGTGACGACGACACACCCGCGTCGCAGCGTCCCCGCGCAGGTCATGCCCGGGCGGGAGCGATCCAAGCTAAGGATGGCCAGTGCCCACATACACCGCGCCCGGCGTCTACGTCGAAGAGATCCCCTCGTCCCAGAAGGTCCTCGCCTCGGCGCCGACCGCTGTGGCTGCTTTTGTGGGGTTCACCGAGCGAGCGCCCCAGGACGACCCCAACGACCCGCAGGGCCTCGCGCCCCGGCTGGTCACCAGCTGGACCCAGTTCGAGGCCCTCTACGGAGGCTTCGTCGAAGGGGCGATCCTGCCCCTGTCCGTGTACGGCTACTTCCTCAACGGCGGCAGCCTCGCGTACATCGTCCGCGTGCCCAACGCCGAGCCGTCCGGTGAGCCCGCTCGCCTGGCCCTCCCGGCCGCGGACCGCTCGCTCGGCCTGCCGATCTCGGTGGAGTCCGTCGAGCCCGACGCGAACATCACGGTCGTCGTGGAGGCTGCCGAGGTCGCCGACGACCACGACGGTCCCGCGCCCTTCAGCATCACGATCGTCGACGGCGGCGAGGCCGTCGAGAGCTACGACGACCTGACGCTCGGTGGCCCGCGCGATGCCGCGACGGTCATCAACAAGACGTCCAAGCGCGTCAAGGTCGAGGTCAAGCTCGCCGAGGACGTCGACCTGACGAGCCAGCTCGAGCTGCTGAAGCCGGGCGCCTACACGCTCGAGCAGGCCGCCGCCAAGCCCGTCCCGGTCAACGGCCGCAAGTTCGCGGGCTCGGAGTCGGCACGCACCGGCATCGCCGGCCTCGCGATCGCCGACGACGTCACGATCGTCCTGGTCCCCGACCTGGTCACGGCCGCGACCAAGGAGGACGGGTCGCTCGACCTCGGCCTCTGGAAGGCCGTGCAGACGAGCCTCATCGCGCACTGCGAGCAGCACGCCAACCGCGTCGCCATCCTGGATGCCCCTCCCGGACTGACGCCGCAGGCCGTCAAGGAGTGGCGCACGGACACCGCGCAGTTCGACTCCGCGTTCGCGACGCTCTACTACCCCTGGATCAAGGTCGAGAACCCGACCGGCTCCAACGGCAACTCCGAGATCCTGATCCCGCCGTCGGGCCACGTGGCCGGCGTCTGGGCCCGGACCGACGAGACCCGCGGCGTGTGGAAGGCCCCGGCCAACGACACGATCCGTGGCGTCCTGGACGTCGAGCGGAGCATCACGCAGGCCGAGCAGGGCGTGCTCAACCCGCTGGGCATCAACGCGATCCGGCCGTTCGGCCAGCGCGGCATCCGCATCTGGGGCGCCCGCACGCTCGCGTCGGACACCGACTGGACGTACATCAACGTCCGCCGCCTGTTCAACATGATCGAGGCGACGATCCTCGAGGGCACCCAGTGGGCCGTCTTCGAGCCGAACAACGTGGCCCTGTGGGAAGGCGTCAAGCGCACCCTGAACGCGTACCTGCGCGGTCTGTGGTCGGCCGGCGCACTGTTCGGTCAGAGCCCGCAGGAGGCGTTCTTCGTCAACTGCGACGCGACGACCAACCCGCCCGAGTCGATCGATGCAGGCAAGCTCGTCGTCGAGGTGGGCATCGCGCCCGTCAAGCCGGCCGAGTTCGTGATCTTCCGCATCAGCCAGAACAAGCAGACCGCGTCCTGACCTTCTTCTCTTCCTGACCAAGGAGCACCTAGATGCCCAACGACCTCATTGCCACAGACCCACTCATCGCCCAGAACTTCTTCCTCGAGATCGACGGCGACGTCGTCACGATCCTCGCGTCCGTCTCCGGACTGGACGTCGAGATGGAGGTTGCCACCACGCAGCAGGTGGGCAAGGACGGCAAGTCCGTCCAGGTCAAGACCCTCGCCGGTCGCAACAAGGCCCCCGACCTCTCGCTCGTGCGGATGGCGCCGCCGGACTCCACGCAGGACAAGATGTGGGGCTGGTTCAACGACATCATGACCAAGGGCATCCTGCTGTCGGACCGCACCAACAACCGCAAGAACGGGTCGATCGTCATGTACGACTCCACCCACGTCGAGGTTGCGCGGTTCAACTTCACCAACGGCTGGCCGAGCAAGATCTCGACCGACCAGCTGAGCGTCGACTCGAACGACCCGGTGAAGGAGACCATCACCCTCACCATCGAGTCGCTCGCCAGGATCAAGTGACCCTCAAGACCCGCTACGAGTTCACGCTGCCCCGGGGGTATGTGGACCGGGACGGCGGACTCCACCGGGAAGGTGTCATGCGCCTGGCAACGGCGCGTGACGAGCTCGAGCCCCTGCGCGACCCCACGATCAGCGGTCCGGACGACCCGCGGCTGACGATCGTGGTGCTCGCGCGGGTGGTGGAGAAGCTGGGCACGTTGGTCATGGTCACGTCGCACGAGATCGAAGGTCTCTTCGCGGCGGACCTGGCCTACCTGCAGGACTTCTACGGCGTGATCAACTTCGGGTCGCAGGAGGAGTTCGACGAGTTCGTCGCTGCTCAGCAGCAGGCAGGACCCCTGCCCGGGTCGGCTCCGGAGCCTGTGGCTCCGGAGCCGGCTCCGGCCGCTGCTGGATCGTCGTCGGAGCCGGCGGGCCAGGCCACGACCCACACCACCACCTACCGGGCCGGTCGCGCGTCGATCGAGGAGATCCCGACCGAGGCACGGTAGGACCCGACGATGCTGCGCTACCCCACCGAGGCCCTGTGGCAGGAGATCGCGTTCCTCGCGTACCACCTGCACTGGCCGCTGAACGAGCTGCTCGACCTCGAGCACCTGGACCGGGTCCGGATGGTGCGCGCCGTGTCGGCAATGAACGCTCGAGCGTGGGAGGCGGTGAGAGAGAGTGCCTGAGGAGCCGTTGGGTGGTGACGCGCCCGTCGCCGCCAACTTCGTGTTCGAGGTGGACGGCGTCGAGATCGGCGCGTTCAAGGAGATCAGCGGGCTGCAGCTCACCGTCTCCGAGCACGAGTACGTCGAGGGCGGCCAGAACCAGTACCCCCACAAGTTCCCGGGGGTCATCCGCTGGCCGCACCTCGTCTTCAAGCGCGGCCTGGTGAACTCCGACGCGCTGTTCTCCTGGGTGGGCAAGTCCTCCGGCGAGGGCTTCGCGGCCGCGCAGAACAAGGTCACGCGCTCCACCGGCGCGGTGACCGTCCTGGGCAACAACGGTGAGCGCCTGCGCTCCTGGGAGTTCGAGGGCGTGTTCGCCGTCGCGTGGAGCGGTCCGACGCTGAGTGCCGACCTGGTCGACGCCCTGTCCGAGACCCTCGAGGTCGCGCACAACGGGTTCCGGGCGAAGACCCTGTGAGCCTGACGCCGCCCCCGTCCGACGACGACCCGCGCACGCGCCTGGGCCGCTCGATCGGTGTGCGCATGCGCCGGCCCGGACCGACGCTCGGCCACCTGCGCCCTGCCCGCATCGGCTCCGTCGCGTCGTCGTCGGTCCGCTTCTCCGAGGGCTGGGGGCGCTCCGTCGCCGTCCGCCGCTCCCTCGTCGGCCCCGCCGCCTCCATCTCGGTGGGGACCGGACCCGCGAACGTCGCGCCGCCGCGCTGGTGGTCCGACGTGTCCGCGGTGCGCTCCACCCACGAGCCGGTGCCCGCGCCCGAGGCGCGACGCGGCCTGCCGCGGATGCTCGAGCGCGTGCCGGACCAGTCCTCGTACCGCCCGGGCGGCTCCACGCAGCGCCTGGCACCCCAGACGATCCCCGTCCGCGTCGCCGAGGACGTGCGCGCGAGCGGGAAGATGACGATGAACTCGGACTCGCGGGTGATGCGCTCGCACGTCGCCGCACGAACGGCAGATCCCCCAGCACGCCCGGGGAACGACGGGGGGTCCGGACGAGCGTCGTCCGCCGTGACCGGTGACCGGACTCCCTCTGCCGCGACGCTCTCCTCCCGTCCTGTTCCTCCCTCCTCTCCCCTGCCCGGCGCAGGACCGCGCAACGCTCCCGCGCCGTCGGGTCGGCTCCTGCGTCGACGCGCCCTCGCGACGGCCACCGCCGACGCCCGTCGAGCCGCCGCCGCGCCCGCCCCTTCCCGGACGTCCGCCCCGGCCGCTGCCCGGCCCGCCRCCTCGGCCGTCCGCGCGTCCGGCACCACGGGCTCGACCTCCGTCGTGGGCGCCTCGAGCTCGGGCTTGCCGACGAACATCGCGCCGTCGGCCTCGACGGTCGCCCCGATCCGGCGGTCGCCGGTCGACACCTCTGCCGCACCCGCGCGCGCGGTGTCCGCACCGGCAACCGTTCCTGTGCCTGCGCCGAACCCGACGCACGGCACTCCTTCGGCCTCGACGGCCACACCTCCTGCCGGCCCGAGCGCGGCCGCCGCTCCGGTCTCGTCGGCCCACCCCGCCGCGACGCCGCCGTCCGTCGCGACGAGCAGCCCGTCCGGTCCGGTCATCGCCCGTTCGTCGGCGGCACCCACCGGGACGGTGTCCTCGTCGGCTGCGTCGAGCGGGCTGCCCTCGGCGACGACGCCGCCCGGGCTCCCCGCCGGCTCCTCGAGCACGCCCGGTTCGCCGGCCGTCCCCGGTTCGTCGGCCTCGTCGTCGGTCCCCGCGGGTTCGTCTGCCTCGTCGGTGGCGGCCGGTTCGTCGGTCCCGTCGGTCGCCGCCGGATCGCCGGCCTCGTCGGCCTCTCCCAGCCCGTCGGCCACCTCGTCCGACGGCGGCGGTTCCTCGGACGCGACGACCGGCGCCGCCGGAGCGGCCGCGGCGGCCGGGGCGTCGACGCCAAGCATGTCGATGTTTGCGGGCCCGCTCGGGGCGTCCGCGGACGGGCCGATGCAGGCCTCCGCCCACCGCCCGCTGGCCAGCGCGATCCGGCGCACGCTCGCAC
>NZ_JBFUDI010000009.1:0-177758 GCF_056404795.1 Cellulomonas sp. P2_B4
GAAGGAGGCCGACCTGCTGCGCACGGTGCTTCTGGAGCTGGAGGAGTACGAGCACGACGTGCTCTACCCGCTGGCCTCGCGTCAGCTCAACATCGACCTCGACGACGGCGTAAAAGCCAACTACCCGAAGTTCGGTGCTGCCATGAGGAAGATCCCCGGACTTGAGGTCGCAGATGAGTGACACCATCACCGTCCGCCCACACTTGCTGCGGTGGTTCGAGAGTCGCCGAGTGGTCTTCTGGCATGACCCGGAGGGCCAGTACGCCGCGGATCTCGACAGCCTCGACCTTCCGGGGATCCAGACCATCCGGGTCGCCAACGATGAGTTCGCCGTCAAGAACCGGCTATTGCACGACGAACCGGAGGGCAAGTTCCTCGTCTACCGCTCGGGCCAGGTGCCTGGTGGTATCGGCGACTGGCTGCTCGACCTGGAGCTCGCTTACGGCGTCTTCACAGCCGACCGGACCGCCCTCGTCGCGCAGGATCTCGGCCTGGTGGGCAAGGGCGTCGACGAGGTTGTCCTGGCGCACGAGAAGTTCTTCAACGCCATCAAGCGGGTCCAGAGCCTCAAGGCGCTGCTGAGTCCGGACGACGACGCCGCCCGACTGCGAGCCAAACTCAGCGCCGTGGTGCTCGGTCAGCGCGAGCACAGCCTGCTGGAGATCACGCGCACCCTCCTGACTGAGAACGCGAACGGAGTGCGTGCCAAGTACGACGCCCTTGCCGACTACGGTCTTGACGGCTTCTACTGGCAGGGCGTGTCTCGCATCTACGGCTACGAGGCGTCCACGCCGAGCATCGACGACCTGGTGCTGTGGATCTTCCAGCGGGCCATCGAGGGCTTCACCTCGGACCGCCCGGGTGGGTTGCAGAACATCCAGCTCGACTTCGCCAGCCTGCGCAACGACCGGCGTAGCCAGGACGCCATGGCAGCGCTCGCCAAGCGGGCAGCCGGCGACCTGGACTACAAATCGAAGATCGAGGACGCCAGCTTCAGAGACTTGGTCAGCGTCGACCTGTTCGAGGAGACCGACCAAAAGATCATCAGCGACTTGGCTCGAGCCGTCGCAGAACAAACTGTCACGTCGCGTGACGTCGCCGAGGTGGTCCGGGCGCGGCAGAGCAGTGTCTGGATCGACAACTACCGGCAGCTTTACACCGCGGTGGCGAGCGCCTCGGAGCTGCTGGCCGAGCTCGCCTCGCTTAACGTGGTCATGCAGTCGTTCGACGATGGCCTGGAGCGCTACCGGCGCGAGTGGTTTCGCATCGACCAGCTCTACCGCCAGTTCGTCTTTGCCGCCCGCATGGCTGAGTACCCCAAACCCCTCGAAGCGCTGCGCGAGCAGGTAGAGAAACGCTATACCAACAAGTACGTCTACGAGCTGGGCAATGCCTGGCAGCAGCAGGTCGACCAGATCGAGAAATGGCGCTCGACAGCGCTGCGCTCCCAGTCGGCCTTCTACGCCCGCTACGTCGAGCCTCTGGTGCGTGACGGCGACAAGAAAGCCGTCGTCATCATCTCCGATGCCATGCGGTACGAGGTGGCCGACGAGCTCGGCTCGCTCATCCGGCAGGAGGACCGCTTCGATGCCACGTTGGATGCGTTGCTCGGGGTGCTGCCGAGCTACACGCAGCTCGGCATGGCCGCGCTCCTGCCGCACTCCACGCTGAAGCACTCGGCCGACGCTAAGACCGTGCTGGCCGACGCCCGCCCAACCAACAGCACCGTCTTCCGGTCCAAGATCTTGGAGGCGGTCGGTGGAGTGGCGATCCAGGCTGAGGCCTTCAAGGATCTGACCGCCGACAAGCGGCGCGAGTTGTTCAAGGACAACCAGGTCCTGTACGTCTACCACAACCGGATAGACGCCAGGGGTGAGGAGCTCACCACCGAGCGTCAGGTCTTTGAAGCGGTTGATGACACCCTGCGAGACATCGTCGACTTGGTGAAGAAGCTGGCGAGTGCCAACGCCACCAACATCTTCGTCACGGCCGACCACGGCTTTCTGTTCCAGGACGATGTGCTCGCAGAGCAGTTCTTCTTGTCGACGAAGCCGCAGGGCGACGATCTCAAGTACGTCAACAAGCGATTCGTGCTCGGCACGGGCCTCAAGGTCGATCCTGCGTTCGTCACCTTCGAGGCTGCCCAGCTCGGGTTAGAGAGCGAGCTGGAGGTTCAGATCCCCAAGTCGATCCACCGCCTGCGCCTGGCAGGGAGCGGATCACGCTTTGTTCATGGCGGGGCGACGTTGCAGGAGATCGTCGTGCCGGTGCTTGCAGTCAACAAGAAACGAAAGAGCGACACCCGGCTGGTCAACGTCGAGGTGTGGCCGGAGTCGGACAAGATCACGACCGGACAGGTCGTCGTCCGCCTGTTCCAGTCCGAGCCGGTCAGCGAAAAGGTCCAGCCGCGTGCCCTGCGTGCTGGCCTCTATGTCGGAGAGACGCTGATCTCGAACCTCGTGGACCTGACGTTCGACCAGACCTCGGTCGACAAGCGCGACCGCTATCAGAGTGCGCGGATGCTGCTTACCCAGGACGCCAACGACTACAACAATCGTGGCGTGGAGTTCCGGCTTGAAGAGCGCATTACCAACACCAACCAGTGGCGCGTCTACGCCAAGGCGGTCTACACGCTGAAGCGTTCGTTCGCGTCGGACTTCGACTTCTAGCCTGGAGCGGCGATGAGCCAGACCGAGATCGAGGCGCCCAACGCCGGCACGCCGCCGCAGAGCGACCTCGACGTCAAGATCAACCGCCTGTTTCCCGGCGTCGTCGTCCGCAAGGACCTGGTCAAGGCCGTAAAGGGCAACGCGATCGTGCCGTCCTACGTCCTGGAGTACCTGTTGGGGCAGTACGCGGCCTCCGACGACGAAGCCACCATCCAGGCCGGCATCGACACCGTGCGCCAGATCCTCGCCGAGCACTACGTGCACCGCAGCGAGTCCGAGCTCGTCAAGTCGACTATCAAGGAACGCGGCCGCCACCGGATCATCGACAAGGTCGCCGTCACCCTCAATGAGAAGGCCGACGTCTACGAGGCCGAGTTCGCGAACCTTGGCATCAAGGGTGTGATCGTCGAGTCCCCGACCATCAAGGCCCACCCCAAGCTTCTGGTCGGTGGCGTCTGGTGTATCTGCGACATCGAGTACCTCCACGGTGACGACCAGCGCGTCGTGCCGTGGATCCTTGGCTCGATCAAGCCGATCCAGCTGTCGAAGTTCGACTCCGAGCACTACCTCGAGGCTCGCCGCGGGTTCACGACTGACGAGTGGATCGACCTACTCATGCAGTCCATCGGGTTCAACCCCGAGCTGTTCAGCAAGCGAGCCAAGTTCTTCCAGCTGGTGCGCCTCATCCCGTTCGTTGAGCGGAACTACAACCTGGTCGAGCTCGGACCGAAGGGCACCGGCAAGTCCCACATCTTCTCGGAGTTCTCGCCGCACGGGATGCTGATCTCCGGTGGGGAGGTCACCGTCCCCAAGCTGTTCGTCAACAACTCCAACGGTCGCCTCGGGCTAGTCGGGTACTGGGACGTCGTCGCCTTCGACGAGTTCGCCGGCAAGAAGAAGCGCACTGACAAGGCACTCGTCGACATCATGAAGAACTACATGGCGAACAAGACGTTCTCCCGTGGCGTCGAGACGATTGGCGCCGAAGCCTCGATGGTCTTCGTCGGTAACACTTCGCACACCGTGCCGTACATGCTCAAGCACTCGGACCTGTTCGATGAGCTTCCGGAGGCCTACCACGACCCCGCCTTCCTCGACCGCCTGCATCACTACGTACCGGGCTGGGAAGTCGACATCATCCGGGGCGAGATGTTCTCCGACGGCTACGGCTTCGTCGTCGACTACATCGCCGAGGTCCTTAAGTCGATGCGCTCGAAGGACTACTCAGACCGGTACCAGCAGCACTTCACGCTCTCGTCGGACATCTCGACGCGCGACCGGGATGGGATCCACAAGACCTTCTCCGGATTGATGAAGATCCTCTACCCGGGCGGCGAGGCGACCCGGGAGGAGGTCGAGGAGATCCTGCGGTTCGCGATCGAGGGTCGCAAGCGTGTCAAGGACCAGATCGTTCGCATCGACTCCACGATGGCTGAGGTCAAGTTCGGCTATGTCGACCCGGCTGGCGATTGGCACGCCGTCGCGACGCTGGAAGAAGAGGAGTACCCCGCCTACTACCACCGCGGGCGAACGCAGGAGACCGAGACGGAGGGTACGCCCACCGCATCCGATCCGCTCGGCGGTGGCGCGACGTCGACCGCCGTCGGGAGCGCCGGCAGGACGGAGGAGCCGGAAGCCGAGCTGTTCCAGGGGCACCGGGACTACCGCGAGGGTCAGCGGGGCGTCTCGTTCGACTCGCTGCTCATCCCGTACCTGCGAGGCGCGTCGCAGATCACCATCGTGGACCCGTACGTGCGCATGTTCCACCAGGCCAGGAACCTCATGGAGCTGGTCGAGGGGATCGCGCGCGGCAAGGACCCGGCCGACGAAGTCACCCTGAAACTCGTCACGGTCGAGAACCAGGACGGCCCGGAGAAGTTGCAGAAGCAGTACGAGTACCTGCTGCAGATCAAGAAGAGTGCGGCCGTGCTGGGCATCGTCGTCGAGGTCGAGTTCGTCGAACCGCAAGCGATCCACGACCGTTCGATCACGACCGACACTGGTTGGAAGATTCTGCTCGGGCGCGGCCTCGACGTCTTCCAGCGCATGTCCGACAGCCCGTTCGATCTCGCCACGAAGTACCAGAAGTACCGGGAGGTCAAGGCCTTCGGTGTGACCTATCTGCGAGAACTCGACGTCACGCACCTGTCATCCGCGTTGGGGCGGGAAACCGCTGGCACCGACGGCGGTGCCGCTGCCCTGACGTAACAGTGGGCCCCGCCAGCGTGCCTGGCTAAGCCTCGATCCACCGATAGTTCGGTGTGTGGTCGGCGGTGACGGAGCTCGAGGCGGTGGTTTGGCTTCGGGACCGGAGATCGTGTCCGGCCTCGCTGCCGGGTCGTTCCGCGGTTCGATGGTGCGTGCCTGTCGGCGCTGGTGGTCAGGACGCCGACGTTGGTGGTCCGCAGGCGTGGTGTAACAGGTCGGTCCAGGCATCGGCCCATGGCCATCGAGTCGGCAGGTGCAGGCGGAGGCGGCGGGCGGAGCTCGCATTCCGTGCCCGGAGACGGACGCTTGGTCCTCGTTGTGTTGCGTTCATCTCTGTCTGCCTGCGCGATGAAGGGCCCCGTTCAGGCCGGCTCTGAGTCTTGCTTGCGGCGTTGGTGGTCGATGCGGCGTAGCACGGCGCCGTACCCGGTCGTCTCCGCCGCGAAGATCTCCTCGACCTGGGCGACGAGTGCCAGCCCGGGCCATCTGACGCCGTCCGCGATAGGTCGTAGCGTCTTGGGGGACAGGCCCGTGCTTTTCTCCAGCTGGCGCAAGCCGTGGTTGAGCGTCCCGCCGTACTTGCCGACCTGGAGATGCAGGAAGCAGGCGAACTCCGCGGCGTACAAGACGGCGCGTGGCGCGTCGCAGCGTGGGATGCCGAACGGCCACTGGTCCGCGCTGAAGTACTCGATGGGTGCACCGACGCTTCGTGGGGATGGCGAGTCGGGGATCTTGCTGGCCGGCGTTGAGGTCACTGTCGAAGCCTCGCTAGGAGCGCTCATCTCTGTCAACAGAATCCCTCTCTACTTAGAGAAACCCGATCGATACCCTGGCGAGAGCCCCATCTGATCTGGGGCCTTGGCGGCCACTATACCTGCATGTATAGACATCCCCTTGGGAGGTCGACTCTCTACGAAGGGCGTGGACGTCTCGACTTAGAGACGACGTGGTTGCGCGGCCGGCGGTAGCGGACGATCATGGCCGCATAGCACTCACGATCGCGACGGGGGCGCCCCGCCGCACCGCACCCGCACCATCGGGCGCATCGGTCGAGAACTCGCCAGCACGTTGAAGGGCCGGCCGTCCCGGGCAAGGGGGCGGCCGGCCCGGCGAGAGAACTCGCCCGTCCATCACCAGCATCAACCGGACGTCTGGACGTGACCTGATGGTCCCAGAGACCCCTGACACGCGCACCACCCCCAACGACGCAAGACCGGCGCGGCCCATCGCCAGACGTGCGCGGGAGCGTCAGCGGCGCTCACTCGAGAGCCGGCCTCCGCGTTGGCCCGGCGTCTGCCTAGACGTCGCGAGCGGTCCGCGATGACGCTCACCGCGCTCGCCGCGCTGCCGCCACCCGAGGGGCTGTGGCGGTCGCAGGACGGAATCTGGCGCCGTCCGTACGAGCGGCGCAGCACTCCCGGGTTCAAGAGGGGCCGACGGTTGTGCTTTCTGGACGGGAATCTGCCGCGGCCGACACCGCACGCCCGACGGAGCGCAATCACCCCGCAGATGATCGACGCGCTCAACCAGCCCGGCGTCGTGCGGATCGCGGCCAGGCCCCGGGGGCACACCCGAATGCTGACGGCCAACGACATCGACGCGCTCGACTTGTACGAGCTTGCCGAGATCACCCGACCATCGACTTGGCGCACGCAGCGGAACTTCACGGGGAAGGTGTCCATCCCGCACGCGCGCGGTACCTTCCACGGCTGGTACTGGTCGGATCTGGAGTACGACCACTACCTCGAGCTCGCGTGGGAAGGCTTCGACGAGCTCAACACGCAGTTCATGCGGATCTACTGGCACTGGCCCGACGGGACCGTCGAGCACCACGACCCCGACGCCGCGTACCGTCGCGACGGCCAGTTCACCCTCTTCGACGTCACCGCCGAGGACCTTCTGGACGACAAGAAGCGGCGCTCGTTCGACCTGACGATGCTCACGGCGAACACGTTCGGGTGGAACTACGAAGTCGGCACCGAAAGACGTCTGCCCGAAGTCCGGCGCGCCAACCTGGCCTTCATCGAGCTCGCGTCCGAGCACCCGCCTGTTCCGCGGGTGCTGCGCACACCGCTGTCCCTGTCCGGTCTGGCGAGTGCGTACGGCGGCGGTGCGGCGGGTAACACGCGCGCGCTTCGCGCGCTGTGGCAGCGGGAGTACTTCATCGACATGCGCGAGTCGCTCGACAGCACGTGCCTGCTCGCGGGCGTGCCGCGTACCCCTCGTCGCTCATGGGTGATGTCGTGAGCCGCGCGCGCACGCAGAAGAAGATCCGTGGGCGCAGGCGCCGCATCAAGCTGGCCGAGGAATACGTCCTCAAGGACGGGTCGACGTTCCGGATCGTTGGGTTCCGCAACAAGGAGAACTCCAGCAAGGTGCTGGCCATCGTCGAGACACCCACGGAACGCCTCAAGATCAGTTGGAACTTGCTGGCGCAGCGCGTGTCGAGCTCGCTGGCCAACGATGGCGAGTCAAGCGAGCCGCTCGCGTACGACGTGCGCACGCGGATGTTGCTGCGGATGCTCAGCCCGACCGATCACATCTACGCCACGATGGCGATCGCGCACATGTGCCAGGCACGCCACGGCGACTTCAACGGCAGCTTCTCCGGAGCCCGGCCGAACTTCCGTGAAGACAAGGGTGTGTACGACAAGGACTACGACCCTGAACTGGTTAGCGCCGGCGTGAGAGTCGAGAACAAGTCGAAGTGGCTCACCGCCAACTGGGGCTCTGGGTGGAGCGTCCCGCGCCTATACGACAAGATGCAGCACGTCCTCGACGGTGGTGAACGAGGCATTGCGATCTTGTGGGACAAGCGAACGCACTCGAAGCTGAGGACGCTGCAGAAACTCACCCCGGACGTCTACGCGGCACTCGAAGAGGTCGCCGAACGTCACACCGCGCCGGGCGTCGGCACGTTGGAGTGGGAGCAGCGGGAGGCGGACTTCCGTGCCGCGCTCCAGCGACACGGTGTCAACCACGAGGAGCTGGGCCGCGAGCTGCAGCGCGACCTTCTCGCTGCGGCGACGGCCGGCGCCTTCCTCGAGGACGTGGGGTCGACTCGAACGAGCAAGGCGGCCAGCCCCAAGCACCCGTACGGGCACCAGGACGTGGTTGCACCTGGTCGTGTCATCGAGATCGACGGCACGCCGATCAACGCGTTCTGCAGGGACGAGGCAGGTGAGCCGATCGATGGCGAAGTGCTCGTCGCCATTGACGCGTCAACGCGCATGATCGTGGGTCTGCGTGTCGTGGCGAAGGGAATGGCTTCGCGCGACGTGAGGCTGCTTTTCTTCGACGTGCTGTCGGGCAGGTTTCGCCGGGAATGGAAGATCAAGAGCGACCTCCTGTGGATGGGAGTTCCCGACACCATGTGCATCCCGGAGGGAATGCGTCCGGTGATAAAGGGATTCAAGATGGACCGCGGCCCGCAGATGGAAAGTTACGTCACGATGGAGACGTTGCAGCAGCAGGGCGCTGACCTCAACATGACGCCGACGCGAAGCGGGACTGCGAAGGGGATCGTCGAGTCTTTCCTCAAGCACTTCGCGAAGATCATGCAGGGGATGCCGGGCGACAAGGGGTCTTCGCCGCACCACAAGGGCGACCAGACTGGCGCGGCACCCGGGCCGACGCTCGCTCAGGTGGAGTACTTCCTGCGCGAGTATGTTCTGCGCGTCTACCACCTGAAGAAGCACGAGAACCTTCGCGACCCGATCGACCCACGGCGCAGAATCTGCCCCATCGACTGCTTCATGAACCACGTCTCAGCGTTCCGTGAGGTCGCAGTCCCGATGGACGAGGACTTCGTCGTTCAGTTCCTGTTCCCGGTTCCGGTGCGTGCGTCCTATGCCGGCATCGAATGCGACGGCGCGTTTTATCAGAGCGACGAACTGGATGGCGTGCGCGACGAGGACAAGGGGCGTGGTACTCGCTCGCCGGACCTGGAGGCGCGTGTCGACCCCTACAACCCGCGGTGGATTCTCGTTTATCACACCGTTCGGAATGAGTGGATCTCAGTTCCGCGGGACAAGCGGTATAACGACATTCAGACCCCGGGGCGATACGACGTGGCGCACGCGCTTGCGGACCGTCGCGCGGCCGGCGAACGGACGGACTTCGCCATGTCCCGCAACGAGAGCTCGCTCGAGCTCGGGATACTGCGGAACGACTACACGGCGATGCTCGCTCAAGCAGCTGAGGAGATGGCGGCAGCTGACGGCGCCACGAAGCAGCAGCGCGCACGGGACGCCCGTATCGCTGATGCCCGCGAGCGCGCGGCGAACGCCGACCCCGCGCTCGCCGGCTACCTCCACTCCGTTCCGGACTCCGACAACGTCGTCAGCATCGACGAAGCGCGACTCAGGAAGGAAGGCGCCCTCGTTGCTGTTGGCGCATCCGCCGCCGACGACTTTGACGAGGAGTACAGACCCCAGGACATCCCATGGCGGTAGGTCGCAGGGGTAAGGACGACGGTGCGGCGCGAGACGAAGACCTGCAGCACATCGAAACTTGGCCGCGTCGTATTGCCGAGATCGACGAGCAGTACTACAACCCCAAAGGTCCGGCGGTGCACGCGGACCGCTGCATCGCAGGCGAGCGGCCGTCGCCGAAACAGATGAAGGCGTGCTCGAAGCGGGAGATGTGGCTCCCCACAGAGTTCGCCCTGGCGGTCGACAGCACGATCACCCGGTCCCGCGGGCAGAACCTCGACAAGCCACGCGCGGAACGGATCACGTTGATCGACTCCGAGCCAAACACCGGGAAGTCGACCGCGCTCGAGAGGTCCATCCTTCGCAGAGCCGACAGTGGGTGGCAGGCCGGAACGTACGTCGATGAGGAGACGATGCGTAGACCCGTGGTGTACGTGCGCCTCGGGTCAACGAGCGGGCCCGCCGACCTGATGAAGGCAATCATGGCCGGGTACGGAAGAACTGATCCGTCGGGCACCGTGGACTCCTTCATCACGTGGATCGCAGCGATGGCCCGGCTGACGGAGACACAAGTAATCGTTCTCGACGACTTGCACATGACCGCGGGCCCACGCGTCGCGGACGTCACGAACACGATCCGGAACCTCATGGCGGAACTCTCGCCCACGACGCTCGTCGTAGCGGGTGTGCACCTCGAAGAGGCGCCCGTCCTGAACAACCCGCCGCATCGCGGTTACTTCGCCGACGAGCAGATCCTCGAGCGTGCAGATTGGGTCCACGGCCGGGACTACCAGTTCTCGCCCGCGAAGTGGCGGTGGCTGCTGAGAACACTGAGCGCGCAAGTCCACCTGCCTGACGGCAGCGAAGCCTCAGACGTCTTCACAAGCAGGGAGACGTGCTTCGCGATGGGCGCGGCAACCGGGGCCGCCATCGGCGGTGCCGCCTCCGTCATCGACCTCGCCGTCGACGATGTGTTCGACACTGGACAGGACTTCAAGGAGGCGCTCGCGGTGCGCATCGGCCTCGCACGACTCGAACGTGATCGGCGCCTCGAACGGAAGAAGGCACTAGGACAGAGTCGGGGGCGGCGGCGTGGGTGAACGGTGGGCACGGCTTCCCATCGGGCCGTTGCCACTCATGCGAGAGCCACTCGGGGCGTATCTGTGGCGTGCCGGGGCGAAGAATCACCTGGGTCTCGGCCAGGTGCTCCGCGAGCTTGGGATTGCATCCTCCGGCACCGTGCTCGAACGCATCACGCTTGCGGTGAGCGACCGGGAACGCGACGCAATCATCGAAGTGTTCGGACTGACCAGACGTGAAGTCGCCGACATGACGCTTGACCACTTCGCGCACGGTGACATTCGCCAACTCCGGGAGCAGACCCCTGCTCTGCAGGTCACCCCTGTCTGCGCTCAATGCGTGCGCGTAGGTGTCTGGGACTTGCTCTGGTACACCGGCCTGCTGTCGGTGTGTGCTACCCACCGGGTGCAGCTCCTCAGACGTTGCACGGCCTGCGGCGAACCGATCACGATCGATGGTGTTCGGCGAAACGGACTTAGCATCGACGACAGGTTCGTCCACGGGCGAGCTGACCACTCGTGCTCGCTCCGAGGCGCTTCGGGCCGGCCGGCCGTGGGTTTCGTTCACGCGAGCGAGACGGCATCCAACCTCCTCGGCACCGTCGACAAGCCCGGCGACGATATGTACGCCATCGACGTCCTTCGCGTGCTCGTGGCGTCGCGCCACAGCCGACATGTCGGGTCGGCGTCGGACAAGCGAACCGCAGTTGACGAGCACCACATGTCGGACCTCCAGGCCGCAGTGGCCGTCGCGACAGGGGACTTCGCCGATGCGGTCACGCACCCAGAGGTTGGCCGGATCGCCCGCGAATCAGTTCGGCGCCACCGGGGACCTTTGCCCATCCCGTCGGCGCCCACGGCTTTGGTAAAGGGCGAGGACCGCGTCACGTCCGTCTTCTGGCGCGCGGCGGCCATGTATCGAGCCACCCGCGTCGGAGTCACCGTCCCAGGGCCGGGATTCGCCGGCAACATCGACATGCTTCCGACGACAGTCCCGTTGTCTCTGTTCGAGCTCGACCTCGCCGACGCCTTCGACGACATCGACCTTGACGTGGCACGAACATTCACCGCCGTTGCCATCGCCCAACCGGCTGGATCGCACTCGTGGAGTCCAGCCGGCACCGCGTTGCGGCTTGGCCCCAACACGGTGCAGCGCGCCCGCACTGCGATCGAGGAGATCGAGGCCGCAGGGCGCGGCGAACCGTTCTGGGACGCCGCCCAGCTGATCCGGCAACAGCTCGCTGCAGCGCAGATCAACTTCGCGACCCGTGTGAACCGCGTCCTGAACCCGAATCACCTTGACCGTGGCTATATCCGCGAAGCGGCTTCCACGTTCGACTGCACGGCGGTGGACGTCCGCCGATGGCTTCTCGATCGGTGGGCCGGCATGTCTGCGCGTTACGTGAGCACGAACGAACTTCGACGAGTCAGAGTCCAACCGCGCTCCTTTGACGAGCTCGACGCTTCGTTGACCGGCACGACGGCGTGGACGCGCCAGCTTGACGAACTCCTGTTGGGGCGAGCGGATGCTGCCGACCGGTCCGCCTAGAGCCGACGAGGCCCTCGCCGGCTACCTGTGGAGAGTCTCGCGGGCGGTCCGCCTTGATCTACCAGAGCTGGTCCGGCAGGTTCATCCGGGTGCGAGGCGCCGGCGCAGCGTCCTGAGCTTTGCGTTCCTGAGTTTGCGAGAAGCCGCGAGCCTGACACCGCACCTGCCCGTGGATGTGGACGCCGTGACGAACATGACGTTGGCGCGGTACGCCGCGTTTAGCGGCCTCCCGGGCATGGTCGAGGTGCATTCGAGACCCAACGTCTTGGAGCAGCAGCGGATCCATTGGTGGCAGTTCAACGGTGACCGCTTCTGCCCGTGGTGCCTGTCGGCGACATCGACGTGGCTTGTCTCGTGGCTTCACCCGTGGTCGTTCGTCTGCGTCGACCACGAGGTAGTGCTGCGACAGTCGTGCGGCTCGTGCAACCGACCCGCGCGTCTGCTCGTCAACGCAGACAACAACACCACCGACGAACGATGCGCGTGCGGCGCACTGTGGAAGCACGCGACAGCAGTCGCCGCGTCGGCCGCGGACGTCGACCTGCAGCGTGACCTGGACGCTGTTGTTCACGCGCCGAGCACGTCTGTGTGGTCAATGACGATCCCCAGCATCGACGCGTTGGACATCTGGCGTGCAGCGTCGGCCGTCCTCGCTGGGACGGACGCGGTGCCCCGGTGGGCTCCACGACCTTGGCTCAGCCCACCCACACCGGAGGTCACCCGCGCCGCCTTCGCGTCGGCCTCACGCATAGTCACCGCTCCCACGGTTGACGACGCCGCGAACGAGTTTCGTGCAGTGTTCCGCTCCGACGATGCCGCGATCACGAACCGACTACGAGATCGGCTCCCCGCTAGCTCGCCCTTGAACCCGGTCGTCGCCCGCTGGCAGCTGTCCCGTGCACGCGTCGCCACCCGCCTGACACACACCCACCAACAAGGCGCCTTTGACCTCATCCGCCTGCAAGGCCAAGCACTACCAACCCTCGCGCCCGTCGCCGTGTTGTCCGACGACTGGCGTCGACCCGGGGCGCCGCACATCTTGCTACGCCGCTGTGCGGTCTCACTTGCCGCGGCACGCCTCGGCGGCGCTGGAACTTGGGCCGACGCCGCGGCCTACGTCGGTGTCACCGCGACGTACGCCCCACGGATCACGCGGTACGTCATCAGCCGCATGGGCTCTGAAGCTGCATCGCAACTCACGGCAGCAGCAATCGAACTAACCCGAGGCCGTCACCGTCCTGCACTGGTCGCCGACCCACCGATCGACTCGTTCGCAGCGCTCGCATCCTTCGCGACATCCACGAAAGCCTGAGAGGGCGCCACCCGGAACCATCCGCCGCGTCGAGCCCCTCATCGGCGCAGCTTCGGCTCGCCGATTCTCAACTTAGGGTCCAGATTCTCAAGTTACGCAGACGCGCTCACCCCGGGTACCCGGTCCCCGCGAAGTAGTGAGTCGTCGACGAGGTCGTGAGCAGCAGGTCACTACCTCGTCGTCAACTCACTTCTTCGACGCGCGAGGCGGCACGTCGGGCCGGTAGGCGGTGTCCCGGTCAGCGCGCGGAGTACTCCTGGTCGGTGACGTGCGACAGCCAGACCGTGCTCTGCGACGGGTCGTCGGCACCCTCGGACATGGCGAGGTGCTCCATGAAGTCGTCGGGCGTCGCGCCGTGCCAGTGCTCCACGCCGGGCGCGCAGTAGACGGTCTCGCCGGGACGGACGACGAGGACCTCCCCGCCTCGCGACTGGGTGAGCGCGACGCCGGACAGCACGTGCAGGGTCTGACCGCGGGCGTGCCGGTGCCAGGCCGTCCGGGCGCCGGGCGCGAACCGGACCAGCCCGACGACCATCCGCTGGTCGCCCTCCTGCGGGGTCGCGATGAGGTCGACCCACACGTCGCCGGTGAAGCGATCGGGCGGGTTCTTGGCCGTCGGCGGCTTCGGGATCCTGCGCATCAGGAACTCACGCTCTCGTCGGAGAAGGTGGCCGCCCACGACTCGAGCAGCTTGAGCCCGTCGTCGGACGGTGACCCGGGCTGGGCCGTGTAGACGTTGAGCTGCAGGCCGGGGTCGGCGGGCAGCAGGAGCGCCTCGTAGTCCAGCTCGAGCAGGCCGACGGCGGGGTGGTGGAACACCTTGGTGCCGCTGCGGTGGTAGCGGACGTCGTGCGACGCCCAGAGCCGCCGGAATTCCTCGCTCCGCGTGGAGAGCTCGCCGACGAGCGCGGTCAGCTGGGTGTCGTAAGGGTTGCGGCCGGCCTCAGCACGCAGGATCGCGACGGCATCGTGGGCCATCCGGTCGGCCTTCTCCCCCCAGAACGCGCGGGCGCCCGCCGGGTCGAGGAACTGGAACCGAGCGGTGTTGACCTGCCCAGGTCCCAGGGACTCGTAGAGCGGCGAGTAGAGCGCGCGGCCGAGCCGGTTGGCGCCCAGGACGTCGAGCCGCCCGTTCCGCACGAACGCCGGGGCGTGCTCGAGCGCGTCGACGATGCGCTGCACCGCGGGACGCAGCACGCCGGGCTTGGCGCGGCGCGCGCGTGTGCGGGCGACCCCCGACGCGTTGGCCGCGCGGGCGAGGTCGAACAGGTGGCCGCGCTCGGCCTCGTCGAGCTGCAGGGCCTCGGCGAGGGTCTCGAGAACCTCCTCGGACACCCCGCCCAGGTTCCCGCGCTCGAGCCGGATGTAGTAGTCGACGCTCACGCCGGCGAGCATCGCCACCTCCTCGCGGCGCAGCCCCGGCACGCGCCGGTTCCCGCCGTACGCGGGCAGGCCGGCCCGCTCGGGGGTGATCCGACCTCGACGCGTGGTGAGGAACTCACTCGTCTCGGTTCTCAGGTCCATGCCTCGACGGTAGGTCCCCCGGCGGGCCGGTGGGAGGTACTGGCACTACCGGGAAGGGCGGTGACTCCCGCGGGTGCGCGGCCGGCGGTTGAGTGGGACGCATGACACCCAACCCGCGGGCGCAGGCGAACCACGACGCCCTGTTCCCGGACCACGAGTCCACGCTGGCCCGCACGGACCCCGAGCTGATCGAGTACTTCGACAGCTTCGCGTTCGACGAGGTCCTCGCGCACGGCAACCTCGACCCGCGCACGCGCCTCATGACCCAGGTCGCGGCGCTGATCGCGGTCGGCGCCGTCACCGAGTTCCGCGTGATGGCCGGCGCGGCGCTGACCGTCGGCGTGACACCGGTCGAGCTCAAGGAGGTCGTCTACCAGGCGGTCCCGTACGTCGGGATCGGGCGCGCGCTCGACTTCCTGCACGCGACGAACGACCTGCTCACCGACCGGGGCGTCGAGCTGCCGCTGCCCGGGCAGTCCACGACGACACCGCAGACGCGCGCGGCGGACGGTCGCGCGGTGCAGGAGCGGATCGTCGGTGCGGAGAACGTCGCCGCGATGTACGCGAACGCTCCCGACGACGAGCGGCACCTGCAGCGGTGGCTGTCCGCGAACTGCTTCGGCGACCACTACACCCGCACGGGCATCGACGTGCCGACGCGCGAGCTGCTGACCCTCGCGATGCTCGTCGGCCTCGGCGGCGCCGACCCGCAGGTGCGCGGGCACGTCGCGGCGAACGTGCGGGTCGGGAACGGTCGGCAGATGCTGATCGACGTGGTCACGCAGCTCCTGCCGTTCGTCGGCTACCCGCGCACCCTCAACGCCCTCGCCGCGATCGACGCGGTCGCGCCCCACCACGACTGAAGGAGCAGTACCGACCGCTCGGCCGCACAGGCGTCGACGTGAGCCCGCTGTGCCTCGGCGCCATGACGTTCGGGCTGTACCGCGCGTGGACAGGACGAGCGACGACTGACCCGCACGGCCGGCCTCGGTCCCCTCAGGCCGAGGCCGGCCGCCGACCGGGTCAGCTCGCGGAGGCCGCCGCCGGTGCCGGGACGCCGAAGCCCTTCGCGGCCAGCCAGTCGAGGACGACCTCGGCGACGTCGGACCAGCCGGCGTCGATGGTCAGCGAGTGACCCTTGCCCTCGAACTCGTGGTACGCGGTCGACGAGGCGGCGTTGTCGGAGTAGAGGCTGAACACCTCGCGCGTGACCTTGGCGGGGACGGTGTGGTCGACCGAGCCGGAGGTGAGCAGGAGCGGCCCGCGGACGGCGGTGTGCGTGTCCACCTGCGCGGGGGAGTGCTTCGAGAAGTTGGCGGCGGCGTCCTCGAAGAGCGGGCGGCCCGGCCCGGGGATCGTGAACGCCTCCCAGAGCGCGTCGGACTCCTCCTGGCTCAGCGCGTTGCCGAAGCTGTACCTGAACTCCTTGGCGGTCAGGGCGACCGTGCGCTTCTTGTTCGCGGGGTTGCCGAGCACGGGCAGGCCGGACTTGAGCTGGGAGAACGGCAGGGCCTTGACGCCCTTGATCGGTGCCGGGTCGATGGCGACGGCCGCGACGGCGAGGTCGTGGGCGAGCAGCTCCTGGGCGATCAGGCCGCCGAAGGAGTGCCCGATGACGATGGGCTTGATCCCCGACGCCTCGAAGATGCCGGCGTAGTGCTCGCAGATCGCCGTGATGCCGACGTCGTTCTGGGCCTCGGGGTGGGCGCGGGTGTCGGCCACCGTGGACGCCTCGCCCGGCCAGCCCGGGGCCGTCGCGGAGAAGCCGCGGGTGGCGAGCAGGTCGATCCAGGGTGCCCAGGCGGACGCGTGGATCCAGAGGCCGTGGATGAGGACGACGGGCGGGGTCTCGCTCATGGGACTGCTCCTTCGATGGGGTGGGCGACGTGCGAGGGGCGACGAGAGCGGCCCTATCGGCCGGCGGCGGCGAGGATCACCTGGACGACCGCGTCGGGACGGCTGAGCATCGGGACGTGCGAGGTGTTCAGCTCGACGGTGCGGGAGCCGGCGCGGGCGGCCATGGCGCGCTCGGCCTCCGGCGGGATGGCGTGGTCCTTCGTCGCGACGACGTACCAGGACGGGATGGTGCGCCAGGCGGGCACGCCGGACGGGGTACCGAGCGCGGAGGCCAGCAGCGGGCGCTGCCCGGCCGCGAGCACGGCGGCGTCGGAGGCCGACAGGTCCGCCGCGAAGACGTCGCGGAAGTACGCCGGATCGACGTAGGCGTCGACGTCGCCCGGCGAGGCACCCGCCGTCGGACGGACCACGATGTGCTGGCCGAGCAGGGCCGTGCCGCCGCCGAGTGCGTTGGCCGCGCCGATGCTCTCGCCCTCGTCGAGCGCATAGGCCGCGACGTAGACGAGGGCCTGGACGCTGGCGTTGCCCGTCGCGGCGTTGGTGATCACGGCACCGCCGTAGGAGTGGCCGACGAGCACGATCGGGCCCGGGATCGTCGCCAGGAACGAGCGCAGGTAGTCGGCGTCGGGAGCGATGCCGCGCAGCGGGTTGGCCGGGGCGTAGACGGTGTAGCCCTTGCGCTGCAGCCGCTCGGTCACCTTGGCCCAGCTCGACGCGTCCGCGAACGCGCCGTGCACCAGCACGATCGTGGGCTTGGGGGTGTCCGGGCGGTGCGCGCTGGCGCTGCCCATGGTGAACGCCGCCGCCAGGCAGAGCAGGAGGGCGGTGGCGAGCGAGCGGACGAGGACGCGGGTGCGAGCGGGCATGTCGGGCTCCTTGGTGGGTGGAGGTCAGAGGGTGGTGACGAGCCCGCCGTCGATGCGGATGTCGATGCCGGTCGCGTTCCAGGCGCGGGACCCGGCGAGCATGACGACCAGGTCGGCGACCTCGTCGGGACGCGTGAACCGGCCGGTCGCGGAGTCGGCGGCCGCACCCGCGGCGACCTCCGCGGCGGTGTGCCCGGTGCGGGCCGCGATGGTCTCGGCGACGCCGCCCCCGCCGAGCCACAGGTCGGTGGCGACCGGGCCGGGGCTGATCGTGTTGACGCGGACCCCCTGAGGACCGACCTCGCGCGACAGGGACTTGCTGAAGTTCGACAGCGCGGCCTTGGCGGAGCTGTAGTCGATGACGGCAGGGTCGGCGAGGACCGCGTTGACCGAGCTGATCGTCACGATCGACGATGGAGCACTGGTCAGCAGGTGCGGCAGGGCGGCCCGCGTCGCCCGGACGGCCGGCATGACGTTCGTCGCGAAGGCCCACAGCCAGTCCTCGTCGGTGACCGCGGCGAAGCCGTCCAGACGAGGGCGGACGCCGCCGATGTTGTTGACCAGCACGTCGACGCGGCCGTGAGCCGCGACGGCGGCGTCGATCAGCGCCACCGGGCCCTCGGCGGTGGACAGGTCGCCGGTGACGACGAGCACGGGCAGCGCCTCCAGCGCGGCGTTCGACGACCGCACCCCGGCGACCACCAGGGCGCCCTCCGCGACGCACGCCTGGACGATCGCGAGACCGATCCCGCGGCTCGCACCGGTGACGACGACGACCTTGCCGGTCAGCTCCTGGTCCATGCCTCCACCGGACCACCCCGCCCGATTCGTCCGCACCCGGGAAAGACCCCAGTCAGCTCCCCAGGAGGCCCCGGAGCTCGCGGCGTGAGGTCGCGCCCGTCTTGCGCAGGATCTTCGTCATGTGGAACTCGACCGTCGACGCCGTGACGAACAGGCTCGACGCGATCTCGGAGTTGGTCAGACCCCTCGCGGCGAGGGCGGCGATGCGTGCCTCCTGGGGCGTGAGCGTCGCGTCGCCCCGCGACCGGACCGACGCGGAGGCGCGCTCGCCCGTGGCCAGCAAGGCCGAGCGGGCGCGCTCGGCGAACGCGTCGGCGCCCATCGTCGAGAAGAGGTCGTGGGCCCGACGCAGCTGCACCCGGGCGTCGACGCGGCGACCGGACCGGCGAAGCCACTCCCCGTACAGGAGGTGTGCGCGCGCGACGTCGGTCGCGACGTTCGTCGACAGCAGCAGCTCAAGGGCCTCCTTGAACTGAGGCTCGGCGTCCTCGGCGAGCAGCGCGCGCGACCGGGCGAGCAGGCCGAGGGCCCACGGCGTCGACGCCGCGAGCGCACGTTCGGTCAGCCGGTCGAGGGCACGGTGCGCAGCCGTGTCGTCGCCCGAGCGCACCGCCGCCTCGACGAGGTCCGGCAGCGACGTGGTCGAGATGCCCGGGGTGTCGTCGTCGTAGATCTCCAGGAGCAGGTCGCGGGCGGCGGCGTACTCCTGCCGGCCCAGCGCGAGGATGCCCAGGCAGTGGGCGGCGAAGGACGTCCACAGGCCGAGGACCTGCTGGCCGCGCATCTGGTCGGCCAGCTCCCGCGCCTCGTCCGTGCGGCCCTGCCAGGCATAGAGCAGGATCCACGGGACCTCGCTGCGCACGCCGTACGCGGCGGTGACGTCCTGGCTCTCGGCGTACAGGACGGTCGCGTCGGCGAACCGGCCCTCGCGGACCAGGCCGGCGCCGCGCGCGGAGAGCGTGACCGACAGGGCGATGAGCGCGCCCTCCTGGCGAAGCGGCAGCTCCAGGCGTCCGAACAGCTCGCTGCGGGCCTCCTCGTCCCAGAGGTCGTCGCACGCCATCATCGCCAGCAGGACCGCGCTGACCGTGTTGCGCCCGAGGTTGCCGGCGTCCGCGGTCAGGGCGTCGAGGGCCTCGCGCATCGGGCGGACCGCGGCGCCGTACCCGGAGCCGATCCGCGTCGCGAACGCGTCGAGAAGGTGGTCGAGCGCCTCGGCATGCGGCCGGCGTGCCGCGGTGGACAACGTCGAGGCCGCGACCCCGCGCAGCGTTGTGCCGCTGAGGTAGCGCCCGGCCATGATCGCGGACAGGAGCGCGTCGAACAGGCACTCGCGGACGAAGTCGGTGTCGCCCGGGGCGGCCTCGGCGACGGCGCGCATGAGGGCCACGGTGGCGTTGGCCGGCTGCGCCCGAGCGACGTCGATGACCGCGGAGATCTGCAGCGCCCGGGCCCGCTGCGGGCCGGTCGACGACGGCGAGATCCGCTGCACCAGCACGCTCGCGGTCTCCAGCTCGCCGGACTGGACGTAGGCGTCGGCGGCCTCCAGGGTGCGCTGGAGCGCTCTCACGGGATCGGTGGTCAGCTCGGCTGCACGACGCAGGAACGAGGCCTGGGCCGCGTACCCGCCGCGGGCCCGGGCACGCTCGGCCGAGAGCTCCAGCTCGGCGGCGACGGCGTCGTCGGGGGCGCCCGCCGCCTGCGCCAGGTGCCACGCGCGGCGGTCGGGCTCCGCCACTGACGTCGCCTCGGCGAGGGCGGCGTGCGCCGCCCGCCGGTCGGCGGGCTCCGCCGAACCGTAGATCGCGGAGCGCACCAGGGGGTGGCTGAACCGCACCTCGTCGCGGACCGCGCAGATGTCCGCGACGGCCGCGGGATCCGCGTCCTTCGTCGTCAGACCGAGCGCGCGTGCGGCCCGCCAGACCGTCTGGGGGTCGTCCGCCGAGGCGCAGGCGGCGACGAGCACGAACTCCTGCGTCCCGGGGGGCAGCGCGGCGACGGCGCGCAGGAAGTACTCCTGGATCCCGCTGGCGAGCGGGAGCGGGTCGGGCAGCTCGGCCGTGCCGGCCCGTTGCTGCGGGCTCAGCGACCGCGCCAGGGCCAGGACCGCCAGCGGGTTGCCGTTGCTGTGCTCGACGATGCTCTCGACGACCGCCGCCTGCATCCGGCCGGGCACGCGCGCGGCGAGCATCGTCGTGGCGGCGGTCGTCGACAGCCCGGTGAGCTCGATGCGGTCCAGCCCGTCGAGCGCAGCCAGGGTCGCGGCGTCGTCGCGCGACGCCAGGACCAGGGCGACGTGCTCGCGCTCCAGGCGCCGCGCCACGAACGCCAGCGCGTCGATCGACTCACGGTCGAGCCAGTGCGCATCGTCGACGACGCACAGCACCGGCTGTGCCTGAGCCGCGGCGCCGAGGACGGTCAGCGTCGCGAGCCCGACGAGGAACTTGCTCGGCGCCGGACCGGCAGCCTCGCCGAACGTGACCTCCAGCGCCGACCGCTGCGGCAGGGGCAGGCTCGCGACCTCCTCGGCGAGCGGCCGGAGGATCCGGTGCAGCCCGGCGTAGCTCATCTTCCGCTCCGGCTCGGACCCGGACACCCGGATCGTCCGCGTCCCTGGCGCCGCGTCGACCAGGTCCTGCAGCAGCCGGCTCTTGCCGATCCCGGCTTCGCCGACGACGACGACCGACCGGCCGACCCCGTCCGAGGCCTCGGCGACGAGCGACCGGAGGGTGGCGGTCTCGACCTCGCGGCCGACCATCAGGCCGGCGTCCGGCCTGGTCACTCGCCCTACGGCCATGGGTCGGCCCTCGCTCGCTCTCTGCATCGCGCGCACGCGGCACCCGACCCGGGCGGGTGTCCCGACACAGCGGTGAACGTACCGCGCCGAGGGGCACCGGAACAGCCCCTGACGTGCGGAGATGGCTCGGCCGGAGCTGATCGCGGACGCAGCTCGACGCGCACCTCTGGCCGCGGCGATCCGGTCGTCGAGCCGGGCCGCCGGCGCTCGTCACCAGCCCGACGACGAGTCCGGGTGCATCGCAGGGCACTCGGTGAGCCCGTCGGGGAGCTTCTCGAAGTGCCAGACCTCGTTGGCGTACACGCGGCACAGGCCGAACTCGAGCCCGTGCTGCCCGAGCCAGAGCGCACCGTCGGTCGGGCCGACGTCGAGCGCCAGTCCCTGCACATGGGCCGACGACTCCGGCGGCAGCACCCACCGGTGCGCCTCCTGCACCGAGCCGTACTTCTCGATCGCCTCGTCGACGAGCTTGCGCTGCTCCTGCGCCGACCGCTTGCCGGACGTGATCGTCAGGCTGACGCCTTCCGCCGCTGCGGCCTCCTGGGCGGCGGCGAACCGCGCGGCGAGCTCGGCGTCGATCCCGTCGGCGGTCGGCGCAGCGGCCGCGGGGGCGTCTTCTCCCGCCGCCAGCGCGTCTTCTCCCGCCGCCAGCGGCGGCGGTCCGGGCGGTCCGGCAGCCGCGTCGAGGGGGCGCGACACGAGCGTCGCGACGAAGACCGCACCGGCCGCGAGCGCGACGGCCAGCACGACCGCGAGGTAGCGTCCGCGGTGCGTCAGTCGGTGGGGGACGGCGTAGAGCGTCATGCCCACCAGGCTGCGCGGCGCGCGCTGCGTCGCACATCAGCCCGGAGACCCGTCGGGCGTCCGACCGTGGGGGTACGCGGTCAGACGACGGGCAGTCCCACGAGGTCGGTGCTGCGCTCCCACAGCGCGTCCACCAGCTCGTCGTCGAAGATCCGCGGATTGGTCTGGCCCGGGGTCGCGGGCGTCGTCTGCGTGTAGAAGCCGCCGGGCTCCCAGGTGGTGCCGGACGTGCCGTCGACGAAGAACGCGAGGTTGGCGCCGCCCTGCTCGGGCGAGATGAGCATCAGGTGCTTCAACGGCGTGCGGTACACGAACCGGACGATGCTGCGGGAGTCGGCCGCGAAGTTGGTGCGGACGTTGCCCGGGTCGAACGCGACCGAGGTGGTGCCCCGGGCCTGGAGGCCCCGCGTGAACAGGATGTTCGCCAGCTTGGCGTCGCCGTAGGCGCGACTCGGGCTGTAGGACCGCTCGTTCTGCAAGTCGTCGACGTCGAGCGAGCCGAAGCGGCGCGCGGCCGAGCTCGACGTGTTGACGACCGTGCCCCCGGAGAGCCGGTCGAGCAGCAGGTGCGTCAGCAGGAACGGCGCGAGGTGGTTGACCTGGAGCGTCTTCTCCAGACCGTCGACGGTGAGCTCGCGACGCCCGAAGATGCCGCCGGCGTTGTTGGCCAGCACGTCGACGTGGTCGGTGGTCGCGCGGATCTCGTCGGCGAGCCGGCGCACGTCGTCGAGCCGGGCGAAGTCCGCGACGAAGGCCTGCGCCCCCACCTCTGCGGCCACCGCAGCGGTCTTCTCCGGCGAGCGTCCGACGAGCAGAAGGCGGTGTCCCTCGGTGGCCAGCAGGCGGGCGGCTGCCGCACCGATGCCGTCGGAGGCACCGGTGAGCACGACGGTTCGGGAGCCTGTCACCGGGACACCGTAGGCGAGTCGGCTATGGCTGGTCCCAGGCGACCGACGCGATCATCGCCTCGGCCGTGGGGTAGAACGACGCGTCGGCAGTCGGGTGCAGGTAGCCGAAGCCATATGTGTAGCCGTCGTGGTCGATGATCCAGTCGGTCAGCGCGAGCCCGGAGACCGACTCGAACCTGCGGTCGACGCGGACGAGCTCGCCGAGCGGGCTGTGGACGAGCGTTGCATCGGCGCTCGTCACGTCGTCGCGCCGGCCGATCGAGTTCGCGACGAACGCCCGAGCGCCGCCGGTCTCCTCCATGGTGCCGAGGCACACCCCGAGCACGTGCTGCTCCTCGCCGAGCGTCACGGTGCCGGTCGTGGGCATCCGGGCGTTGTCGCTCACGGGAGACCTCATGGAGAACCCGGGGCACTCATGCATCTGGTAGGCGTCCTCGCCGGGCCGCAAGTACTTCGGCGCCACCGGGACCACTTGAGGCAGCGCGACTGTGGCGTCGACGGCCAGCGTGTCGATCGGCCAGTGCGAGGGGTCCGCTCCGGGCGGAGTGCGCTGCCAGAGCACGAGCATCGCGGTCGCCGCGCCCGCGACGAGCGCGGCCGTGAACGTGACGGCGACGGTCCTGTGGCGCATGACGACCTCCCCTGCACGTCGCGAGGAGCGTACGACCGCACGGAGCGCCGTTGCCCGGGCGTCGCCCGTTCGGCTCAGCCGTCGTCGTCACCTGTGCGTCACCGCGACGCGCGTCACGGTCGCGCGGGCGGGCGGCGGAACTCGTTGGCCTCCCGCAGGAGCGCGTACGCGTCCGCGACCGGTCCCACGTGGCCGAGCTTGTCGGGGTTGATGACCGATCGGACCTGCTGGACGCGGCCGTCGAGCACGTCGAGCGCGACGATGTTGAACACCCGCCCGTCGCGGTCGCGCAGGATCGCGCCGGGCTGGCCGTTCACCTCGTGCCGCTCCATCGTGACGCCGATGCTGCCCAGGAGCGTCAGGGTCGAGACGAGCAGGCGCGCCACGTTGTCCGGTCCGTAGATGCGGTTGGGCCACGCCGGAGCCTTGCCGCCCGCGTCGCCGACCATCTGCACGTCGGCGGCCAGCAGCTCGCGCAGGCCGTCCATGTCGCCCTCGAGGAGCGCGTCGAAGAACCGCCCGGCCAGCTCGTCCTGCGCGCGCCGGTCGGCCTCGAACCGCGGGCGGCCCTCCTCCATGTGCGTCCGCGCCCGGCCGGCGAGCTGCCGGCAGGCCGCCTCGGAGCGGCCGACCACGTTCGCGATCGACGGGTAGTCGAACCCGAACACCTCCCGCAGCACGAACACCGCTCGCTCCAGCGGGCTCAGGCGCTCGAGCAGCAGGAGGGCGGCGGTCGAGACGGAGTCCGACAGCTCGGCGGCCCGGGCGGGGTCCTCGTAGGGGTCGACGAGCAGCGGCTCGGGCAGCCAGTCGCCCACGTACTGCTCTCGTCGGACCCGGGCCGAGCGCAGCACGTCGATCGAGATGCGCGTGACGACGGCCGAGAGGAACGCCTTCGTCGACGCCGGCTCGGTCGGGTACTCCTGGAACCGCAGCCAGGTGTCCTGGACCGCGTCCTCCGCCTCGCTGACGCTGCCGAGGATGCGGTAGGCGATCGCGAACAGCAGCGGCCGCAGCTCCTCGAAATCGTCGGCCCGACCCATCAGATGCCCTCCTTGAAGCCCTGCCGCCACGACGGGTACCGCGGCTCCCAGCCCAGCTCGCGACGTGCCTTCGCGTTCGAGAAGGCCCGGCCCTCGGTCATCATCGTCACCGCCACGTCGCCGGCCAGCATCCGCGCGAGCCAGACCGGCACGCGCACCGGTGGCTTCGCCCCGGCGCACGCCGCGAGGTACGGCAGCCACACGTTCGCCTGGACGGGTTCGTCGTCGACGATGTTGAACGTCCCGCTCACCCCCTGCTCGATGGCGAGCACCGTCGCGCTCGCGGCGTCGTCCGTGTGCAGGAAGGACGTGTACCCCTGAGCCTTCCCGACGAGGGGGAACTGGCGCTTCCTGAGCATCTCGACCTGGTCGTCGGTGCTGCCCGGACCGTAGAGCGAGCCGTAGCGCAGGACCGCACCGCCCGCGGCCGTGACGGCCTTCTCGAGGTACAGGATCGCGTCGAAGTTCGGCTGCGCGCTGGCGACCCCCGGGTCCAGCGGGTCCTCCTCGGTCTTGACCCAGCCACCCTCGCGGATCCCGTTCCAGGACCCGTAGCTCTGGGCCACCACGCGGGCGCCCGCCGCCTGTGCCGCCGCGATCAGGTGGTCCGTGCCCTCGGTACGCAGCCGGTTGGTCACCGCGAACCACCGGTCCATGTGCTTCATGTCCGGCTTGCCGCTGATCGCGGTCATCTGGTGGACGACGACGTCGGGCGCCGCGGCCGCGACCGCCTGGCCCACCGACGCGGCGTCCAGGCCGTCCATGACGACCGCCTCGGCGCCGAGCTCCTTCAGGTCGGCCAGCCGTCCGGCGTCGGTGGTCGTCGCCACCACCTCGTGCCCTCGTGCCACCAGCTGCGGCACCAGCCGCCGCCCGACGACCCCTGTACCGCCTGCCACGAACACCCGCATGGTCGTTCCTTCCGTCGTCCTGCTCGTCGTCACGCTCGTGTCCCCGAGACGAGACAGGCCGCCCGTCTGTGACACGCCCGTCGCGCGGCGTGCACGTTCGGTGCCTACGCTCGGACCCTTGGACCGATGAGCTGGAGGACCGCCCATGAAGAGGATCGTGTTCGTGATCGGCGTCGCCGTCGGGTACCTCGTCGGCACCCCGTCGGGACGTCGGCAGCTGGACAAGGCACGGGTGTGGGCGCAGGACGTCTGGGCCGACCCGCGCGTGCAGGGCTACGTGCAGGAGTACGAGGCGCAGGCCGCCGCGTTCGCCAAGCAGCAGGGCACGGCCCTGTGGGAGAAGGCCGTCGACACCGCGAAAGGTGCAGTGTCGGGATCGACGACGAAGTACGACTCGGACACCATCGTCGAGCCCTTGATGGATGCCGACGACGCGAACCCCGGTACCGCCAACGCCCGCTGAGTCGGTCTGGGACTACCCCAGGCCCCCGCGCGTCGAGCCGTCCGACGAGCACGTCGTCGTGCGGCTCGGCGGCGTGCTCGTCGCGTCGACCCGCCAGAGCGTCCGGGTCCTCGAGACCAGCCACCCGCCCGCGTACTACCTCCCGCGGTCGTCCTTCGAGCCCGGGGTCCTCGAACCCTCGGCGGGCTCGTCGGTGTGCGAGTTCAAGGGCGTCGCGTCCTACGTCTCGGTGCGGGTCGGCGACCGACTGCTCGCGCGGGTCGGGTGGACCTACCCCGAGCCGCTGCCCGGGTACGAGGTGCTGGTCGACCGCATCGCGCTGTACGCCACCGAGCTGACCTGCACCGTCGACGGCGAGCTCGTGGAGCCGCAGCCGGGTGGGTTCTACGGCGGCTGGATCACGTCCCGGGTCGTCGGACCGTTCAAGGGAGCGCCGGGCACCCGCGGCTGGTGATCCCTTGACATGTGACCAAACGGTCACCTATTGTCGTCGGTATGGACGAGGACCGCGACGACCAGGTGTTCAAGGCACTGGCCGACGCCACCCGCCGGCACCTCCTGGACCAGCTCTTCACGCGTGACGGCCGCACGCTGACGGAGCTCCTGGAGGGCCTCGACATGACCCGGTTCGGGGTCATGAAGCACCTGTCGGTGCTGGAGGAGGCGGGCCTCGTCGTCACCCGAAAGTCGGGGCGGGAGAAGCTGCACTTCCTCAACGCCGTCCCGATCCAGCTGATCCACGAGCGGTGGATCGACAAGTACGACCTCCTGGGGAGCGAGCGCCTGCACGCCCTCACCGACCTCAAGCACGCACTGGAGTCCACCATGAGCACGCCCGCTGACACGGCCCTCTCGACCGTTCTCGTCCACCGCATCTGGATCAAGGCCGACGCCGCCACCGTCTGGAAGGCGATCACCTCGCCGGAGTGGAACGCCCGCTACGGCTACGGGTCGCCGTCGCACTACGACCTCGTGCCCGGCGGATCGTTCCAGACGTTCCCGTCCGAGGTCATGGGCCTGCCGCTCGACCAGCCGATCATCGACGGCGAGGTGATCGAGGTCGTCGAGAACGAGCGTCTGGTGCAGACCTGGCGCACGCTCTGGGACGAGGAGGCGCGCGCCGAGGGCTTCCAGCGCCTCACCTACGAGCTCGAGCCGCGCGGCGACAACCTCACGCAGCTGACCCTGACGCACGACGTCACGGGCGCCCCGCGCAGCGCTGCCCTGCTCTCCGGCGACATGCCGCAGTTCGGGGGCGGCTGGCCGCAGATCCTCTCCGACCTCAAGACCCTCCTGGAGACGGGCTCGACCCTCGAGGCCTGACCCCCTCCGCAACGTCCGCACTCGTGGTGCCCAGAGCGCCCACGAGTGCGGACGTCGTCGGTCAGCCTTCCGCTGCGTCCGCACTCGTGGGGCCTATGGCGCTCACGAGGGCGGACGTCGTCGCTTCCGGGGTCGGGCCGAGCTCGAGGGTCAGGCCGTCCTCGTCGGGCTGGAGGGGTTCCAGGGTGGCCAGCTGGCTGGCCAGGAGGCTCGGCGGCATGAAGTGGTGCGTCCGCGCGGCCATCCGGGCGGCCAGGTCCTCGGGCTTCGCGACGAGGTGCAGGAAGCGGACGCGACCGTCGGCGGTCCGCAGGATGTCGCGGTAGGAGCGGCGTAGCGCCGAGCACGCGACGACCGTCGGCCGCCCCGCGGCGTCCATCGCATCCCGGACCGCGCGCAGCCAGGGGCCGCGGTCCTCGTCGGTCAGCGGGAGGCCCGCGTGCATCTTGGCCTTGTTCTCCGGCGGGTGCAGGTCGTCGCCCTCGATGAGCGGACGACCGAGCCGGGCGGCGAGCAGCGCGCCGACCGTCGACTTCCCGGTCCCGGACACGCCCATGACGACGAGATGCTCCACGCCGCCACCCTTCCACGCCGAGCGCTCGCGGGCTGAGACGACGCCCGGCCCCGACCCGAGGGATGCAGCCCAGGGCAACTACACTCCCGCGGTGCCCTCCCTCGCCATGGACCTGACGCCGCTGCGCGTCAGCCCCGCCTTCCGGCGGCTGTGGCTCGGGCTCACCATCTCGAACCTCGGGGCCCAGCTGACCGTCGTGGCGGTCGGGCTCGAGGTGTACCACCTGACCGGATCGACGGGGTCGGTCGGCCTGCTCGGCCTCTGCGCACTTGTACCTCTGGTGATCTTCGGGTTGTACGGAGGCGCGATCGTCGACCACTACGACCGGCGTCGGGTCGCGCTGGTCTCGGCGTTCGTCACCTGGTCGGTCACGCTCCTGCTCGCCGTGCAGGCGTGGGCGGGGGTGCAGCAGGTCTGGGTGCTGTTCGTGCTCGTGGCGATCCAGTCGGGGGCATTCGCGGTCAACGCACCCGCGCGGTCGGCGATCATCCCGCGGCTCCTCGACGCCCGGCTCATGGCCGCCGCCAACGCCCTGCAGACGCTCGGCAACAGCGTCGCGTTCACCATCGGACCGCTGCTGGGTGCCCTGCTCGTCGCCGTGTACAGCTATGCCACCGCGTACGCGGTCGACGCCGTCCTGTTCACCGCGGCGCTCGTCGCGATGTTCCGGCTGCCCGCCCAGCCGCCGCTCGGCGAGCGCAAGGGCCGCGCGGGCCTCAGCTCGGTGATCGACGGTTTCCGCTACCTGGGCACGCAGAAGAACGTGCGGATGACGTTCGCCGTCGACCTCGTCGCGATGCTCACCTCGTCGCCCCGCGTCCTGTTCCCCGCGGTCGGGCTGGTCTACCTCGGTGGGGGCGCGACGACGACCGGCGTGATGACCGCGGCGGCGGCGGTCGGCGTGATGCTGGCCGCGCTGCTGTCCGGTCGCCTGACCAGGATCCGCTGGCAGGGCCGGATCATCAGCGTCGCGATCGTCGTGTGGGGACTCGCGGTCGCGGGGTTCGGGGCGGTTCTCGTGCTCAGCGGCGGGACCCACCCGACGCACGTGCTGTGGGTCGCGCTGGCCCTCGCGGTGCTCATGCTGGTGATCGCCGGCGGCAGCGACGCGGTCAGCGCGGTGTTCCGGCAGACGATCCTGCAGACCGCCACCCCGGACGACATGCGCGGTCGGCTGCAGGGCGTGTTCATCGTCGTCGTCGCGGGTGGCCCGCGACTGGGCGACGCGATGCTCGGCGGTGCCGCGACCCACATCGGCGAGGGCTGGGCCGCGGTGATCGGCGGGTGCCTCTGCGTGGTCCTGCTGACGCTGCTGGTCCGCTCGCAGCGCTCCTTCTGGGACTACGACGCCCGGCACCCGGTGCCGTAGCGGGCTGCCGCCGCCCGTTTCCACGGCCGTCCGACGGCTCCCGTTGCCGGCGACGGCGCCCGCTGCTGGGGGCGCCGTCGCGAGCGCGGGGTGCCGTCGACCGGGGGTGCGTCAGGCGTAGACCTTCTCCAGCCACTCCGACCAGTCGGCCGTCGTCGTCTCGCTCGGCGCGGCGTCGGGCGCGAAGTCGTGGACCGCGATGCCGACGGGTGCGCCATAGGCGTTGCGGCCGAACAGCCGGACCAGCGCGGTGTCGGTGCGCAGGCCGAGGAAGTTCGGTGCGGCGTAGTCGACGACGACCGCGGTGTCGCCGCCCGGCAGGCTGACGGTCGCGGCCGTGCCCTCCGTGACGTCGTCGGAGAGCCCGAGCGCGGCGCGCAGGACGGAGAACCCGCCGACGGTGTTGGAGGCGGCCGGCGCGTCCGTCGAGGAGTACGTCACGGGGCGGCGCGAGAAGTGCGCGATGTACGAGCGCATCGTCGCCAGGTAGAAGTCCGTGTGCGCGCCGGCGCCGTCGTACTGGTTGTCCCAGTCGTCGACGAAGACGCCGGAGTGCACGTACCGCAGGTGGGTGCGGCCGTCGGGCAGCCGGGTGAGCACCTCCTCGACCTGGTTGAACCAGCCGTCGGGTCCGTCGTTGCGGCCGACGAGGTGGTGCGGCGGCTCCCAGGCGGCGACGACTCCGTCGAAGGGCGCCCTGCCGCCGGTCCGCGGCTCGTACTCCATGGGCCAGAGCCAGCCGCCGATGCCGGTGGTGAGGGCGTCCCAGACCTCCTCCGGGGACGCGTCGACGTCGTGCTCGCGGACGATCTCGAACTCGCGGGACATGTCAGTTCTCCTTGGTCTCGATGGTGCTGACGGAGGGCTTGAGGGCGGGGTGCAGGGCGACGACGAGCCGGTGCTCGCGGCCGCCGGGGGCGGTGACGTCGTCGTACTTCTCGACGAGGTCACCGAGCGCGACGGAGAGCTCGTCGGCGAACGAGGCGCGCGACGCGGCCGACGAGAACCGGACCGTGCCGTCCACCGCGTAGGTGGCCAGTCGCTGGCCGGCCTGCTGGGCGCCGGCGAGAAGCGTGCCCACCTCGTGCACCATGCGGGCGCCCAGCGCGAGCATCCACTGCGCCGAGAGCTGGTCGCGCAGGCGGTCGGGGTCCGGTGCGACGGCGGGCAGCGCCACCGGCGAGATGACGTACGACGCGGCGGTGGCCTGGAGCACCCGCTCGGTCATGTTGCCCTTGCGCCGCTCCTCCACGAGCACGAGCAGCCCGTGGTTCTCGAGCGTGCGCAGGTGGTAGTTGATCTGCTGCCGGGACAGCCCGAGAGGCCCGGACAGCGAGGTCGCGGACCCGGGGGTGGCCAGGGCGCCGAGGATGCGCGCGCGGGTCGGGTCCAGCGCCGCCTCGGCGACGGCGGGATCCTCGATGACGGTGACGTCCAACATGGAGAGACCGTCTCACCGAAAACAACCCGTGTCAAGAAACGAGTTGTTGTCCGTACCCTCATGGGCGCGGGACGTTGCGGAGGTTCGAGCGGGCCATCGCCATCACCTCGCCGAGGCCGCCGCCCAGCACCTCCTTGCTCATTGCGGCCGTGAACCCGGAGACCTGGGCGCGCGTGATCTTGGGCGGCAGCGACAGTGCGCGCGGGTCGGTGACGAGGTCGACGAGCGCGGGACCGTCGTGCGAGAACGCCGCGCGCAGGGCGGCCCGGATCTGCGACGGGTCCTCGACCCGGACCGACGGGATGCCGATCGCGGAGGCGATCGCGGCGTAGTCGACCGGCGGGGTGTCGGTGGCGTAGGAGGGCAGGCCGTCGACGAGCATCTCGAGCCGGACCATGCCGAGGGTCGCGTTGTCGAACACGACGACCTTCACCGGCAGGTCCAGCACCTTGAGCGTGATGAGCTCGCCCAGCAGCATCGAGAGCCCACCGTCGCCGGCCATGGCGACGACGTGCCGGCCGGGGGAGGCCAGGGCGGCACCGAGGGCGTGCGGCAGGGCGTTGGCCATCGACCCGTGCAGGAACGACCCGATCACCCGTCGACGGCCGTTCGGCGTGATGTACCGGGCCGCCCAGACGTTGCACATGCCCGTGTCGACGGTGAAGACGGCGTCGTCGGGCGCCTCCTCGTCGAGCAGGACCGCGGCGTACTCGGGGTGGATCGGCGCGGTGTGCTCGACGTCCCTGGTGTACGCGCCGACCACGCCGCCCATGGCGCGCTCGTGCTTCTTGAGCATCTGGTCGAGGAACCGGTGGTTCTTCTTGGGCGTCACCGTCCCCAGCAGCGCCCGGACTGTCTCGCCGACGTCGCCGAGCACCACGAGGTCGTTGCGCGTGCGCCGGCCGAGGCGCGTGGGCTCGACGTCGACCTGCGCGGTGCGGACCTTGGAGGGCAGGAACTGGTCGTAGGGGAAGTCGGTGCCCAGCAGGAGGAGGAGGTCGGCGCCCTCCATCGCGGCCTGGCACGCGCCGTACCCCAGCAGCCCCGACATCCCGACGTCGAACGGGTTGTCGACCTGGACGTGCTCCTTGCCCCGCAACGAGTGGCCGACGGGCGCGTTCAGCACCCGCGCCAGCTCGACGACCTCGTCGCGGTACCCGGCGGTGCCCGCCCCGGCGAAGATCGTGACCTTGCCCGCGGCGTCGATCGCGTCGGCCAGCGCCCGCACCGACGACTCGTCCGGGACCACCCGGGGTGCGGGCGGCGGCAGCAGGGTGTCGACGCCGTCGTCGGCGGCCTCGAGGTCCGCGACGTCCCCGGGCAGGGTCAGGACGGCGACACCGGGCGCACCGTATGCGTGGTGGATCGCGGACCGGATCACGCGGGGGGCCTGTGCTGCCGACGAGATCATCTCCGAGAACACCGAGCACTCGAGGAACAGCCGGTCGGGGTGCGTCTCCTGGAAGTACTGCGTCCCGATCTGCGCGCTCGGGATGTGCGACGCGATCGCCAGCACGGGGACGCGCGAGCGGTTGGCGTCGTAGAGCCCGTTGATCAGGTGCAGGTTGCCTGGCCCGCAGGAGCCGGCGCAGACCGCCAGCCTCCCGGTGATCGCGGCCTCGGCCGCCGCCGCGAACGCGCCCGCCTCCTCGTGCCGCACGTGGATCCAGGCGATGTCGACGCCCTCGTCGCGCGCTCGTCGGACCGCGTCGACGACCGGGTTCAGGCTGTCGCCGACGATCCCGTAGACGTGACGCGCGCCGGCGGCGACGATCTGGGCGACGAGCTGGTCGGCGAGCGTGCGACGTCGAGCCACGGGGACCTCCGAGGTGCGGGAAGCCCCATCGTCATCCGACACCCCCGCGCCCGCACCTGGACCGCTGTCGACGCGCTCGACCGCGCGCGCCGGTGCCGTCGATCAGGACGCGCGCGGGTCCGGCGTGCGCGGCTTCGACGGGTCGACCGACTCGGCGATCTCGCAGGCGGCGACGGCGGCACCGCCCGTCGACGACGGCGAGCCCGGCTCGACCGAGTCGTGCACGTGCTCGGAGACGTCCCCGCGCAGGGTGCGCAGCGCGGCGAGGGTCGCGATGACGGCGGACGCCGCCGCGACGACCACGACGAGGAACCCGGCATGCGACCCGGCGGCGTCGATGCGGGCGCCGGCGACGGAGGACCCGACCGAGACGCCGACGCCGAGGGACGTCCCCACCCAGGTGAGCCCCTCGGTGAGGCGCTCGCGGGGCACCAGCTCCTGCACCAGGCCGTTGCCGTTGATCAGGGTCGGCGCGATGGCGAACCCGACGACGAACATGACGGCCGCGAGCGCGACGAGCGACTGCACGAAGAAGAACGCGCAGACGCCGACGGCCAGCAGGACCATCCCGTTCGCGAACCGCAGGTACAGGGGCCGCTTCCACTGGCGCGTGCCGTAGAGCAGCCCGGAGATCAGCGAGCCGAGCGCGAAGACCGCGAGGATGACGCCGGCCAGACCCTTCGACCCGGACTCGTCGGCGAAGGCGACCGTGGAGACGTCGGTGGCGCCGAAGATCGCGCCCATCGCGACGAAGACGATCGACAGCACCGCCATGCCGGGCCGGGCCAGCACGGAGCCGCGCGGACGCGGGGAGCCGACGGGCGCCGACGCGGGCTCGGTGGACCGCAGCGAGAGGAACCAGTAGCCGCCGGCCATCATCGCGACGAGCGGGACGATCAGCCCCGCGGTCGGGGCGACGCCGGTGGCCAGCACGGTCGCGAGGACGGGGCCGACGACGAACACGAGCTCGTCGAGCGCGGACTCCAGCGAGTACGCGGTGTGGGTGCGGTGGGGGTCGTCGCCGAGCAGGGCGGTCCAGCGCGCCCGGACCAGCGCGCCGAACGACCCGATCGCGGCGCCGGTGATCACCGCGCCGACGAACAGGAACCCGGCTGGCGCCTCGAGCAGTGCCGCCGTGATCAGCCAGACCAGGCCGAAGGCGGCGATCGCGACGGCCGGGCTCATGACCCGGGCCTGACCGTGCCGGTCGACGAGCCGGGACAGCTGCGGCGAGCACAGGGCCTGAGCGACGACGTACACCGCGGAGACCGCACCGGCCAGGCCGTAGGAGCCGTACAGGGACGAGACCATCAGCACGATCCCGATGCCGACCATCGACATGGGCAGGCGTGCGAGGACGCCGGATGCGGAGAAGGCGAGTGCCCCGGGACGCGTCAGTACGTCACGGTAGGGCGAGAGCATGGGGTCAGTGTCGCATCACCCCTATCGCGCGGCCTCCTCGATGCCGCACCATCGAGGGCATGATGGATGTGCAGGTCAGGGACGCGCCGGACGAGCACCGGTTCGAGGCGCTGTCGCCCGAGGGTGTCGTCGTCGGGTTCGCGATGTACGACACGATCGGCCGGACGGTCGTCTTCACGCACACCGAGGTGGATCCGCGGTTCGAGGGGCACGGCATCGCGAGCACCCTGGTCAAGGCGGCCCTCGACATGGTGCGGGAGAGCGGCCGCGACGTCGTCGCGTTCTGCCCGTACGTGAAGGCGTGGCTCGCGCGTCACGCGGATTATCAAGATCTGGTGCGGCACGTCCAGAGCTGACGGCTCGAGTTTCGAAACCCGTTACATCCGTTACATCCGTTTACACAGAGTTTTCCTGCACCGCTTGGCCAGACGGCCGACGACACGCACAGTGGTGACATCTCGCAGCCGTCGTCGCCGGTTGAACCACTAGCCGCGACGACCATCCGACGGACAGGTAGACCCGGCCGCACCCGCGGACGACGCCCCTGACGTCCTCGCTGCATCGTCGATGAGGTCGGTCAGTCGTCCTGTGCCCGAACGGCCTTTGGGGTGCCCTGTGTTCGTCTTCGTCCTTCAGCTACGCCACATGTTCGCCGGTCAGTCCGAGATCTACCTGTTCGCCGTCTTCTCCACGCTCGTCTGGGCGTTGTGGCTGCTCAAGGTCGTGCTGAGCCGCCGGTACCGCCCCGTCACGGCGCCGTACGACATCACCACGAGCGTCGTGATCCCAGTGGTCGACGAGCCGCTCGACCTCTTCCGGGAGGTGCTGCAACGGATCGTCGCGCAGCGTCCCGACGAGGTGATCGTCGTCATCAACGGCGCCGTGAACCCGGACCTCGAGCAGGTCTGCGACGAGTTCGCGCCGCTGGTCCGCTGGGTGCACACGCCGATCCCGGGCAAGCGCAACGCGGTGATGATCGGCACCCGGATGTCGGTCGGCGAGATCACCGTTCTCGTCGACTCGGACACGATCTGGACCGACCGGACGCTGCCCGAGCTGGTCAAGCCGTTCGCCGACGCCTCGGTCGGCGGCGTCACCACCCGGCAGCGGATCCTCGAGCCGGAACGGTCCTGGATCACGCGCTGGGCCGACTGGCTGGAGAACACCCGGGCCCTCTACTCGATGCCTGCGCAGTCGGCGCTGGGCCAGGTCGGGTGCCTGCCGGGACGGACCATCGCGTTCCGACGACGCATCCTGATGCAGGTCATGGACGCGTTCATGTCCGAGAAGTTCCTGGGGGTGTTCCTCGAGGTCTCCGACGACCGGACGCTGACCAACCTGACGCTCAAGGCGGGATACCGCACCGTCTACCAGTACTCGAGCCTCGTCTACACGGACGCCCCGCTGAAGGTGAAGAAGCTGGCCAAGCAGCAGCTGCGCTGGGCGCGCGGCAGCCAGTACAACACCCTGCGCATGCTGCCCTGGATGGCCGGCCACGCCCCCGTGCTGGCGATCTTCTTCGTCACCGACATCTTCCTGCCGTTCCTGCTGCTCGGCACGATCCTCGGCTGGATCTACAGGTCCGCGACGAACACGGGCGCCAACCTCTACGAGGCCGTGCTGACCACGTACACCGGCCTGAGCGGCTGGTTCTGGGTGGTCACTCTGATGATCGTGTCGTCGGTGCTCTCGATGTCCATCCGGCAGATCCGGCACCTGCAGGAGAAGCCCTCGGACTTCCTGCGGCTGCCCGTGTTCATCATCGTCTCGACGTTCTTCCTCATGCCGATCCGCATCCTCGGGTTCCTGCGGATGGCCCACGCCAGCGGCTGGGGCACCCGCTCCGGCGCCTACGAGGGCGGGGCCGAGAACGACGACCTCATGGCCGAGCTCGAGTCCGTCGGCGACGGAGCGCCCGTCGACCTCGTCGACCGGGGAGCCCCCATGACGCCGCCGAGCGGCACCCCGTCCGTCGACGGGACCGCCGGCACCGCCGTCGCGCGTCGCCGCCGTACCGCCACCGCCACCACCGCCACCGTCCCCGCACCGACCCGTCGTCGGCTGAACCCGCTCGCGGCCGTCCCCTACGGGATCGCGTTCGCCCTGCTCGCTCTGGAGGCACTGGCCTATGTCTGACGCCCACCGGATCCTTCACCCGTCCCGTCGCGCCCGTCTCGCCGCCTTCGCGGTCGCCCTCGCGCTGCTCGCGGTCTCGGCCGTCGTCTGGCTCTCACCGTCGACCGCCGAGCCGTCCGCGGCTCCCGCCAAGAGCGCGCAGCAGATCGCGCTCGAGCAGGAGAACGCCGAGCTCAAGGCCGCCCTGGCCGCCCGTACCGACGAGGTCGACAACCTGACGAGCTCGCAGGAGAAGGCTGCCGCCGAACGCGCAGCGGGTGCGGCGGCAGGCAAGCAGAAGGCGCAGATCGAGCGCGAGGAAGCCGTCGCTCGCGGGCAGGCGAAGGCCGCCGCCGAACGCGCCAAGGCCGCCTTCGGCGGTCAGGCCAAGGCGAAGGCCGAGCGGACCGCGGCTGCGGCGGTCGGGAAGGCCAAGGCCGCCGAGGCGCGCGCTGCCGCAGCGAAGGCCGCGGCTGCGGCGTCCGCCGCCAGGGCCGCCGCGGCATCCAGCTCCACGGCGTCGTCGGCACCCCCGCCCGCGCCGTCGACCATCACCGCACCCTCGCTGGCCTCGTTGCTCGCGCCGACCAAGCGCCAGTTCGGGCTCTACACCACGCAGTCGCCGTTCAACTGGGCGGAGTTCGACAACGTCGCCTCGACGGTCGGGGTCAAGCCCACGATCAGCGGCTACTTCCAGGGCTGGGACGGACCGTTCCGCGCGGACGCCGTCGAACGGTCGTGGACCAAGGGCATGATGCCGCTGCTCACCTGGGAGTCCCGCCCCCTCAAGGCAGGCAACGACCAGGCCGTCGACCCGGACTACTCGCTGCCGAAGATCATCAACGGCACCTACGACGACTACCTGCACCAGTACGCGCGGGACGTCGCCGCCCTCGGGCTCCCGCTCGCCATCCGCCTCGACCACGAGATGAACGGCAGCTGGTACCCGTGGGGCGAGCGTCAGTGGGGCGGCAACTCGCTCAACGGCAACGGCAAGGGCGACTACGCGAAGATGTGGCGCCACGTGCACGACATCTTCGAGGCCGAGGGCGCCAACGCCTACGTCATCTGGGTGTGGGCGCCGAACATCGTGAACGCCCTGCCCGACTGGGCCAAGAACTCGTCCTGGTACATGCGCTCGCTGTACCCCGGCGACGACTACGTCGACTGGGTCGGTCTGTCCGGCTACTACCGGCCGCCCTACAGGGCCGACCAGACGCCGACCTTCGACTACACCTACGGCCCGTCGCTCAAGCAGCTGCGCTCGATCACGCACAAACCGATCCTGCTGGCCGAGATCGGCGCGTCCGAGGTGGGTGGTCAGAAGCCCGCCTGGGTGCGTGACCTCTTCGCGGGCCTGGCGCGGCCGGAGAACGCGGACGTCATCGGGTTCGCCTGGTTCAACCAGACCGTCACGACGATCTCCGGCGGCCAACGCGTCACGAACGACTGGCGGATCAACTCCCGACGGGACTCGACGCAGGCGTTCATCGACGGCATCACCAACCCGGCCGCGGGGTTCGTCGACGGACCACCGGTCGCAGCCCTGGCCGCGCCGGCGCCCGAACCGACACCGACCCCCACCCCGACGCCAACCCCCACCCCGGAGCCGACGCCCACGCCGTCCCCGACCCCGTCGCAGACCGCGGAGGCCACCCGCGAGACGGCACCGACGGCGACCCCGGAGCCCACTGCGACCGAGACCGCGGCCCCCGAACCGACCCCGAGCCCGACGCCGTGACCGGCCACCCGCCGCGTCCCGTCGCCGGCCCGACCCTCAGCCCGTCGTCCAGCCCGACCACGGGTCCGACCACCCGACCGACCACCCGACCGACCACCCGACCGACCACCCGACCGACCCACCCAGGAGACACCGCCATGACGCCAGCCACCGGCACGCGTGCCGCCAAGGTCCCCGCCCCCGACTCCGAGCCCGCCCGCCACCCGTTCGACCCGGACGCCCCCATGCCCCGGATCGCGGTCCTCGGCACCGGCTACCTCGGCGCGACCCACGCGGTCGCCATGGCCCAGCTCGGCATGGAGGTGGTCGGCGTCGACACCGACCCCCACAAGGTCGAGATGCTCACGGCCGGCAAGGTCCCGTTCTACGAGCCCGGGCTGCCCGAGCTGCTCACCGAGACCCTCGCCACGGGCCGCCTGCGGTTCACCACCGACGTGGCCGAGGCGGTCGGCTGGGCCGACGTGCACTTCGTCTGCGTCGGCACCCCGCAGTCCAAGACCAGCCACGCCGCCGACCTGCGCTACGTCGAGGCGGCGACCGCGGCGATCGCCAAGCACCTCACGCACGACGGCCTGATCGTCGGCAAGTCGACCGTCCCGGTCGGGACCGGCGCCCGGCTGCGGTCGCTCGTCGCGGCCGAAGCCCCGTCCGGCGTCCGGGCCGAGCTCGTCTGGAACCCCGAGTTCCTCCGCGAGGGCAAGGCGGTCCAGGACACGCTGCACCCGGACCGGATCGTCATGGGCGGAACGTCCGAGCCGGCCGAGGCCCTGCTCCGGCGCGTCTACGCGGGCCCGATCGCGGAGGGCTCGCCCGTGGTCGTCTGCGACCTGCCCACGGCCGAGCTGGTGAAGGTCAGTGCCAACGCCTTCCTCGCCACGAAGATCTCGTTCATCAACGCGATCGCGTCCGTGTGCGAGGCGGCAGGCGCGGACGTCACGGTGCTGGCCGACGCCCTCGGGCACGACACCCGTATCGGCCGGCAGTTCCTCGACGCGGGGCTCGGGTTCGGCGGAGGCTGCCTGCCCAAGGACATCCGTGCGCTGATGTTCCGCGCCAACGAGCTCGGCGCCGGCCGGGCGTCCGCGCTCCTCCAGCAGGTCGACGAGATCAACATGGGCCAGCGTGAGCGCGTCGTCGACCTGGCCGTCCAGGCGTGCGGCGGGTCGGTGCTCAACCACCGCATCGGCGTCCTCGGTGCCGCCTTCAAGCCGCACACCGACGACGTCCGCGACTCGCCGGCCCTGAACGTCGCCGCCGCTCTGCACCTGCGCGGAGCCCAGGTCACCGTCTACGACCCGCAGGCCGGCGACACCGCCCGCTCGTCGTTCCCGACCCTCGCCTACGCGACGAGCGTGGAGGAGGCGGTCGAGGGCACGGACGTCGTCCTCGTCCTGACCGAGTGGGACGAGTTCCTCCGGGCCGACCCGGCCCACCTGGCCGCTCTGACGGCGGCGCCGCGCATGATCGACGCCCGCGGCCGGCTCTCGGCATCTGCCTGGCGCGCGGCCGGCTGGTCGTTCACGGGCCTCGGCCGCGCGGCGGTGCCCGCGGCGGCCTGAGCGCGCGAACGCGGCAGCTCGTCACCCACGCGGCAGCAGGAGCTGCTGCCTCCGAGACCAGCTGCCGCGTTCGCACGCTCCACGAGATCGACCCTGTGCCGCGAGATCGCGTGCGTGACGTGCCGATCTCGCGGCGCGGGTTCGATCTCGACGACGGGCTACGCGCCGAGGGCCGCCGAGACCACGTCCTTCGCCTCGGCCTGGACCTGTGCCAGGTGCTCGGCGGAGACGAACGACTCGGCGTAGATCTTGTAGACGTCCTCGGTGCCGGACGGCCGGGCGGCGAACCACGCGTTCTGCGTCGTGACCTTCAGGCCGCCGATGGACGCGCCGTTGCCCGGCGCCTCGGTCAGCCGGGCCGTGATCTCCTCGCCGGCCAGCGTGGTCGCGGTGACCTGCGACGGGGTGAGGGCCGCCAGGGTGGCCTTCTCCTCACGGGACGCGACGGCGTCGACCCGGGCGTACCAGGACTCGCCGAACTCGGCGACGAGGTCGCGGTGGTGCTCGGAGGGGGAGCGACCGGTCGTCGCGAGGATCTCCGAGGCCAGCAGCGCGGGCAGCATGCCGTCCTTGTCGGTGGTCCACACGGTGCCGTCCGTGCGCAGGAACGACGCACCCGCGGACTCCTCGCCGCCGAACCCGACGGACCCGTCGACAAGGCCGGGCACGAACCACTTGAACCCGACGGGGACCTCGAGCAGCCGCGCGCCGAGCTTGCCCGCGACCCGGTCGATCAGGCTCGACGAGACGAGGGTCTTGCCGATCGCGGTGCCGGTCTGCCAGCCGGGGCGCGCGCCGCCGTAGAGGTAGTTGATGGCCACCGCGAGGTAGTGGTTCGGGTTCATCAGCCCGTCGGCCGTGACGATGCCGTGCCGGTCGGAGTCGGCGTCGTTGCCGGTCGCGATGTCGAACGGCGCCGGGTCKCCCGCCATCCGCGTGACCAGCGAGGCCATCGCGTACGGCGACGAGCAGTCCATCCGGATCTTGCCGTCCCAGTCGAGCGTCATGAACGCCCAGCGCGGGTCGACGGTCGGGTTCACGACCGTCAGGTCCAGGCCGTAGTGCTCGCCGATCGCGCCCCAGTACTCCACCGACGCACCGCCCAGCGGGTCCGCGCCGATCCGCACGCCCGAGGTCCGGATCGCCTCGACGTCGATGACGTTGGCCAGGTCCGCGACGTACGACGAGAGGAAGTCGTGCCGCAGCGTGGTGTCGGCCGCGAGCGCCTGGCTGATCGAGACACGCCGGACGTTGCGGTACCCCGTGCTGAGGATCTCGTTGGCGCGGTCCGCGATCCAGCCGGTCGCGTCGGAGCCGGCCGGTCCGCCGTGCGGAGGGTTGTACTTGAAGCCGCCGTCGCGGGGCGGGTTGTGCGACGGGGTCACGACGATGCCGTCGGCCAGCCCAGGCCCCTGGGTCCGTACGCCCTCGGACGTGCCCGCGCCGTTGTGCCGCAGGATCGCGTGGGAGACCGCGGGCGTCGGCGTGAAGGAGTCGCGCGCGTCGATGTGCACCTCGACGCCTGCGGCCGCGAGCACCTCGAGCGCCGACTTCCACGCGGGCGCGGACAGGGCGTGCGTGTCGCGGCCGATGAAAAGCGGGCCGTCGGTGCCCTGGCCGCGCCGGTACTCGACGATCGCCGCCGTGATCGCGACGATGTGCGCCTCGTTGAACGCGGTGTCCAGCGCCGAGCCCCGGTGCCCGCTCGTGCCGAACGCCACGCGCTGGGCCGGATCGTCCAGGTCGGGCTCTCGGTCGTAGTACGCGCCGACGAGGGCGTCCAGGTCGACGAGGTCGGACGGCTGGGCGAGTGTTCCGGCGCGCGGGTCCATGCCCCGATACTCCCCCACGCGCGGGGCGTGCGCACCCCTCGACCTGCGATTTCGTCGGCGATGGACCGCTCGACACCCGTCCAGCCGTCCGAGCAGAAGTCGTCCCCGACCCACATCGGCGCGGACGTCGCGACGGCATGCTGCAGCGTCCGAGCAGAAGTGGGTCCTGACCGACATCTGCTCGGACGTCCGGGACGACGAGGCCGGCGGCGACCGTTCGGTCGACACGGACGGCGCCGGTAGCCTGGTGCGCATGGTCAAGAACTCGACGAACTTCGTGCTGCGCCCGTTCGAGGGGCTCCCCGGTGAGCCCGACTGGGTCGCGCTGAAGGAGCTCGTCCCGGCGGCGACCGCCACCGCGCGCACCACCAAGGAGCACGGCGCCGTCGACGTGCTGATCACGACGGTCCTGCCCACGAGCTGGCCGGCGCTGCACCGCGCCGACGGCACGATCCTGCTGGCCCTGCAGACCGTCAGCAGCTCGGGCGACACCAGCCGCGACCTGGCGCACGCGCTGCTCGAGGCCATCGACTCCGAGCCCGGCACGGCCGTCGAGACGATCGGTCTGCCCGAGCCCGGCCCGCGTCTGCAGGACGTGCTCGACCTCTCCGTGCCGTTCGTCGTCACCATCGAGGAGTCGTTCGGCTACTGGCTCGACCCCGAGACCGAGCGCACGCCGGACCTGGTGGCCGCGATCGAGGAGGCCGACGCCGGCATCATCGACACCAAGAAGCTCGATGCCGCCGAGGCCGCGTACTGGTGCCGGATGGGCGCCCGCGAGTTCCTGCGCTGGGCGCAGCCGCTCGAGGAGCAGGTGGTCCTGGACGGTCTCGCGCGTCTGCACGGCGCCCGCGAGTCCGGGTTCGAGGGTGCCAAGTTCGTCGGCTACTTCCGCTCCAGCGGGCTCGTCGTCCCGGTGTGGGAGCTGGCCAAGGGCTCCGAGGCCGAGGACGTCGAGGCGCCGCTGGCGGCGTTCAAGGACAAGTTCCTGGCCGCGATCGCCGACACCACGCCCCTGGACGCGAACGCGCGCCGGGCCCGCGCCGGCCTCGTCGCCCGCCAGGTCACGCTGCGCTGACTCCAGCGAGTGAACGGGCGCCCGACCCGGCGCCCAGGGTCCGGCCCCGACCGGCAACGGTGGATAGGGTGAGGCGTGTGACGCGCAAGGGCGGTAGCTCCGCTGAAGCAAAGGCGGAAGACGCCGTGCGGGCCGAGACAACGGCCGAGGCCGCGATAGGTGCAGCCGCCGACGGCGAGCCAGACGCTCCGGTGACCTCGGCCGACGTACCCCAGGAAACCCCGGCCGACGCAACCATCGACGTCTCCGCCGACGCGCCCACGCAGCCCACCTCGCCGCCCGTCAGCGACGCCCGTAAGGCCGCGACCGACGCGCGCAAGGCGGCGGCGCACAAGGCTCGCCAGCGCGTGGCGGTGATCATCCCGGCGAAGGACGAGTCGCGACGGATCGCCGCGACGGTCCGCTCGGCGCGCGCGATCCCGCACGTCGACCTGGTCCTCGTCGTCGACGACGGCTCGGAGGACGACACCCAGCACGTGGCCCGTGAGGCCGGTGCGGTGGTCGTCCGGCACTCGCACAACCGCGGCAAGGCGGCGGCCATGGAGACGGGCGCGGCGGTCGTCGCGATGCGGGACGCCCCCGACCGCCAGCCGCGCATCCTGCTCTTCATCGACGGCGACCTGGGCGAGACGGCCGTCAACACGGCGCCGCTGGTCCCGCCGGTGTTCGAGGGTCACGCCGACCTGGCGATCGCGCTGCTGCCCCCGCAGCCGGGCGCAGGCGGCAAGGGGATCGTCGTCGGTGCCGCGAGGCGCGCTATCGCGTCGATGACGGGGTGGACCCCGACGCAGCCCCTGTCGGGCATGCGTTGCCTGACCCGCGCGGCGTTCGAGGCGGCGACGCCGCTGGCCCGCGGGTGGGGCGTCGAGACCGGCATGACGATCGACCTGCTGCGCGCGGGCTTCCGCGTCATCGAGGTGCCGTGCGAGCTGCGGCACCGACCGTCGGGGAGCGACTTCAAGGGTCAGGTGCACCGCGCCGCGCAGTACCGCGACGTCCAGCTCGCCGTGAACGCGCGTCGGGTACGCCGCGCCGCCGGTGCCGTGAAGCGCACCGTCACCCCGAGCCCGCGCCCCCCGCAGACCCACCGCTGACCCGCGCGGAGCGGGCCACCGGCCCACGAGACCCGCAACGTCCGCACACGTGGCCGCTACAGGCCACACGTGCGCGGACGTTGCTGGGAAGCGAGCTCAACGTCCGCACATGTGGTTGCCATAGGGCACACAGACGCGGACGTTGGGGGAAGTGAGCGTCCGCACGTAGAGGTGCGGACGTCGGGTCAGGGTGCGGGCGCGGGTGCCGGCGCGACGGGTGCCGGATCGGCGGGCGTCGGCTCCGGTGGCGCGGGCTCCGAGGGTGGCGCCGTGACCTCGTCGGGAACCGTGCCCTCCGGAGCGCCCAGCCGCCACTGGGCCGCGGCGGCGACGAGGCAGGGCACCGCGAGCGCGATGCCGGTGGCCGGGACGACGATGCCGGAGTCGTTCATGAGGAACCCGACGCCCAGGGCGGCAGCGATCGCGGCGACCGCGGGCCGCAGCAACGGGACGGCCTGACGCAGCCCGGCCATGGAGCCGCCGGTACCCATCAGCGAACCGCGACGCGGGCGCCCGCCGGCGATCACGAGCCAGGTCAGGGCCACGCCGCCGATCGCCAGCACGAGGTAGCGCCACGACGTCAGCACGCGCAGGTTGACGGAGATCTTGCGGCCGACGACGTCCCAGAGCCCGCCGTCGAGCACCGTGGCGAAGAACCGGCCGAGGTGCGTGCGGGCCTCGGGCGGCCGCAGCCAGTCGAGGACCGCGAAGCCGGCGACGACCGCGACGCCGACCACGGCGATCAGGGCCAGCGTCTTCCAGTTCACCTTCCGGCCGCTGACGACGATCGTCAGCATCGCGAAGGCGAGGATCAGCGCGGGCGGGCCGCCGAAGTCGCTGCCCAGGCCGGGCGTTCCGTCGACGACGACGAGCAGCAGACCCAGCAGCGCGACGAACCACGTGGCGAGCCGTCGCCGGCCACGCCTCAGCAGCGGGTCCGCGACCGCGACCGCCAGCAGCAGCCCGCCGGCCGTGAGCAGCGCGAACGCCTGGTTGCTCATCCCGTAGAACCGCGCGGCGAGCAGCCGGTGCGCGCCCATCGGTGAGTCGATGACGAGCGTCGACCCCGTGCAGGCGTCGATCACGAGCACTGCGACCGTGACGCCGGAGACGAGACCCGCGGGGCCCAGGAGATTCTTGCGCCAGGGTCCGACGAGGGCCGCGACGGTGATCAGCGCGATCCAGCCGATCAGCGTCCACCAGAACGAGGTGACGGGTCGGTCGGAGCGCCACCAGGGCACCACGTTGGTCAGGAACGATGCGACGGGCGCGGCGGCGAGGGCCACCGCGCCGACCCAGAGCACCCGCAGCGCGGGGCGCAGCGGTGCCTTGTCCGACCGGCCCTTGCGGGTCAGGATCACGGCCGCGGCGAGGAACAGGACCGCCTGGACCAGCACGAGTCGGGTCGAGTACGCGGCGCTCAGCCGGCCGATGAGGGACGCGTGCCGCTGCATGTCGATGAGGTACGCGAGCCGGCCGGTCGCGGTGGCCGGGCCGGACGTGGGCAGCATCTCGGCGCCGGTCAGGGCGGCCGCGGCGTCGTCGAGCCCGATGCCGTCGAGGAGCGTCGGGGTGACGTCGACGGACTGCACGAGTCCCTTCTGCCGGGTGGAGCCCGAGGTCAGCAGGTCCTCGGAGTACTCGGCGCCGTTCGGCGCGGTGCCCGTGGCGGCGGCGAGCTGGAGCGTCGCGCGGCCGGAGTCCGCCAGCGACACGACGAGCACCGTCGCCCCGGACTTGCGCGCACCGATCAGCGCGGCGCCGATCCGGTCGTCCATCGCCTGCACCTGCGACGCGCGCGTGGGCTCGGTGATCGCGTCGGGACCGGTGACCTCGGGCTCGGGCTCGACGACGCCGGGCAGCTCGGGCATCGGCTGCTCCGTGGCCGCGGGCTCCGGCCGGCTGGTCGTGGCGAAGCCAGGGTCCCGGATCGAGCCGCCGTCCAGGACGACGAGGGTGGAGGCCGACAGCGCGTCGCGGACCGCCCGGGTGATCCCTGACGCGGTCGTGGGGACGCCCGCGTGGGTACCCACGACGTGACCCGTGCTGTCGGCCAGCGCGATCGCGGCGCCCGGACCCAGGCCCGTGACCGGCGTGCCGGCGGCGGACAGGACGTCGCCGAGCATCCCGGGCTCGGCGCCGTACGACTCGTTCGCGGCGGCGTCGACGTAGTCCGTCCAGCCGGGCACGACGCCGTCGGCGGCCGGGCCGCGCAGCGTGCGGCAGGTGCGGTCGGCAGCGGGTGCGTCCGCGGCGCGCGTGCCGGTCGAGACGACGAGCCACCCGTCGACGGGGCAGGACCTCGCGGCCACGCTCCGGGCGGCCACCAGCCCGATGGCCCCCTCGCGCGACAGGTTCCACAGCGCGGGCGTCGTCAGCGTGGTGACGTCGTCCCAGCGCAGGCCGGTCACGCCCACGAGCAGGACGGGGGCGGCGGGCTCGGTGGCGGGTGCCGACGGTGCCGGGGCCGCCTGCGCGGGCGTCGCGAACGTCAGGGCGGCGACACCGGCGACAAGGACGAGCACCAGTGCGGGCAGCAGCCGACCCGTGAGTCGACGCCACAGCGGCGCGCGCAGGAGGACAGGGGTCGGCACCGTTCCAGCCTACGGGCGCACTACCCTCGACCCGGGCGCAGCCGTGTCGTATCGATGCAGCGTGCACCACATCTGCACGGCGTCGACATGCGTCGACATGCGCCGACGAAGACGGAGGACGACTCATGACGGACGCGCTGCCGCGGTACGCCTACCTCGGGCCGGCCGGCACGTTCACCGAGGCCGCCCTGCGCCAGGTGGTCGCCGCCGACGAGTGCATCGACCTGCCGGTGTCCGACGTCGCCTCCGCGATCGAGGCCGTACGCACGGGCGCCGCCGACTTCGCCGTCGTGGCGATCGAGAGCACGGTCGAGGGCGGGGTCACCGCCACTCTCGACAGCCTGGCGGCCGGCACCCCGCTGGTGATCCTGCGCGAGGTGCTGGTCCCGGTGCAGTTCACGCTCGCGGCCGCGCCGGGCGTCGCGCTCGCGGACGTGCGCCGGATCTCCGCGCACCCGCACGCCTGGGTCCAGACCCGGCACTGGCTCGCCGCACACCTGCCGGGCGTCGTGCACGTACCGGCGACCTCCAACACCGCGCCCGCGGCCCTGATCGCGTCGGGCGAGACGTCGCTGAGCTTCGACGCCGCCCTGGTGCCTCCGGCAGCCGTCGACTCGTACGGCCTGGTGCCGCTGGCTGAGCACATCGCCGACAACCCGTCCGCGCAGACCCGGTTCGTCGTCGTCGGACGTCCCGGGACGGTGCCGCCGCCCACGGGTGCCGACAAGACGACGCTCGTCGTGCACCTGCCCGACAACGAGGCCGGCGCCCTGCTCGCGATGCTCGAGCAGTTCGCGGTCCGGGGCGTGAACCTCTCCCGGATCGAGTCGCGCCCGATCGGCGACTCGCTCGGCCGGTACTCGTTCTCCATCGACGCGGAAGGTCACATCACCGACGAGCGCGTCGGCGAGGCCGTCATGGGGCTGCGTCGTCGGTGCCCGTACGTGCTGTTCCTCGGCTCCTACCCGCGCGCGGACGCCGTCGCGCCGACCGTGCACCTGGGCACCGCCGACGAGGACTTCGTCGGCGCCCGCGCCTGGCTGAACGCCCTGCGGGAGGGCACGACGACCTGAGGTCAGCCGACGGGTCGGGCTGCGTAGGCCCGCACGTGGGCGATGAGCTGCTTGCCGCTGTCCTTGCTGAGCGTGTCGCCGGTCCACGCCTCCTGGAGCTCCATGGTGCTGCCGTCACGGAACTCGAGACTCAGCTTCACCGGAATCTCCTTGTGCACGACCGCCGTCGCGAGCTCGTCGAACGGCACGAACCGGTGGTACGCAGCGAGCTGCACGACGGAGCCCGACCGCAGCACCGTGATCATGCGGTCCTTGCCCGACCCTGACTTGCCGGCGGGGATGGGCACCAGGAGCAGGCCGTTGTCGAGCACCAGAACGTCCAGCTTTGCTCCGTCCACCTTCATGCTCGCGATGCCGCCGACGACCTCGCCGCCGTGGGCGGTCGCCTTCTCGGCCACCTGGACCACGGAGTCGACGTCGACTCCGAGCTCGCCCAGCCGCGTCCGAGCCGTCGGCACGGTGGCGGGGTCGGCGGCCAGGGCGACCAGCGGGGCGACGTCGATCTCCGCACCGGCGGCGTCCGCGAGTGTCGCGGGGCCGCTCCACGAGTGCTGCCAGTGCGCGGCACCTGAGGTCACCAGCGAGCCGCTGATCGCGACCCGCAGCGCGTCCGTCAGGTCGTCGACGCCGATCTCCGCGCCCAGGGCGACCTGCTGCCCGGACTCGACGACGTCGAGGAGCGTGGCGAGGCTGCCCCGTGGCTCACCCGCGACGCGCGCGGCACCACGGAAGACGACGTCGACCGTCCGCTGGCGCTCCTCGGCGAGCGCGCGGGCCGTGAGCTCGGACCACTCGAGCTGGGTGCGGTTCTCGACCTTGAGCACGTGCTGCGCGACCGCCGCCGCGTGCCGGTCGAAGTTGTCGACCAGCGCCGTGGCGGGCCGGGAGTCCCGCAGCGGTGCGGGATCCGGCATGGTCTCCATCGCCGCGACGCGCGCCGCGATCGACGGGTGGGAGTCCCAGCGGGACTGCTCTGCGGGCGGTGCGTCGGCGCGCATGGTCTCGAGCTCGTCGGCGCGGCCGACGAGGAGCTCGCCGAAGCCGCCGAAGAACGCCTCTGCCGTCGGCGCGTACCCCGTCTCCCAGCCCATGTCGACGTAGCTGCCGAGGTAGAAGTTCCATGCGGCGTCGGCCAACGGGATCTCGCGCAGGGCGCTCTGGGCCGTCGCCCGGCCCGCCACCTGCACGGAGAGCTGGTCCGCCTCGAGCTCCTGGCGACGGTTCACCGCCGCCCCGACGACCAGGTAGAGCTTGGCGTACTGCTTCAGGACGATGCCGACGAGGTTGCCCTCGAGCTGCTCGACCGTGGCGCCGATGGCCTGCCGTCCTCGGTACGTGAGCGGGCCGAGGCGCGTGTGGCTGCGCGAGTAGTGCCCGAGCTCGTGCGCGATGACCGACCGCAGCTGCCCGACGTCGAGGACCTGGACGAGCGGGATGCCGAGGTAGAGCGTTCTCCGTCCGCCGACGAGGCCCAGGAGGCGGGTCTCCTCCGACACCGCGGCGTTCACGTCGGGCGCGAGGCGGATCTCGTCGGGGACGCGCGTGTCGGCGACGGTGGCGAGCTCGCGCACGGTGGCCCAGAGCGTCGGGGCGTCTGACTCCGAGAGCGTCGGGCCCGTCGGTGCCTCGGGGCGTGCGCGGGCCACCTTCCAGAGCGCGATGACGATCGAGATCGCGACGAACACCGCGGCGATCGCCAGCTTGGAGCCGTTGACCTCCTCGTCGTTCCGGAAGAACCACAGGCTCCACCAGACCATCAGGCCGAGCAGGCCGAACGCGACGAGGTAGAAGCCGGCGAGCATGACGACCGCGGTCGCGGCGCGCAGCGTCGTGGTCATGAAGAGTGCCCCCCTGATCGGCCGCTGTGCGCGGACCTGTGCGGCGGAGCGTAGCGACACACGCCGACCCGGGACCATCGGCCGGTCGGGTGACCGCCTCTAGATCGACGCCACCCGCACGACGAGCGCCCCAGGGTCGACACGGGCGCTGAGCTCGGCCACGCGTCCGACCACGTCGCCGTCCACCTGCACGTGCTCGCCGCCCTGGACCACGAGCCGCACCTCCTGCGCACGGGTGTGGTCGATGCGGCCGATCTTGGCGGGCAGGTCGTTGCGGACGCCCACGCCCTGCATCATGACCTCGCCCCACAGCTGCGCCCATCCGGCGATGCCCGCGCGCGTGTCGATCGCGGCGATGTCGAGCCAGCCGTCGTCGAGGACCGCGTCGGGCAGGAGCGTGATGCCGCCGGGCAGCTTGCCGCAGTTGCCGATCAGCAGGCTGCGCAGGCGGGCGGACGACATGGGCTGGTCGTCGAGCCGCAGGTGCATGCGGGTCCGCCGGCCGTGGAGGTGCTTGAAGCCGGCGACGAAGTACGCGATCCAGCCGACGCGACGCTTGAGCTGCTCGTCGGTGTCGGCCACCATCGCGGCGTCGAAGCCCAGGCCGGCGATGACGAGGAACAGGTAGTCGCGCAGCGCCTCGGTCTCCGGGTTCGCGGTGCCGCCGTCGACCTCGGACTCCCAGGTGATCACCTTGAGCCAGCCGACGTCGATGGTCCGGTCGCGGCCGTCGAGGGCGATCCGCATGGCCTCGAGGGGGTCGCTGAGCGGCAGGTCGAGGTTGCGGGCCAGCAGGTTCCCGGTGCCCAGCGGCATCAGGCCCATCGGGATCCCCGTGCCGACCAGGCCCTCGGCGACCGCGCGCACGGTCCCGTCGCCGCCGATCGCGACGACGACGTCCGCGCCCTCGGCCACGGCCTTGCGGGCCTGCCCGATGCCCGGGTCGGCGATCGTCGTCTCGTACCAGAGCGGCTCCTGCAGGTTCCGCTCGCGGCGGCTGCGCTCGATCGCCGCCTTGAGCAGTGCCACGTCGGGTTTGGACGGATTGGCGACGAAGGCCACGAGCTGGCCCTTCGCCTCGACGTCACGGGCGAGCTGGAGGGCTCGTCGGTGGGCGCTCGCGCGGGGCGACTCGATCCGTCGGCGCAGCTCCTTCTTGCGCAGCCAGAGCGCCAGGACGAGGAGCAGCGCCGCGAGCACGGCGATGCCCAGGCTCACCCCGACCCAGGCCTGCCATGTCATGGGCAGAATCTACGGCCCCGCAGGCCGGATGCATCAGCGGATACCCGGCGCGGCCCCTCTGTGGAATGCGGTCGGGGGCTTCCGCCGAGGGTCGGTAGGGTCGGGGGGTGATCGATCTGAGGCTCCTGCGGGAGGATCCTGACGTCGTCCGGGCGAGCCAGGCGGCGCGTGGCGACGACCCCCACCTGGTCGACCAGGTGCTCGACGCCGACGCGCGACGACGCTCCGCGCTCACCGAGTTCGAGACGCTGCGCGCCGAGCAGAAGTCCCTCGGCAAGCAGGTCGCGCAGTCCCAGGGCGACGAGAAGCAGGCGCTGCTCTCGCGCGGCAAGCAGCTCGCCGAGCAGGTCAAGGCGCTGCAGGCCGACGCCGACACCGCCGAGGCCTTGGCCACCGAGCTGAGCCGGAAGATCTCGAACGTCGTCGAGGAGGGCGTCCCCGTCGGTGGTGAGGACGACTACGTCGTGCTCAAGCACGTCGGCGAGGGCCGCGACTTCGCCGCCGAGTACGGACCCGACTTCGTCGTCCAGGACCACCTGTCGCTGGGCGAGGGGCTCCAGGCCATCGACACCGTCCGGGGCGCCAAGGTGTCCGGCGCGCGGTTCTACTACCTGACCGGGATCGGTGCGCGGCTCGAGCTGGCGCTGCTGAACGCGGCGGTCGACAAGGCGCTGAGCGCCGGGTTCACGCCCGTGATCACCCCGACGCTGGTCAAGCCCGAGATCATGGCCGGCACCGGGTTCCTGGGCGCCCACGCCGACGAGATCTACCACCTGGAGGCCGACGACCTGTACCTCGTCGGAACCAGCGAGGTCGCCCTGGCCGGCTACCACTCGGGCGAGATCCTGGACCTGTCGAACGGCCCCAAGCGGTACGCGGGCTGGTCGGCCTGCTACCGGCGCGAGGCGGGGTCCTACGGCAAGGACACCCGCGGGATCATCCGCGTCCACCAGTTCCACAAGGTCGAGGCCTTCAGCTACACGACGATCGAGGACGCCGCCGACGAGCACCGCCGCATCCTCGCGTGGGAGGAGGAGATGCTCGCGCTGGCCGAGCTGCCCTACCGCGTGATCGACACCGCGGCCGGAGACCTCGGCTCCAGCGCCGCGCGCAAGTTCGACTGCGAGGCCTGGCTGCCCAGCCAGCAGCGGTTCCTGGAGCTCACGTCGACCTCCAACTGCACGACGTTCCAGGCCCGCCGCCTGGGCGTCCGCGAGCGCACGGCCGACGGGTCGATGCGCCCCGTCGCCACCCTCAACGGCACGCTCGCGACGACCCGCTGGCTCGTCGCCCTGCTGGAGAACCACCAGCTGGAGGACGGCTCGGTGCGCGTCCCGGTGGGGCTGCGGCCGTACCTCGGAGGCCTCGAGGTGCTGGAGCCGGTGCGATGACGCCCCGCTCGACGCCGACCGGCCTCGTAGCGCTCGACGTCGACGGCACGCTCATGACCTACGACGGCGTGATCTCCGCGGACGTCGTCGACGAGGTCGGGCGCCTGCGTGACGCGGGGGTGCACATCGTCCTGGCCACCGGGCGCGGGGTGCACTCGGCCGTCCCGGTCGCGACGGAGCTCGGGCTCTCGCACGGCTGGGTCGTCTGCTCCAACGGAGCGGTGACGGCGCGGATCGACCCGTCGACCGCACACGGCTACGAGGTGACGCGCACGGTCACGTTCGACCCCGGCCCCGCCCTGCGCGCGATCGTCATGGAGCTGCCCGACGCGCTCTACGCGGTCGAGGACCTCGGCGTCGGGTTCCGGGTCTCCGGCGACTTCCCCGAGGGCGAGCTGTCGGGCGAGCTGGAGCGGGTCTCGTTCGAGGAGCTCACCGACACGCCCGCGACCCGCGTCATCATCCGCGCCCCCAACAGCAGTCCCGACGATTTCCACGCGGTCGTCGCGCGGGTCGGCCTGCACGAGGTCGAGTACGCGGTCGGCTGGAGCGCGTGGCTGGACCTGACGCCGGGCGGCGTCTCCAAGGCCAGCGCGCTCGAGGAGATCCGGCGCGAGCTCGGCGTCGAGCCCCACTCGACCGTCGCGATCGGCGACGGCAGCAACGACATCCAGATGCTGCGGTGGGCGGCGCGCGGCGTCGCCATGGGTCATGCGCCCGAGACCACGCGCCTGGCCGCCGACGAGGTCACCGGGAGCATCGAGGACGACGGCGCGCTCGCGGTCCTGCGCAGCCTGGTGGCCTGACGACGCCGGACGCGATCCCTCCGGGCCCTCGTCGGACCCTCGGGTTTGACCGCCTGACCTAGCCTTTCCCCGTGCCCGCCCCGCTGCTGTTCGCCCTGTCCGGGCTGACGCAGTACCTGGGCGCCGCGGTGGCCGTGCGCGTGTTCGGCACGCTGACCCCCGCCACCGTCGCCTGGCTCCGGGTCTCCGTGGCCGCGATCGTCCTCCTGCTGTGGCGCCGGCCGTGGTCGACGCGAGGTCTGTGGACGTGGCCCGCGCTGCGCACCGCGATCGTCTTCGGCATCGTGCTCGCGGCGATGAACGTGACCTTCTACATCGCGATCGACCACCTGCCTCTGGGCACGGCGGTCGCCATCGAGTTCCTCGGCCCGGTGGCCGTCGCGGCGTTCACGGGCCACGGCTGGCGCGACCGCGTCGGCATCGCGATCGCGGCGCTCGGGGTGGTCCTGCTGGCGGGCATCTCGCTGACCGGCGGCTCGGACGCCGTGGTCGGGCTCGTCGCGATCTTCCTGGCGGCGGCCTGCTGGGCGGCCTACATCCTGCTCGGACGGCGGGTCGCGCGCGGCCGGGCCGGGGGAGTGACGGGCCTGTCCGTCGCGATGGCGGCCGGCGCGGTCGTCTTCGCGCCGTTCCTGTCCGCCGGCGCCGTGCCCGTGCTGCACGACTGGCAGCTGGCGCTGCTCATCGTCGCGATCGCGGTCTGCTCGTCGGTGATCCCCTACGCGATCGAGCAGCTGGTCCTGCGCCGCGTGCGCGCGGCGACCTTCGCGGTGCTGCTCGCGATGCTCCCCGCGATGGCGGCCCTGGTCGGTGCCGTCGCCCTGCAGCAGGTGCCGCACGGGCTCGAGGTGGTCGGGCTGCTGCTGGTGAGCGGCGCGATCGTCCTGACGGGGCTGGACCGCGAGGACGACCCCTCCGAAGAGGCCCCGCCGCCCGCCTGACCACGACACCGTGGCGACCCGGCGCTCGGACACGAACGTCCGGGCCAGCGAGCGCCCGGACGCACGGACAGTTCTAGAGGTACTGGCCCGTCGAGCGCTGCGGGTCGTCCTCCGTCGCCAGCGGCATGCCCGGCGGGCGGGAGCCCGGGGGGAGCTGCCGACGCGGGCCGCCCACCTGGACCTGGTTGCCCATCTGCTGCACCACGAGCGCGGTCTGGATCCCGTGGAACAGCCCCTCGAGCCAGCCGACCAGCTGGGCCTGGGCGATCCGCAGCTCGGCGTCCGACGGCGCCTGGTCCTCGACGAACGGGAGCGTGATGCGGTGCAGCTCGTCGACCAGCTCCGGCGACAGCCCCTCCTCGAGCTCGTGCAGCGACCGCTCGTGGATCTCGGCCAGCCGGATCCGGGCGGCGTCGTCCAGCGGGGCGCTGCGGACCTCGTCGAGAAGCTGCTTGATCATCGTGCCGATCCGCATGACCTTGGCGGGCTGCTCGACCAGCGAGCCGATGTCCTCGGGGGCATCCTCGGGCTCTGGCCCGTCCGACGGGCTCACGACGACGACGCGCGGGGTCTGGGGCTCGCTCTCGCTCATCTGGGCATTCTGTCCGACGAACCTGGATCCGCCCACCGCTCGCGGCGTGCCGATGCGGCCCGTGCCCGCCCGTTGGTCGTCGTCGGAACAATTCGTCCAATCTCGTTAGGGTGGGCCGCATGGCCTGGCTGACAACCCCCGCCCATGCCCGTTGGCTCGAAGGTGAGACCGACCGGCTCCTCGACTTCGGACGGCGCAGCGTCGTCCCCGGCGGCTTCGCCCGGCAGGACGAGGTGGGCGAGCCCGTCGACGGACCGCTCGAGCTGTGGATCGCGTGCCGGATGACGCACGTCTACGCGATCGGGCACCTGCTGGGCCGCCCCGGCTCCGCCGCGGTGGTCGACCACGGGCTGGACGCGCTGCGCGGTGCTTTTCACGACGTCGAGTTCGGCGGCTGGTTCGCCGAGGTCTCGCGCGACGGCACGCCGGTCGACACCGCCAAGGCCGCCTACCCGCACGCGTTCGTCATCCTCGCGACATCGTCCGCGACCGCGGCCGGCCGCCCGGGTGCGCGCGAGCTCCTGGACGAGGCGCTGGCCGTCTCCGAGAAGCACTTCTGGGACGACGAGGCCGGCATGTCGGTCGAGGAGTGGGACCGCACGTTCTCCGACCTCGACGGCTACCGCGGCGTCAACGCCAACATGCACACCGTCGAGGCGTACCTCGCCGCGGCCGATGTCACGGGCGACCGCATCTGGCTCGACCGCGCGCTGCGCATCATCACGACCGTGGTGCACCGCTACGCGGCCGAGAACCAGTGGCGCATCCCGGAGCACTTCGACTCCGCCTGGACCGCCGACCTCGACTACAACATCGACGAGCCCGCGCACCCGTTCCGTCCCTACGGCGCGACGATCGGGCACTGGCTCGAGTGGTCGCGCCTGACGCTCCACGCCCGCGCGGCCGTGACCGCCGCCGGCGACGTGGCCCCGGCGTGGATGCTGACCGACGCCACCGCCCTGTTCGACGCCGCGGTGGCCGAGGGCTGGGACGTCGACGGTGCCCCCGGGTTCGTCTACACGGTCGACTGGTCCGGCGAGCCCGTCGTGCGCGAGCGCATGCACTGGGTCGCGGCCGAGGCCGTCGGCGCCGCCGCCGCCCTGCACGCGGCGACCGGCGAGCAGCGGTTCGACGACGCGTACACGCAGTGGTGGGAGTACATCGGTGCGCACCACCTCGACCGCGTCGGCGGGTCGTGGTGGCACGAGCTCGGCACGACGAACGAGGTGTCCCGGACGGTCTGGGCCGGCAAGGCCGACCTCTACCACGCGGTCCAGGCCACGCTCATCCCGCGCCTGCCGCTGACCCCGGTCATCGTCCCGGCCCTCGCGGCCGGCCTCCTGGACTGACCTCCGCGACGTCCGCACTCGCGGGGCCCATGGCCCACACGAGTGCGGACGTCGCTGTCTCTCCTGGCGTGGGCGATGACGCGTCGTGCGTCAGGGGATCAGGAGGACCTTGCCGAAGGCCTCGCCGGACTCGAGGAGGCGGTGGGCCTCGGGGGCCTCGTCGAACGGGACGCGCGCGTGCACGACGGGGTGCACGGAACCGTCCTCGACGAACGGCCAGACGTGCCGCCGGACCCCGTCCATGATCGCGACCTTCTGATCCAGCGGCCGCGACCGCAGCGTCGTGCCCAGGACCGCGGCCCTCTTGGCCATCAGCGCCGACAGGTCGATCTCGCCGCGACGACCCTTCTGCAGCCCGATGACGACGAGGCGGCCGTCGTCGGCGAGCATCGCGAGGTTCTCCGCGAGCCCTCCCGCGCCGAGCACGTCGAGGATGACGTCGACCCCGTGGGTGTCGGTCGCGGCGAGGACGCGGTCGGGCAGGCCGGGCAGGCGGTGGTCGAACGACGACGCCGCACCGAGCGCTCCGAGGCGAGCCGTGCGCTGCGGGCCGCCGGCGGTCGCGAGGACCGTGGTGCCGAGGGCGTGCGCGATCTGGACGGCCAGCGAACCGATCCCGCCGGAGCCTCCGCGCACCAGCAGCGTCTCGCCGGGCGAGAGGCGGGCGGCCCGGAGGTTGGACCAGACGGTCGCGACCCCCTCGGGGAGCGCGGCGGCGTCGATCGTCGAGACCCCGTCGGGAACCCGCAGGACCAGACCGGCGGGGACGACGACGCGCTCGGCGTACCCGCCGCCGGGCAGCAGGGCGGCCACCTGGTCGCCGACCTGCCAGCCGTCGTCGGCCACACCGGGACCGACCGCGACGACCGTGCCGGAGACCTCCAGCCCGGGCCACGCGGGAGCGCCGGCGGGCGGTGGGTACTGCCCGAGACGTTGGAGGAGGTCGGCGCGGTTGACCCCCGCGGCGGCGACCTCGACGGTCAGATCGTCGGGGCCGGGCTCGGGCTCGGGCACCTCCGCGACGGCCAGGACCTCCGGGCCGCCGGGTTCGCTGATCACGACCGCACGCACGACCGCACAGTAACTCTCGACCAGATGCGCGCATTTCGAGGTACCGAACGGTAGGTTCCGATCGTCTCGGACCCTGGACCAACCCCCCGTTAGCACAGGTGACCCGCACGCCGGGAGCAACTTCTCGTATCCCAGCGGGTGACGTCCGTGGCAAACTCTGGCCGCGGGCTAATGGTCAGACGCCCAAGAGCCGATGACTGCGAACGGGACTCCTCGTGGGTCGACAGACGCTGGACCGGATCGACCTGGTGGCAACACCCGTTGTCGGAAGACGGAAAGGAACGACATGCTGCGACGGCTCGGCATTCGCGCCAAAGTGATGGCTGTCCTTGCCGTCCCCATGCTCGTGATCTTCGGCACGGGTGCATACATCTCGTACGTCGCGCTCCAGGAGCTGCGCTACGCGAACGCCGCCGTGGGTGTCGTCGACACCCTGCAGGCCTACGCGCCGCTGGCCTCCTCGCTCGAGACGGAGCGCACGCTGTCGCTCACCGGTGGCTCCCCGGAGCAGATCGCCGAGGCCCGCAAGGCCACGGACTCCGCGCTCGCCGCCGTGAAGCCGCTGACCGCGGCGCTCGACTTCGACGAGTTCCCCGACGCGGTCGTCACCGAGTTCCAGGACGTCCAGCTCGCGCACAACACGCTGCTGCCCGCCGTCCGCACGCTCGTCGACATCAAGTCGCAGCGCGCCGTCATCATGCGCGACTACTCGGACATCATCACGGGCCAGATCGCGCTCATGGAGCAGGTCTCCAACAGCCTCAAGGACCGTGGCCTCGCGGCGTACATCACCTCGTACCGCGAGGTCGGCGACGTCTCGGACAACCTGGTCACCGAGCTCATCGACGGTGTGTCGGTGCTCGCCAGCGGCGGTGCCAACCAGGCGATGGTCCGTGGGTACGGCAACCAGGCCGCGGCCACCGAGCTGGCCCGTACCCGTGCCCGCAACGAGGTCGACTCGCTCGCGCAGCCCGGCCTCGCGCTGCCGACGAAGGACCCGACCTCCAACTTCACGCGTATGCGGGCCATCCTCGCCAGCGGTGACGGCTCGACGTTCGGCCAGGTCGACCCGAACATCTGGGTCAAGGAGATCCAGGACCAGACGACGAACCTGTCGAACCTCAACGAGGAGATCCTGAACCAGGCCGAGGTCGTGGCCAAGCAGGCCGCCACCGACGCCCGCAGCCAGGCGCTCATCACGATCGGTCTGGCCATCGCCGCCGCTCTGGTGTCCCTGTTCTTCGCCCTCGTCGTCGCTCGCGCCATCGTCGTCCCGCTGCGACGCCTGACGGTGGCCGCCGGTGAGGTCCAGGAGCAGCTGCCGCGTCTCGTCGAGCAGGTGGCCGTCCCCGGTGAGGGCCCCGAGATCACGCTCGAGCCCATCCCCGTCACGTCCCGCGACGAGGTGGGCCAGCTGGCCCGCGCGTTCAACTCGGTCAACCAGACGACCGTGCAGGTCGCCCAGGAGCAGGCCGCTCTGCGTGGCTCCATCGCTGAGATGTTCGTCAACGTCGCCCGCCGCGACCAGGTCCTCCTGAACCGGCAGCTGTCGTTCATCGACTCCCTCGAGCGCGCCGAGGAGGACCCCAGCACGCTGGCCAACCTCTTCCGCCTCGACCACCTCGCCACCCGCATGCGTCGTAACGCGGAGTCCCTCCTCGTGCTCGCCGGCATCGACACCGGCCGTCGTCTGCGCGACGCCATGCCGCTGTCCGACGTCGTGCGTACGGCCTCCTCGGAGATCGAGCAGTACGACCGCATCGAGCTCGACCTGCAGGTCGACCCGCACATGCACGGCTTCAACGCCCTGGGCGCGGCGCACATGCTCGCCGAGCTCCTCGAGAACGCGACGATCTTCTCCGAGCCGGAGACGCCCGTCACGGTCACCACCGGTGTCTCGGGCCAGTACGTCGTCGTCCGCATCCTCGACCACGGTCTGGGCATGAGCGAGATCGAGCTCGAGGCCGCCAACTCGAAGATCGAGTCCACGTCCGCCAGCGACTCCCTGGGCAACCAGCGCCTCGGCCTCTTCGTCGTCGGCCGCATCGCCCAGCGCCTCGGTGCTGACGTCAAGCTGCTCAAGGCCTCGCACGGCACCGGCACCGAGACGATCGTGCGCTTCCCCGCGACGCTGTTCGTCGCGACCGAGACCGCGCTGTACGGCAACGGGGCCCCGGCCGCGCTCGCCGCCCCCCGCGTCGACCCGGGCCTGCCCCAGATCGAGGCCCCGCTCGTCGAAGAGGTCGACCTCGCGGCGCTCACCGACGGCCAGACGCCGCTCGGCCTGCCGAAGCGCCGCAGCCGCGACGACGACGCGTCGGTCGACGAGGGCCCGATCCCGGTCACCGAGATCCAGCCGGCTGCCACGCTGCCGTCGCGCTCCAAGAAGACGTTCGACGAGGACAACCTCGTCCTGCCCGAGGCACCCGACGGCCACATCGCGCCCGAGATCTCCGCGGCCGCGCTGGGCTCCGACTGGACCCCGCCGACCGCCGCCCCCGCGGGCGGTGGCCTGCCGAGCCGCAGCCGCGCCTCGACCCCCGCCTGGGCCACGCCCGAGGAGCCGACCACGACGAGCAGCGCGGCCGCCCCGGCGCCCGCCGCACGTGCCGGCCTGTTCTCCGGCTTCCGTGGTCGCACCGCCGAGCAGATCGCCGCAGGCGAGGGCGAGGCCGAGTCGACCTCGAACGTCCGCGCCCCGTGGATGTCCGCCGGTGCGCACGCAGCTCCCGTCGAGCCCATGGTCATCCCCTCGCTCGCCGACGACGAGGACGACTCGTGGGAGGCGCAGGAGGCCGAGCACCGTGAGGCCGCCTCGATGGAGGCTGCCGCCGAGATCGTGATCGCCGAGCACCTGACGCAGGGCGAGGACGTCGCCGTCTTCGAGCCCGACCCCTCGTGGGCCCCGCCGAGCGCGGAGGACGCCCCCGTCTGGGAGCCCACCCCCGCGTGGGAGAGCCCCGCCGCCGAGGCCGTCGACGCCCCGACGTGGGAGGCCCCGGTCGCCGAGGACGCTGCCGCCTGGGCACCGCCCGCCGTCGAGGACGCCGTCGCGTGGGAGGCCCCGGTCGTCGAGGAGGCGCCGGTCGCCGAGGACACCCCGGTCGCCGAGGACGCCCCGTCGTGGGACGCCCCCGTCGCCGAGGAGACCCCGTCGTGGGAGACCCCCGTCGCCGAGGACGCTCCCGCCTGGGACGCCCCCGCAGCGGACGACGAGATCGCTCCCGTGTGGGAGGCGCCCGTCGCCGAGGACGCACCGGTCGCCGATGAGGCACCCGTTGCCGACGAGGCCGTCTGGGAGCCCACGCCCGCCTGGGCAGCCCCCGTCGCCGAGTCGGTCGTCGAGACCGAGGCCGCCGTCGAGGACACCGCGGTCTGGGAGCCGACCCCCGCGTGGGATCTCCCGGCCTCCACCGAGGTCACCACCGAGTCCGCTCCGGCGCTCGAGGTCCGGCCGGCCGCCGAGGCACTGTCCGAGGAGACCCCGGCCTGGGAGGCGCCCGTCGTCGACACCGACGCCTGGAACCTCGCCGTCGCCGAGTCGCCGGCCTGGTCGCCGATCGTCGCGTCCGAGCTCTCGGCCCCGGCCGAGGCCGTCGCCGAGCCGGCCGCCTTCGAGCCGGCTGCGTTCGAACCTGCCGCGTTCGAGCCGGCGGCCTTCGAGCCGGCCGCCTTCGAGCCGGTCAGCGCAGAGCCCGTCGAGTCTGTCGTCGAGCCCGAGCCCGAGGCCGTCCCGGTCGCCGAGGTCGAGACCGTCGCGGAGGCCGCCCCGGTCGCCCCCGTCCAGTCCTTCACGAGCTACAGCGGCTACGCCGGCTGGGCTGCCCCGGCAGCCGAGACGCCCGCCGCGTACGTGCCGTTCGAGCGGACGCTCGACGAGGCGCGGGCCTGGCACACCGGGTCGATGCCCGTCGTGCCGGAGCCGGTCGCCGAGGTCGAGCCTGTCGCCGAGGTCGAGCCCGTCGCGGAGGTCGAGCCCGAGACTCCCGCCGTGGACGCCGCCTGGCCGACGCCCTCCTGGGAAGAGGCCGCAGCGCCGGTCGACGCCGAGGCGTTCGTCCTGCCGGAGCCCGTCGTGTTCGACGTCGTCGCCGATGTCGAGGAGCCCGTCTGGACCCCGGCCGAGGCCGAGGTCGCCGAGGCACCCGTCGCCGAGGGGACGCCCGCCTGGGCCGCACCCGAGGCCGACGCCCCGGCGTGGCCGACGTTCGAGGAGGTGCACCCGGAGGTCGAGCAGCCGACGCAGCTCTTCACGCCGATCGAGGCCGAGGCGGCCGTCACGGCCGACGAGCAGGCCTTCGAGCCGTCCTCCTTCGCGCCGACCTACGAGCAGCCGTACGCACCGTCGTTCGACCAGCAGCAGCCGGTGCCCGTCGCCGAGGCCGCCCCGGTCGCCGAGGCTCCCGCCTGGGCCCCCGAGGCGCTCGCCGCCGTGGCCGCCCCGGCACCGCAGACCGCCTTCGGCGAGCTGGTCCAGCCCGCCACCGAGGACTCGAAGGGTCGTCGTCGCTGGGGTCTGTTCGGCCGCAAGAAGGCCGACCAGCCGGCAGCAGCAGCACCCGTCGCTCCGGTCGCGCCGGCCCCGGCCGCCTTCGAGGTCCCGGTCAGCCAGGTCGCCCCGGTCCGCACGTCGGCCTGGACGGCGGAGGCTCCGGCCCCGGCCGCGCAGCCCGAGCCGCAGACGTGGATGGCGTCGACCAACCAGTGGTCGGCTCCCGCCCCCGTCCAGACCGCCTTCCCCGAGGCAGAGGCGGCGCCTGCGCCGGTCGCGCCCGTCGCCCCGGTCGTCCCCGAGCACCCGTCGGCCGGCTCCTGGTCGCCGCCGGACTGGAACTCCCGCCCGAACCCCGCACCGCACTCGACGGTCCCGCAGCCTGCGCTGCCGCCGTCGGTCGCCCCGCGGGTCGGCACGCTGGACGACGAGGTGGCCGCGATGCTCGCGCTGCGCTCGGACATCCAGGAGCAGGCGCTCTCCGAGCTCTCCCAGCTGTCGGCCTACCGGCCGTCCGCGTCGGGTGGCTCCGCCGAGCGACTGACCAAGCGTGTCGCCCAAGCTGTCCCGGCGTCGACGATCGCCGAGGACGAAGGGAAGCCCGTGCAGCGAGACGCGGACCAGCTCCGCTCGCGCCTGTCGAGCTTCCAGTCCGGGACGAGCCGGGGCCGCCAGGCCTCGGAGGATCCCTCCAGCCAGAACGGCGAGAGCTGATGACAGACGTTTTTCTCTCAACATCCCCCTCAACCGTCGTCCCAGCCCTGGTGACGTCTGACCCCGCAGTCATCGACTGCACCAGCAAGGAGGAAGTGTGACCGCGCTCAGCACCGAGGCAGCCAACTTCGGCTGGCTCCTGGACAACTTCGTCCGGACCGTGCCCGGCACTCGCCACACACTCGTGGTGTCTGCGGACGGTCTTCTCATGGCGATGTCCGAGCAGCTCGACCGCACCAGCGGCGACCAGCTCGCGGCCATCGTCTCGGGAATGTCGAGCCTTACCCGTGGCGCAGCGCGCCAGCTTCGTGCGGGGGAGGTGCGTCAGGCGATCATCGAGATGGACAACTTGTTCCTCTTCCTCATGAGCGTCTCGAACGGCTCCGTCCTCGCCGTTGTCGCCGAGTCGTCCTGCGACGTGGGACTCATCGGCTACGAGATGGCGATGCTCGTGTCCCGTACCGAAGCCACGCTCACCCCGCAGCTCATCTCCGAGATGCGTGGACAGCTCCCCGTCGACGGCGCCACGCGCGCTCCCGTGGCCTGAGCCGACGGATCCCCGACGATGAGTGAGCACATCGAGTACGAGGCCAGAACGGTCCGGCCCTATGCCGTGACCGGTGGCCGCGTGCGCTCGGCGCGCTCCGACCTGCCTCTCGAGGCACTGGTCGAGGCGATGCCTGGCGCAGTCGCCAGCCAGGGTCTGCCGCCCGAGAAGCGGGCGATCCTGCAACACGCAGCGTCGAACTACATCTCGGTCGCCGAGCTGTCGGCCCTGCTCCACCTGCCCCTGGGCGTGATCCGGATCCTCGTGTCCGACCTCGCCGAGCAGCAAGTCGTGCGTGTGCACACCTCTCAGCCGGTCGAGGTCAACACCGGTGAATCGCCTGCCCTGTCCCTCAGCGTGCTGGAGAGTGTTCTCAATGGCATTTCCGCCCTCTGACGCCGCTGTGGCCGCTCCGGCGGGCACGGCAGGAAGCGTCGCACCCACAGTCGTCAAGATCGTCGTCGCGGGCGGCTTCGCCGTCGGCAAGACGACCTTCATCGGTTCCATCTCGGACATCGAGCCCCTCAACACCGAGGCCGCGATGACCGAGCACTCGGTCGGCGTCGACGACGCCGGCGGTGTGTCGGACCGCAAGACCACCACGACGGTGGCGATGGACTTCGGTCGCATCGCCCTGCCGGGGTCGCTCTGGCTCTACCTGTTCGGTACCCCTGGCCAGGACCGGTTCCTGTTCATGTGGGACGACCTGGTCCGCGGTGCCATCGGCGCCGTCGTCCTGGTCGACACCGACCGGCTCGACCAGTGCTTCCCGGCCGTCGACTACTTCGAGAGCCGCGGCATCCCGTTCGTCGTCGGCGTGAACTGCTTCGACGGCGTCGCCAAGCACCAGCTGGACGACGTCCGTGACGCCCTGGCGATCCCGGCGCACGTGCCGGTGCTCTACACCGACGCACGGTCGCGTGCCGCCACCAAGCAGGCGCTGATCTCGCTCGTGCAGCTCGCGATGGAGCGTCTGCGCAGCCGGTGAACCGCTGAGGTTCCACCACGACCGCGGCCGACCCCTGCAGGGGGGTCGGCCGCAGTCGTGCCCGGGCAGCGGTACCCGGCGAGCACGTAGGGAATCATGTGACGATGCCCCCCGATCCCGTCCCCTCACCGCGCTCCGGCGGTGACGACGACGAGGGCACCCTGCTCCCGCAGCCGCGCGCTGCGTCGGACCCGCCCGATCCCACGCCGCCCGCTCCCGTCGACGAGGACGCGCAGGACGCGGGCGACGAAGCCACGCCCGAGGCTGACGCTCCACGCGACGAGGACGGCGACGGACCGGCACCCGTCGAGGAGCCGGCACCGGGTCCCCTCGCCACCCCGCGCCCGCCGCTGGACGACGAGCCGAGCCCGCCGCCGTCCCTCGTCGGGGACCCGCGGCCGGCGCCCGACGACGAGCCCAGCCTGCGTGCCGTGGTCGGACCCAATCCTCCGTCCACCCCAGCCCTGCCCGCCCGCCGCGTGTACGCGGACGGTTCCGCGCTCGCGCAGTACGTGGTGGGCTCGTCGAGCCACGACGACTGGCTCGCGTGGGCTCACGACCACGAGGACGAGCTGGTCACGACGCCGCTGGGCCTGACGGAGCTACGCCGGTTCGCCCTCCCGGGCGGCGTGGAGGCCCGCGGGGTCGCGCGGGAGGTCGAGGAGCGCGTGACGGTGGTCCGGTTCTCCGACCAGACGCTGCGGGCGGCGACGAAGGTGTCGGGTGTGCTGCCGCCGTTCACGGCGCTGCACATCGGGGCCGCTCTCGCGCACCCGGAGATCGTCGCGGTGGCCACCTACGAGACTCAGCTGGCGCGGGTCGCGGCCCTGCACGGCTATCTCGTCGTCTCGCCAGGGCTGGCGCCGTTCTGGTGGGAGACCGGCGACTGAGGCGCGGCCCTTCCGTGACGTGCAGGTTCGCGCCTAGGTTGCCCCTATGACCGCAACCCCGCAGCCGCTCGACGCCGGCGCCGTGCGCCCCGCCCCTCCGCTGCGCCCCTCCCGCCGCCGGGCGACTGACCACGTCGACCACCTCACGCGCGACGAGCGCAGGGCGCGCGGCGCCGCTGCACGCGTCCTGACGCCGCGCACCTCGCTTGCCCTGGCAACCGGCGGTGACAAGCGACCCGATCCGGTCGACCTGCTGATCGGCCAGGGCACCAGCCGGGTCCCCGAGCTCGTCCCGCTGCGGTACGGCCGGATGGCGACCTCCGCGTTCGCGTTCTACCGCGGTGCCGCGCTGATCATGGCATCGGACCTGGCGTCGACCCCGAACACCGGCCTGGAGGTCCAGCTGTGCGGTGACGCGCACATGTCGAACTTCGGTCTGTACGGCACGCCCGAGCGGCGCCTGCTCTTCGACCTGAACGACTTCGACGAGACGCTGCCCGGCCCGTTCGAGTGGGACGTCAAGCGCCTGGTGGCGTCCATCGAGGTGGCCGCGCGGGCGAACGGCATCCCGCGCAAGGAGCGCCGCGCGATGGTCGTCGGCGCCGCACGCAAGTACCGCGAGACCATGCGCGAGTTCGCGACGAAGACCGAGCTCGAGGTCTGGTACGCCCGGATCGACGTGGACGACTTCATGGGCGAGTACCTCTCGCAGCTCGGCAAGACCCAGGCCAAGCGGACGCAGTCGATGATCGCGAAGGCGCGCACCCGCGACCACCTCCAGTCGGTCAACAAGCTGACCGAGGTCGTCGACGGGCAGCGTCGGCTGATCTCCGACCCGCCCCTGGTCACCACCCTCGAGGAGCTGCTCGGTGCCGAGGGGGCCAAGGACTTCGCCGAGCGCCTGGCCAAGCTGGTCCGCTCCTACCGCGCGACCCTGCAGCCGGATCGGCGCCACCTGCTCGAGCAGTACCGGGTCATCGACATGGCCCGCAAGGTGGTCGGCGTGGGCAGCGTCGGCACACGCGCCTGGATCCTGCTCCTGCAGGGGATCGACGAGAACGACCTGCTGATCCTGCAGGCCAAGGAGGCGCAGCCGTCCGTGCTCGAGCAGTTCCTGGGCGCGAGCGAGTACACCCAGTCCGGGCAGCGGGTGGTCGAGGGCCAGCGGCTGATGCAGGCGGCGAGCGACACCATGCTCGGCTGGCAGCGCACGCAGGGGATCGACGGCGTGCAGCGCGACTTCTACCTGCGCCAGCTGCGCGACTGGAAGGGCTCGGTGGTGATCGAGACGATGCTGCCGACCGGGATGGCCCGCTACTCCGAGCTCTGCGCGTGGACCCTGGCCCGCGCGCACGCCCGCTCGGGCGACCGCATCGCGATCGCGGCCTACCTGGGCACCTCGAAGACCGCCGACGAGGCGTTCGCGACCTTTGCCGAGGAGTACGCGGACCGCACCGAGCAGGACCACGCCGTGCTGCTCGAGGCCATCGCCACCGGCCGGGTCGAGGCCATCCACGGAGTCTGACGCGCGCTTGTGGGAGACTCGTGCGCGCTGCGGACGGCCCCGTCGGGTCGGCTCGCGCGGGAGGGCTGTCTGAGCGGCCGAAAGAGACGGTCTTGAAAACCGTTGGAGCGGGACAACCCCGTTCTCGTGGGTTCGAATCCCACGCCCTCCGCCCCGGAGCCGCCGGCGTCAGGTGAGCTCGGCGACCAGCCGCTCGGTCGCGGGTGTCGGCACACCGTGCAGCCGTCCTGCCCGCAGGACGGCGCCGCCGATGGCGTCCAGCTCGAGCGGCCGTCCCGCCTCGGCGTCGCGCTGCATCGACGACTTCGCGTCGCGCTCGAAAGCGTCGTAGAACCGCAGGGCCGTCTCCGGGGGCGTGTCCGGACCGCCGCTCGCCCGGCTCACCGCCGCGACCTCGGTGACCAGCTCGTCGAGCTCGTCGTGACGTGTGGTGCGGATCTCGCCGATGGTCGCGCCGTACCGGGTGGTCAGGAGGGCGAACGGCGCGAGGACGGCGAGCTTTCCCCAGAGCATCTCCCGCTCGTCGTCGAGGACCCGCGTGCTCAGCCCCGCCCCCTGGAGCAGCGCGGCGGCCGACTCGAGCCGGTCGCGCGGTGCGGTGCGGCTCGCGATGCCGACGTCGGCGAACGGGCTGCCGTGCACGATCCGGCCGGGTCCCGTCCGCGTGGACTCGACGCGGATGACCCCGGCGGCGACGGACTCCGGCGCGAACCGGTCCCGCAGGAGCTCGACGTGCTCGACGCCGTTGAGGAGCGGGACGACGAGCCCGTCGGTGACCAGGTCGGCGGGCACCCGGTCGAGTGCGTCCGTCAGCGACGTGTGCTTGATCGCGACGACGCAGAGGTCGACCGGCTCACGCAGTCGCGTGTCGGCCTCGACCTCGACCGAGAAGTCACCGAAGAGACCGCTCCGGACGCTGATCCCGTCCGAGCGGAGCACCTGGACGGTCGAGTCCCTGGCGACGAAGACGACCCGATGACCGGCCCGCGCTGCCAGGGCGCCGACGAGACCGCCGACCCCTCCCGGTCCCAGGATCGCGATCGTCGCGCGCGGCGAGGTGGTGGGCATGGCGACGACTCTGCCACGGTGACCGCTCCCCGCCGCGCCGCTCAGTCGCCGACAGCGTCGCGCGCCCGCTGCACGATGAGCGGGTCGACCTTGCCGACGACCGTCTCGTCCTTGCCCTCGTAGGAGAACTGGCCGAGGAAGTAGCGCATGGCGTTGAGCCGGGCGCGCTTCTTGTCGTTGCTGCGGACCGTGATCCACGGCGCGTGGTCGGTGTCCGTCCCGACGAACATCGCCTCCTTCGCCGCGGAGTACAGGTCCCACCGGCCGAGGGACTCGAGGTCCATCGGCGACAGCTTCCAGCGCCGGACGGGGTCGATCTGGCGGATCGCGAAGCGGGTGCGCTGCTCGCGGCGGGTCACCGAGAACCAGAACTTGGTCAGGTGGATGCCCTCGTCGACGATCAGTCGCTCGAACTCCGGGGTCTGGCGCATGAACGCCGCGTACTCGTCGTCCGAGCAGAAGCCCATGACGCGCTCGACGCCCCCGCGGTTGTACCAGGACCGGTCGAACAGCACGATCTCGCCCGAGGTCGGGAAGTGCTCGATGTAGCGCTGGAAGTACCACTGGCCCTGCTCGGTGGTCGTGGGCTTCGTCAGCGCCACGACGCGGGCCGCGCGGGGGTTCAGGTGCTCCATGAACCGCTTGATCGTTCCGCCCTTGCCGGCCGCGTCGCGGCCCTCGAACACGACGACGTGCCGCTCGCCGTTGTCCTCCGCCCAGTACTGCAGCTTGAGCAGCTCGATCTGCAGGCGGTACTTGGCCTCCTCGTACTCCTCGCGATCCATCAACGTCTCGTACGGGTAGTCCTCGCGCCAGGTCTCGACGGCCTTGCCGCCCGGGTCGATGAGCACCGGGTCGGCGCCCTGGCCTCCGAAGACGGTGTAGCCCTCGGCGACGAGCCGGTCGATGTACTCGCGCAGGCTGTCCTCGGCATCCGGCTGGTAGCCGTGCATATCGAGCGTCGAGTCCATCGCAACCTCCTGAGGTGCCTTCCCGCCTGCGACTGTATGCCGCATCTCCAGGGCCGTGCGTGCTGGCCGGCACGGGCGTGCCCCCGCGCGGACCGCGGTCGCGGCCTAGGCTCTCGATGTGCCCCGACGCCACGTCCAGCTGCAGGCCGGTCAGCAACGTCCCGACGCCCCCGCGGTGGACGTGCTCGTCCGGGACGGTCTCGCGGCGCTGCGCCACGAGCTCGACATACCCGCGGCGTTCCCGCCGGCCGTGGTCGCCGAGGCCGAGGCGACGACCGCCGACACCTCCGGCGAGATCAGCGACCTCCCGTTCGTCACCATCGACCCCGAGGGCTCGATGGACCTCGACCAGGCGGTGCACATCGAGCGCACCGCCGACGGCTTCCGGGTGCACTACGCCATCGCGGACGTCGCGGCCTGGGTGGTGCCCGGCGGAGCCATCGACGACGAGGCCCGGGTCCGCGTGGAGACGTTGTACGCCCCCGACGGCCGGACCCCGCTGCACCCGCCGGAGCTCAGCGAGGGCCGCGCGAGCCTACTCCCGGGCCAGACGACGCCCGCGCTGCTGTGGACGATCGAGCTCGACGAGCGGGGAGAGCCCATCCGGACGACGGTCGAGCGCAAGCGTGTACAGAGTCGTGCCCAGCTGACGTACAACGGTGCGCAGCAGTCGATCGACGACGGCACGGCGGACGAGACGCTGAAGCTCCTGAAGGTCGTCGGGACGCTGCGGCGGGCGGCGGAGGAGCGGCGCGGCGGCATCACGCTGCCCACGCCCGAGCAGGTGGTCGAGCAGCAGCCCGACGGCACCTGGACGCTGGGCAGTCGCGCGACCCTGCCGGTGGAGGAGTGGAACGCGCAGATCTCGCTGCTCACCGGGATGAGCGCGGCCCGGCTCATGCTCGACGGGCGCATCGGCATCCTGCGCACGCTCCCGGAGGCGGACCCCCGCGACGTCGAGCGCCTGAAGCGCTCCGCGCACGCGCTGAAGATCGACTGGCCCGCGGGCGCGACCCCGGGCGACGTCATCCGCAACCTCGACGCGTCCGACCCGGCGCACGCCGCCCTGCTGACCGACGCGACGAGCCTGCTGCGCGGAGCCGCCTACGTCGCGTTCGACGGGGAGGTACCGCCGTACACGATGCACGCGGCGATCGCCGCGCCCTACGCCCACACGACGGCACCGCTGCGGCGTCTCGTCGACCGGTTCGTCGGCGAGGTCTGCGTCGCGCTGAGCGCTGGCACGCCGGTGCCGGGATGGGCCCGCGACGCCCTGCCGGAGCTGCCCGGGCTCATGGCGAGCGGCGACAAGCACGCGGGCGAGTACGAGCGCGGCTGCATCGACCTCGTCGAGGCGGCGCTGCTGACCGGGCGGGTCGGCGAGGTCTTCGACGGAGCGATCGTCGACGTGCGCGCCGACCGCGACGCCGGGGTCGTGCAGCTGCGCGACCCCGCGGTGCGCGGCCGCATCGAGGGTGCGGACCTGCCGCTCGGGACGGACGTGCAGGTCCGGCTCACGGAGGCGGACACGGCCACGCGCACCGTTCGGTTCGAGCTGGCCCGGCCCGAGCCCGGGGCGTCGTGATGTCCGAGCTCGACGACATCGCCGACGAGCTGTACGGCGGGCCGCCCAGCGTCTTCATCGAGCACCGCGACGCCGCCGCCAAGGCCGCGCGGGCCGACGGGGACCGGGAGCTGGCAAAGCAGATCACCGAGCTGCGCAAGCCGACCGTCTCCGCGTGGCTGATGAACCTGCTCGTCCGCGACGACCCCGGCTTCGCGGACCAGGTAGTCGCCCTCGGCGAGGGCCTGCGCGATGCCGAGCGGTCCCTCGACGGACCCGCGCTGCGCGAGCTCAGCACCCAGCGACGGGCGCTCGTCCGCTCCCTGACCGCGCGTGCCCGCAAGCTCGCACAGCCCGCGGGCCAGCGCATCGGCGACTCGGTCACGCAGGAGCTCGACGCGACGCTCACCGCGGCGCTCGCCGACCCTGCGGTCGCGCGCGAGGTCACCTCGGGGCGGCTCACGGCCTCGCGCGAGTGGTCCGGCTTCGGCAGCGCGGACACGACCGCCACGACGACGACGGGCGCGCGGACGACGCCGACCCCGAGGCCGAAGCCATCGGCGCCGAAGGAGGACGAGGAGCCCCCGAAGCGACCCAAGCTGACCCTCGTCAAGCCGGCGGTCGACCCGGAGGAGGCTCGGCGTGCCCGCGCGGAGGAGCGCCGCCAGCGCGCGATCGACGAGGCCGACAAGGCTCTCGACGCGGCGGACCAGGCGCTCGCCGAGGCCCAGCGCAAGCACGACGCCGCCCGGCAGGTCCGCGACGAGAGCGCCGCCCTGCTCGACCGCGCGGAACGCGCCGCGCAGGACGCCCACGACGAGGAGGACGACCTGGTCAAGGCGCTGGCGGAGGTTCGTCGCAAGCTGGCGGCCGCGGGCAAGGCCGCGACGATCGCGGACAAGGACGTCGGCCAGGCCCAGGCGAACCTCCGGCACGACGAGAAGGAGGCGACGACGACCGAGCGCGAGCTGCAGCGGGCCGAGCGCGCCAGGGACGCGGCGGCGACCAGGAGGGACGAGCTGTGAAGGACGACGCCGAGCAGGTCCTCGTCGAGTCGCCGCAGCAGTGGCGCGAGTGGCTGGCCGAGAACCACGCGACGTCGTCGGGAATCTGGCTCGTCACGTGGCGCGCGGCGAGCGGGAAGCCCCAGGTGACCTACGAGGAGGCGATCGAGGAGGCCCTCTGCTTCGGCTGGATCGACGGCCAGGCGCAGACGCTCGACGCCGACCGCACCGCGCTCTGGCTGACCCGCCGACGTCCCGGCAGCGGGTGGAGCGTCCTGTCCAAGCAGCGCGTGGCGCGGGTCGAGGCGGACGGCCGCATGACGCCGGTCGGCCGCGCGGTGATCGACGCCGCCCAGGCGGACGGGTCCTACAGCCGGTTCGACGACGCCGACAACCTCGTCCTGCCGCAGGACCTCCTCGACGCGTTCGACCAGCGCCCGCGAGCGCGCGAGCACTGGGAGACGTTCAGCGAGGCGGTCCGCCGCGGCATCCTGCGCTGGATCGTGGACGCCAGGCGGGACGTCACGCGCACGGCACGGATCGAGGAGACCGCGGACCTGGCGGAGCAGGGAATCGCCGCCCACCAGCAGGTTCGTCGCTAGGAAACCCTGGTCGGGACGCACCTTTTGTGGTCCACTTCCGAGGTGAACTCGACCAAACCTGAGAAGCCCGTCCAGAACACCAAGGGCCTGGGCTACATCTCCATCGCGATCCTCGTCATCTTCCTGGTGGTGGTGGTCGTCCGGGGCGTCGCCACGTTCGACGGGGAGAACCATCCCGGCCTGGACTACCTCTTCTTCGTCGGCCTCGTCTTCGGCCTGATCTTCTTCGCCACCCTTGCGGTGAAGTTCCTGTTCATCGGCGACGACAAGGACGACTGACCCCGACGCACGACAGAGCCGCACGGTCCGACGAGGGACCGTGCGGCTCTGTCGTGCCCTGGGGGAGTCGGTCAGACCGCGACCGCACCCTCCGTCGGCAGGTCGTCCTTCTTCGCGGAGATCAGGGTGGCCGCCGCGGCCAGGCCGACGAACATCAGCACCGCGCCGCCGAGGTAGGCGACGTGGTAGCCGGCCACCTGGGCGGTCGCGAGCATGGCCTGCGTCGGCTCGGACCCGCCGGCTAGGTCCGTGAGCTTCGAGGCGGTCGCGCTGATCGCGAACGTGCTCAGCAGGGCGAGGCCCAGGGAGCCACCCACCTGCTGGGACGTGTTGAGCAGGGCGCTCGCGACGCCGGCGTCGTGCTTGCCCACGCCGACGAGCGCGGTGCTCGACGCGGGGATGAACACGGCCGCCATGCCGAGGCTCATGACCGTGATGGCCGGGAGCACGGTGGACACGTACGACGAGTCGGGCGTGGTCCGCAGGAGCAGCAGCATGCCGGCGATCGCCAGCGAGATGCCGACCAGCATCAGCGGCCGCGGCCCGACGCGGGGCAGGATCTGCGACACGATTCCGGCGCCGATGATGATGCCGATGCTGAAGGGCAGGAACGCGAACCCGGCCTTGAGCGGCGTGTAGCCGAGGATGTTCTGCAGGTAGAGCGTCATGAACAGGAACATCGAGAACAGCCCGGCGCCGATCATCAGGAAGACGATGTAGGAGCCACCGCGGTTGCGGTCGAGCACGATGCGCATGGGGAGCAGCGGGTTCTTGACCCGGGTCTCGACGATCACGAACGCGACCAGCAGCGCGACGGAGATCGCCAGGAGCGTCACGACGGTCGGGTCGCCCCAGCCCACCGTGCCGCTGCCGTCGGCCTGCTGCTTGGAGGCCTCGGTGAAGCCGTACACGAGCAGGGCCAGGCCCAGGCTCGAGAGCACGGCGCCGGGGATGTCCAGGTGCCGGTCGCCCGGAGCCTTCGACTCCACCACGTACCGGAGCGCGAGGATGACCGTGATCAGCGCGATCGGCAGGTTCACGTAGAGGCACCAGCGCCAGCCGAGCCACTCGGTCAGGACGCCGCCGAGGATGAGGCCGATGGCCGCGCCACCGCCGGAGATGGCGCCGAACACGCCGAACGCCCGGGCCCGGTCGCGACCCTCGGTGAAGGTCACGGTGATGATGGCGAGCGACGCGGGAGCGAGCAGCGCGCCGAAGGCACCCTGCAGCGCACGAGCAGCGAACAGCAGGGACTCGGACTGGGCCGCGCCGCCGAGGCCGGACGCGACGGCGAAGCCGACGAGGCCGATGATCAGGGCACGCCTGCGGCCGATGTAGTCGGCGATCCGACCACCCAGCAGCAGCAGACCGCCGAAGGCGAGCGTGTAGGCCGTGATGGCCCAGGAGATGTCCTGCGCGGGGATCTCGAGCTCGGTCGCGGCGGACGGCAGCGCGATGTTCATGATCGCGGAGTCGAGCACGATCATGAGCTGCGCGATGGCGACGACACCGAGGATCACCCAGCGGCGACGGTCGTGGGCGGCGGCCGCGAGGGCCGCTTCGTCTTGGGGAGAATCGACCGCTTCGGCGGTCGTCAGGGCAGGTTCGGACACAGCAAACTCCGGGGGGAGAGAAGGGGTGGCGGCGTCGCCGGAGGAGTGGACCGCTACGGCGGTCCGGAGGAGCAGACCCGATATTCCTCACCCGGGCGCAACGTCAGTGCATCAGCCGATACCTGCGCCGGTCAAGGAATTTGTCTTCGCTCGGAGCGAATTCTCTCAGGCTCCTCTCAGGGGCTTCGCACACCCGCTCCGCGCGGTCGCTCGTAGGGCCCGAACACCGTCGGATGCCCGAACATTCCGTGTCGGCTGGGCTGAAACACCTAGTGAAGGGGCAGGTCAGCGCCCGCTTTGGAGGACCGGCGCTCGCACGGGTAGCCTGTGCTGGTCCTGGAGACGTCGCATAGCCCGGTCTAGTGCGCGACCCTGCTAAGGTCGTGAAGGCGCAAGCCTTCCGTGGGTTCAAATCCCACCGTCTCCGCCAGAATGCAGTTCGATACAGGCCCGGTCCGACCAGGATCGGGCCTTCGTCGTTCAGGTGGCGCGCAGAGCGGCGCGTCGTGCGAGCACCACGTCTGTGACGATCACCGCTGCGAGCACCAGGTTCGACACCCAGTTCAGGGTCAGGGGCGTCACGAACGACTGCAGCCCGAACGCCGCGAGCACCACGACGACACCGACCAGGTGCGTGACGGACCACCGGCCACCCGTCGTCCGTCGGAACAGCGCGTTGCCCAGCAGGTACACGGCGGTGGCGCCGCAGATCAGCCCCGCTGTCCAGGCGTCCGTCGACCCCTCGTGCCCGAGCGGGTGCGCCAGGACGAGCTCGTCGGCGACGGCGGTGAGCACGATGCCGATGATCAGCAGGTAGGGCACGTAGGTGTACGCGGTCTGCGCGGTCATCCCGGGGTTCTCCTGCGCGGCGAAGAACTCGGTGGCTCGCCGCTCGGACCGCGCGAAGAAGAGCAGCCACATCAGGACGGTGCTGACGAACGCCGCGAGGAACGCGAGCACCGTCGTGACCGAGACCTCGGTCTCCGAGAACGCGCTGCCGGTGACGATGATCGACTCGCCCAGGCTGATGATCAGGAACAGCGAGACCCGCTCGGCCATGTGCGTGCCGTTCACGGCCCACGTGCTGGGATCCGTCGGACCCATGAACGGCACCCAGAACAGGGCGCGCGGCCCGACGACGTCGATCAGGGCCGCGACGACCCACAGGACGAGCCGCTCGTTCCCCTCCACGAGGGCGCCGGCGATCCAGAACCCGCCCGACACCGCGAGCCACACCAGGATCCGCTGGAAGTTGACGGCGTTCTCCGGCCAGTGCCGGCCCATCGCCCAGATGGTGAAGCCGGTGCGCCCGAGCTGGATGAGCACGAACGGGATCGCGAACAGCAGTGCCTTGTCGCCGAAGGCCTCGGGGATCGCCGACGACATGAGCAGCCCGAGGAGCATGAGCACCAGCAGCATGGTGCGCACCGGGATCTTGTCGGGGTCCAGCCAGTTGGTCACCCACGTGGTGTCGATCCACAGCCACCACACCGCCCAGCCGAGCACCAGCGTCTCGACGAGCGTCCGCCCGTCGGTGTGGTGGATGAGCATGTGCGACATCTGCGTGACCGCGAAGACGAACACCAGGTCGAAGAACAGCTCGACGTAGCCGACCCGGCTGCCGTCGTGCCCGGACCCGTGCCGCAGCACGTCGGCACGCATGCCCCACCGGCCGCCGCCAGTCCCGATCCGCACGGTCCCCGTCGTCATGCGCGCGATCCTGCCAGACCCTTGGTTTGGGCGGACGGCCTCCCGGCCTGTATCGTCATCTCCGGTCCTGCGGGGCCACGCGCCCGTAGCTCAATGGATAGAGCATCTGACTACGGATCAGAAGGTTGGGGGTTCGAGTCCCTTCGGGCGCACACCATCGAGGCCCGTCGCATCTGCGGCGGGCCTCGTTCGTCGTCTCCGGCGACGTCACCAGCAGGTTCGTCAATTCACAGGTGGAACCCTTAACATCCTCCCCAGCCTGCGATCTGAACATCTGTCCAAGTCGGCAGGGGGCGGCCGTGGCGAGGTGTGAATCTCGCCGGACGCGGTCAGGGAGCGGCTCGCACAGTGGTCACAGCTAGGTGAACCGTGCTCTGACCAAGCGAAGGCCCGCCGCGAGAGCGGCGGGCCTTCGTGCTTGGTCCGGGTGTCAGATGCGGCGACGGCCGATGCCGCGGCCGGGCGTGACGGCGGCGGCGACCACCGCGGTCTTGGCGATCGGCGCGGGGCCGGGGGACGAGACGACGGCGGCGACGGCGGCGGTCTTGGCGACCGGGTGGCCGATCACGCCGACCCGTCCGATGCGTGCGGGGCGAAGCGGCATGGTCAGGCTCCTTCGATGAGGGTTTCGTCGGCGGCGATCGAGGCGATGATCGCCTGGATCGGGATGCGTCCGTCGGCGATCAGCTGACCACCGGCGCGGCGCGCGGCGGACGCGAACGGCGCCGCCCACAGGTTCTCGTAGATCAGGACCCCAGCGACGCTGCCCGGGTCCATGGCGGCGGCCAGGTTCTCGACGTCGTCCGCGGCGAGCAGCTCGGCCAGCTCGGCCTCGATCGCCTCCAGCTCGCCCAGCTCGGGGATGTCGGACAGCTCGGCCGCGTCGACGGAGCCGTCCTCGTTCTTGGTCAGGATCAGGACGTCGATCACGCGGATGGTGCCGGCCTCGACGAGGGCGAGCAGCTCCTCGACCATCTCCCCGGTGAAGTTCTGCGCTCCCGCCGGGAACTCGACCACGACGTAGTCCACGGGGCCTAGCTCGTCGAGCGATGTCTCTGTCATCGTGCGTTCCTCCGAGTGGATGGCATTGCCCTGACCAGGGCAGACGGTGCGTATCGTGCACGCTCACCTTCGCACGACGGGGCGTCGCGGACCAGGGTCTTCGCCACCCGTTCTGTGGACCGGTCCGCGCCCCTGAGGCTAGGGTCCGACGAGGGCAGAAGGGCTGGTCAGACGGTCCGCCCCACGGGTCCGCGGCACGAGCCCGAGACCCCGCTCGAGGGATCGGAACCGCACGTGGTCAGTACCGAGGTCGTGCCGACGAGCCCCGAGACGCAGGTCAGGAAGACGAGCGCCGAGGTCCACCCGATCGACGACCGGTGGCCGGACCGGATCGCGGCCGCGATGTTCGTCGCGCTCGCGCTGGTGCTGGTCTCGGCCGTGGTCCCGCCGCTGCGGCAGTACTTCATGCGCGACGACGACATCGTCTCTCTGGTCTTCATCCCGATCATCCCGAACTTCGTCTACGCGGCGCTCCTGGCGAGCATCGGGGTAGCCCTGAACCGGCGCCTGCGCTCGGCGTGGTGGCTGCTGGTCATCTGGTGGGTCGTCCTTCCGCAGCTCGGCCGGATCTACGAGCTCGCCGACGGCGGCTCGTGGTGGAACGCGGTCGGCCTGGTCGTCATGACGGCCGTGCTGGTCCAGCTGTGGCGGTGCCGACGCCAGTTCAGCGCCCGAACGCGCCGAGGCTCGTTCTGGGCCGCGCTCGGGTTCTTCCTCGTCGGCGGGGTGGTGATCCTGCTCGCCGGGAGCTGGTTGGTCACCCGGTTCGGGACGAGCGACGGCGCGGGCTCGGCGGTCTACTTCGTCTGGGACAACATGCTGGGCGACCTGGGCCTGGTGGACCAGGCGAGCTCTGCGACGGCGCCGCTGTGGGTCCGGGGCGTGATCGACCTGGTCGGCGCGGCCGTCGTCCTCGGATCCGCCTACCTGCTGTTCCGTACCCCGCGGTACACCCACACGCTCGACGCAGCGGACGAGGCCCGCGTCCGCACGCTGCTGCGCGACTTCGGCGGCGAGGACTCGCTGGGCTACTTCGCGACCCGTCGCGACAAGTCCGTCGTCTGGGACTCGGGTTCGGCGAGCACGGCGCGGGCGGGCATCTCCTACCGCGTCGTCGGGTCGGTCAGCCTGGCCAGCGGCAACCCGGTCGGGGACCCGCTGCGCTGGCCCGACGCCATCGAGGCGTGGCGGCGGCAGGCGCGGACCAACGGCTGGTCGCTCGCGGTGATGGGCGCGGGCACCAACGGCGCCGTCGCGTACACCGGTGCGGGACTCAAGGCGTGGGAGATCGGCGACGAGGCGATCCTCGACCTGCGGACGTTCTCCCTGGCCGGACCGGGCATGAAGGCGGTGCGTCAGTCGGTGGCCCGCCTGCAGCGACGGGGCTACACGACCCACGTGGAACGCCACTCCGCGCTCGACGCGGAACGCTTCGCGGCGCTCGACTCTGCGGCCGCGCGGTGGCGCGGGGACGGCGGCGACGAGCGCGGCTTCTCGATGGCGCTGGGACGGCTCGGCGACGAGCTCGACGGCGACTGCGTGCTGGTCGAGGCGCACGACGAGGAAGGGCGGCTGCGCGGGTTCCTCAGCTTCGTCCCGTGGGGTCGCAACGGGGTGTCGCTGGACCTGATGCGCCGCGACCCCACCGCCGACAACGGCCTGGTCGAGCTCATGGTTTCCTCGCTCGCCGAGCGGGGCACGGCGTTCGGCGCCGGCCGGCTCTCGCTGAACTTTGCCATGTTCCGGGAGGCGTTCGAGCGGGGCGCGGAGGTGGGGGCCGGTCCGATCGCGCGCCTCTGGCGGTCGTCGCTCGTGCTGGCCAGCCGGAACTGGCAGCTCGAGTCGCTCTACCGGTCGAACGCCAAGTACCAGCCCGAGTGGCAGCCGCGGTTCATCTGCTTCGAGTACACCTCGGACCTGCCGCGGATCGGTACCGCCGCGGGCAGCGCGGAGGGCTTCCTCACGCGCCCCAGCCTCGGGCTGCTGAATCGGCGTGGCAAGGCCGCCGGAGCGGGCGAGCTCGAGCGGGCCGCGGCCGAGTACGCCGCGCAGGTGGAGGCGCAGATCCCTGAGGCGCCGGACCCCGTCGAGGCCGCGCTCGCGGCCGACCACCTGCCCGAGCAGCAGCGGGTCCGGCGCGACAAGGCCGAGCGGCTGCGCGCCCGCGGCATCGACCCGTACCCGGTCACCTACCCCCGCACGCACACGCTCGCGGAGGTCGTCGCGCAGCATCCCGACCTCCCGCCGGACACCGCGACGGGTGCCGTCGTGAGCGTCACCGCGCGCGTGATCCGCAAGCGCGACGGCGGACGGCTGGGCTTCGGCACGCTGCGCGACGGCAGCGGCGACCTGCAGGTGATGGTCGACGCGCACGAGGTGAGCGCCGAGGACCTGGAGCTGTGGCGGCACGACGTCGACCTGGGCGACCACATCGGTGTCACGGGCGAGGTCATCACCACCCGCCGTGGCGAGCTCTCCGTACGCGCCTCGAGCCTGGCCATGACCAGCAAGTCGCTGCGCCCGCTGCCCGACAAGCACCACGGCCTGACGGACCCCGAGGCCCGCATCCGGGCGCGGTACGTCGACCTCATCGTCCGGCCCGCCGCCCGCGACATCGCCTACACCCGCGCCACGGTGGTGCGCAGCGTGCGCGACTCCCTGCACGCCCGTGGGTTCACCGAGGTGGAGACGCCGATCCTGCAGGTGATCCACGGCGGCGCCAACGCGCGACCGTTCGAGACGCACATCAACGCGTACGACATGGACCTCTACCTGCGCATCGCCACCGAGCTCCACCTCAAGCGGCTGCTCGTCGGCGGCATGGAGAAGGTGTTCGAGATCGGCCGCCAGTTCCGCAACGAGGGCGCCGACTTCAAGCACAACCCGGAGTTCACGTCGCTCGAGCTCTACGAGACGTACGGCGACTACAACACCATGCGCGTGCTGACGCAGGAGCTCATCCAGGAGGCCGCGACCGCGGTGTACGGGTCGCCCGTCGCCCGTCGCACGGACGCCGAGGGCAAGGTCCAGGAGTTCGACCTCTCGGGCCAGTGGCCCGTGAAGACGATCTGCGAGGCGGTCTCCGAGAAGCTGGGCGACGAGATCACCGCGGACACGCCCGTGCACGTGCTGCAGCGGCACGCCGAGGCGATCGGGCTCGAGCTCGACCAGGACGCGTCGTGGGCCGTGGTGCTCGAGGAGATCTACGGCGAGCTCTGCGAGAGCACCACGACGACGCCCGTGTTCTACACGGACTTCCCGAAGGAGAACTCGCCGCTGACCCGCCAGCACCGCGTGGACCCGCGGCTGGCCGAGAAGTGGGACCTGGTGATCTTCGCCGCCGAGCAGGGCACCGCCTACTCCGAGCTCGTGGACCCCATGGACCAGCGCCGCCGGCTCGTCGAGCAGTCGCTGCTCGCCGCCGCGGGCGACGCCGAGGCCATGCAGGTGGACGAGGACTTCCTCACGGCGCTCGAGTACGGCATGCCCCCGACGGGCGGCATGGGCATGGGCATCGACCGGCTCGTGATGAACCTGACGGGTCTGAGCATCCGCGACACGATCCTGTTTCCCCTGGTTCGCCCGAGCTCCTGACCTGCGCGTTCACCCGCCCGGTCGACGCCTGACCGGAACGTCGTCCACATGCGCGAGGATGGGGGGATGATCCGCGTCTTTCTTCTCGACGACCACGAGGTGGTCCGCCAGGGGCTGCTGCGCCTGATCGACGCGGACCCCGACATGACCGTCGTCGGCGAGGCGTCCACGGTGGCCGAGGCGCTGGTCCGCGCGCCCGTCGCGAAGGCCGACGTCGCGCTCCTCGACGTCCGGCTGCCCGACGGCAGCGGGGTCGAGGTGTGCCGGGAGCTGTCCTCGTCGGACAGCGGCCTGAGGTGCCTGATGCTCACCTCCTACGAGGACGACGAGGCCCTGCTGGCGGCGATCACCGCGGGGGCGGCCGGGTACGTGCTCAAGGAGATCCGCGGGCCGCAGCTGCTGGACTCGATCCGCGCGGTCGCGGCGGGCCGGTCGCTGATCGACCCCGCCACCAAGGCGCGGGTGCTGGAGCGCGTCCGCGAGTCGCAGGGCCACGACGCCCGCCTCGACCTGCTCACGCCCCAGGAGAGCGCGGTGCTGGACCTCATCGGCGAGGGCCTGACCAACCGCGAGATCGCCGGCCGGATGTTCCTGGCCGAGAAGACGGTCAAGAACTACATCTCGAGCCTGCTGGCCAAGCTCGGCGTCCGCGGCCGCACGCAGGCGGCTCTGTTCATCGCCGAGCAGCACCGATCAGAAGGCCGCTGAGGCTGACGCCCCACTCGTAGGCACGCTCCAGCTCGCCCTCGCGCAGCGGTCCCTTGAGACCCTCGACCCAGAAGCTCTCGGCCTCGGCCGTCAGCTCGAAGCCGTTCCGGCTGAGCAGGCGCCAGGCGCCCGCCGCCGCGGACCCGGGCACGTGCGGGCTGTGGATGCGCGTGTCGAACGTGGCCGAGTAGACCGGTCGCCCCGGAGGTTCCAGCTGGTGCAGCCACTCGCGCACGCCCGTGGACTGGCTCGTCGCGGGCAGTCCGGCCTTGGCCTGCGCGTCCGCCCGCGTGGACGGCCGGCTCATGCCGAACGCCTGCGTCGGACCGCCGACGACCAGCAGCTCGACCGTGCGGGGCAGCGTCGTGGGAGCGACGTCGACCCGACGCAGCGCCGCATCCTCGACGTGGTCCGCCAGGCCGTGCCAGACGGCCTCCGCGACCATCCCCGTGTTGCCGAACGACGACTCGTACACGACCAGTGCCCGCATCGTCCCCACCTCCTTGTGTCTCCTCCAGTGTTCGACGCGTGCCGGGAGGACCACAGGGCCGAACGGCCCTGATCGGCCGCCTATGCTCCGACCATGGAGCACGACGACCGTCTCGAGGAGCTGATGAGCGCGGTCGCGTCGTTGTCCTCGACGCTCGACACGGCCACGGTCCTCAGGCGCCTGGTCGAGGCGGGCTGTCGCCTGACCGGCGCGCGCTACGGCGCGCTCGGCGTGATCGGCGAGCTCGGCGGTCTCGTCGAGTTCGTGCACAGGGGGATCGACGACGAGACGGCCGCGGCGATCGGCCCGCTGCCCACGGGCCGCGGTGTGCTCGGCCACCTGAGCGTGAGCCCGCACGCGATCCGGCTGCACGAGATCAGCGAGCACCCGGCATCGGTCGGCTTCCCCGCCCACCACCCGCCGATGCACTCGTTCCTCGGGGTCCCCGTCCGGGCCCGCGACGAGGTGTTCGGCAACCTGTACCTGACCGAGAAGCACGACGCCCTCGGTGCTCCGCAGGACTTCACGGCCCGCGATGAACAGGTGGCGATCGCGCTCGCGTCGGCGGCCGGCATCTCCGTGGGGCATGCCCGGGCCTACCGCCGAACCCGCGAGCACGAGCTCTGGCTCGAGGCTGCCGCGGCGTGCAGCGAGGCGTTGACCAGCGGCATCCCCCGGCCGGACGCGCTCGACCTGGTCCGGGCACGGGTGGGCGCGGTCGCGGAGGCCTCGGCGGTGATGATCCACGACGACGTGCCCGCCGAGCTCGCCGACGAGCTCACGGGGAACATGCCCGTCCTGCGCCGCCTCCACGACGGGACGGACCTGGGCCTCGCGGGCCCGGTCTGGGCGCTCGCCGTCCCGCTGCGTAGCGGCGACCGCTGGGTGGCTGCGCTGACCGTCTGCTGGCCCGGGCCCGTCGGCGACACCGGTCCACAGCTCGACCTGACCAGCATCGCGGGGTTCGCCGAGCAGCTCGCGTTGTCGCTCGACGTCGCCGAGGCGCAGGCCGACCGCGCCCGTCTGGCGGTCCTCGAGGAGCGCGAGCGCATCGCCCGCGACCTGCACGACATGGTGATCCAGCGGCTGTTCGCGATCGGCCTCGACGTCCAGGGTGCCGCCCAGGACGCCGTCAGCACCGACGTCGCGCGGCGGCTCGAGGGCGCCGTGGACGACCTCGACGAGACGATCAAGGACGTCCGTACGACGATCTTCCGGCTCGGCGCCCGCGGCGGCTCGACCTCCGGCCTCCGGCACCCCATCGACGCCGAGGTGGTCCGCGCGCGGCAGGGGCTCGGCTTCCTCCCGCGGCTGCGGATCGAGGGGGTCACGGCGACGGTTCCCGACGAGGTCAGCGCCGACGCGGTCGCGGTCGTCCGGGAGGCCCTGGCCAACGTCGCCCGGCACGCGCGCGCCCGCGAGGTCGTGGTGCGGGTGTTCATCGGCGCCGACCTGCTGGTCGAGGTGCAGGACGACGGGGTCGGGATCGCGCCCGGTGTGACGCGCCGCAGCGGTCTGGGCAACCTCGAGGAGCGGGCACGCCGGCGCGGTGGGTCGATGCGCGTCGACCCCGTGGACGACGGCGGCACGCTGCTGGCCTGGGTGGTCCCGCTGACGACAGGCTGACCTCAGCCGTTGTCGTGCACCACGAGCACGGGGCACGAGGCGGACCGGACCACGTCGGAGCTGACCGAACCGAGCAGCATCCCGCGGAAGCTCCCCAGCCCGCGCGTCCCCACCACGAGCAGCGCGGCGTCGCGTGCGAGCCCGACCAGGCCGTGCGCCGGTTCGTCGTCGATGAGCTCGACCCGGACGTCCAGCCCGGGGTTCTCCTCGAGCAGCGAGCGCCGGACGCGCAGCGCCGCCTGGTGCGTGCGGTCCTCGACGTCCTGCGTGGCCAGCGGAGGCACGCTCCCCTCCCCGAACGGGTCCGGGATGGTGGGCCGGGCGTGCACGACGACGAGAGAGCGGCCGCGCATCCACGCCTCGCGGGCCGCCACGCGCGCCGCCTCGAGCGATGCGGGGGAGCCGTCGACGCCGACCACGATCGGGGCCTCGGGCGGGGTGGGGCTGTCCGGGTCGTGCCGGACGACGGCCACCGGGCACCGGGCGTGCGCCGCCAGGTGCGCCGCGAGCACGCCCGTGCGGCCGCGGGCGGACGGCAGGCCCGCCCCGACGACGACGAGCTGGGCGTCGGTGCTCAGCTCGCGCAGCTCGGGCACCGCCGACCCGTGCCGCACGTCGAGGGAGACGTCCAGGCTCGGGTGGCGGGCGGCCTCGCGGTCGCGCAGCCGCGACAGGTAGCCCTTGGCCTCGACGCCGGCGTCCTGCACGTCGACGACCGGGTAGGTGCCCCAGAAGCTGGACATCCAGGGACTGTCGACGACCTGGGTGAGCACCACGCGGGAACGTCGTCGGACCGCCTCGGCGATGCCCCAGGACAGCGTGCTCGCGCTGTGCGCGGTCCCGTCCAGGGCGATGACGACAGGTCCGTCGGTACGCATGAGGAGCCTCCTCGGTCCGGCGGGGGCGATCGACGGTCGTCGTCGACGCGTCCCGCTCCTCCCACCCTGCGCCCGCGACCGGCCGCTGTCCCGGGACCTCTGGCCCTGATCCGGGCCGCAGGAGCCCGTGAACGCGGGACGTTCGGCCCTGGGGAGGTCCCTGACCCGCGGAGGAGTGTGTGAAGCACCAGAACACAACCTGACGGGTTCCTTCACAGAAACCCCCGCACCTAGGAGCAGACCATGGCCGCCACCCACCCCGAGATCACGACGTCGGTCCATCCGGCAACGATGGTCGAGGACGACCTCGTCACCTCGTCGGCCGGCCGCCGTGTGCTGGCCGTCGCCCGGCTGGCCACGGGATTCATCTTCCTCTGGGCGTTCCTCGACAAGACGTTCGGTCTGCACTACAGCACGGGGGCCGCTGTCGCCGAGGGCGACCCGAGCCTCTCGTGGATCAACGGCGGGACGCCGAGCCAGGGCTTCCTGACCTTCGCCGCGCAGGGCCCGTTCAAGGGCTTCTTCAACTCGATCTCGGGCGTCGGCACGGACTGGCTGTTCATGCTCGGCATGCTCGGTGTGGGCCTCGCGGTCATGCTCGGCATCGGCCTGCGGGTCTCGGCCGTGGCCGGCTCGCTCATCATGGTCATGATGTGGGCAGCCGAGTGGCCGCTGATCCAGGGCTCGACCAACCCGCTCGTTGACTACCACATCATCTACGCGCTGGTGCTGATCCTCAGCGCGGTCCTGCTGGCCGGTGACACCTGGGGCCTCGGCCGCCGGTGGGCCAGGCTCCCGATCGTGCAGCGCTGGGGCTGGCTGCGCTGATCGGAGCTCCAGGCAGAAGGCGCGACACTCTCCCCTGGGTGTCGCGCTTTCGTCGTGCCTTCTAGTCTCGGCTCAGCCGGTCCCGCGAGCCGGACCCGACGCGAGGTGCGCGATCGTGGAGCAGACGTTGGGCCGTGAGGTCGTCGACTCGCGCGCGCTGCGCCGGTTCGACCTCTTCCTCGTCGTGACCGCCGCGACGGTCCTCGTCGTGCGCGCCTACCTGACCGCGACGGGCTTCCCGCAGGTCGGCGGCAGCCTGCACATCGCGCACGTGCTGCCGGGCGGGCTGCTGCTGGCCATCGGCCTGACGATCGCGTCGACGAGCGTCGGCTCGGTGGGCAAGGCGTGGGCGAGCCTCGTCGGCGGCATCGGCTTCGGCCTGTTCGTCGACGAGATCGGCAAGTTCCTCACCCGCGACAACGACTACTTCTACCGGCCGACGTTCGCGGTCATGTACGGCGTGCTCGTCGTGATCTACGTGGTCGGGCGCGAGGTCATCAGCCGGCGTCCGCCCACCGAGCGCCACGTGCGGGCGGTCGCCGCGCAGGCCGTCGCGGACGCCGCGCTGGGGGAGCTGTCGCCGGTGCGTCGCGACGAGGTCGTCGCGACCCTCGCCAGGCACACCACCCCCGAGACCGTCGCTCGGTACGAAGGGCTGCTCGACCACGGTGCGCCGAGCCGCCGGTTCAGCCCGGACGACACTTTCGCCGTCGTGCTGCGCGAGAGCCGGGGCGTGGTCGCGTGGCTCGCGGCCCGGCGCCTGGTCCGCGGTCTGATCTGGGCCTACCTGGCGATCCAGGTGCTGGGCGGCGCGATCGGCACCGCCGCCGTGATCTTCGTGAGCCTCAGCTCGGACCCCGAGGCGGCGACCGCGATCTCCGACACCGACAAGGTCGAGATCCTCGCGCTGAGCGCGCAGGGCATCCCCCTCGCGATCGGGCTGCTGCTCCTGCTGCTCCGTCGCCGCACCGCCGGCCTGAAGTTCCTGCGCGCGGGCCTGTTCATCTCGCTGACGTTCACGCTCGTGATCGAGTTCGGTCAGCAGCAGCTCGGCGCACTGACCCAGTTCGCGATCAGCATGGTCGTCTACGCCGTGGTCGGGGTGCTGCTGCGCTCGCGGGTCGCCGGCGAGGACCTCAGGCCCGGCGCTCCTCCACGGTCTTCTTGATCAGCACGAGCGGCAGCAGGAGCGTGCCGAGCATCGTGATGATCCAGACGAGGATCGTGCCGAAGAACCACGCCGACGTGCCGGAGATCTCCAGACCGTCGCTGACCAGGTTCGCGACCACCAGCGCGATGAACGTCGAGATCAGCCCGACCGCGCCCGTCAGCGCACTCGCGTTCTTGGTCGTCGTCTTGAAGATGAACGGCGACAGGATGCTCTGCAGGACGGCGAAGATCAGCACGGCGACGATGAAGCCGTTCGTGTGGATCTCGAAGCCGTCGACGATGAGCGAGGTGATCCACAGGCCGAGGGCCGCGGAGCCGAGGAAGATCACGGTGCGGATGAGGAAGCGAATCATGGCCGGTCGGGTCTCCTCGTGAGGGGTGAGACAGGCGACCCTGCCTCTGCGCTCACCCTAGGGACTCGCAGGTGCGCAGGGAATCCCCCGGCGAATCGGCTGTGACCAGTTCGTTTGTTACGAGTGGTCGCAGCCGAATGAACTGTTAACACAGGGGCGCTAGCGTGGCACGGGTGACGGATACAACGACCCCCATCGCGACCCCAGAGCACACCGTCGAGGGCTTCGTCCGTGAGTTCCTGCGCGAGCTGAACTTCGGGCAGGGCACCGACCTCACCAAGGCGTCGGTGAACGACAAGTACCTCGCCATGGCCCGCACGGTGCGGCACTACCTCATGGTCCGCTGGCTGGCCACGCTGCGCCGGCAGTACCAGCTCCAGGCCAAGTCGGTCGCGTACCTGTCCGCCGAGTTCCTGCTGGGCCGCCAGCTCGACAACGCGCTGCTCGCCTCCGACCTCGAGGGCATCGTCGAGGAGGGGCTGGCCTCGCTGGGCATCGACCTCGCCGAGCTGCGTGACGCCGAGGTGGAGCCTGGCCTCGGCAACGGTGGCCTCGGCCGTCTCGCCGCGTGCTTCATCGACTCCCTCGCGACGATGAACGTGCCCTGCATCGGCTACGGCATCCGTTACGAGTACGGCATCTTCCGCCAGACGTTCGTCGACGGCTGGCAGGTGGAGAAGCCCGACAACTGGCTGGCCCTCGGCTCGCCGTGGGAGTTCCCGCACCCCGAGTCGGCTGTGACCGTCGACTTCGGCGGCCACACCGAGACGTACGACGACGCGGGCGTGACGCGCTCGCGGTGGGTGCCGGGCTGGAGCGTCCTCGGCGTCCCCTACAACTACATGGTCCCGGGCTTCGAGAACGGCCGCGTCAACACGCTGCGCCTCTGGAGCGCCCGCGCGACCCGAGCGTTCGACCTCGAGATCTTCAACGCCGGCGACTACGCGCAGGCCGTGCGCGCGCAGACCTTCGCGGAGAACATCTCCAAGGTCCTCTACCCCGAGGACTCGACGCCGCAGGGCAAGGAGCTGCGTCTGCAGCAGCAGTACTTCTTCGTCGCGTGCTCGCTGCGCGACTTCCTCGACCAGGTTCTCCCGTCGGACTTCAACCTGCGCAACCTGCCCGAGCGGATCATCTTCCAGCTCAACGACACCCACCCCGTCATCGCGATCCCCGAGCTCATGCGGATCCTCGTCGACGAGAAGAAGTGGACCTGGGCGGACGCGTGGGAGGTCACGCAGAAGTGCTTCGCGTACACCTGCCACACGCTGCTGCCCGAGGCGCTCGAGGTCTGGTCGACCGAGCTCCTGGGCAAGCTCCTGCCGCGCCACCTCGAGATCATCTACAAGATCAACGAGGAGTTCATGGCCGAGCTGCGGGTCGCGTACCCGGACGACGAGCTGCGCGTGCGGCGCATGTCGATCATCGCCGAGTACCCCGAGCGCGCCGTCCGCATGGCGTACCTGGCGACGGTGGCCGGGTCCAAGGTCAACGGCGTCGCGGCCCTGCACTCGCAGCTGCTGCGCGACAAGGTGCTGCACGACTTCTCGGACCACTACCCCGACAAGTTCACCAACGTCACCAACGGCATCACACCCCGCCGGTTCGTCCGGCTGGCCAACCCGGGGCTGTCGGGGCTGATCACGTCGGCGATCGGCGACGGCTGGGTCACGGACCTGGAGCGACTGCGCGAGCTCGAGCCGCTGGCGGAGGACGCCGACTTCCGCGCCGCGTTCCGCCAGGTCAAGCGCGCCAACAAGCTCCGGCTGGTCGACGTGCTGGCCGAGCGCGACGGCATCACGGTGGACCCGGACACGATGCTCGACGTCATGGTCAAGCGCCTGCACGAGTACAAGCGCCAGACCCTGAAGCTCCTGCACGTGGTGACGCTGTACGACCAGGTGCGCTCGGGGCAGGTCTCCATCGAGGACGTCACGCCACGCACGTTCGCGTTCGGCGCCAAGGCGGCACCCGGGTACCGGATGGCCAAGCAGACGATCGGCCTGATCAACGCCGTCGGGCGGACCATCAACGCCGACCCCGAGCTCAAGGGCCGCCTGAGCATCGCGTTCCCGGCCAACTACAACGTCACGCTCGCGGAGAAGCTCATCCCCGCGGCCGACCTGTCCGAGCAGATCTCGCTCGCCGGCAAGGAGGCCTCCGGCACGGGCAACATGAAATTCGCGCTCAACGGTGCGCTGACGATCGGTACGGACGACGGCGCGAACGTCGAGATCCGCGAGCTCGTCGGCGACGACAACTTCTTCCTCTTCGGGCTCCTGGAGCCCGAGGTGGCCGACATCGTCGACAGCGGCTACCACCCGACGTCCTACTACGAGTCGAACCGCTCCCTGCGGCACGCCCTGGACCTCATCGCGTCGGGGCACTTCTCGGGCGGCGACCGCGCGGTCTTCGAGCCGATCGTGTCCAACCTGCTGAACGAGGACCGGTTCCTGGTGCTCGCCGACTACCAGGCGTACATCGACGCGCAGGCCCGGGTCGACGTGGCCTACGCCGACACCGAGGGCTGGACGCGGTCGGCGGTGCTCAACGTCGCGCGGTCCGGGTTCTTCTCCTCCGACCGGAGCATGCGCGACTACATCGACCGCATCTGGCACACCGACCCGGTGGCGCCCGCGAGCTGAGGCCCCTGGGTAGGCCCGGGTCTGTGTTCGTCAGGCCCGGGCCTACCCTTGGCTCTGTGACACCACCGCCCAAGAAGTCCCAGGAGATGAAGGCGTCGACCGCCGCCGCCAAGCTCGACGTGTACCTGCCGGCCACGCCTGCGGAGTTCCAGGAGTCGTCGGTGACGCGCGACGAGCTGACCGAGCTCCAGCGCAACCCGCCGCAGTGGCTGGTCGACCTGCGCCGCGACGGACCGCACCCGCGCTCCGTGATCGCCGGCCGTCTGCGCATCTCGATCTCCGGGCTCGCGCGTGGCGGCGTCACCGACCCGCTGACGACCGCCGAGATCGAGGCCCTGCAGGCCGACCCGCCGTCGTGGCTGGTCCGCGAGCGTGAGATCGCCGCCGAGGTCCGGCGCGAGGAGCGTCGCCAGGAGTCCCGCGAGGCCGACCGCCGCGCCGCAGCCGCATCGGCGGCCGCCGCCGAGAAGCCGAAGGCCTGACCGCAGCCGCGTCGCGTCAGCGGGTCCGGCGCGGTTTGGGGCGGCTCTTCGTCATCGGGCGGGGCTTGGCCGCCTTCGTGCGCGGCTGCTGCGGCTTCTTCGCCTTCGGCGCGGGCTCCGGCGCCGGTGCGCCGCGGCCGCGGCTCGAGGTGGCCGTGCGCCCGCGGACGATGCCGATGAACTCCTCGGTGAGGTCGTCGTAGCGGTCGGTCACCCACGCGAGGCCGATCGACGAACCGGGCGCCTCCCGGACGGTGCGCACGGTCAGGCCGCGGCGCTGGTGCAGCCGGCCGATCGACTGCGGGACGACCAGCACCCCGACGCCCGCGGCCACCAGGTCGACCGCGTCCGAGGTCGTCTCGACGACGCCGCCGACGAAGGCCGACCCGGGGGGATCGACCCAGCCCAGGGTGTCGTCGAGGGGGACGATCAGGGTCTCGTCGGCGAGGTCGAGGGCGTCGATCTCGTCGTCGGCGGCCGTGACGAGGTGGTCCTTGGGCACGACGACGACCGTGGCCTCCGTGTACAGCGGGATGACCGAGAGCTCGTCGCCGGCGACCGGCAGGCGCACGAGGGCCACGTCGGCCGACCCGTCGCGCAGCGCTTCGACCGCCTCGGCGGGCGTGGAGTGCACGAGCTGCACGGGGACGTCGGCCAGCCGCTCCTGCCAGACGCGCAGCCACCGGTCGGGGTTCACGCCGGGCACCAGCGCGACGCGGAACACGGTCTCGGCCGTCATCTGACCCTCCGGAAGATCAGGTCCCGGACCTCGTGGCCCAGGTCGAGGCCCCGCTGCTCGAACTTGGTGACCGGTCGCGACGCGGGCCTGGGCACGAAGCCGTCGGCCACGTTCGACAGGAACGGGTCCGCCGTCAGGGCCTCCAGCATCGCGTCGGCGTAGTCCACCCAGTCGGTCGCGCAATGCAGCACGCCGCCGACGCGCAGCCGCGACCGTAGCAGCGCCACGTGCGACGGCTGAACGAGCCGGCGCTTGTGGTGGCGGGCCTTGGGCCAGGGGTCCGGGAAGAACACGTGCACGGCGTCGAGGGACTCGGTCGGCAGCGCGCGACGGACCAGGTCGAGCGCGTCACCGTGGCCGACGCGGACGTTGGTGAGACCGCCGCGTGCGACGAGCCCGAGCAACGAGGCGACGCCCGGCAGGTGCGCCTCGACGGCGAGGTAGTCACGAGCGGGGTCGGCGGCGGCCATCGCGGCGGTCGTCTCGCCCATGCCCGAGCCGATCTCGAGCACCAGGGGAGCGGACCGACCGAACAGGGCCACGGTGTCCAGGGAGCCCGACCGGGTCTCGTCGTGCACCGAGAAGCCGAACCGCGGGAACTGGACCCGCAGGTCCTCCTCGCGCTCGGGGCCGAGCGACGAGCGGCGCGGGTGGTACGTGCGCAGCGGCTCGTGCGGACGCGCGGCTTCGAGGCGGAACGCGTCGGACGGGAGGCTCACGCTCGCCAGCGTAGGCGGCTGCGGTCAGGAAGCGAGCCGCGGCCCCATCACGGCGAACACCTCGCCGAACGGCCCGGCGGCGATCGCCATGCGGCCGAAGGGTGTGTCGGTGGGCGGGCTGACCACCGTCCCGCCGAGCTCCGTGACGGCCGAGGCCGCCGCGTCGGTGTCGGACACGGCGAAGTAGAGCGTCCAGGCGGGCGGGGCGGAGGCGCCCGCGGACGGGCTGTACTGGCCGACGCCGGCGAGCGGGCCGGCGCCCAGCGACAGCGACGCGTACGTGAAACCGGGTGCGCTGAGGTCGTCGACGGCGTACCCGAACACGTCCCGGTAGAAGGACAGCGCCTGCGGCTGGTCGTGCACCATGACCTCGGTCCAGGTGACCGATCCGGGCTCCTCGTCGACGTCCCAGCCGGTGTGGGTGCCGGCCTGCCACAGCCCGAACACCGCGCCCGTGGGATCGGCGTACAGGCCCATCGTGCCGAAGCCGAGGATCCCCATCGGTGCGAGCACCACCGACCCACCGTGGGCGAGCACGGACTCGGCGGTCGTGAGCAGGTCGTCGGTCGCCAGGTAGACGCACCACGCGGGTGGCGACGGGGGACCCATGGGCTCGGTCAGCCCGACCACGCGCCGGCCGTCGAGGAAGGCCTGCGTGTAGCCGCCGGTCTCGGGGCCGCCCACCTCGAACGTCCACCCGAACAGCGCGCCGTAGAAGTCCCGGGCGGTGGCCAGCGACGGGACGGTGATGTCGGCCCACGCCGGCGAGCCTGCCGGCCATGCGTCGCGGTGGGTCGTCATGCGTCCACCCAACACCCGGGCAGGCTCAGGCGCAGGTCAGGAGACAGTCGCCGCGCCGGTGTGCTACCCAGGGCACATGTCGTCGAGCGAACCGAGCGTGCCGGTGGTTCCGGTCGACGACGAGTCGCCGGGCGACGAGAGCGTTCTGACGGTCGTCGTCGCGTTCGTCGCGAACATCCTCATCGCGGTGGCCAAGTCGTTCGCCGCGGTGGTCACCGGGTCGGCGTCGATGCTCGCCGAGGCGGCGCACTCCTGGGCGGACACGGGCAACGAGGTGTTCCTGCTCATCGCGCAGCGACGGGCGGCCAAGCCGGCCGACCCCGCCCACCCGCTGGGCCACGGCCGCGAGGTCTACGTGTGGTCGCTGTTCGCGGCCATCGGCCTGTTCGCCGTCGGCGCCGGCGTCTCGATCACGCACGGCATCCAGGAGCTGGCCCATCCGGAGCCTGCGAGCGACTTCGGCATCGCCTACGCCGTCCTGGCCATCAGCGCGCTGCTCGAGGGTGCGTCGTTCTTCCAGGCGTCCCGGCAGGCCAAGGCCGCAGCCGCCCGGCGCGACCGCGACGTGCTGGAGCACGTGCTGGAGACCAGCGACCCGACCGTCCGGGCGGTGTTCTTCGAGGACGGTGCCGCGCTCGTCGGCATCGCGATCGCGTTCGCCGGGATCGGGCTGCACCAGCTCACGGGCTCGGCGACGCCGGACGCGATCGGGTCGATCCTCGTCGGCGTGCTGCTGGGCATCGTCGCGATCGTGCTCATCGACCGCAACCGGCGGTTCCTCGTCGGCGAGAGCGCCGACCCGCACCTGCAGGACGCGGCCCTGCGCGAGCTGCTCAGGCTCAGCGAGGTCGCCCGCGTCACCGAGCTGCGCCTGGAGTTCGTCGGCGCACGGATGCTGTTCCTGACCGGGGCTGTGGACCTCGTCGGCAACCTGCCCGAGGATGAGGCGTCGCACGTGCTCGCGTCGCTGGAGCGCAGGATCGCCGGCAACCCGCACATCGTCGGCGCCCTGCTCTCGCTCTCCGAACCTGAGGATGTCTCATTGGTGCCGAGGAACGCCTCGTGAAGGGGTGGGGCAGGCCCACCGGCAAGGACGTCGTCTCGGGTCTCGTCACGGGGCCGCGGGCCACGTGGCGACGTCGCGACGACGGGCGCTGGCTGGTCGCGGACCTGCCCGAGAGCGTGCCGTCGCACGCCGTGACCGCGCTCGCCGACGAGGGTCTCGGGTTCTTCGCCGCGGTGGCGCGCCTCGACGAGTCCTGGCCCCGGACCGACGAGACTCGGGGCGCGGCCCTGGTGCTGAGCGTGCGCACGGTCTCGGACGTCCCGTCGGCGACCTTCGTGAAGGCGGTGGTGTCGCAGCCGAAGCGTCTGGGCGAGCGCGACAACCTGCTGCTGCTCAGCGGGGTGTCGTCGCCGGTCGTGCTGGAAGCGCTGGAGGAAGCCGTGGCCCGCGGCGAGCAGTGGGTGGCCGACCATGACGACCGAGGAGCACGGACATGAGCACCGTCGACGACGCCCCGTTCCACGTCCCGGTCGGGGACCTGATCAAGCTCGCCCTGCCGGCGGCCGTGATGGGAATCTTCTGCTCGGTCTCGCTGATCTCGCTCAGCGAGATCGCGGAGCACCTGTCGGACTGGCTGTGGGACGACGTCTCGGCGTCCTTCGGCTTCGAGGCCCACGGCAACGCGTGGACGATCATCATGCTCACGGTCACGGGCTTCCTGATCGGGCTCGTCGTGCGGTACATGCCGGGCCACGCGGGCCCGGACCCGGCGACCCTCGAGCTCGTCGCGGCGCCGCTCAAGCCGTTCGTCCTGCCGGGCCTGGCCGTCGCCCTCATCCTCATGCTCGCGGGCGGCGTCAGCCTCGGTCCGGAGAACCCGATCATCGGCATCAACGTCGGGATCATCGTCTGGGTCGGGCTGAAGCTCTTCCCGCGTGTCAACGCGCCGATCTGGCTCGCGATCGCGGTCGCCGGGACCATCGGCGCCATGTTCGGCACGCCCGTCGCGGCCGCGCTGCTCCTGTCGGAGCTGAACGCCGGCGACAAGCGCATCCCGCTCTGGGACAGGCTGTTCGCCCCGCTCGTCGCGGCCACCGCCGGTGCGTTGACGACGATGCAGCTGGCCGACCTCAACCTCTCGGTCGACGTGGGCACCTACGTCGCCGGAGGTCTGAAGGACCTGGGGCTGGCCATCGTCATCTCGCTCGCCACCGCCGCCTTCGGGCTGATCGCGGTGTACCTCTTCGTGCCGTTCCACAGCGCGTTCCAGAAGCTCCGGCACCCGGTCATCATGCTGACGGTCGGCGGTCTGCTGCTGGGCATCCTGGGCGCGATCGGCGGCGAGGTGACCCTGTTCAAGGGTCTCAAGCAGATGCAGGAGCTGCCGGGTCTGGCCGCGACGACCACCGCGGTCGGCTTCCTGGTGTTCGGCGTGGTCAAGCTGTTCGCGCTGCTGGTCGCCGCCACGTCGGGCTTCCGCGGCGGGCGCATCTTCCCGACGCTCTTCATCGGCGTGACGCTCGGGTTCGCGATCCACCAGGCGTGGCCGGACGTCGTCCCGCTGCCGCTCGCCGTCGGGAGCGCGTGCGTCGGCATCCTCGTGGCCGCGACGCGCAGCGGGTGGCTGAGCATCTTCATGGCGGTCGCGGTGGTGCCGCAGATGATCCTGCTGCCGGCGTTCATCCTCGCGACCCTCGTCGCGTGGCTGCTCGTGACCAACCGGCCGCAGCTCATCGCACCGAAGGCTCCCGAGCAGGTGGTAGCACCCACCTGATCACTCGTCCGGGTGGCCGGTGGAGAAACTGCCCCCGAACGAGTCCTCAGCAATCGCTCCCGGCAGTCGATGCGTTCGTATGAGCCGTCCTCTGCCCACGTCGCGCCGCCACCTCGGCGCCGTGATCGCCCTGAGCGTGCTCGGGCTCGTCCTGGCCGCGCCGACGGGTGCGCAGGCCACCGCCGCGTGCTCTCCCGCGCCGGTGTCGACCGAGCTCGACGCGGCAGGGTGGGACTTCTCCGAGTCGCGCACCGGCGGCCACCACGAGTACGTCGCCGGCGGCCTGCGGGTGTGGACCGACGGTGCGGACCTGTCGAAGGCGAAGTCGGCGGGCTACGTGGCCACCGACTTCGCGCTGGCCGACGCCGGCAGCGTGGACCTCGACGTCACCCAGAGCAGCGGCGCCGCCCCGGGCATCAACCTGACGATCTACGTCGACGGCGTCTGGAAGGGCAACCTGGTCCACGAGCCGCTGTTCGCCGACTGGTGGATCAACAAGCCGATCGCGGGCCTGCCGGCCGGGCCCAACCCGAGCTACCAGCTGGCCTACGGCACGCTCGACGAGGTGGTCGCCGCGTACGCCGCGAACAACGTCACCGACGTCCGGGTCCGTGCGATCGGGTTCTCGCTGGGGTCCGGCGCGATCGGCGACGCGGTCATCCACTCGGCCACCGCGGGCTGCGTCACGCACTCGTTCGGGCTCGCACCGCCGCCCAGCCCGAGCCCCTCGCCGACCGGCCCTCCCACCCCGGTCGCGCTGCAGACCTCGACGACGACGCCACCGAAGTCGTCGGCGGACCTCGTGCCCGAGGCCCAGGGCAAGGCCACGATCACGGGCGACCTGCGACCGGGCGGCGAGATCCTGGTGACGGTGCCGGGCCACGCCGGGGAGCAGGTGGAGATCGTCGTGTTCTCGACCCCCCGCAGCCTGGGCGTCCACACGCTCTCGGCGCAGGCGACGGCGTCGACCACGCTGCCGACCGACCTGACCGCGGGCGGGCACAGCGTGGCGGCCTACTCGGTGACGGGCACCCTGATCGCGTGGGCGCCGATCGCGGTCAGCGCCGACGAGCTCGCCGCGACCGGGACCGACCAGGGAGCGCTTCGGCTGACGATCCTCGTCACCCTGCTCGCCGGGACGGCGTTCGTGCTCGTCAGCCGTCCAACCCGCCCCAGCGTCGCCAGGCATCGGCGCTGAGGTTCGGCACGTTGGCGTCCTCCGGGGACGGTCCGCGCACGAGCCGGCCGAGGATCCCCTCGTCCTGCGCGCAGGCGCGCCCGACGACCGTCCCGACGACGATCGCGAAGCTGAGCACGAACACCCACGAGATGTAGGCGAAGACGAGGCCGAGCACCCCGAACTCCTCGGCTCCCGTGGTCAGGACGATCGGCAGGTAGATCGTGCCGACGAGCCCCAGGACGGTCAGCGCGAGCGAGATCACGGCCCCCGTGAAGGCGAGCGCCCGCAAGGAGATCTCGGTGCGCATCAGCACCCAGGGCACGTAGGTCCACACGACGGTCCAGACGACGAACCGGACGACGTCCTCGACGAGATTGTCGAGCGGGTTGTCGCCGAGGAGCGAGGCTGTGAACGCCAGCAGCGAGAGCGCGACCAGGACGGCGAGGATCGTCGCGATCCACCGCCAGGCCGTGCGCAGCGGCGGCTTGGGCACCTCCCACACCTTGAGGAACATCCGCTCCAGCGCCCGCGAGTAGGAGGTCGCACTGAAGAACGCCACGAGGAACCCGAAGAACCCGACGCCGCTCGCCACGGCTGCCGAGCTGGGGATGCTCCCGGCGAGCGTCGCCTGGACGGAGTCGGACAGCCCCATCGCGTCGCCCATGGACGCGCCGAAGCTCTCCTTGTTGGGCCGGATCGCAGCGGCGACGATCATGATCGGCACGATCGAGACGAAGGCCTGCGCGGCGAGCGTCATGGCCCGGTCGAACGGCTCGATGGCGGTGAAGCCGTTGATGACCCGCTCGATCAGGATGCCCAGCGGCGTCCCGCGCATGCCCTCCCAGATGCGGGTCCCGCGGATCTTCAGCCGGGCGGCGGTCCGAATGGCGCGCAGCCTCCAGCGCGCGTACCGCTCCTTCATCGCAGCCGTTCGTCGAGGAAGGCGATGACCTGGGCCGTGTAGAGGCTGCGGGCGGGTCCGGGCGACAGCGCGAGGTCGTGAGCACCGCCCGGGATCTCGACGAAGGTGACGTCGGACCCGAGCAGCGGTGCCCGGGCCTTGATCTCGGCGACGTCGAGCACCGAGTCGGTGGTGACCAGGTCCGGGTGCCACGTGGCGTCGGGCCCCGACCGGTCGGACGCGAGGACGAGCACGGGCACGTCGATGCCCAGGCCGCGCGCGACACGCTTGTGCCCGCGCCGGACGGTGCGGACCAGGCCGGCGCGGGCGGGGAACCCACGGTGCGGCTTCCAGGTCAGGTCGTACACCCACTCGCCGCCGGTGTCCTGGTGCAGGGCCTCGCCGTAGAACCGGCCCACGTGGCCCACCGTCAGCCTCGGGGCGATCCGTCCGACGACGTCCAGGACCGCCGTGAGGATCGTCCGCTCGAACCAGTTCCCGCGCAGCTCCAGCCACGGGCTGTTGAGGACGAGCGCGTCGATCTTGCCGGTGCCGGCGCGGGCATCGGCCCACAGCGACGTGATCAGCCCGCCCATCGAGTGGGCCAGCAGCGCGACGTGGTCGTGGTCCTGGCGCAGCAGGGCGATGGCGGCGTCGATCTCCTCGGCGTAGGTGGCCAGGCTCGTCGTGAAGTTGGCCGGTCGACCTTCCTGGATGGACCGCCCGAAGTCACGCAGGTCGAGCGCGTACAGGTCGTACCCCGCGTCCTGGAGGGCGTGGGCGAAGACGGTGTGGAAGAAGTAGTCGACGAACCCGTGGACGTACAGCACCGCGCGCCGGGACGCGGGCCCGTCGGAGGTGTGGTGCACCAGCGTGGCGACCGGCCCGGGCGTCGTGCCGTCGGGGCGGAGCGTCAGCGTGCGGGCCGTCCAGCCAGGGCCGAGGACGTCGGGGTGCTCCTGCGCCGGGGTCATGGCGTGATCGTGCCACGTCGGTCCCCGGAACAGGCTCAGAACAGCGCCCGTCCGTGCCGATCAGAACGGTGTGGACGCGCGCACCGATCGAGACCTCTGGTTGTCAGAGGATCGAGACGACGCGCCCGCGTTCGGGACGCTCTTCGACCGGCACCACCAGGCCGTCCACCTCTACTGCTTCCGGCTGACCGGGTCGTGGGCCGCGGCCCAGGAACTGCTGACCGAGACGTTCCTGCAGGCGTGGCGACGCCGGGGTGACCTGACGCCCTCCGACGACGGCGCGCTGCCCCTGTTGCTGCACCTGGCGACGCTGTCCGTGCCGCGGGGCCGCCGGTTGATCCCGACGCAGCGCTCGGCCTCCGACGCCGGCGAGGTCGCGATGCGCGACGTGCTGCACCGGATCGCGCACGTGAAGGGGCGGCACCGCGAGATCCTCGAGCTGCACGCCTTCGGTGGGTTGTCCGACGAGCAGATCGCGCACGAGCTCGGCCTCCAGGTCGCCTCGGTGCGCTGGTCGCTGGACCGCACGCGCGGGCCGCTCGAGGAGCCGGTGATCTCGGCATGATCGACCTGCCCGGACCCCGCGACCTGACCCCAGAGCAGGTGCTGGCCGTACGCCAGGACCTCCTGACCACCATGCTCGCCGACCCGCCACTGGACGAGACGCGCACGACCCCGCGCCGGACCCGCCCGCTCGTCGTCGGCTCCCTGCTCGTGTCCCTGCTGGTCCTCGCGGGCTTGTCCGCGGCAGCCGCGATCACGGTCACCGCTGCCGAGCGCAGCAGCTCGGAGGCGGTGGTCGTCGACGCCGACATGCTCGACGTCCTCTACCGCGGGGAGCGGATCACGCAGGATGACCTGGTGGCGCTCACGAAGGACGGCTTCGGCACCTTCACGGTGAGCGACGTCGACACCGAGCGGGACCTGCACGCCACGCGCGCCTTCGACACCCTTGAGGAGCTCGACGCCTACTCGGCGGACTACCTCGCGTGGCAGAAGGCCAAGGCGGACGGCCAGGATGTCGAGAGGTGGGGGACGGTCCACCCGTAGCCCTCGCAGAGTTGAGCGGAATAGACTCAACTCTGATCGTGGTTGCACGAGACGTTCCGACGCATCAGGAGGTCATGTGGACGCCAAGTTCACCACTCGTTCCCAGGAGGCCCTGGGCGACGCCATCCAGGCCGCCTCCGCCGCTGGCAACCCGCAGCTCGAGCCCGTGCACCTGCTCGCTGCGCTGCTCGAGCAGCAGGGCGGCGTGGCCAACGGGCTGCTCGACGCGGTCGGCGCCGACCGCAGCGCGCTCGGCCGTTCCGTGCGCGGCATGCTCGTCGGCCTGCCGACCGCCAGCGGCGCGTCCATGGCGCAGCCCTCGGCCTCGCGCGCCATGTCCACCGCGCTGGAGGCCGCCTCGTCCGAGGCCCGAGCCCTCGGCGACGACTTCGTCTCCACCGAGCACCTGCTGCTCGGCCTGGCCGCCGGACAGTCCGGCATCGCCGACGCGCTCCGTGCCCAGGGGGCGTCGCGCGAGGCGCTGGCCGCCGCGCTGCCGACGGTGCGCGGCTCCGCACGCGTCACCACCCCGAACCCGGAGGGCACCTACAAGGCCCTCGAGAAGTACGGCGTCGACCTGACGCAGCTCGCGCGCGACGGCAAGCTCGACCCGGTCATCGGCCGCGACTCCGAGATCCGCCGCGTCGTGCAGGTGCTGTCCCGTCGCACCAAGAACAACCCCGTCCTCATCGGCGAGCCCGGCGTCGGCAAGACGGCCGTCGTCGAGGGGCTGGCCCAGCGCATCGTCGCCGGGGACGTGCCCGAGAGCCTGCGCGGCAAGAAGCTGGTCTCGCTCGACCTGGCCGCGATGGTGGCCGGCGCCAAGTACCGCGGCGAGTTCGAGGAGCGGCTCAAGGCCGTCCTCGAGGAGATCACCGGCTCGAACGGCGAGGTCGTCACGTTCATCGACGAGATCCACACGGTCGTCGGCGCGGGTGCCGGCGGCGAGGGTGCGATGGACGCGGGCAACATGCTCAAGCCCATGCTGGCCCGCGGCGAGCTGCGGCTGGTCGGCGCGACGACGCTCGACGAGTACCGCGAGCGCATCGAGAAGGACCCCGCCCTGGAGCGCCGGTTCCAGCAGGTCTTCGTCGGCGAGCCGTCCGTGGAGGACACCGTCGCGATCCTGCGCGGGCTCAAGGAGCGCTACGAGGCACACCACAAGGTCACCATCGCCGACTCCGCGCTCGTCGCGGCAGCCGCCCTCTCCGACCGGTACATCACGGGTCGCCAGCTGCCCGACAAGGCCATCGACCTCGTCGACGAGGCCGCGTCGCGCCTGCGGATGGAGCTGGACTCGTCGCCGATCGAGGTGGACGAGCTGCAGCGCGCCGTGACGCGTCTGGAGATGGAGGAGGTCGTGCTCAGCGAGTCCGACGACCCCGCGTCGAAGGACCGGCTGGCGCGGCTGCGCAAGGACCTCGCCGACCGGCGCGAGGACCTGGCGTCCCTGACGGCCCGGTGGGAGAAGGAGAAGGCCGGCCACAACCTCGTCGGCGACCTCAAGGCCCGCCTCGACGGCCTGCGCTCCGACGCCGAGCGGCTGCTGCGCGAGGGCGACCTGTCCGGTGCCGCGCGCATCCAGTACGGCGAGATCCCGGCACTCCAGGAGCAGATCAGCGAGGCCGAGGAGTCTGAGGCGTCCGAGGAGCTCGTCGACCAGGGCCCGCCGATGATCGCCGACCGCGTGGGTCCCGATGAGGTCGCGGACGTCGTCGCGCAGTGGACCGGCATCCCCGCCGGGCGGCTGCTCGAGGCCGAGCAGGCCAAGCTGCTGCGCATGGAGGACGTGCTGGGCGAGCGGCTGATCGGCCAGAAGAAGGCCGTCGCCGCCGTGTCGGACGCGGTCCGTCGCGCCCGCGCGGGCATCTCCGACCCGGACCGGCCCACGGGCTCGTTCCTGTTCCTCGGCCCCACCGGCGTCGGCAAGACCGAGCTGGCCAAGGCGCTCGCGGACTTCCTGTTCGACGACGAGCGCGCCATGGTGCGCATCGACATGTCGGAGTACTCCGAGAAGCACTCGGTGGCCCGGCTCGTCGGCGCCCCTCCCGGCTACGTCGGGTACGAGGAGGGCGGCCAGCTCACGGAGGCCGTCCGCCGTCGGCCGTACTCCGTCGTGCTTCTCGACGAGGTCGAGAAGGCCCACCCCGAGGTCTTCGACCTCCTGCTGCAGGTGCTCGACGACGGCCGCCTGACCGACGGCCAGGGCCGCACGGTCGACTTCCGCAACGTCATCCTCGTGATGACGTCGAACCTCGGCTCGCAGTTCCTCGTCGACCCGCTGCTGTCGGACCGCGACAAGCGCGACGCGGTGATGGGTGCCGTGCGGTCGGCGTTCAAGCCCGAGCTGCTCAACCGGCTCGACGACGTGGTGCTGTTCGACCCGCTGTCGCTGGACGAGATCGGGCACATCGTCGGCCTGCAGGTGGAGTCGCTGGCCAAGCGGCTCGCGGACCGTCGGCTCACGCTCGAGGTCTCCCCGGCCGCGGCCGAGTGGCTGGCGCTCGAGGGGTACGACCCGGCCTACGGCGCGCGTCCGCTGCGCCGGCTGGTGCAGCGCGAGATCGGCGACCGGCTGGCCAAGCGGCTGCTCGCCGGCGAGGTCGCCGACGGCGACACCGTCGTCGTGGAGCGCGGCGAGCAGGGGCTCGTCGTCTCGTCGCACCACTGAGCAGGGAGTTGGGGCCCGCACGGGTGACGTGCGGGCCCCTTCTCTCGTCCGGAGGACCGACCGGGCCTCGCCAGCGCCTTCAGGTCGTCAGGCCGTGCCCGAACCGGAACAGCGGGTCGGCACTGCACTTAATCCTGCCCAGGTGGTAGCGGAAGTTACCACCTGGTCGGGATTCGGGAAAGATGACATCCTCTGAAGATGACGACGACGGCTGCCACCAGCGGCTCTGCTGCTTCGACCCGGCCCCGCGGCGGCTACGCCAAGGGCCGTGCAACGCGCGAGGAGATCCTGGACTCGGCGATGCAGCTGTTCGGCGAGGTCGGGTACAACACCGCCTCGCTGCGGGAGGTCTCCGCGCGCGTCGGCATCTCGCACCCCGGGCTGCTGCACCACTTCCCCAGCAAGGCGGCGCTGCTGGAGGCCGTGCTCGTCCGTCGCGACGAGATCGACGGCGCCGCGTTCCAGGCCGACCTGGACGCCGGCGTCGACTTCTTCGACGCGCTGGTCCGGATCGTGGAGCGCAACGCCGCCCGCCCGGGGATCGTCGAGCTCTTCGCCACCCTCTCGGCCGAGGCCACGTCGCCCGACCACCCCGCGCACGCGTATTTCCAGGAGCGCTACCGGCAGATCGTCGCCGACGCGGTCGAGGGCTTCGAGCGGTGGCGCGACGAGGGCCGGCTGCACGAAGGCGTCGACCCCGGGACGGCCGCGCGGCTGATGGTGGCGGTGATGGACGGCCTGCAGGTCCAGTTCCTGCTGGAGAGCGAGACCCCGCAGACGCGCGTCGACATGGCGGCCGCCCTCCGCCAGCAGATCACCGCGATGGTCAGCCCGGACGCACCGCCCCGGCCCTGACCGTCCGTCACATGTGGATCGGGTCGGTCCCGTCGGCGAGGTCCGACCAGAACGGGACCCGCCGGTCGCCGTCGACGGGCGGGACCGGTGAGACCGTGCCGAGGAACTCGCGGCCCAGGTAGTCGGCCAGGTCCGCGCCGTAGTAGATGACGTCCCTGCCGTAGGCCGACAGGACCGGAGCACCCGCGGCCGCGCCCGCTGCCTGGTACCGGTGCCCGAACACCGGCACCAGCACCGGCACGCGTGCGAGGTGGGCGCGCGCGACGGCCTCGTCCCCGCGCGCCGTGCCCCACGACGCGGGCCAGAACCCGTCGTCGAGCGCGTCGGACACGACCCGTTCCACCGGCGCCGCGAGGAGGGTGCGCAGCTCGTCGTCGTCGGCGAGCCAGTCCGGCCAGCCGCGGCCCACGGGCAGCACCCGGCTGAGCAGGTCGCGGTGGTCGGCCCCGAAGGCGATGCCGAGCCGTCGCTCGACGTCGCGCAGCTCGTCGTCGGTCAACCCGTCCTCGAAGACGACGCCGGCGTCGTACAGGTCGTCGAGCAGCGTCTCGGTCACCACACCCATGCGCCCAGTGTCCCCGCACCTGTGGGTCAGCCGGCGGCCACCTTGGCGACGAGGGTGTCCAGGTCGGCCAGCGTGAAGCTGGTCATGCCGAACGTCACCAGCACCTTGGCGGGCATCTGCGCGAGCATCGCCTGCATCGACTCGTCCATCGGCGGCATGTCCGCCGGCATGGTCAGCGCGCCCTGCATGAGCGGTCCGCCGACGGGGTGCGCGAACCACTCGCCGATCGTCGACATCGCGGTGAGCTCGCCCCACAGGGGGTCGCCCTCCACCTCGATCGAGACGGACCCGCGGATGTCGCGCGACGAGGCGCCGACCTCGATGACGAACTCGCCGCCCTCGACGACCCACCGGTGCAGCCCGGGGTGCCAGTAGGAGAGGTCGCGACGAGTGAGCTCGAACGTCAGGGTGCGGGACTCGCCGGGCGCCAGCGAGACCTTGCCGAAGGCCTTGAGCTCGCGGGTGGGCCGCAGCACGGAGGCCTCGGGGTCGCGGACGTAGACCTGGACCACCTCGGCACCGGCCACCGATCCCGTGTTGGTGACCGTCACGGTTGCCGAGGACTCCGTCGCCGTGACGTCGCCGTAGGAGAACGTCGTGTACGACAGGCCGTGCCCGAAGGGGAACGCCACGTCCGCCGCGCGGGTGTCGTACCAGCGGTAGCCCACCAGCACGCCCTCGCCGTAGCGCACGTGCCCGAGCTCGCCGGGGAAGTTGCCGAACGCGGGGGTGTCCTCGATGCGGTGCGGGATGGTCTCGGTGAGCTTGCCCGACGGGGTGCGCTCGCCGCGCAGCAGCTCGGCGACGGCCGAGCCGCCCGCCTGGCCGCCCAGCCACGTCTCGAGGATCGCCGGCGCGAGGTCCTGCCAGTCGCTGACCGCCACGGCGGAGCCGTTGGCCAGCACGACGACCACCCGCGGGTTGACCGCGGCGATCGCGCGCAGCGCCGCCACCTGGTTGTCGGGCAGGCCGAGGCGGGGGCGGTCGTAGCCCTCGGACTCGTCCGGGCCGGGCAGGCCGAGGAACACGACGACGGTCTCGGCGGTGCGGGCCACCTCGACGGCGCCGGCGCGCAGCGCCTCGTCGTCGCCCTCGGGGCCGCCGGCGATGGTGAAGCCGGGGGCGAACGTGACGTCGGAGCCGAGCGACGTGAGCGCGTCGTCGAGCCGCGTCGGGTTGACCTGCGAGGAGCCCGCCCCCTGGTAGCGCGGCGTCCGCGCGAACTCGCCGATCACGGCGAAAGACCCGGCCAGCGGCAGAAGGGGCGCGCCGTCGACCGGCTCGTTCTTCAGCAGGACCGACCCGTCGGCGGCGGCCTCCCGAGCGAGCGCGTGGTGGGTGTCGACCTCGAAGGTCACCTCCTCGGACAGCCCCGGCAGGGAGCGCTCGACCAGGCGCAGCACGCGGCGGACGGCCACGTCGAGCACGGACTCGTCGAGCGAGCCGTCGCGGACCGCGGCCACGACGGCCTCGTCGGAACCCGCACCGGAGGCGGGCATCTGCAGGTCCAGCCCGGCTGCGAGGGACGGCACGCGGTCGTGCACGGCGCCCCAGTCGGACACGACGAGCCCCTCGAACGCCCACTCGTCGCGCAGCAGCTCCGTCAGCAGCCAGTGGTGCTCGGAGGCGTAGGTGCCGTTGAGCTTGTTGTAGGCGCACATCACGGTCCACGGCTGGGCCTGGTTGACCACGCGCTCGAAGGCCGGCAGGTAGATCTCGCGCAGCGTGCGCTCGTCGACGTCCGCGGAGACGCGCATGCGGTCGGTCTCCTGGTTGTTCGCCGCGAAGTGCTTGAGCGAGGTGCCGACGCCCTGGCTCTGGATGCCCTCGACCAGCGCGGCGGCGAGCGTCCCCGCGACCACCGGGTCCTCGGAGACGTACTCGAAGTTGCGGCCGCACAGCGGGGTGCGCTTGATGTTCACGCCCGGGCCCAGCAGCACGGCGACGTCGTTGGCGCGCGTCTCGCGGCCGAGCGCCTCCCCGACGCGGTGCAGGAGGTCGACGTCCCACGACGAGCCCAGCGCGGCCGCGGGCGGGAAGCAGGTGGCCGGCACGGAGTTGCCGATGCCCAGGTGGTCCGCCTCCTCGGCCTGCTTGCGCAGGCCGTGCGGGCCGTCGGTGACCATGATCGCGGGGACTCCCGCGCGCTCGACCGGCTGCGTGTGCCAGAAGTCGGAGCCGGACGTCAGCGACGCCTTCTCCTCGAGGGTGAGCTGAGCCAGGACGCGCTCGACATCGAAGACCTGCGTCATCGCGGGCAATCTCCTTGTGCGGGTTTATCGGTACAGAACCGTACGCACCGACAGTAGCCCATTCCCTACCAAGTGGTAAGAGTCTTAGGGAAGCTGTGCCGAGTCGTCCAGGAAGGAGCCCGTGACCCCGCCGCCCGCGACGACGGCCAGGCACAGCCCCACCCGGTCGCCGCGGGCCCACGACCGCTCGGTCGGCGCCCAGGTGACGGGGGTGACGCCGGCGTCCAGCTCGGCCTGGTCGAGCACGCACGAGCGGGCGACGCGCGAATCGGCGACCCGTTGTCCCGGCCAGACGGCGTCGCCGGAGAACTCGTACACCGTGACGACCTGGGCCTCGTGCGGGTCGACGCACGGCACCACCCGGACGATGTCGACGCGCCCGTCCGCCGGGAGGGTCTGCAGGCAGTTGCCGGTGACGAGCTGCTGGGCGTGCGCGGTCCGGGCCGACGAGACGTCCGCAGGCAGGGGCCGCGTCGCGACCGCCGTGAGCACCCCGGCCGTGACCGCGGCGACGAGGGCCAGGGTGCCGACGACCCCGAGCACGGCACCGGCGATCGCCATCCCCTTGCCGCGCGTGCCTCCGCGGGCGATGCGGCGCAGCGCCAGGACCGCGAGCACGAGCGCCACCGGTCCGAGCAGCAGGATGCCCGTGACCAGCGACCAGACGGCCAGCGGCTCCACGCGTGCGCGCGGCGTCGGCCAGCCCGCCGCGTAGTACGGCTCCGGGTTGCGGTAGGCGTCGGTGCTCAGGTGAGGCTCCCGGCGGTGAACGTGAGCGTGTGCTGGACCGCCGATCCGGTGATGGGCTCGTCGTCGTAGGTGAAGAACGTGCAGTACCCGGTGCCGCCGTCGAGCGAGTCGAAGTCGTCGGGGTGCGGGGTGAACAGCACGAGCTCGCCGTGGTCCTGGTACCCGTCCGGGAGGATCGTCTCGGCATCGGCGACGCACTGGTCCCAGGCGTTGGTCCACACCGGGTCGTCGGCGCTCAGGTCGCTGCTCGTCGGCTCGACCAGGTACGACATCGCCACGACCTCGCCCTCGTGCGTGGTGCCGCAGTCGACCACGGACGTGTCGCTCATGTCGTAGGAGTAGGCGTAGACGTCGAGGCAGTCGCCCAGCTGGAGGTCGGTGCGCAGCGTGTAGTCCGGCAAGGGGTCGGCGGCGTACTCGTCGCCGCCGCTGTCCGTCGAGCCGTCCCCGCTCCCGTAGTCGTACGGGTCGGCGGCGTAGGGCTCTCCGGTGTCGCTCGTCACCAGCGCGACGATGAACCCGACCACGGCGAGCATGTAGACGATGCCCACCGAGCCGAGGACGACCCCGGCGATCGCCATGCCGCGGCCGTTCTTGCCGTTCCTGCGGATCCGCCGCAGCGCCGCGATCCCGAGCCCGAGCGCGACAGGCCCGGGCAGGCCGCTGAGCACGACGAGGCCCGCCAGTCCGGTCACCATCGACGCGATCGCCAGCGGCTCGTTGGAGGCCGGTTGCGGCGCGTAGTACCCGGGTCCGTAGGGCGACGGTCCGTAGGCCGTGCCGTTGGGTGCGCCGAAGGGCGGCGGTGCCTGCCCGTAGCCCGGTGCCTGCCCGCAGCCCGCTGCCTGGCCGTACGCCGGGGCCGGCCCGTACGGCGACGGCTGGCCGTACGGCGACGGCTGACCGTAGGGAGTCGGCTGACCGTAGGGCGTACCGGTCGGCGGAGGGCCGTAGGACGCCTGGGGCGGGGTCCCGTACAGGGGCGTGCCACCCGCGGGGGGCGGGGAGAACGGGTTGCTCGCCTCGACGGCCGGGCTGAGCGGCGCCGTCGGCGCGGCGTCGGGGCGGGCCGGTGCCGCGTACGGCGCGGGCGGCGGCAGGACGGCCTCGTAGCCGCTCGGCGGTGGAGGTACAGGTCCGCGGTCGCTCTCGTAGCCACCGGGCACGGTGTACGGGTCGGGCAGCGGAGCCGGCCCCCCAGGCTCGTTGCTCATGCGCGCAACCTAGTGCAGCGGGCGCCGGGCGTCATCGACCGCTCCGTCAGATCACCCGCATGCGGTTCAGTCGGCGATCTGCAGGATCACGGGGACGTGGTCCGACGGTGCCTTGCCCTTGCGCTCGTTCCGATCGATCTGCACACCGGTCACGCGGGCGGCCAGCGCGGGCGTGGCGTACGTGAGGTCGATGCGCATGCCCTCGTTCCGGGGGAACCGCAGCTGCTGGTAGTCCCAGTACGTGTAGGTGTGCTCGGCGGGCTGGTGCGTACGCGACACCTCCGTGTAGCCGACCTCCGCGATCGCCCGGAAGGCGTCACGCTCCGCCGGGGTGACGTGCGTGCGGCCGGCGAACCAGGCCATGTCCCAGACGTCGGTGTCGAGCGGCGCGATGTTCCAGTCGCCGACGAGCGCGACCTGCGCCTGCGGGTCGGCCTCGAGCCACCCTCGGGCGGCGTCCCGCAGCCGGGCGAGCCAGTCGAGCTTGTAGGCGAAGTGCGGGTCGTCCACCTCGCGGCCGTTCGGCACGTACAGGCTCCACAGCCGGACGCCGCCGCACGTCGCCCCGAGCGCACGCGCCTCCGCGACCGCGGGGTCCCCCCACGTCGGCATGCCGGGGAACCCGACCTCCACGTCCTCGATCCCCACCTTGGAGACGATCGCGACCCCGTTCCACTGGCTGAAGCCGCTGGTCACGACCTCGTAGCCGAGGGCCTCGAACGCCTCGCGCGGGAACTGGTCGTCCTTGCACTTGGTCTCCTGCAGGGCGAGCACCTCGACCCCGGTGCGCTCCAGGAAGGCGAGGGCACGATCGGTGCGCGCGCGGATCGAGTTGATGTTCCAGGTGGCCAGACGCATGGGGCGAGACGTTACCGGGCGCCGACGGTTCGCCTAGCCGTACGCGTCGTGCGCGTGGTCCACGGGGGCGGGCGTCGTGCGTCCCACGACCAGCGACCACGCCCACCGCGCCACGTCCTCCGGCGGCGGGAGCGGGTCCATCCGCAGCCAGGCGCTGTAGACGGCGATCACCGAGCCGGAGATCCCGGCGGCGAAGACGTCGAGCGGCATCTCGGTGATCGGCTCGGAACCGTTCGCTCGCATCGTGTCGACGGCGAGCCGCTTGAACCGTTCGTGCAGCCGGTTCATCGCGACGAGGGACCCGTGCGAGCCGAGCGCGTCGCGGTAGAGGTCCACGTTCTCCGCGATCAGGCGCGCGTACCGCACCAGGGTGACCGGTGGCTCGTCCGAGGGCCGGGCGGCATCGACCGAGACGGTCTCCATGCCGAACTGCGACGCCTGGGTGTCCAGGGCGTCGGCCAGCAGCGTGTCCGTGTCCGGGTAGTGCTGGTAGAACGTGCTCCGGTTGACCGTCGCGCGGTCCGTGACGTCGGCGACGGTGATGTCCGTGAGCGTCTTCTCGTGGGCCAGCGACAGCAGGGCGTCCTGCAGGAGCCGGCGCGTGCGCAGCACCCGCGGGTCCACCCGCACACGGCCGTCATTGCCCGTCATGCGCCCCACTGTAGCTACGCAACGCCTGTCGGGTTCAGTCCACATGCCGAAACGTCGAAGATGGCGACGATGCCCGACGACCTCGGACGCAGGCATGACGAGACCCGGGTCGCCCCCTCCGACGGCCCGGGTCTCGTGTGTGACGGGCGGGCTCGCGGCGCAGACCGCCGCCCAGCTCCGTCCCCCTGCTGTAGCCGTGCTCCCGCACACGGCCGCAGCTCAGCCGCTTGCTCAGACCACGTCGTCGTCCACCCAGTCGAAGGTCTTGGTGACGGCCTTCTTCCAGAGGCGGTACTGACGGTCGCGCTCGTCGTCGGCCATGCTCGGCTCCCAGCGCTTGTCCTCGGCCCAGTTGTCGATGACGTCCTGCTCGCCGTTCCAGTAGCCGACCGCGATGCCGGCCGCGTACGCGGCGCCCAGCGCGGTGGTCTCGGCGACCTGCGGACGCACCACGGGGACGCCGAGGATGTCCGCCTGGAACTGCATGAGCAGCTCGTCCTGGACCATGCCGCCGTCCACCTTGAGCTCGGTCAGGTTCACGCCCGAGTCCGCGTTCATGGCGTCCAGCACCTCGCGCGTCTGGAAGGCGGTGGCCTCCAGGGCGGCGCGGGCGATGTGGCCCTTGTTGACGTACCGCGTCAGACCGACGAGCGCGCCGCGGGCGTCGGAACGCCAGTACGGGGCGAACAGGCCGGAGAACGCCGGCACGAAGTACGCGCCACCGTTGTCGTCGACCGTCTTGGCGAGCTCCTCGATCTCCGGTGCCGTCGAGATGATCCCCAGGTTGTCGCGCAGCCACTGGATCAGCGAGCCGCTGACGGCGATCGACCCCTCGAGCGCGTACACGGTCGGCTGGTCGCCGATCTTGTAGCAGACGGTGGTGAGCAGGCCGTTCTTCGACGGGACCGGCGACGTGCCCGTGTTGATGAGCATGAAGTTGCCGGTGCCGTAGGTGTTCTTGGCCATGCCGACCTCGAAGCACGCCTGCCCGAAGGTGGCGGCCTGCTGGTCTCCGAGGATGCCCGCGATCGGCACTCCGGGGACCATGCCGCCCTCGCGGCCGGTGCCGTACACCTCGGACGAGGAGCGGATCTCGGGCAGCATCGACAGCGGGATGCCCATGTCGTTCGCGATGTCCTCGTTCCACGTGAGCGTGTCGAGGTTCATCAGCATGGTGCGCGAGGCGTTGGTCGGGTCGGTGACGTGCACGCCGCCGTCCACGCCGCCGGTCATGTTCCACACCACCCACGAGTCGGTGTTGCCGAACGCGAGCTGGCCGGCCTCGGCCTTGGCGCGGGCGCCCTCGACGTTGTCGAGGATCCACTTGATCTTCGGGCCGGAGAAGTATGTGGCCAGCGGCAGGCCGACCTTGTCCTTGTAGCGGTCCGCCCCACCGCCGAGCGCCCCCAGCTCCTCGGCGATCTTCTGCGTGCGGGTGTCCTGCCAGACGATCGCGTTGTAGACCGGCTCGCCCGTGGTCCGGTCCCAGACGACGGCCGTCTCGCGCTGGTTGGTGATGCCGACGGCGGCGATGTCCTTGTAGGTGAGGTTGGCGCGCGTCAGGGCGAGGCCGACGACCTCGCGGGTGTTCTTCCAGATCTCCGCGGCGTCGTGCTCCACCCACCCTGCGCGCGGGAAGATCTGCTCGTGCTCGAGCTGGCCGGACTCGACGATGTGCCCGGAGTGGTCGAAGACGATGGCGCGCGAGCTCGTGGTGCCCTGGTCGATGGCAAGGATGTACTGGGTGTCGGGCATGGTGCGAATTCCTCCGAAGGTCGTGCGGTGCGATACGAGGTCCGGACGACGCCGACCAGGGGGCCAGTGGCGCCGTCCGGACGCTGGGGGGCTGAGTCAGCGAGCCGTCATACGACGTAGGCACCGGCGACGAGACCGCCGATGACGCCGCCGACGAGCGGTCCGAGGACGGGGACCCAGGAGTAGGACCAGTCGCTCGAGCCCTTGCCCTTGATGGGCAGGAGGGCGTGCGCGATGCGCGGGCCGAGGTCACGGGCCGGGTTGATGGCGTAGCCCGTCGGGCCACCGAGGCTGGCACCGATGCCGACCACGAGGAACGCCACGGGTAGCGGCCCGAGGGCTGCGGGGTTCTTGGCGAAGCAGAGGATGACGAACACCAGGACGAAGGTGCCGACGACCTCAGTGATGAAGTTCCATCCGTAGGTCCGGATGGCCGGACCGGTCGAGAAGACCGCGAGCTTGGTGGCGCCGTCGGCGTCCTCGTCGAAGTGCTTCTTGTAGGCGAGGAAGCAGATCAGGGCGCCTATCGCAGCGCCGAGCATCTGTGCGGTCACGTAGTAGAACCCGTTGGCCGCCGTGACGGGAATGCCCGGTGCGAACTCCTCCGCACCGCTGGCCCAGATGCCGATCGTCACCGCGGGGTTGAGGTGTGCGCCGGACTTGAAGGCGGCGTACACACCGGCCATGACCGCGAAGCCCCATCCGAAGTTGATGAGGAGCCAGCCACCGTTGAAGCCCTTGTTCTTCGGCAGGATGACGTTCGCGACGACACCTGTACCGAGCAGCACGAGCAGCCCGGTCCCCATCACCTCGGACCAGAAGGCATCTGTCATTGTGTAGTCCACAGTCGACCCTTTCTGACGGACGTCGTTGTCACGTTCACCTCGCGGAGGACCGCGAGGAGTTCTTAGGTCCCGACAGGACCGGAGGAGCCCCTCCCGGCGGGCGAGCGCGGCTTGGTGCCGGCGTCGACCTTCTCCTTGGCGTCGTCGACCCCGAGCATGGGCGCGAGGTCTGCCGCACGCAGGCGCACCTTCTCGGCCGACGAGTCGTCGGTCTCCTGCGCCGCGGCGTCCTCCGCCTCGGCGCGGGCGACGTACGCCGCGATCTCCTTGCTGCGGGTGGCGTCGTCCCAGCCCAGGACGGGTCCGACGAGGTCGGCGATCTCGTCGAGCGCACCGACCCCCTTGTCGGCCTGCTCGTAGTTGAGCCGCGTCCGGTGCATCAGCACGTCGTCCAGGTGCAGCGCGCCCTCGTGGCTGGCGGCGTAGACGATCTCGGCGCCGATGTACGCGTCGGCGTTCTTCAGCGGCTCGGCCAGGGCCGGGTCCGCCTCGACCAGGTCGATCAGCTCGCCGAGCAGCGACCCGTACCGGTGCAGCAGGTGGTCCATCCGCGGCCGGCTCCAGCCGTACTTCTGCGCGATCGCCCGCGACTGCCGCTGGAACACCTGCAGGCCCTCGGCGCCGACGAGCGGGAGGTTGTGCGTGATCGACGGCAGCGTCGTGGCGCGTGACCCGATCGCGAAGTCGACGGCGTCCTTGGCCATCACGCGGTAGGTGGTCAGCTTGCCGCCCGCGATGACGGTGAACCCCGGCGCCGGGGAGGCGACGGTGTGCTCGCGGGAGACCTTGGCCGAGCTGGTGCCGGCCTTGACCTGCGGCTGCAGCAGCGGTCGCAGACCGGCCCACGTGCCGATGATGTCGTCGCGGGTGAGCGGTCGGGACAGGACCGCGTTGGCGTGCTCGATCACGTAGTCGATGTCGGCGCTCGTCGCGACGGGGTGCGTCAGCTCCTGCACCCACGGGGTGTCGGTGGTGCCGATCACCCAGTACCGGGACCACGGGATGATGAACAGCACCGACTTCTCGGTCTGCAGGATCAGCCCGACCTCGCCGGCGATGCGGCTGCGCGGGACGACGATGTGGATGCCCTTGCTGGCCAGCACCCGCAGGCCACCCTCGGAGCCGGCGAGCGACTCGGTCTGCTCGGTCCAGACTCCGGTGGCGTTGATGATGTGCCGGGCGCGGACGTCGATGTGCTCGCCCGTCTCCAGGTCCACCAGCTCGGCACCGGTGACGGCTCCGCCGGAGGTCGTCTGCAGGTCCTGCACCTGGGTGCGGCTGGCGGCGCGCGCCCCGTAGGAGACGGCCGTGCGGACGAGGGTCTCGACCAGGCGTGCGTCGTCGACTGCCGCGTCCCAGTACCGGACCGCGCCGATCGCCGCGTCGTGGCGCAGGTCGGGGAAGAGCCGCTCCATGCCCTTGCGCGTCAGGTGCCGGTGGATGGGCAGCGCCCGCTTCCCACCGTTGACCGACGCGAGCGTGTCGTACAGCGCCACGCCGGCGCCGACATAGGCCCGCTCCCACACGCGGTTCTCGAGCGGGTACAGGAAGCTGACGGGCTTCACCAGGTGCGGGGCGAGGCTGTTGATCAGCAGGTCGCGCTCGGTGAGCGCCTCGCGCACCAGGTGGAAGTCGAGCATCTGCAGGTAGCGCAGACCGCCGTGCACGAGCTTGCTCGACCGGCTCGACGTGCCGCTGGCCCAGTCCTGCGCCTCGACGATCGCCGTCGACAGGCCCCTGCTGACCGCGTCGAGCGCGATGCCTGCGCCGGTGACACCGCCGCCGATCACGAGGACGTCGAGCTCGTTCCCGCGCTCGGCGCTCGATCGCAGAGCGTCGAGCGCGTCCTGTCGTGCCTGGGCCGTCAACGGCGCCGTTCGCATATGCCTTGCCCCTCGTGTCGCCAGATTCCTTGCTGTGGACCACTTCGTCCCGTTCGCCCGTTACCGGGCCCTTGGCTATCGTCGTCACGGAGCGAACGAACGCGCAACCTGGGTGCACATATGTGCACGCCGCGTCATCGGGCGGGACGGGGGTCAGATGTACGTCGAACGGGAGCAGGACGTGCTCCGGGCCGCGTCCATGTACTACCTGCAGGACATCAAGATGGAGGTCATCGCGCGGCACCTCGGCACCTCGCGGTCCACGGTGTCCCGACTGATCAAGCGTGCCCGGGAGTCCGGTCTGGTCGAGATCACGCTCCGACCGGCGAGCACCCGTGCACCGGGTCTCGGCCGGACGATCGCCGCGACGTTCGGCATCGATACCTATGTGGTCCCCGTGCCCGACTCCGCCAGCCACATCGAGCGGCTGGACCAGGTCTCGATCACCGCCGCACGTCTGCTGTCGTCGTGGTTCGACTCCGACATGGTGCTCGGCGTCGCGTGGGGGACCACGCTGGCGTCGGTCTCCCGGTACCTGGCGCCGAAGCCCACGCGCGGCTCCGCGGTGGTCCAGCTGAACGGCGCCGCGAACATGCGGACCAGCGGCATCGAGTACGCCAGCGACCTGATCTCGACGTTCGGCACCGCGTTCGCCGCCGCCGTCCACCACTTCTCTGTGCCCGCGTTCTTCGACTACCCCGACACCAAGGCCGCGATGTGGCGGGAGCGGTCGGTGCGGCGCGTGCTCGACATGCAGCGCCGCGCGGACATCGCGGTGTTCTCGGTGGGCGCGGTCGCGGGGGCGGTCCCGTCGCACGTGTACTCGGCCGGCTACCTCGACGACTCCGATGTGAAGAACCTGCACGACGAGGGCGTCGTCGGCGACGTGTGCACGGTCTTCCTGCGGGCCGACGGGTCCTGGCAGGACGTGCACCTGAACGAGCGCGCGACCGGGCCGACGCCCGTCGAGCTCCAGCGCATCCCACGTCGCGTGTGCGTCGTCGCGGGCGACAACAAGGTCGCGCCGCTGCTCGCAGCCCTGCGCGCCGGGGTGGTCACCGACCTCGTCGTCGACGAGATTACGGCCACCGGGCTGCTGGAGGCCGCCGAGCCTCCGCACCGCCGCCGCGTCCGGCGCTGACCCGGCGCCGAAGATCGCACAGGGTCCTACCCCCTCCTGTGAGAAAAAAGGTCAGTCTTTGCACTACCTGGTCAGGCCGACATCAGGGAGTATCAATGCCTACGCAGGGGGCGTGGGTGCCGACGGACGTCGTGGGCACCCGTCAGAAGAGGGTCCCCCGCCGCGGATCGACCCCCGACGACCGATGGGGACGCGTGACCGAGGACAGTCTGACCGGCACCACTTCGGGCCTTGCGCCCACCGAGCTGCGGTACTTGATCCTCGCGACGCAGCGGGAGGGCAACCGCGTGTTCGCCCGGCTGCTCGGGGATGCGGGACTCACCCCGTCGCAGGCCGAGATCCTCGTCGTCCTCTCGGAGTTCGGGCCGCTGAGCCTGCGTGACCTCGGCGGCATGATCGTCTGCGAGGCCGGCAGCCCGAGCCGTGTGGTCGACGCCCTGGTCCAGCGGGAGATGGTCGAGCGGCAGTCGGACCCGCGCGACCGGCGTGCGGTCCTGCTCGACCTGACGCCCGCGGCGCGCGCGCTGGTGCCGACGCTGCACGAGATCGAGCGCGAGATGGACGCCCTGACCGCGGACCGGCTCGACCCGTCGCAGCGTGCGCTGCTCGCCGGCGTGCTGCGCGACTTCCTGCGCGGCACCCGCGACGGTCTGGCCCTCGACCGCCGGTTCGCCGCGTGGCGGTCGGCGCCTCCGTCGACCCTCTCCTGAGGCGTCTACCCTCTCCCACGTGCCTTCCGACATCCGCGTCCGCCCGGCGCTGCCGGCCGACGTGCGCTACATCCGCGACCTGGTCGAGCCCTACGCGCAGCAGCGGATCCTGCTGGCCAAGGAGTGGGTCGGGTACTACGAGGGGGTGCAGGAGTTCCTCGTCGCCGAGGCGGTCTCCGAGCCCGGCGCCGGGACCGTCGTCGGCTGCGGGGCCCTGCACGTCATGTGGCAGGACCTGGCCGAGATCCGCACCCTGGCCGCCTCCAGGGACTGGCGCGGGGCGGGCGTCGGGCACGCGCTGCTCGACGCGCTCCTGCAGCGCGCCCGCGACCTGGGTCTGCGCCGGGTGTTCTGCCTGACGTTCGAGGTCGAGTTCTTCGAGGCGCACGGCTTCCACGTCATCGAGGGGACGCCCGTGACCCCGGAGGTCTACCTCGAGCTGCTTCGGTCGCACGACGACGGCGTCGCCGAGTTCCTCGACCTCGCGCGCGTGAAGCCGAACACGCTCGGCAACACGCGGATGCTCATCGAGCTCTGAGGCTCGCCGGCCGACGCCAGGGGGCGCTTCGCTCGGACGTCGGGGCTTGCCGTCAGTGCGGGAGGCGGTAGGTCGGGACGTCGTCGTCGGTGCGGGCGATCAGGCCGTCGGCGAGCAGGGACTCGACGCAGCGGGACATCTGGCGGGCGTCGGGCCACACCGCCGCGACCGCATCGGCGGGGACCGGGCCGATGGCCTCGCGGAGCAGGGCCATCACGCGACCGCGGACCTGGCGGTCGGTGCCGACGAACCCCTGGGTCCTGCGCCGGGCCGCGTGCACGTCGGCCGGGCGACCGGCCGCGTACCAGGCGCAGGCCTCGACCACCGGGCACGCGGCGCACCGTGGTGCGCGGGCGGTGCAGACGAGCGCGCCCAGCTCCATCGACGCAGCGGCCMAGCGGGCGGCGGTGGCGTCGTCGGCGGGCGCGTACGCGTCGGCGAGCCGCGCCTCGGCGGCCGTCTGGCTCGGTGCGGGGAGCGCCTGACCGGCGACGGTCCTGGCCAGCACCCGTCGCACGTTCGTGTCCAGGACCACCGACCGGAGCCCGAACGCGAACGCCCGGACCGCTGCCGCCGTGTAGGACCCGACGCCGGGCAGGGCCAGGAGCTCGGCGTCCGACGAGGGCACGACCCCGCCGTGCCGCTCGACGACCGCCCGTGCACACTCCTGCAGGCGCAGCGCCCGGCGCGGGTAGCCCAACCGGTCCCACGCGCGCAGGACGTCGCCCGTGCTCGCACCCGCCAGGTCGGCGGGCGTCGGCCACCGGGACATCCAGGCCCGCCACGCCGGCTCGACCCGCACGACCGGCGTCTGCTGGAGCATGACCTCGCTGACCAGCACGCCCCACGGCGTCCGGTCCGGCGCGCGCCAGGGCAGGTCGCGCGCGGACTCGTCGAACCAGGCGAGCACGGGCTCGCGCAGCTCGGTGGGGGTCGGCGGCACGCGAGCATCGTGCCCCACGGCCGCACTCGCCGCCGTCAGGGATCGCGCTGGCACGCGAGCATCGCGCCCCACGGCCGCGCTCGCCGCCGTCAGAGAGCGCGTTGGCACGCGAGCATCGTGCCCCACGGCCGCACTCGCCGCCGTCAGGGATCGCGTTGGCACGCGAGCATCGTGCCCCACCGCCGGTGCCCGGCTAGCGTGACCGGATGGAGCATGGGGTCGTCGCCGGACCGTGCGTCAGCGTCGCGGACGCCGAGGCCGTGCTCGGGTCGCCGGGCGACCAGCGGAGCTGCTGGTGCCAGTTCGACCGGTGGAAGCCGGCTACCTACCGCGAGATGCCGCTCGCACAGAAGCGCGCGCATCTCGTCGCGCGGGTGGAGGCGTCGGGCGTGAGCCCGGGGGTCGTCGCACGCCTCGACGACGAGCCCGTCGGCTGGGCCTCGGTGGCGCCTCGGTCGGCCTTCCCGCGCATCCGGACCAGCCCGTCCATGTCGACCCCGCAGACACGCGAGGACCTCGACGACGACGGGATCTGGGCGGTGACCTGCTTCGTCGTGCGGACGCGGCACCGCCGAAGCGGCCTGTCCGCGCTCCTGCTGGACGCGGCCGTCGAGCACGCCCGCGCGAACGGTGCGCACACCGTCGAGGGCTACCCGGTGGACGCCGCCGAGAGGCCGAATGCCGGGTCCGGGACGTACCGGGGGCGGCTGTCGACCTTCGAGTCCGCGGGGTTCGCGGTGGTCGCCCGCCCGCGCACGGGCCGCGCGGTGGTCCGGCTCACGCTCTGAAAACGCGGTCCTCGCCGGTGCGTCGGGTCCGCGGTCGTCCGTCCGGGCCTCTACCGTGGTCGCGCCGTGGTCGGACATCCGGCGACGCGACGTGAGAGGCGGTGGACCGATGGGCGCTCAGCAACCGCCGCCGCGGCTGCCGGCCCGTGTCTACTGGGTGCGACGCCTGATCGTGCTGGGGATCCCGGTGCTGGTCGTCGTGCTGGTGGTCGTCTGGCTCACCGGACGCGGCGACGACGAGGGCGCGACACCGACGGCGCAGACCACCACGACCGCGCCGCCGGCCGTCGCGCCGGTCGTGCCGGACCCGACGCCGTCGGTCGAGCCCGGCGGCGTCCCGGACTGCGACCCCTCCACGCTCGCGCTGGCCATGACGGCCACGGCCGAGTCGTTCGGCCCCGGGGTGAGCCCGTCGTTCAACGTCTCGATCACGAACATCGGCGCCGTCCCGTGCCTGGTGGACGCGGGCGAGGCGAGCCGAGAGATCGTCATCACCTCCGGCCCCGACCGGGTGTGGTCCAACCGCGACTGCATCGTGGCGGGCACGGAGAGCCGGGACCTGCTCCTGCCGGCGGCCGGTGCCGACGCCACGCAGCTGGCGTGGAACCGGGTCCGATCGGCGCCGGGCTGCCCGCCCGACCTGCCCGCTCCGGGGGCCGGGACGTACTCGGCGCAGTTCACGCTCGCCGGTGCGGCCGCGCCTCCGGCGGTGTTCGGGCTGGGCTGACCTGCAGTTCCGTCGTCTTGTACACGACGGAACCGGTCAGACGTACCGTTCCAGGATGCTGGACTCGGCGAGCCGGGAGAGTCCCTCGCGGACGGCACGGGCGCGCTGCTCGCCGACACCCTCGACGGCCATGAGGTCGTCGATGCCGGCCGCCAGCAGCTTCTGCAGGCCGCCGAAGTGCGAGACCAGCCGGTCGACGATGGCGCCGGGAAGACGCGGGACCTTGGACAGCAGCCGGTAGCCGCGCGGACCCGCGGCCGCGTCGAGCGCGTCGCCGCCGCCCGGGAAGCCGAGCACGGTGGCGATGCGCCCGATGTCGAGCAGCTCGGTCGAGTCGAGGTAGGACAGCTCGTCGAGGACCGAGTCGACGTCGCGGCGCACGGTGTCGACGTAGTCGCGGATTACCAGCGCGCGGTCGGAGCTGATCCCGCCGATGAGCTCGTCGAGCTGCAGGGTGAGCAGACGCCCATCGGTGCCGAGCTCGACGACGTAGCCCTCGATCTCCTCGGAGATGCGGCGCACCATCTCGAGCCGCTGCACCACCGCCGACACGTCCCGGACGGTGACCAGGTCCTCGATCTCGAGGGCCGAGAGGGTGCCGCTGACCTCGTCGAGACGCGACTTGTAGCGCTCGAGCGTGGCGAGCGCCTGGTTGGCGCGCGACAGGATCGTGGTCGAGTCCTCGATGACGTGGCGGTTGCCGCCGACGTAGAGGGCGATGATCCGCATCGACGCCGACACGGAGACGACCGGCAGGCCGGTCTGCTTGGCGACGCGCTCGGCGGTGCGGTGCCGGGTGCCGGACTCGGAGGTCTCGATGGTGACGTCGGGGAGGAGCTGCACGGCGGCGCGCACGATGCGCGAGATGCTCGCGTCCACCACGACCGCGCCGTCCATCTTGGCCAGCTCGCGCAGGCGGGTGGCCGAGAACTCGACGTCCAGGACGAAGCCGCCCGAGCAGATGCTCTCCACGGTGTCGTCGAACCCGAGGACGATCAGCGCGCCCGTCCGGCCGCGCAGGATCCGCTCCAGGCCGTCGCGAAGCTCACCGCCGGGGGCGACCGCGGCGAGCGTGGACCTGAGCAGGTCGTCGGGCACGTGCGAGTGGGGCACGGGTGCATCGTAACGACGAGCGATGTTCCCGGCTCCGGCGAAACACCTGGCGGACGAGTGTTCATCCACACGCCAGAAGTAACAGCGCCGTTACCGGACCGAGACGCGTCCGACGCTCGAAGACTGTTGTCTATTAGGAAACCTACCTGTTAGTTTGATTGCGCCTGAGAGAGCGCCCCACGAGGGCGCCGGACACGGCGCGGTCAACGACGATCGGAGCGCACGACATGGACGGCACGCCCAGCCAGCCGGGAACGCCCGGGCTGCTGCGCGCCATGAACGACCGGGCGGCGCTGGCCCTCCTGCTCGAGCACGGACCGCTGACGCGGGCGCAGATCGGGGAGCTCACCGGGCTCTCGAAGCCCACCGCGTCGCAGGTGGTCGCCCGGCTCGAGCAGCTGGACCTGATCGACGTCGTCGGGTCGGTCGCCGCGGTGCGCGGTCCGAGCGCTGTGACCTACGGCGTGCGCACCAACCGTGCGCACGCCGTCGCCGTCGACCTACGACCGCACAGCGTGGTGTCGACCCTCGTCGACGCGGTCGGCGGCGAGCACCCCGTCGCCGAGGTGTCGCTCTCGCGGACCGCGTCCGAGCGGTCCGCCGTCGGCGACATCAGCACGGCGATCCAGGCCGCGTGCGAGGCCGCGGGCACCACCCCGGACACGGTCGTCGCGGCGGCGATCGGGGTGCAGGGCGCCGTCGACCCGCGCACCGACGACCTCGCGTTCGTCGGCCTGATGCCCGGCTGGCCCCGCAAGGCCGTGCGCACCCAGCTCGAGGACGGCCTCGGCATCAACGTCCGCATCGACAACGACGTGAACCTCGCCGCCGTCGCGGAGCGCGCCCAGGGTGCAGGTACCGACGTCGACGGATTCGCGCTGCTCTGGATCGGCGACGGCCTCGGCCTGGCGGTCGACCTCGGTGGCACGCTGCACCGCGGCGCGGCCGGCGGTGCCGGCGAGATCGGGTACCTGCCCGTGCCGCACGAGGGGGCCAAGGACCTGCAGGACCTCATCGGCGGCATCGCGATGGGCAAGCTGGCGCGGGCGCACGGCGTGCGCGGCCGCACCCTCGACGCCGTCCTGGCCGAGCTGGTCAGCCACCCGGAGAGGCCGGCAGTCCTGGCCGAGCTCGCCGCGCGCGTGGCCGTCGGCGTCATCCCCGTTCTCGCCGTGCTCGACCCGCCCGTGGTCGTGCTCGGCGGACCGACCGGCGTCGCCGGTGGTCAACCCCTCGCCGACCTGGTGCGAGGGCACATCCGCAGGACCACCCGGTGGTCCCCGCACATCTCCGTGAGCGCCGTGGCTGATCACCCGGTACTGCGCGGTGCTCGATCCGTCGTCGGCGCGGACCTGCGCTCGCGGCTGCTGGACCTCGTCCCCTAGAAGAACCCACCCGCACGACGACCTGCTCGGACGCACGCAGTCCGGGGGGCGGTCGGTCGTGCCCGAGCAAGGAGCCTCTGGTGAGAACACGCAAGACCTGGCTCGTCGTCCCCGCCCTGGTGGCGGTCGCCGCGCTCACAGCCTGCAGCGGCGGTTCCGGCGGCGACGGCCCGACGGCCGCGGCGTCGGCCCCCTCCGAGATCTCCGGCACCGTCGAGTTCTGGCACTTCTTCACGGACCGCGAGGCCGACGTCATCCAGTCGGTCGTCGACGACTTCGAGAAGGCCAACCCCGGCGTCACGGTGAACGTGAAGTCCGGGCAGGACGACCAGAAGATGCGCCAGGCGATCTCCGCCGGCGAGGCCATCGACGTCGGCCTGTCCTACTCGACCGACCAGGTCGGGCCCCTGTGCTCGTCGGGCGACTTCGCCGACCTGTCGAGCTTCATCGAGCGCGACAACGTCGACCTGACGCAGATCCCCGACACCGTGCTCGGCTACACGTCGTACGACGGCGTCCGCTGCACGATGCCGGCGCTGGCCGACGTCTACGGCCTCTACTACAACAAGGACCTGCTCGCGGCGGCCGGTTACACAGAGCCCCCCAAGACGCTCGCCGAGCTGACCGAGATGGCCGTCAAGCTCACCACGTTCAACGACGACGGCTCGATCAAGACGCTCGGCTTCATGCCGCTGCTCGGCTACTACGAGAACGCCGAGGCGCACTGGGCGCCGGCCGCGGACGCGCAGTGGCTCAACGAGGACGGCACGTCGGCGATCGGCTCGTCGCCGGGCTGGAACGCGATCCTCGAGTGGCAGAAGGACCTGATCGACAAGCTCGGCGGGTACCAGAAGCTGGCCGACTTCCAGGCCGCGCTCGGGCAGGAGTTCTCCGCGGAGAACGACTTCCAGACCGGCAAGGTCGCCATGAACATCGACGGCGAGTACCGCACGGCGTTCATCGCCGACCAGGCGCCCGACCTGCAGTACGGCACGGCGCCGATCCCGTCGGCCGAGGGCTACGAGGACAGCTACGGCGCCGGGTACATCACCGGCAACATCGTCGGCATCGGCAAGGGCGCCAAGAACCCCGAGGCCGGCTGGGCGCTCATCAAGTACCTGACGACGAACACCGACGCCCAGGTCAAGCTCTCCAACGGTCTGAAGAACGCGCCGACGATGCACGACGCCATCGCGTCGCCGGACCTCGAGGTCTCCGAGCAGTTCCAGACGTTCCTCGACATCTTCGAGAACCCGAAGTCGTCCACCACCCCGCCCAGCGGCATCGGCGCGGAGTACCAGACGATCTTCGGCACCCACACGGCCAAGTGGCAGCAGGGCGACGTCACCGACCTGCCGGGGATGCTGACGACGGTCGACGACGAGATCAACGCTGCCGTGCAGCTCCAGGCGGGCTGACGCACATGGCCTCGACGATCCAACGCCGACGGAACAGGGCGGCCCTGCTGCTCCTGACGCCGGCACTGCTCGGCATGATCGTGTTCTTCGTCTTCCCGCTGGTGATGACGGTCTTCTACTCGTTCACGGCGTTCGACCTGTCGAACCCGCCGCGGTGGAACAACTTCGCCAACTGGAAGTTCCTGGTCAGCGGTGACCCGCTGATCGGCACGGCGACGCTCAACACGCTGTGGTTCGTCGCGATCCTGGTGCCGGTGCGGATCGTCGGGGCCCTGTTCGTCGGCTGGGTGCTCACGCGGGCCCGGCGCTCGTCGGGCGTGCTGCGCACCGTCTACTACCTGCCGGCCCTCATCCCGCCGGTGGCGGCGACGATCGCGTTCGTCTTCGTGTTCAACCCCGCCACCGGCCCGGTCAACGAGATCCTCGGCTGGTTCGGCATCGACGGTCCGGGCTGGTTCACCGACCCCGCCTGGGCCAAGCCGTCGCTCGTGCTCCTGGGCCTGTGGGTGCTCGGCGACATCATGGTGATCTTCCTGGCCAGCCTGCTGGACGTGCCCACCGAGCAGTACGAGGCGTCCGAGCTCGACGGGGCGAGCACGCGCCAGCAGTTCTGGCACATCACGGTGCCCAACATGGCGCCGGTCCTGCTGTTCGCGCTGATCACCGGCATCATCGGGGCGCTGCAGTACTTCACCGAGCCGGCCGTGGCGTCCTCGACGGCGATGGGCAAGTCGATGGTCGGGCAGGGGGCAGCGGGTGCGCTCGGCTGGCCTGACCAGTCGACGCTCACCTACGGGCAGCTGCTCTACTCCAAGGCGTTCGGCGCGAACCTCATGGGCTACGCGTCGGCGATGGCGGTCGTGCTCTTCGTCGTCGCGGCGCTGGTGATGGCCGTCCTGCTGCGCCGGTTCAAGTCCTTCACGCCGGACGTGGCCAGTTGAACCGCCGTCGCTCGACCACCCTGGTCTGGGTGGCGGACCACGCCGTCTTCCTCGCGCTCGCGCTCATCTTCCTCGCGCCGTTCGCGTTCATCCTGCTCACGTCGGTCATGTCGCCCGAGCAGGCCGGGACGTCGTTCGCCTGGCCGACGTCCTTCCACTGGGACAACTACGCCGAGGTGTTCGAGCGGCTGCCGATGCTCAAGTACACGGGGAACTCGTTCCTCTACGCGATCCTGGCGACGGTCTTCATGCTCGTCTCGTCGGTCCCCGCGGCCTACGCGATGGCCCGGATCCAGTTCCGCGGCTCCGGCGTGCTGCTCGTCCTCGTGATCGGCATGATGCTGCTCCCGCCGCAGGTCACGAGCGTCCCGCTCTACGTGATGTGGTCCAAGCTCGGCCTCACCGGGTCGCTGTGGCCGCTGATCCTGCCCAACCTGCTGGGCGACGCCTTCTCGATCTTCCTGCTGCGGCAGTTCTTCCTGACGATCCCCAAGGAGTACACCGAGGCCGCGCGGCTCGACGGCTGCGGAGAGCTGCGCACGCTGTGGAAGGTCATCGTCCCGATGGCCAAGCCGGGCATCGCGGCGACGGCGATCTTCATGTTCTTCGCGTCGTGGAACGACTACTACGGCCCGCTGCTCTACACCTCCGAGAACGAGTCGGCCTGGCCGGTCTCGTACGCGCTCGCGCAGTTCCGCGGGGCGCACTCGGTCGACTGGAACCTCACGATGGCCGCCACGGTGATCGCCATGATCCCGGTGCTGATCATCTTCTTCCTCGCCCAACGCATCTTCGTGCAGGGCGTCACACTGACCGGAGTCAAGGGATGAAGCTCACCGTCCTCGGTGGCGGGTCCACCTACACGCCCGAGCTCGTCGACGGGTTCGCGCGGCTGCGCGAGCTGCTGCCGCTCACCGAGCTGTGCCTGGTGGATCCTGCCGCCGACCGCCTGGCCCTGGTGGCCGGGGTCTCGCGGCGCATGTTCGCGAAGTTCGGGTACGACGTCACGGTCACGGCCACCTCCGACGTCGTCGCCGGGGTGTCCGACGCCTCCGCTGTGCTGTTCCAGCTGCGGGTCGGCGGGCAGGCGGCACGGCACACCGACGAGACGTTCCCGCACGCCTGCGGGTGCATCGGCCAGGAGACGACCGGTCCGGGTGGGCTGGCCAAGGCCCTGCGGACGGTTCCGGTGGTCCTGTCGCTGGCCGACCTCGTGCGCCGGTACGCCCGGCCCGACGCGTGGATCGTCGACTTCACCAACCCGGTCGGCATCGTGACGCGCGCGCTCCTCGAGGAGGGGCACCGGGCGGTCGGGCTCTGCAACGTGGCGATCGGCTTCCAACGCCGATTCGCGACGATGCTCGACGTGCCGCCGTCCTCCGTCGCCCTGGACCACGTGGGCCTGAACCACCTGACGTGGGTGCGCGGGGCGTCCGTGGACGGCGTCGACCGGTTGCCGGGCCTGCTCTCCGAGCGCCTGCCCGAGCTCGCCGCCGAGGTCGAGCTGCCGGCGTCGCTGCTGTCGCTGCTCGGCGTCGTGCCGTCCTACTACCTGCGCTACTACTACGCGCACGATCTCGTCCTGTCCGAGCAGACGGCCCCCGGTGCCGTGACGCGCGCGCACGCGGTGACCGCCGTCGAGGACGAGCTCCTCGAGCTCTACGCCGACCCGTCGGTGGACACCAAGCCGGCGGCCCTGGAACGGCGCGGGGGAGCGTTCTACTCCGAGGCGGCCGTGGACCTGCTCGCCTCGCTGACGGCCGACCGCGGCGACGTGCAGGTGGTCAACGTCCGCAACGACGGCACGCTGCCCTTCCTCCCCGACGACCACGTCATCGAGGTCCCGGCGACGATCGGGGCGGCCGGCATCGCGCCGCTTGCGGCGGGGCCGCTGCCTCCCGACATCGCAGGCCTCGTGTCCCATGTCGCGGGCTACGAGAGGCTGGCGCTCGAGGCCGCCGTGCACGGGGGTCGCTCCCGGGTGGAGCGTGCCCTGCTCGCGCACCCGCTGGTCGGTCAGTACGACCGGGCGTCGCGGCTGACCGACCTGCTGCTCGCGGAGAACCGCGCGCACCTCGCGTGGGCCCGATGAGCGTCCTCGTCGCCGTCGACGGTGGCGGCAGCAAGACCGACGTGCTCGTGCTCGACCCGGACGGGACGGTGCTTGCGCACACCCGCGGGCCGGGGTCGTGCCCGCAGGTCATCGGGGTGCAGCCCGCACTCGCCATCATCGACGGGCTGGTGCGGGCGGCGCTCGAGGGCCGCACCGTGGAGCGCGTCGGCGTCTACCTGTCCGGGCTGGACCTGCCGGTCGAGATCGAGACGTTCACCGCGGCGCTGAGGACCCTCCCCTGGTTCACGCCGGCCTCGGCCGTCGTCGACAACGACACGTTCGCGTTGTTGCGCGCGGGTACCGACGCGCGCGAGGCGGTCGTCGTGGTGTGCGGCACGGGGATCAACTGCGTCGGCCGACGGTCCGACGGCGCGACCGCCCGCTTCCCGGCCCTCGGCCGCATCTCGGGCGACTGGGGCGGCGGGTACGAGCTGGGCGAGCAGGCGATCTGGCACGCGGCACGCGCTGTCGACGGCCGCGGCCCGGCCACCGATCTCTCGCACCTCGTGCCGGCGGCCCTCGGTGCCACGACGATGGCCGCCGTGATCGAGGACCTGCACTTCGAGGTTCTCGGGCACGACGACATCGCGGGCCTGTCGCCGCTCCTCCTGGCGACGGCGGCGAGCGGTGACGCGGTCGCGTCGGCCGTGGTCGAGCGGCAGGCCGACGAGGTCGCGGCGCTCGCCCTGGCAGCCCTGCGGCGGCTCGGCCTGACGGAGTCGGCCGTTCCGGTCGTCCTCGGCGGCGGGGTGCTGGCGGCGCGGGACCCGGGCCTGACCGAGGGGATCCGTTCGCGTCTCGCGCTCGGCGCCCCCCGCGCACGCCTGACCTTCGTCTCCGAGCGGCCGGTGCTGGGTGCCGCGTTCCTGGTGCTCGAGGCGCACGGTTCGCCTCCGTCGGCGATCGAACGCACCCGGCGGACGTCCGCAGCCACGGCCGCGCTCATCTGACCCCTGGGCGGCGTCCCTATGTCAAGAACTCTTGACACGGTGTATGGCCTGCTTTACGTTGCTCGATGTCAGCAATTCTTGACATCGAGCGCGGAGGCGCACCATGAAAGCGATCGTCCAGCGCGGGTACGGGAGCGACGACGTCCTCTCGTTCCATGACGTCGACGTCCCTGCCGTGGGCGACCACGACGTGCTGGTCCGGGTGCGCGCCGCCTCGGTCAACGCCGCCGACTGGTACACGATGATCGGCAGGCCGTACCTGATCCGGGCGATCTCCGGGCTGCGGTCGCCCCGCGTCCCGGTCGCCGGGAAGGCCCTCGCCGGGGAGGTCGTCGCCGTCGGCGCGAAGGTCACCGGGTTCGTCGCCGGGAACGAGGTCTGGGCCGAGCCGAACGGGGGAGCGTTCGCCGAGTACGCGAGCGTCCCGGCCAAGCGGGTGGCCCTCAAGCCTGCCGCGCTGACGTTCGAGCAGGCCGCGACCGTCCCGCTCGCCGGCACGACCGCGCTGCAGGGTCTGCGCGACGTGGGTCGCCTGCAGGCGGGCCAGTCGCTGCTCGTCAACGGAGCGTCGGGCGGGGTCGGCACCTTCGCGGTGCAGATCGGCAAGGCGTGGGGGGCCGAGGTGACCGGCGTGTGCAGCACGCGCAACGTCGATCTGGTCCGCTCGGTCGGCGCCGACCACGTCCTCGACTACACCCGCGACGAGCTGGCCGGCCGGTACGACGTCATCCTCGACCTCGTCGGCAACCACTCGCTGTCCCGCCTGCGCTCGGTCCTGACCGAGCGCGGGACCCTGGTCCTGTCGGCGGGCGAGGGCAACCGTGTCACCGGCCCGTTCGGCCGGATCGCCCGCGCCGGCGTCCTCTCGCTGTTCAGCCGCCAGCGCCTGCGACCCCTCGTCGCGATGTACAGCGCGGCGGACCTCGACGTCCTGGCCGGCCTGGCGGACGAGGGGGCGCTGACCCCGGCGATCGACCGCGCCTACCCGCTGAGCGCCGGCCGTGACGCCGTGCGGCACCTCGGCGTCGACCACGCGCGCGGCAAGGTCGTGGTCCTCCCGTGAGCGAGCAGGAGCGGGGCAGCAGCATGACGTTCACCGAGCGCAACGTCTGGGTCTTCGCGGTCGTCTCCCTCGCGGCGTTCCTCGTCTACGTCGCCGTGATCCTGTCCCGGGCGCAGGACGTGCCCATCGAGGACGTCGACTACATCGCGCCGATGCTCTGGAGCATCGGGCTGGCGATCGTGGCGTCGATCATCGGCACGATCGTCATCTCGATCGTCTGGCGCGGCGACGCCGACAAGAAGGACCAGCGCGACAAGGAGATCGACCGGATCGGCGAGTACACCGGCCAGTCGTTCCTCGTGATCGGGGGTCTCGCCGGGCTGATCCTCGCCATGGTCGAGGCGGACTGGTTCTGGATCGCCAACACGCTCTACCTCGGCTTCGTCCTGTCGGCGATGCTCAGCTCGGCCACCAAGATCGGCCTCTACCGGAGGGGCCTTCCTTCGTGGTGAAGCCGACCCGCGTCACCAACGCGATCCGCAGCCTGCGCTTCCAGCACGGCGAGATGACACAGGCCGAGCTCGCGGACCGCATCGGCGTCACCCGTCAGACCGTCATCGCCATCGAGCAGGGCCGCTACTCGCCGTCGCTCGAGATGGCGTTCCAGATCGCGCACGTCTTCGGCGTCCCGCTGGACGACGTGTTCCAGTACCCCGACCCGACCGGAGCCTGAGATGTCTCAGCCGTCGGCCACGCCGCTCGCACTCGCCCACCCCCAGCGCGTCGCGCGGCTCGCGGGCGCCTTCTACCTCGTCGTCGCGGTCGCCGCGGGCTGGTCGCAGCTGGTCGTCCGCAGCGGTCTGGACACCGACGGTGATCCGTCGCAGACCGCGCAGAGCATCCGCGACGCCGCCGGCACCATGCGACTGGCGTTCGCCGCCGACCTGGTCGCGTTCACGTGCTTCCTGCTGACGGTGCTGCTCCTGTTCAGCCTCTTCCGTCGCGCGAACCTCGACATCTCCGTCGGCTTCCTGGTGATCGCCTCGGCCGCCGTCGTGATCCAGAGCCTGGGCATGGTGCTGCACGGCGGCGCCCTGCTCGTCGCCACGGGCGCGTGGCCGGGGTCCGACGAGACCGCGACCCTCCTGCTCGACATGCACACCCTGTCGAACAACGTCGCGCAGATCTTCTTCGGCCTGTGGCTCCTGCCGCTCGGGTACGTCGTGGTCCGGTCCGGCTACGTGCCGAGGACCTTCGGGTACCTGCTGATGGCCGGCGGGCTGGGCTACCTGGTCGACATCGTGCTGCAGTTCCAGGGGGCCGACGCCGACTCGACGGTCGTCTTCAGCATGGTCGGCGGAGTCGCCGAGGTCCTGTTCCTGCTCTGGCTCCTGATCCGCGGCGTGCGGGTCCCGGTCGTGGCCGAGCGACCCGCGCGCCTCCCGGTGGCCGCGTAGCCCTGCGTCGGGCGGACGCCTACCGGCGCGGGTCGTCCGTCGCCAGGCCCGCGTTCAGCACGGCCTCGCCCAGGTCGGCCGCGGTGGTCACGGTCAGCCCGGCGGGCGGGTTCGCGCCGTCCAGGGCCCCCGCCGGCACGATCGCCCGCGTGAACCCGAGCCGCGCCGCCTCGGCCAGGCGGCGGCCGACCCCCGACACCGTCCGGATCTCGCCGGCCAGCCCGACCTCGCCGATAGCGACGAGCCCTCGCGGAAGCGGCACGTTCTCCCGCGAGCTGACGGCGGCGAGCGCGAGCGCCAGGTCGGCGGCCGGCTCGATCACGCGGGCGCCGCCGATGGTCGAGACGTAGACGTCCTGGTCGGCCAGCCGCGCCCCGAGCCGGCGCTGGAGCACCGCGAGCACCATGGCCAGCCGGCTGCTGTCGACGCCGCTCGTGGTCCGGCGCGGGTTCGGCACGGAGCTGAGCGCCACGAGCGACTGCACCTCGGCGACCAGGGGTCTGCGCCCCTCCAGCGTCACCGTCAGGCACGTGCCCGGCACCGGGTGCAGCGCCTGGGAGATGAACAACCCGGACGGGTCGGTCAGCCCGACGATGCCCGTCTCGGAGAGGTCGAAGCAGCCGACCTCGTCGGTGGGGCCGTACCGGTTCTTGGTGGCCCGCAGCATGCGCAGCCGAGAGTGCCGGTCGCCCTCGAACTGGCAGACGACGTCGACGAGGTGCTCGAGGGTGCGCGGCCCGGCGACCGCCCCGTCCTTGGTCACGTGGCCGATGAGCACGACGGGCATGTCGCGGGCCTTGGCGGCCTGGATCACCGCGGCGCTGACCTCGCGCACCTGCGAGACGCCACCGGCGGTGCCGTCCACCTGGGCGGACGCGATCGTCTGCACGCTGTCGACCACCAGCAGGTCCGGGGCCTCCTTCTCGATGTGCCCGAGCACCGTCGCCAGGTCGGTCTCTGAGACGAGCAGGAGCGTGGGCGCGAGCGCGTGGATGCGGCCCGCCCGCAGGCGCACCTGCGCGGCCGACTCCTCGCCGGTCACGTAGAGCACGCGCCGGCCGGTGCGCGCCGCCCGGGCGGCGACGTCGAGCAGCAGGGTCGACTTGCCGACGCCGGGCTCGCCCGCCAGGAGCACCACGGCGCCCGGCACGAGGCCGCCGCCGAGCACCCGGTCGAGCTCGTCGACCCCTGTGGACTGCGCCCGTGCCGTCTCGACGTCGATCTGGTCGATGGGCAGGGCCGTCGATCGCGTCGGCGTCGTGGCCGTCGTCTTCGGGGCGCCGCCACCCGGACCGGTGTCCTCGAGCACCGAGCCCCAGGTCTGGCACTCGCCGCAGCGGCCGACCCACTTGGTGGCGGACCAGCCGCACTCCGAGCACCGGAACGCAGGCCGCGGTGAGGAGGGGCGCTTCACGCTCGTCGAGGTCACGAGCAGGACGCTAGACGCAGGGTCCGACACGGACGACGAGGGCGCGCCCGCAGACCCGCAGCCACCCGTCGGACCGGACGGCGAGGGCGCCACAAGACCGCCACGGCGCCCCCAGCAGGTAGCGCCGTCGCATGCACGGGGCGCCGTCGACGCAACGACGATCGCCGCCTCGGGCGCCGGGCCTTGCGCTCGACTGAACACCGGTTTAGCGTAGTGAACGTGCGTTCAGACGACGACCTCACAGCCCGCGCCCGCATCCGGGACGCGGCGGTCGCGCGGTTCGGCCGCGACGGCTTCGGCGTCGGCGTGCGCGCCATCGCGGCCGACGCCGGGGTCAGCGCCGCGCTGGTCATCCATCACTTCGGGTCCAAGGACGGCCTGCGGGCTGAGTGCGACGCGTTCGTCCTGGAGACGGTCAAGAACGAGAAGTCCGACGCCATGGCGGACCACACGCCGGGCGAGGTCATCGGTCGGCTGGCCCAGATCGAGGAGTACGCACCCCTGTTCGCGTACATCGTCCGCAGCCTGATGGAGGGCGGCGCGCTCGCGGGCAAGTTCGTCGACGGCCTCGTCGCGGACGCCGACGCGTACCTGAAGACCGGCGAGAAGGCGGGGACCGTCCGACCGTCGCAGGACCCGCACGGCAGGTCCCGGAACCTCGTCGCCACCCAGGTCGGCCTGATCGTCATGGCCCAGCTGGACGGTGCGCTGGGCCGTGGCACCGCCCCGACCGACGACCCGACCACGGCGATGAAGGAGCTCTACAGCGCCACGATGCTCGCCGGCCTGGAGCTCTACACGCACGGGCTGTTCACGGACAGCGGCTACCTCGACGCCTATCGAGAGTTCGTCCAGAAGACACAGGAGAAGTCATGACCGACGCCATCCACATCCGCGGACTGGTCAAGTCGTTCGGGGCCAAGCGCGCGCTCGACGGCTTCGACCTCACCGTCGGCACGGGCGAGGTGCACGGGTTCCTCGGCCCGAACGGCGCGGGCAAGTCGACGACGATCCGCGTGCTGCTCGGGCTGCTCCGGGCCGACGAGGGTTCGGTGCAGCTGCTCGGCGGCGACCCCTGGAGGGACGCGGTCGCGCTGCACCGGCGGCTCGCGTACGTGCCGGGCGACGTGAACCTCTGGCCGAACCTGTCGGGCGGCGAGGCGATCGACGTCCTCGGACGGCTGCGCGGCGGCCTGGACCCGAAGCGGCGGGGCGAGCTGATCGAGAGGTTCGAGCTCGACCCGCGCATCAAGGGCCGCGCGTACTCCAAGGGCAACCGGCAGAAGGTCGCGCTCGTCGCCGCGCTCGCCGCCGACACCGAGCTGCTCCTCATGGACGAGCCGACCAGCGGCCTGGACCCGCTGATGGAGGCGGTGTTCCAGCAGGTCGTGCGGGAGGTTGCCGACGAGGGCCGCACGGTGCTGCTGTCGAGCCACATCCTGGCGCAGGTGGAGGTGCTCTGCCGTCGCGTGACGATCATCCGGGCGGGCAAGGCGGTGCAGAGCGGGTCGCTGGACGAGCTGCGCAGCCTTCGTCGGACCACGGTGACCGCGGCGCTGCGGGACATGGACAGCGCGGCCGCCGCCCTGGCGCCGGTGGGCGGCGTGCACAACCTGCAGCGGCACGACGGGCACCTCACGCTCGACATCGACACCCCGTCGCTCGGCGACGTGCTCGCGCGGCTGACCACGTTCGGCGTCGACTCGCTCACGGCGCACCCGCCGACGCTGGAGGACCTGTTCCTGCGCGAGTACAGCGACGAGCTGGCGACCCTCGGCGTGGTGGAGGGGTCGCGATGACCGCGGTCGCCGCGCAGCACGTCCACGCGACGGTGCGGTCCGGGCCGGTGTCGGGCACGCGCGCGCTGGTCCGCGTCGCGCTGCGGCTCGACCGGTTCCGCACCATCGTCTGGGCCCTGTCGATCGGGCTCATCGTGCTCGCGTCGATCGGCGCGCTGAACTCCGCCTACGCGTCGCCCGAGACCCGCCAGGCACGCGCGGAGCTGATCGCGTCGCCGGCCGCGACTGCCCTGGCCGGGCCGGGGTACGGGCTCGACGACTACACGATCGGCGCCATGACGGCCAACGAGATCGGCCTGTGGGTCATGATCCCGGTCGCGATCATGGCGCTGCTGACCGTGACCCGGCACCTGCGCGCGGCCGAGGAGGACGGTCGGCTCGAGCTCGTGCGGTCCGCCCCGGTCGGACGGGACGCGCAGGTCGTCGCGGGGATCGTCGCGGCCGTCGTCGCGACCCTGGCCGTCGGGCTGGCCACGTTCCTCGGGCTCGTCGGGGGCGGCCTCGAGGTCGAGGGCTCGGCCGCGCTCGCGGGCGGGGTCGTGATGGTGGGACTCGTGTTCGCGGGCGTCTCCGCGGTCGCGTCCCAGGTCACGGCCCACGGCCGCACGGCCAGCTCGCTCGGCATGGCGGTGCTCGGGGTCGCGTTCCTGCTGCGCGCGATCGGTGACGTGCGCGGTCCTGAGAGCACGAGCGTGCTCACCTGGCTGTCCCCGTTCGGGTGGGCGCAGGCGACCGCGGCGTACGTGTCGACGCGGTTCTGGCCGCTGGCCATCGGGGTCGTCGTCGCGGCCGGACTCGTCCTCGTGGCGTTCTGGCTCGTCGGGCGCCGCGACGTCGGCACCGGCCTGATGGCCGAGCGGCTGGGCCGGCCCGAGGCCCCCGCGAGCCTGACCGGCATGGTGGCGCTCACGACCCGCAGCCAGCTCGGCGCGATCCTCTCGTGGGGCCTCGCCGTCGTCGCGATGGGCGCGGTCGTCGGGCTCCTCGCGGGCGCGCTCGTCGACTTCCTCGGCTCTGACCCGACGCTCGAGGAGGTCCTCCCGACGGGACCTGGCGGGGCCGTGGCCGGCGCGCTCGCGCTCTACACGGTGTTCCTCGCCATCACGACCGGCACCTACACGGCGACCGCGATGGGCGCCGCCCGATCCGAGGAGGTCGCCACCCGTGGTGCGGCCGTGCTCGCCGGGCCGGTGTCGCGGTGGCGCTGGCTGGGGTCGCAGGTATTCGTCGCCGTCGTCGCCGCCGTGGTGATCATGCTGGTCAACGGCCTGGTGGTGGGCCTGACCAGCTCGGCGTCGCTGCCCGCGGACCTCGACGTCTGGGACCTCGTCGGCGCCTCCGCGGTGACGCTGCCGGCGGTCGGCTGCATGCTCGGCGTGGCCGTGCTGCTCGTCGGTCTGGTGCCGCGCGCGTACGGCCTCGTCTGGGCGTACGTGGCCTACGTGTTCGTCGTCGGCCTGTTCGGCGCGCTCCTGCCCGACGGCTCCGACGCGCTCTCACCGTTCACCTACACCCCCCAGCTCCCCGCCGAGGCCATGGACTGGCCGCCCGTGCTCGCCCTGACCCTCGTCGCGGCGGCCCTGGTGGCGGGTGGCCTGGCGGCGTTCCGCCGACGTGACGTGGTCGGTTGACGTTCGCGGCACTCCGGGGCCGTGACACGGTCCGCGCGTGATGCGTCGGTAGGCTGCGGGGCGTCCGGCAAGGGTTCGGGCGCCACGAACCAAGGGGGACCCCGATGAGCGAGACCGGCCGGCCCGGCGCCGATCCGAACCAGCCCGGGGGCGTTCCGTCCTGGGGACAGACCGGCCCGACGACCGGCGGCACCCCGCCGCCCGTCCCGCCTGCCGGGAGCGGCGAGCCGCCCGCCGACGAGCCCACCAAGCGTCCGGCCTGGCTCGTCCCGGCGATCATCGGCGTGGTCGTCCTCGTCGTCGCGGCGATCATCATCGGGATCGTCACGTCCGGCGGTTCCGACGACGAGGCCACGCCGCCCGCCGTCGCGTCGACGGTCCTGCTGCCCTCGCCCACGCCGACCGTCGCCCCTGTGCCGCGGACCGCCACGACGGCGTTCGCGACGGCGCTGCCGACATCGGTCCTGCAGTACGCGCTCGCGACGTCGGCGGACAACCCCGCCTGGATCGCCGCGGGCGCCATCGAGGCCTACACCGAGACCTACACCGACGGGGCCGCGGGCACCGTCACGGTGAACGCCGGCCAGTGGGAGACCCCCGCGGAGGCGACCGCGTTCGCGGCGACGCTCACCGCTGCCCTGCCGCCCGCCCCGGCGCCGGACCCGTCCGCGACCGCGGGCGCGGGCGAGCCCGCCCTCCCGCAGTCGGGCGAGGTAACGGCCGGGGGCGCACCCGTCGGCAGCTACTCGATCGCCGACGCCGGCGACGGCACGGGTGTCGCGGTCTGGACCAACGGCACCACGGTCTTCCAGGTGACCGGGCCGGTCAAGGACATCGTCGACTTCTACGCGGCCTACCCGCTCTGACGGGTCGGCTCCGCGACGAGCCTCAGCTGCGGTCGATGATCGACAGGATGTTGCCACCGGGGTCGGTGAACCAGGCGATCAGCGGGCCGCCGCCGCGGAAGACGTAGTCGTCGTCGGTCTCCACGGGCGTCCCGGCGTACTTCTCGAACTCGACGCCGCGGCCGCGCAGCTCGGCGACGGTCGCCGCCACGTCCTCGACCGGGAAGTTCAGCACTGTGTACGTCGCGGGCGTGTGGGCCGGTCCCTTCGGGTAGACCAGCACGTTCCTGCCGGTCACGTGCAGCAGGAGCATCCCGTTCTCCTCCGACACGTCGAGCCCGAGCTTGTCGCCGTAGAACTCCTTCGCGGCCGGGATGTCGTCGGTCGAGAACCCGCTGAACGCGTCACTGAGATCCGCCATGTGTGCCTCCTCGTCGAGACCCACTCTCCCGCCGCGCACCCTCGGCGGCCACCGCAGCGTCGAGCAGGTGCGGGTCGGGGCCCCCCTCCGCTCGGGCGGAGGAGAACGGGACGTCCGCGCTCCGGCGGGTCAGGTGCCCGGAGCGCGGACGTCGCCGGGCCGCGTGGTCAGACACGGGCCGGGGACGGGCCGCTGTCAGACGCGGGCCGGGGCTCGGGTGGTCGTCGGGCGCTCGGTGAGCGGCGGCGGGGGTGCCGGCGCCGCGGGGAGCGTGACGGTGAACGTGGTGCCGGCCGACGTCGCGGTGCTCGGCCCGACCGTGATCGTGCCGCCGTGGGCGGTGACGACCGCGTGCACGATGGCCAGGCCCAGCCCGGTGGACCCGGTCGTGCGGTTGCGGGACACGTCGCCGCGGGTGAACCGCTGGAACAGGCTGTCGCGCAGCGCGGGCGGGATGCCCGGTCCGTCGTCGGCCACCTGGAGGACCACCCGCGACCCGTCGCGACGGAGCCGGACGGTGACCGAGGTGCCCGCCGGCGTGTGCAGCCGGGCGTTGGACAGCAGGTTGGCCAGGACCTGGCGCAGTCGGGCGTCGTCGCCGACCACCTGGACGTCCTCGGGCGAGGTGTCCTCGTCGAGGTCCAGCGACCAGGCGTGGTCGGCGCCGGCCACGTGGGCGTCGGTGAGCGCGTCGATCGAGAGCAGGGCGAGGTCGACGGGGTCGGTGGCCAGCGGCCGGCCCGCGTCGAGGCGCGCGAGCAGGAGCATGTCCTCGAGCAGCCCGGTCATCCGCAGCGACTCGGACTCGACGCGCGACATGGCCTGCAGCGCACCGTCGGGCAGCTCCTCGGGGGAGCGGCGGACCAGCTCGGCGTAGCCGCGGATCGAGGCCAGGGGAGTGCGCAGCTCGTGCGAGGCGTCGGCGACGAACTGGCGCACCTGCGACTCGGACTCGTGGCGCGCCGCCAAGGCCTGCTCGACGTGCCCGAGCAGCTGGTTCAGGGCGGCGCCCACCTGGCCGACCTCGGTCGCGGGGTCGGTGTCGCGGACGGGCACGCGGTCGGCCAGGACGACCTCGCCACGGTCGAGCGGCAACCGCGCGACGCGGTTGGCGGTCCGCACGACCCGGTCGAGGGGACGCAGCTCGCGGCGCACGAGCACCAGGCCCAGGGCAGCGGCGACGAGCAGCGCGAACGCCGCGACGATCGCCTCGATCACCACGTACGTCGTGATGGTGTCGTTCACGGACGCGAGCGGGACCGCGGTGGCCGCGACGGAGCGGTCGGGACCCGTGACGCTGGAGATCGCCCGGTACTGGCCGAGGCCGTCGAGCGTGACCGTCCTGACGACCCCGTCCGTCGGGATCGCGAGCATCTGCTCGATCTGCGCATCGGTCAGGCGGGTCAGGGTGCCGTCGTCGTCCACGTACCCCGCGTCACGTGCCGGCAGGCTCGTCGGGTCCGTCCCGCCGGCCAGCTGCACGTTCACCGTGCCGACGTCCTGGAACGGGCGGCCGGTGCCGTTCGGCACGAACGACGGAGCCGTGCCGAGCACCTCCGGGGCGAAGCCCGGTGCGGCACCGCCCTGCGTGACGCCGACCGACCCCCCGTCGGGGACGATGTGGACGTCCGCCGCGCGGCCGTGCGCCATCGTGAGCTTGTCGTCCACCTGCTTCACGAGCGAGCTGCGCAGGGACAGGGTGGTGACGGCGCCCATGACGGCTGCGACCACGGCGACGAGCGCGACGACGGTGACCACCAGTCGCCGACGCAGCGTCCACCGCGGCCGCGCGGCCATCAGAGCCATCAGACCGACGGCTTCAGCACGTACCCCACACCGCGCAGCGTGTGCAGCATCGGGGTACGACCCTTGTCGATCTTGCGGCGCAGGTAGGACACGTAGAGCTCGACGATGTTGGCCTGGCCGCCGAAGTCGTACTGCCAGACGCGGTCGAGGATCTGCGCCTTGGACAGCACGCGCTTGGGGTTGCGCATGAAGTAGCGCAGCAGCTCGAACTCGGTCGCGGTCAGGCGGATGTCCTCACCGTCGCGGGACACCTCGTGGCTGTCCTCGTCCATCCGCAGGTCGCCGACGACGAGCACGGCCTCCTCGCGCGACGACACCGACCCGGTCCGGCGGAGCAGGGCGCGCAGGCGGGCGACGACCTCCTCGAGGCTGAACGGCTTGGTGACGTAATCGTCGCCACCCGCGGTGAGGCCGGCGATCCGGTCCTCGACGGCGTCCTTGGCGGTCAGGAACAGCACGGGGACGTTGGGGTGCGTGGCGCGCACGCGGCGCAGCACGTCGATGCCGGACAGGTCGGGGAGCATGACGTCCAGGACGATGACGTCGGGGTCGAGCGACTTCGCGGTCTTGACCGCGGCGTGGCCCGTGAGGGCGTGGTCCACCTGCCAGCCCTCGTAGCGCAGGGCGGTGGACAGCAGCTCGGCAAGGGTCGGCTCGTCGTCGACTACCAGTGCGCGAACGGGTGATCCGTCGGGGCGCGTCAACACGTCCGGGCGGCGGCTGGTCGTGATCGTCATGGTCCGACCTTCCGACCGCGACCTGAGGCACGCCTGGGGCAACCCTGTGAAAAGTCTGAGAGATGGGGTCCTCAGTCGAGCGGGTGGGGCCGATCGGCGCCGGCGAGCGCGGCGGTGAGGATGGCCTCGATCGCGAACTGGGTGGCGACGGGCAGGTCGACGTCCTCGTCGAGGAGCCACTGCACCTGCAGACCGTCCATGACGCCGATGATCGCGCTGGCCGCGCAGGTGGCCAGCTCCTCGGAGACGGCGCCCTCCCCGACCGCCAGGATCGCCGACTGGATCTCGCCGCGCAGGACGGTGAAGCGCTCGGTCACCCAGGTGCGGGCGGGGTGGTTCTCGGTGACGGACTCGCCGGTCAGGACGGTATAGCCCTGCACGATGCCGCGACGCTCGACGTTCATCCGGGCCGTGCGCAACAGGTGGTGGAACAGCTCCAGACCGCCCGGGATGTGCTGTCCCTCGAGGTCGCGGACGTCCTCCTTGTCGCGGTACTCGAGCACCTCGACGAGCAGCTGCTCCTTGGACCCGAAGTGGTGCAGGACGCCCGCGTGGGTGATGCCGACCTGCTCGGCGACCTCCGTCAGCGAACCGCTCATGTACCCCTTGGAGCCGAACGTGTTGGCGGCTGCGCGCAGGATCTCGGCCCTGCGTTCGGCAGTGGCCTGGCGGGGCTGACGCGGCTTGCGCGCTGCCGCCTTCGGGGGAACGTCGTCGTCCATGACCGAAACCATACTGTGATCTTTGCACTTACTGACAAGTCAGTAAGTTGTGCTTTGATGCTCGGCAGAAGACAAAGACGTCCTGAACGGAGACTGCTGCTGTGTCACTCGACACGGCCACCCAGCCGCCCACGGCTGAACGGCCCACCCACGGAGATGCCGCCCTGAGCGCTCTGCTCACGCGCCTCTCGCTCGAGGAGAAGGTCCGCCTCGTCGTCGGTGCCGGTCTGTGGTCGACCACCGCCGTGCCGCACATCGGCCTTCGCGCCATGCACGTGTCGGACGGTCCGGCCGGCGTCCGAGGCATCTCCGAGAGTGCCGACGAGACGTCGGCGTCCTTCCCTGCCCCGAGCGCGCTCGCCGCGACGTGGGACGTGGACCTGGCCGACGAGGTCGGTGCGGTGTTCGCCGCCGAGGCCCGCCGGCACGGCGTCGACGTGGTGCTCGCCCCGCAGGTCAACCTGCAGCGCACCCCCGTCGGCGGCCGTCACTTCGAGTGCTACTCCGAGGACCCGCTGCTCACCGGCGCGATCGCCGTCCACGTGGTCAAGTCCGCGCAGGACCGCGGCGTCGGCATGTGCATCAAGCACTTCGTCGCCAACGACTCCGAGACCGAGCGCACCAGCTACCTGGCCCGCGTCGACGAGCGGACGCTGCGCGAGGTCTACCTCGCGCCGTTCGAGCAGCTCGTCCGCGAGGCGCAGGCCTGGTCCGTCATGGGCGCCTACTCGGGTGTCGACGACGGCCACACAGCCGCCCCCGTCCTGGAGCACCGCCCGCTGCTCACCGGCGTCCTCAAGGACGAGTGGGGCTTCGACGGCGTCGTGGTCAGCGACTGGGTGGCCACCAAGTCCGTGATCGGTGCCGCCGAGGGCGGCCTCGACCTGCAGATGCCCGGACCGGACGGCCCCTGGGGCGACGGCCTGCTCGACGCGGTGCGCTCGGGCGACGTCAGCGAATCGCTCCTGGACGACAAGGTCCTGCGGCTGCTGCGCCTGGCTCAGCGCGTCGGCGCCCTGGACGGCCTCGCGCCGTCCGGCGACCTGCGCGACCACGTCGGCGACGTCGACGCCCGCGAGGTACTGCGCCGCCTCGTCTCCCGTTCGATGGTCGTGCTCCGCGACGACGAGCACGCGCTGCCCGTCGCCCCTGACGACGTCACGCGTATCGCGCTCCTCGGCCCGAACGCGGTCCATCCCTTCCAGCAAGGGGGCGGCTCCGGCTTCGTTCGGCCCGACCGCTCGTCCACCCCCTCGGAGGCGTTGCGAGACGCCTTCGGCGATGCGACGGTCGACATGCACGCCGGTGCGGTCTCCCGCCTGCTGCCCCCTGCGCTGGATCTTGCCGGTCGCTGCACCACCCCGGAGGGCCACGTCGGCGCCCAGGGCGAGCTGCTCGACGCGGACGGTGCCGTGCTCGCCACGGCCGACGTGACCACGTGGGACGGCTGGCTGCGAGAGGTGCCCGGTCCCGCGACCGCGCTCCGCATCCGCACCACGGTCCGGCTCGACGAGCCCGGCCGCCACGAGGTCGGCGTCGGCACGGTGGGCAAGCACGCCATCTCGGTCGGCGGAAAGGTGCTCTCGACCAGCGACACCGTGGTGGGCGCCGAGGTCATCCTCGACTCGAGCGTGAACCAGCCGCCCCCGGCCACGCTCGTGATCGACGTGACCGAGCCGACCACGGTCGAGATCGACGCGCTGGTGCAGGCCGTGCACCCCGTCGGGTACGCGAGCTTCGTGCGCGCCGAGCTGGTTCACCGCACGCCGGGCACCTCGCCCGACGAGCTGCTGGCCGTCGCCGTGGAGGCCGCCGCCGCGGCCGACCTCGCGATCGTCGTGGTCGGGACCAACGAGGAGATCGAGTCCGAGGGGTACGACCGCACGAGCCTCGGGCTGCCGGGCACGCAGGACCAGCTGGTCAAGGCCGCGCTCGCCGCGAACCCGAACACGATCGTCGTCGTGAACGCCGGCGCCCCGGTGCTCCTGCCCTGGCTCGACGAGGTGCCCTGCGTCGTCTGGGCGTGGCTCGGTGGCCAGGAGTGGCCCGAGGCGCTCGCGGACGTGCTGACCGGTGTCACCGAACCGGCCGGCCGCCTGCCGTGGACGCTGCCGGCCCACGAGTCGGACGTCCCGGTCCCCGACGCGATCCCCGTCGACGGCGTCGTCGACTACTACGAGGGCGTGCACGTCGGGTACCGCTCGTGGCTCGCCCTCGGCCGCACGCCCGCCGCCCCGTTCGGTCACGGCCTCGGTTGGACCACGTGGGAGTACGAGTCCATGACGTCCACCCTCGACGGCGACGGGGGGGTCGTGCTGGACATCGAGGTCCGGAACACGGGGACCCGCGCCGGTCGTGAGGTCGTCCAGGTCTACGTCGAGCCCCCCGAGAACTCGTCCCTGGGTACGCCCGGGGTCGAGCGTCCGGTCCGCTGGCTCGGCGGTTTCAGTGTCGTGCTCGCCGAACCCGGTGCGCACGAACGGGTCCAGGTCCGGGTGGACGCGCGTGCGTTCCGTACCTGGGACACGGCAAAGCCCGGTTGGGTCACCCCGGCCGGTACCTACCCGATCCGCGTGGGCCGTTCGTCAGGCGACCTACGTCTCGCGGTCGACGTGGACCTCCCAGGGTCCGCGTCTGCCGGGCCAGACCCGCACGTGTAGTACCCAGCAGTCCCGAGCACGACCTGCAGGACGGACGATCCGCAGTCGTCCGGCAAGGCTCCCCTGTCAGTCTCTTTTCAGCGAACGACACCCGTAAGTACCCCAGCAGTGCAAGGAGGCACTCCGTGAGAACGCGCAAGCTCGCAACGATGATGGCCGGTATGGCCACGGTCGCGCTGCTCGCCACCGCCTGTTCAGGTGGCAGCGGCAACGACGACGCGTCCAGCTCCGCAGGCAGCGGCTCGTCCGATGGTGTCCTGACCATCGGTATGCCGAACGGTGTCCAGGCGAACAACCAGAACCCGTTCGCGACGAACTCGTCGGCGATGTCCCTCGGCTACGCGATGGTCATCTACGAACCCCTCATGATGGTCAACGAGGCCGACCCGGCTGCCGACGCGGAGCCGTGGCTCGCCGAGTCGGTCACCTGGAACGAGGACTTCACGGAGGCGACGATCACGCCGCGCTCGGGCGTCAAGTGGTCCGACGGTGAGGACTTCACGGCCGAGGACATCGCGTTCAACGTCAACCTGCGCAAGAACAACGACGCGATCAACTCCGCCGCCCTGCCCTACGGCGACGTCGCCGTGCAGGACGACGGCACGGTCAAGGTCGCCTTCACGTCCGGCCAGTTCGTCAACCAGTCCAAGCTCTACAGCCTGATGATGGTTCCGGAGCACATCTGGAAGGACGTCGCCGACCCGACGACGGACGAGAATACCGACCCGGTCGGCACCGGTCCGTTCACCCTGACGTCCTGGACGCCGCAGGCGGCGACCCTCGACCCCAACCCCGACTACTGGGGTGGCAAGTCGCAGGTCAAGCAGCTGCGCTACTCGTCCTACACGGACAACAACGCGCTCACGACGGCCCTCACCACCGGTGAGGTCCAGTGGGGCTGGACGTTCATCGCGGACTACGAGACCGTCTACATCGCGAAGGACCCCGACAACTACCACCAGTGGGCTGCCGCCGGCCTCGGCATCGACAACATGTTCCTCAACGTCGAGACCAAGCCGTTCAGCAACAAGGCGTTCCGCCAGGCGCTGAACACGGCCCTCGACCGCGAGAACATCACGAAGATCGCGACGTCCGGCGTCAACCCGGTCCTCACGAACGTCTCGGGCCTGCCCCTGCCGGCAGGTCAGCCGTTCCTGAACCCGGACCTCGACGGCAAGGACTACCCGTCCAGCGTCGACGACGCCAAGGCGATCCTCGAGGACGCCGGCTACACCTGGGACGACGGCGGCAAGCTGATCGACCCCGACGGTGAGGCCGTCTCGTTCGCGATCACGGACCCGACCGGTTGGAACGACTACAACACGGCCCAGGACCTCGTCGTCGCGACCGCGCAGGAGCTCGGCGTCGACGCCACGGCGGAGAAGCCCCCGGCCGACAACTGGTTCGAGGACGTCCCGCTGGGCAACTTCCAGGCGGCGTTCCACTGGACCGACGGCGGCGCCACGCCGTACGACATGTACTCGGACATCTTCGACGGTGCCCAGTACGTGCCGCTCGGCGAGAAGGCCAACTGGAACTTCGGGCGCTACCAGAACGACGAGGCCACGGCCGCGTTCAAGACGTACGCCAGCAGCTCCAGCGAGGACGACCGCACGGCAGCCCTGAACACGATCCAGAAGATCTACGTGGACGAGGTTCCCGGCATCGCCCTGTGGTCGCGTCCGCAGACCGCGCAGTACTCCACGAAGAGCTACGTGGGCTGGCCGGACGCTGACGACCCGTACGCCGGGCCGCAGCCGACCCGTCCGGGTGCTGCTGAGATCGTCATGAAGCTCAAGCCCGCCAGCTGAGCCGCAGCGATGATCGAGCGGGTTGTCGCTGGGCGCGTCGCACCATGACGGCCTGACGACCTCCCGACCGCGGGTGCGGTGGGCTTGCTCCCACCGCACCCGCGGGCACCGCCCGCCCTGACGAACATTCCCCCAGGTGAGCTGATGACTGCCCCCACGCAAGGTCCGATCCAGGAGCACGGCGACGGCGCCGTGCAGACCGCCGAGACCCCGGTCCTCCAGGCGGTCTCGATCCGCAAGTACTTCCCCGTCCGCGGGTTCCGCTCGAAGAAGGTCGTGCACGCGGTCGACGACGTCGACCTCGAGCTCTACCGCGGCCGGGTCGTCGCCCTCGTCGGCGAGTCCGGCTCCGGCAAGTCGACGATCGCGCGGCTGCTCGCCCAGCTGATGCCGTTGACCGCCGGCACGATCAAGCTCAACGGCGAGGACGCGCACGTCAACGGGCGTGCCGGGTTCCGCACGTACGTGTCCAAGGTCCAGATGATCTTCCAGGACCCCTTCGCGTCACTGAACCCCGTCCACACCGTCCGGTACACGCTGACACGCAGCCTGCGGATCCACCGCGGACGACTGCGCGGCGACGAGCTCGAGAAGTCGCTGCTCGAGCTGCTCGACCGCGTGAACCTGCGCCCGGCCGACCGGTACATCGACAAGTTCCCGCACGAGCTCTCGGGCGGCCAGCGTCAGCGCGTCGCCATCGCCCGCGCCCTGGCCGCGAACCCGCAGGTCCTGCTCGCCGACGAGCCGATCTCGATGCTCGACGTGTCGATCCGCCTCGGCATCCTCAACCTGCTGCGCGACCTGCGCGACCGCCTGCAGATCGCGATCCTGTACATCACGCACGACATCGCGTCCGCCCGCTACTTCGCCGACCGCACGATGGTGATGTACGCCGGCCGCGTCGTGGAGAGCGGTGACAGCGAGTCCGTCACGCAGGACCCCAAGCACCCGTACACCCAGCTGCTCGTCCGGTCCGCCCCCGACCCCGACGACCTGGATGCCCGCGCCCGCGGTGCGCGCGGCGAGGCCCCGAGCCTCGTCACGCCCCCCGAGGGCTGCCGGTTCAACCCGCGCTGCCCGTTCGCGAACGACGTCTGCCGCACCGAGGTCCCGCCGCTGATGGACGTCGGCGTCGATCGCTTGGCCGCCTGCTGGGGCTACGCCGACCGTCCGGACCGCCCACAGCTCGGCTCCGTCCTCGATGCCTACGGTGCCCGCCCGACGATCGACGTCGACGTCGTCGTCCGCGCAGACGCCGACCTGGCCGCGGCCGCGGCCCCCGAGCCCGCTGCGGGCGCCGACCCGGGCGGTGCCGCGATCGCCGCGCCGACGGCGCCCGCAGCGCCCCACACGTCCGGACAGGAGGGCCTCCGATGAGATTCATGGTCCGCCGCATCATCTTCTACATCGTCACCTTCTGGGCGGCCGTGACGCTGAACTTCTTCATCCCGCGCATGATGCCGGGCGACCCGGTCAGCGCGCTGATGGGCCGACTGCAGGGCCGGATCGACTCGCACGCGGAGCACGCGCTGCGGGTGCTGCTCGGCCTCGACGACACCCAGTCGCTGTGGCAGCAGTACGTCGACTACTGGCAGCTGATCCTGCACGGCGACCTCGGCCGCTCGTTCACGTTCTTCCCGCAGCCGGTCGCCGACATCGTCGAGCAGGCGCTGCCCTGGACCATCGGTCTGGTCGGCGTCGCGACGATCATCGCGTTCACGCTGGGCACCCTCGTCGGCCGGTCCATCGGCTGGCGGCGCGGCACGTGGGCGGACTCGGCGCTGCCGATCTCGGCCTTCTTCTCGGCGGTCCCGTACTTCTGGCTCGCCCTCATCGCGATCTCGGTGTTCTCGGTCCGGCTGGGCTGGTTCCCCTCGAGCGGCAGCTACGACCGGTCGATGGTGCCCAACTGGTCGTTCGAGTTCATAGGTTCCGTCATCTACTACGGCTTCCTGCCGGCCATGACCATCGTCATCGCGTCGATCTCCGGCTGGATCCTCGGCATGCGCAACATGATGGTCACCGTGTCCTCCGAGGACTACGTGACGGTCGCCCAGGCCAAGGGCCTCAAGGAGCGGCGCGTGATGGGCGGCTACGCCTCCCGCAACGCGATCCTGCCCCAGGTGTCCAGCTTCGCGCTGTCGCTCGGGTTCGTGGTCGGCGGCACGCTGATCATGGAGATGGTCTTCTCCTACCAGGGCATCGGCTACGTCCTGTTCACCGCGGTGTCGACGCACGACTACCCGCTCATGCAGGGCTGCTTCCTGGTCATCACGATGGCCGTCCTCGTCGCCAACATCGTTGCCGACTTCGTCTACGCCGCGCTCGACCCGCGGACCCGGCAGGAGGGCTGACATGGCCATCGACCTGACGCTCCTGGAGGACACTCCCGACGTCACGACGGCGGAGACCACCACCTCGGGCAAGCGGCGCTTCGTCTTCCTGCGGAACTCGAAGTCGCTCACCGGCTTCGTGATCGTGGCGTTCTTCACGTTCCTCGCCATCTTCGGCACCTGGCTCGCCCCGTACGAGCCGGGCGCGCTGAGCGCGGACCTGCTGCAGGCTCCGTCGTCCTCGCACTGGCTGGGCACCAACCAGCTCGGGCAGGACATCCTGTCCCAGATCATCATCGGCACCCGGAGCGTCGTGATCGTCGGCCTGATCGCGGGGATCGGGGCCACGGCGATCGGTGTCCTCGTCGGTGTGACGTCCGGCTACATCGGCGGGATCGGCGACGAGGGCCTGTCCATGCTCGCCAACGTCTTCCTGGTCATCCCGCAGCTGCCGCTCATCATCATCATCGCCGGCCAGCTGCCCTCGGTCGGTGGTGTCACCGTCGCGGCAGTGATCGCGGTGACCGGCTGGGCGTGGGGTGCGCGCGTGCTGCGTGCCCAGACCCTGTCGCTGCGACGGCGAGACTTCGTCGAGGCCGCCCGGGCCAGTGGTGAGAGCACGTGGCGCATCATCACCGCCGAGATCATGCCTAACCTCACGGCCATCATCGCCTCGGGCTTCGTCGGAACGGTCGTGTTCGCGGTGCTCACGCAGACCACGCTGGCCTTCATCGGCATCGGCGACCCGGGCGACTGGAACTGGGGCACCATCCTGTACGGGGCGCAGAACAACCTCGCGCTGCAGCGTGGTGCGTGGTGGTGGTTCGTCCCGGCCGGTCTGTGCATCGCCCTGGTCGGCATGGCCCTGACGCTCATCAACTTCGGGATCGACGAGTTCGTCAACCCGCGGCTGCGCAGCGTCGGCATGAACGCCCGCACCCTGCGCAAGCGCGGCATCCGTCCCCGCATCGGCTTCACCCCGGTGGTCTACGAGGCGCCCGGCGCGTCGGCGCCGAAGTCGACGCTCGTCACGCAGTCCGAGCAGATCGAGGTCGCCAGGATCGTGCCGTCGAACGGTCATCACAGCAAGGAGGACCGGGCATGAGCGCCGTCCCCACGCGTTCGATCTGGACGCCGGGCGAGGTCGGCCGCGTCGCCGAGCCCGTCCTGGAGATCAAGAACCTCTCGGTCGACTACGGGTTCGACGACAACCCGACGCACGTGCTGCGCGACGTCTCGCTGACCCTCAACCGCGGCGAGGTGCTCGGGCTGGCCGGCGAGTCCGGCTGCGGCAAGTCGACGCTCGCCTACGCGGCCACGCGCCTGCTGCCGCCCCCCGGCATGATCACGGGCGGCGAGGTCGTCTTCACCGACCGCTCCGGCTCCCAGGTCGACGTCCTGGCCATGAGCGACCAGGACCTGCGGGCGTCACGCTGGCAGGACATGGCGATCGTGTTCCAGGGCGCCATGAACTCGCTCAACCCCGTGCACCGCATCGGCCGGCAGATTTCCGACGCGCTGCTCGCGCACCTGCCGTCGATGAAGAAGAACGAGTCGATGGAGCGCGCGGCCGACCTGCTCGACATGGTCGGCATCTCGCCCGACCGCCTGCGGTCCTTCCCGCACCAGCTCTCCGGCGGCATGCGTCAGCGCGTCATGATCGCGATGGCGCTCGCGCTCGACCCGCAGGTGCTGATCATGGACGAACCGACCACCGCGCTCGACGTCGTCATGCAGCGCCAGATCGTGGAGCAAATCGCCGAGCTGCGCGACCGCCTCGGGTTCTCGGTCATCTTCATCACGCACGACGTCTCGCTGCTGATCGAGATCGCGGACCGCATCGCGATCATGTACGCGGGCGAGATCGTCGAGGAGGCCGCGGCCCAGGACGTCTACCGACGTCCGCGGCACCCGTACTCCGACGCCCTGCTGCACTCGTTCCCGCCGCTGCGCGGGCCGCGTCGCGAGCTGGGCGGCATCCCCGGCTCGCCGCCGGACCTGGCCAGGCGCCCGACGGGCTGCCCGTTCCGGGACCGCTGCGTCCACGCGTTCGACGCGTGCGCGACGGTCGCGCCGGAGCTCGTCACGCCGGCCGTGCCCGGCGACGACCCCCGTCGCCAGGTCGCGTGCCTGCGGCACGACCCGGCGGCCGTGGCCGCGGCCGGGTTCCAGCCCGTCCCCGTCCCCGTGGAGCTGTCCGTCCGCTGACCTTCTGAGAACCTCCGCTGATCCCCGGTCCGTCCTCGGTGGCATCCGCCTCGGTCGTCGACTCGTCGACGACCGTGTCGCCACCGGGGGCGGGCCGGTCAGCGGATGCGCTCAGGAAGAAGGACTCACGACGAGGGCCGCGCCCGGACGTGCATCCTCGCTGTGCTCTGTGCGACCTGGTCTGTCGTGGGTCTACGAGGGCCGCGCCCGGACGTGCATCCTGGCGCCCTGCTTGCCGAAGATGCTCAGCACCTCCGCCGGCTGCGTGCCCTCGTTGGCGAACCAGTGCGGCACGCGCGTGTCGAACTCGGCGGCCTCGCCGGGCGGCAGCTCCAGGTCGTGCTCACCGAGCACGAGGCGCAGCCGACCCTCGATGACGTACAGCCACTCGTAGCCCTGGTGCGTCCCCAGCACCGGCTCGGGCACGTGGGGCGTGGGCGGGATGACGAGCTTGAACACCTGGATGTCGCCCGTGCTCCGCGACAGCGGGATCACCGTGCGACCGTGCCGCGTCACGGGCCGTGGGTGGACGCGCGGGTCGCCGGTGGCGGGCGCGCCGACCAGCTCGTCGAGCGGGACCCGGTAGAGGGCCGCCAGCGGCACCAGGAGCTCGAGCTGCGGGCGTCGCGTTCCCGACTCCAGCCGCGACAGCGTGCTCACCGAGATCCCGGTCGTCGCCGACGCCTGCGCGAGCGTCAGTCCGCGCTGCTGGCGCACCGCGCGCAGCCGCGGGCCCACGGCTCGCATGACGAGCTCGACGTCCTCGGCCGTCGCGTCGTGGGTCACGGGGCGAGTTTGCCACTCCGGCAACGAACGTTGCCATCGGCCGCACATGCGCTGCACGGTGGGCGCATGAGCGAGACGACGGATGTGGACGTGGTGGTGATCGGTGGCGGCGCTGCGGGACTCAGCGGGGCGGTGATGCTCGCGCGCTCCCGCCGGGCGGTGCTGGTGATCGACGCGGGCGAGCCGCGCAACGCGCCCGCCGAGGGGGTGCACGGGCTGCTCGGGCAGGAAGGTGTCGCGCCGGCGGAGCTCCTGGCGCGCGGTCGCGACGAGCTGCGCGCGTACGGCGGGCAGGTCGTCGCCGGTCGGGTGGTCGAGGCTCGCCGCGACGAGGGCACGGCGGCGGACGCCGGAGCGCAGGGCTTCCTGACCGGCGGGCGGCCGCCGGCACGGGGCTTCGTCGTGGCGACCGCGGACGGTCGCGTGGTGCGGGCGCGGCGGATCCTCGTCGCGACCGGACTGGTGGACGAGCTGCCCGACGTGCCGGGGCTGCGCGAGCGGTGGGGGCGCGACGTCCTGCACTGTCCCTACTGCCACGGGTGGGAGGTGCGGGACCAGGCGATCGGCATCCTGGCGACCTCGGCGCGGGCCGTTCACCAGGCGCTGCTGTTCTCCCAGCTGTCCGACGACGTCGTGGTCCTCCGGCACACGGCCCCGCCGTTCTCCGACGAGCAGGCGGCGATGCTGCGGGCGCGGGGCGTGCGGGTCGTGGACGGCCCGGTGGAGGAGGTGGTCGTCGAGGGCGACAGGCTCGCCGGGGTGCGCGTGGAGGACGCGGTCGTCCCGCTCGACGCGCTCGTCGTCGCGCCCCTGTTCACGGCACGCACGGAGGGGCTCGAGGGGCTCGGGCTGGAGCTCGGGGTGCTCGACGGCGCCGCGGGCACCTACGCGGTCGGGGACGGCGCGGGCGTGACGAACGTGCCGGGGGTGTGGGTCGCCGGCAACGTCACCGACCTGATGGCGCAGGTCGGGGCTTCCATGGCGGCAGGCACGCGGGCCGGCGCGATGATCAACGCCGACCTCGTCGACGAGGACGTCCGACGAGCGGTGCCCGTCGCGTGACCGCTCGTGCGGGGGCCCGTCCGGTAGCCAACCTCTCTCACAGGTCAAGGGCTGTCCACGTCCAGGTGTTCCACAGGCCGGGTCGGTGAAGTGGTTCCCGAGCCCGTGGACGACCACCCGCTCGCCGACGCCGCCGGGAGGCACGCGATGAGCACCATGACCGCAACAGGGCTCGACCGGACGACCGTGCTCGCGTCGGGACCGCAGGAGCCGTGGCTGACCGCGAGCGTGCGCCCGGCGGGGTCGTTCGGGCGCGCGGACGTCGGGCGGCTGCGGGACCTGCTCGACGCCCTGTCGGCGACGGCCTCGATGGTGGTGCTGGACCTGGGCGCCGTGAGCCTGCGCAGCCACCACGCGGCCGACGTGATCGACGAGGCCGCGGTCGAGCTCGAGCGGCGTGGCGGCTGCCTGCTGTGCATCAACGCCGACGACGACGTCCGGGCGCAGCTGGGCACGTGCACGCACGCGGTCGTCGTCGCGCCGGGGGTGCCGTCGCCACACTGACCCTCGTGCCCGTCGGGCGCGCCGTCAGACTCCGGGGGGACGATCGGGACCCGACGGTGACCTACCGTTGTGCGGTGAGCGATGCCCCCGTCCTGCGCGCCCCCGCGCGACCCGCTCCGGTCGTCCGCGACCGCCGGATGGGCGTCGTGGTGCTGGCGCTGGCGATCGCGGCGCTCTCGTTCGTGGGCGTCTGGCTTCTCTGGCGGGTGTTCGTCGACACCCTGGCCGGGCAGCAGGTGGAGAACGCCGCGTTCCAGGGTGCGCGCTACGGGCAGACGCAGCTGTGGCGGGTGGCGGAGCGGGTGCTCGACGTGGTGTCGGTCGGGTTCATCGTGGCCGTGCTGCTCGCCGCGATGCTCATCGCCGCGCTGCGTCGGCGCTGGTCGCTCGCCGTCCAGGTGGCCGTGCTGATGATCGGCGCCAACCTGACCACGCAGGTGCTCAAGCATTCGGTGTTCGACCGGCCCGACCTGGGCGTCGAGGCGAGCTACGGCAACACCCTGCCGAGCGGTCACACGACGGCCGCGGCGTCGATCTCGGCGGCGCTCGTCCTCGTCGTGCCGCCGAGGTTGCGGCCATGGGCGGCGGTGCTCGGTGCCGGGTACACGACGGCCACGGGCATCTCGACGCTCATCGGCCAGTGGCACCGGCCCTCGGACGTCGTCGCCGCCGTGCTGGTGGTGCTGGCCTGGACCTCGATCGCATGCGCGCTGGTCGCGCTGACGCCTGCTCGGGTCCCGACGACGACCGGGGCGCTCAAGGTCGCCCGCGACGTGGACCGCGACCCGACGCCCGCGACGATGCGTCTGGTCGTCTCCGGGCTCGTCATCCTGGGGGTCGCCGCGGCCGGCTGTGCGGCGGTCGCGCTGACGCACACGTGGAACAACCGCGACGACCTGTCGGCCCGCGCGGAGCAGGTCACGGCCTACCTCGGAGGAGCGGCCGGGGCGCTCATGGCGTCGTGCCTGGCGTTCGCGATCATGCTGGTGCTGCGGCAGGCCGCCGCGGCTCGTCCGCCCCTCGTCGGGACCGACGTGCAATCGAACCGCCCACCTGCGCCGTTACCGGTGAGTAAGGACTCCCGCCAGCCGAACCGATTGCCGGAGGCTTGACGGAACGCCGTAGAGTCCCCAGCGGTGCACTACGTGCGGGGCCATCCGACCTCGCGCAGTCTGAGGAAGGCCTGACGGATGTCTGCAGGGCGCAAGCTCGTCATCGTGGAGTCGCCCGCCAAGGCGCGCACGATCGCCGGGTACCTGGGCGACGGGTACGACGTCGAGGCGAGCGTCGGGCACATCCGCGACCTCCCGCAGCCCTCGGAGCTGCCCGCCGACATGAAGAAGGGCCCGTTCGGGAAGTTCGCGGTCGACGTCGACAACGGCTTCGCTCCGTACTACGTGGTCGACGCGGACAAGAAGAAGAAGGTCAGCGAGCTCAAGAAGCTGCTGAAGGACTCCGACGAGCTCTTCCTGGCCACCGATGAGGACCGTGAGGGCGAGGCCATCGCCTGGCACCTGCTGCAGGAGCTCAAGCCCAAGGTCCCGGTCAAGCGCATGGTGTTCCACGAGATCACCCGCGAGGCCATCGAGCGGGCGCTGGCCAACACGCGCGAGCTCGACGACCGGCTGGTCGACGCGCAGGAGACCCGCCGCATCCTGGACCGGCTGTACGGGTACGAGGTCAGCCCGGTGCTGTGGCGCAAGGTCCGTCAGGGCCTCTCGGCCGGCCGTGTGCAGTCCGTCGCCACCCGGCTGGTGGTCGAACGTGAGCGCGAGCGGATGGCGTTCGTCGCCGCCGACTACTGGGACGTGACGGGCACATTCGCCGTTGCAGGCACGGTCGAGGACGCCGCCGAGCCGGCGTTCTCCGCCAGGCTCTCGTCGGTCAACGGACGGCGGGTCGCCTCGGGTCGCGACTTCGCCGACAACGGCACCCTGAAGACCGCCGACGTCGTGCACGTCGACGAGGCGGTCGCGACGAGCCTCGTCGCCAACCTGGCGTCCTCGTCGTTCGCCGTGGCCTCGCTGGAGACCAAGCCGTACACGCGCAAGCCGGCCGCGCCGTTCACCACCTCGACGCTGCAGCAGGAGGCCTCGCGCAAGCTGCGGATGGCCTCCCGGCAGACCATGCGCACCGCGCAGGGCCTGTACGAGAACGGCTATATCACCTACATGCGTACGGACTCCTCGTCGCTGAGCTCGCAGGCGATCGACGCCGCGCGGCGGCAGGCCTCCGAGCTGTACGGCCCCGAGTACATCCCCGACTCGCCCCGCGTGTACACGAGCAAGGCCAAGGGCGCCCAGGAGGCGCACGAGGCCATCCGGCCCGCCGGGGACCACTTCCGCACGCCGGCCCAGGTGGCGAAGGAGCTCTCCGGCGACCAGTTCCGGCTGTACGAGCTGATCTGGAAGCGCACGGTCGCCTCGCAGATGGCCGACGCCCGCGGGCAGACCGCCTCCGTCCGCCTCGGCGCGACCGCCTCCGACGGCACCGACGTCCTGTTCTCGGCCTCCGGCACGGTCATCACGTTCCGCGGGTTCCTGGCGGCGTACGAGGAGGGTCGCGACGTCTCCCGGTACGACACGGACTCGTCGACGGCCGACGCGGAGAAGGGCGACGCCCGGCTGCCCGCGATGGCCGAGGGCGACCCGATCTCCGCCGCCGACCTCACCGCCGACGGGCACCGCACCTCGCCGCCGCCGCGCTACACCGAGGCGTCGCTGGTCAAGGCGCTCGAGGAGCGCGGGATCGGGCGGCCGTCGACCTACGCCGCGACGATCTCCGTGATCCAGGACCGCGGCTACGTGACGGGTCGCGGGCAGGCGCTCGTGCCGTCGTGGCTCGCGTTCGCGGTGACCCGCCTGCTCGAGGAGAACTTCGACTGGCTGGTCGACTACGACTTCACGGCCGAGATGGAGGAGGACCTCGACGCGATCGCGGCGGGGGACAAGGACCGCGTGGCCTGGCTGTCGCGGTTCTACTTCGGCGACGGGTCGGGCAACGAGGAGGGCGAGGGTCTGCGCGACCTCGTCGCGAACCTCGGGGAGATCGACGCCCGTGAGGTCAACTCGATCCCGATCGGCGACGGCATCGTGCTGCGCGTCGGCCGGTACGGGCCCTACCTCGAGGACTCGCTGGCCGAGCCCGGCGAGGACGGCAACCCGCGCCGTGCGTCCGTGCCCGAGGAGCTCGCACCGGACGAGCTGACCGTCGAGAAGGCCCGCGAGCTGCTCGAGACGCAGCCCGAGGGCGACCAGGTGCTCGGCACCGACCCCGTCGTCGGCACGCCGATCGTGGCGCGCAACGGCCGATACGGGCCGTACGTGACGGAGATCCTGCCGGATCCCGAGATCGACACGTCCCTGTCGCAGGCCGCCCAGAAGCGCGCGCTCGCGGCCGCCCCGAAGCCGCGCACGGCGTCGCTGTTCAAGTCGATGTCGCTCTCGTCGGTCACGCTCGACGACGCCCTGATGCTGCTGTCCCTGCCCCGGGTCGTCGGCGTGGACCCCGAGTCGGGCGCCGAGATCACCGCGCAGAACGGGCGCTACGGGCCGTACCTGAAGAAGGGCACGGACTCGCGGACGCTCGCCTCCGAGGAGGCGCTCTTCACGACGACGCTCGACGAGGCGCTGGCGATCTACGCGCAGCCCAAGCGCGGTCGCGGCGCCACGTCCGCGCCGCCGCTGCGGGAGCTGGGCGACGACCCGACGTCCGAGAAGCCGATCGTCGTGAAGGAGGGCCGCTTCGGCGCCTACGTCACCGACGGGGTCACCAACCGCACCCTGCCGCGCGACCTCACGCCCGAGACGATCACGCGCGAGCAGGCGATCGAGCTGCTCGTCGAGAAGCGCGCGTCGGCCCCGGCCAAGAAGAAGGCACCGGCACGTCGCACGACGGCCAAGGCACCTGCCAAGAAGGCCACGACGAAGAAGTAGGGCGCGCGAGATAGGTTGGCGCCATGGCTCGCACCGAGGATCCCCGTACCGCACCTCCGATCCGCTGGGGCATCCTCGGCGCCGGGGGGATCGCCGCCGTGTTCGCCTCCGCGGTGAACACGCACACCCGCGCACAGCTCGTCGCCGTGGGCTCACGCAACCGCGATCGCGGGTCCCGGTTCGCCACCGCGCACGGCGTCCCGTCGGTGCACACGAGCTACCGCGGGCTGGTCGAGGACGAGCGGGTCGACGCCGTCTACGTCGCGACCCCGCACTCGGAGCACCGCGAGCACGCGCTGCTGGCGATCGCGGCGGGCAAGCACGTGCTCGTCGAGAAGGCGTTCACGCGGAACGTCGCCGAGGCCGAGGAGATCTTCGACGCGGCCCGTGCCGCGGGCGTGTTCGTCATGGAGGCGATGTGGACGCGGTTCCTGCCGCACGTCGACGCGCTCCACCAGGTGATCGACGCCGGCGAGATCGGCGACATCGTCAACATCTCGGCCGACCACGGCCAGTACTTCGCGTTCGACCCGAAGAGCCGCCTGTTCGACCCGAACCTCGCGGGCGGCGCGCTGCTCGACCTGGGGGTCTACCCGGTGTCGTTCGCGCACGACTTCCTCGGCGTGCCGGACTCGATCCAGGCGGTCGGCCAGCTGACGTCCACGGGCGTCGACGGACAGATCTCGATCGCGATGACCTACGACGAGCGCACGCAGGCCACGCTCATGACGACCCTGTGGGCCAAGTCCCCGACGACCGCGGAGATCTCCGGGACCGAGGGCCTGATCAGCGTGGCCGGCAGCTTCTACGGCACGTCGTCGTTCCGCGTGGAGCGCCGCGACGGCCGCGTCTGGACGTTCGACAAGCCCGGCCAGAAGGGTCTGCAGTTCGAGGCGGCCGAGGTGGCCCGGCGGGTCGCGCTGGGCGACGTGGAGAGCCCGCGCATGACCTGGCAGAACACGCTCGACGTCATGCGCACCATGGACACCATCCGCGCGCAGGTCGGGGTCGTCTACCCCGGCGAGTGAGAGGGCGGTCCGGCACGGCGATGTCTCCCGTGGCGACTACCCTGACGCACGTGACCGAGCCTGCGTCGACCCCTGCCCCTCCGGGGCTGTTCGTGTCGTTCGAGGGTGGTGACGGCGCGGGCAAGTCCACGCAGGCCCGCCTGCTCGGCGACTGGCTGCGGGGTCTGGGCCGAGAGGTCGTCCTGACGCGTGAGCCGGGCGGCACGGAGCTCGGCGTCGAGCTGCGCAACGCCGTCCTGCACGGCGACCACGTCGACGCCCGCACGGAGGCGCTCCTGTACGCGACCGACCGCGCGCACCACGTCGCCTCGGTCGTCCGGCCGGCGCTCGCGCGCGGGGCCGTGGTCGTCACCGACCGCTACCTCGACTCGTCCGTCGCCTACCAGGGCAGCGGACGCGACCTGGGGGCCGACGAGGTCGAGCGCCTCTCCCTGTGGGCCGTCGACGGGCTGCTCCCGGCGCTCACCGTCCTGCTCGACCTCGACCCGGTCGCCGGTCGCGCGCGGCTGACGGGGGAGCCCGACCGGCTCGAGCGAGCCGGCGACGAGTTCCACCGACGCACCCGGCAGGCGTTCCTCGGACGTGCTGCCGCCGACCCCGGCCGCTGGCTCGTGCTCGACGCGACCCTGCCGGTCGACGAGCTGGCTGCGGCGATCCGGGTGCGGGCGGCGGCACTGGTCGGGGTCGCCGCGTCGGGCACACCGAGCGTCGCGACGTCCGGGGGCGTCGCGTGACGAGCGTCTGGGACGACGTCGTCGGCCAGGAGCCCGCGGTCGAGGTCCTGCGGACGGCGATCTCGGACCCGTCGGCGATGACGCACGCCTGGCTCCTGACGGGCCCACCGGGATCGGGGCGCTCGAACGCGGCACGCGCGTTCGCGGCCGCGCTGCAGTGCGCGACCGGCGGCTGCGGCGTCTGCCACGACTGCACGACGACGCTGCGCGGTCTGCACCCGGACGTCACGGTCGTCGCGACGGAGGGCGTCTTCATCCGCGCCGAGACCGCGCGGCCGCTGGTGGAGCTCGCGCAGCGCAGCCCGGCGCAGGGGCGCTACCGCGTCATCATCATCGAGGACGCCGACCGACTCAACGACACCTCCGGCAACGCTCTGCTCAAGGCGATCGAGGAGCCCGCGGGCCGCACGGTCTGGCTGCTCTGCGCGCCCAGCCAGGAGGACGTGCTGGTCACCATCCGCTCGCGCTGCCGCTCCGTGGCGCTGCGCGTCCCGCCGGTCGACGCCGTCGCGGCCCTGCTGGTGTCGCGCGACGGCATCGACCCGGACGTCGCCGAGATCGCCGCCCGGGCCGCGCAGAGCCACGTCGGCATCGCGCGCCGGCTCGCGCGCGACCCGCAGGCCCGCGCCCGCAGGTCGGCCGTGCTGGGCATCGCCGCCAAGATCCGCGGCGTGGGCGACGCCGTCCTCGCGGCCGGGGAGCTCGTCGAGACCGCGCAGGCCGACGCCAGGGCGGCGACCGAGGAGCGCGACGCGCAGGAGCGCACCGAGCTGCTGCGGGCCATGGGCGCCGAGGGTGCGGCGACCCTCCCGCCGTCGCTGCGCACCCAGGTGAAGCAGCTCGAGGAGGACCAGAAGCGCCGCGCGACCCGGGCGCAGCGGGACGTGCTCGACCGCGCGATGGTGGACCTGCTCTCGCTCTACCGGGACGTCCTCGTCGTCCAGCTCGGTGCCGGCGTGGAGCTGGTCAACGTCGAGCACGAGCCGTCGGTCCGCGCGCTCGCGGAGTCGAGCACCGCGGAGCAGACCCTGCGGCGCATGGACGCCGTCGGTCAGGCCCGCACCCGGCTGGCCGGGAACGTGGCCCCGCTGCTCGCGGTCGAGGCGATGGCCGTCGCGCTCCGACCGCAGGGGTGACGGGCGGACAACCGGCGATCGGGCGACCGCCCGCGATCGGGCGAACATCCTCGATCGGGCAAACGGCGCAGATCGGGCGAGCACCACAGGGTTCCCCCAGCAATCTCCCCGAGACTCCCACGGACCGCCCAGTCTCGACGGCTACGGTGTGGGGCATGCTGCCGTCGACCGATCACCCCGCCGCGCCCGGACGCGACGCGAGCGACCGTCGGTCACGACGCCCCGTCGCCGCCGTCGCGGCGCTCGTCGGCCTCGCCCTCCTGCTCGCGGGCTGCGTCGCGCCGAAGAACCAGACGACCGTCGAGACCCCTCGCGCCGACGCGACGCAGGCCACCGGGCCGCTCGCCTCCTTCTACAACCAGGAGCTCGACTGGACGTCCTGCGACGCCGGCGAGTGCGCGACCGCGCAGGTGCCGCTGGACTACGCCGACCCGTCCGGTGAGTCGATCGGGATCGCGCTGGCGCGCTCGGCGGCCACGGACGGCGACCCGATCGGCTCCCTGCTGCTCAACCCGGGCGGCCCCGGGGCGTCGGGGATCGACTTCCTGCAGCAGGCCAAGGGCCTGGTCAGCAAGGACGTCCAGGCGAAGTACGACCTCGTCGCGTTCGACCCGCGGGGCGTGCAGCGCTCCAGCCCGGTCGACTGCGTCGACGACTCCCAGCTGGACGAGCTGATCGCCTTCGACCCTGACTACTCGACCGATGCGGGCATCCAGCACGTGATCGACGTGTACGGCGACCTCGGCGCGGCCTGCCTGGACCGGACCGGTCCGGTCCTCGCGCACGTCGACACGGTCAGCGCGGCCCGCGACCTCGACGTCATCCGGTCGGCCCTCGGTGACGACCAGCTGCACTACCTCGGCTTCTCGTACGGCACGGAGCTCGGCGCCACCTACGCGGCCCTCTTCCCGACGACGGTCGGGCGGATGGTGCTCGACGGCGCCCTGCCCCCGACGCTGACGCCCGACGAGGCCGCGGAGGGCCAGGCCGCCGGCTTCGAGGGCGCTCTGCGTGCGTACGTCACGGACTGCCAGGGCGGAAGCGACTGCCCGCTCACGGGATCGGTCGACGAGGGCATGGCCCAGGTGCGACGCCTGCTCGACCGTGCCCGCGCGAACCCGCTGCCCACCAACACCGACCGCGACCTGACCGGCTCGCTCGCGTTCTACGGGATCGCGCTGCCGCTCTACTCGCAGGACTCCTGGGGCTACCTCACGCAGGCCCTCCAGGCGGCCATCAGCAAGGGCGACGGCTCGGTGCTGCTGCAGCTCGCGGACATCTACTCCGACCGCGAGCAGGACGGCTCCTACTCGACGAACCAGATGGTCGCGTTCAACGCGATCAACTGCGCGGACTCGCCGCACGACACCGCGCCGGACTTCGACGCGATGCGGGCCGAGGCCGCCAAGATCGACGAGGTCGCCCCGACCGTCGGCTCGTTCTTCGGGTACGGCGACGTCGTGTGCGCGAAGTGGCCGGTCCCCGCCGCCGCCGAGCTCGACGACTACACGGCGCAGGGTGCGCCCCCGATCGTCGTCGTCGGCACGACGAACGACCCGGCCACGCCGTACCGGTGGTCCGAGCAGCTCGCCGACCTGCTGTCCACCGGCGTCCTGCTGACCTACGAGGGCGAGGGGCACACCGCCTACGGCTCGTCCAACGACTGCATCGCCGGTGCCGTCGACACCTATCTGCTGGGCGGCGACGCCCCGGCGGCCGGCACCCGCTGCTGACCTCCCCGAGTTGCCGAAGCCGTTGCCCCGGGTGACGGTGGCCGCATGGCATCCCTCGGCGGACTGATCACGCTCGGCCCCCTGCGCGGCGGCGGACCGGCGAGCGGCGGGCTCGTCGTGCGATCGCTCCTGCTCGGTCTGGCGGCCGGTGCCCGTTCGTCTCTCGGGCCCGGTGCCGCGACACTCACCGGCGGAGGGGGCCGGATCGCCCGCCTCGGTGCGGCCACGAGCATCGTCGGCGAGCTCATCGGCGACAAGCTGCCGTCCACGCCCAGCCGGCTCGACCACCGCGGCGACGAGCTCCGTGCGGTCGCCGGCGCGATCGGGGCGTCGATGCTCGCCCGTCAGGCCGCAGCGCGAGCGCTCGTCCCGGCGGTCGCAGGCGCGGTCGGCGGGTTCGTGGGGACGCACGCCGGTGCGTCCTGGCGGGCCTGGGCCGGGGGTCGGATGCCCGACTGGCAGGCCGCGCTGCTCGAGGACGCCGTCGCGCTCGGCGCGGCCGCGCTCGCCTGTCTGCCGGGGCGTCGGCCCGCCTGACCGCTCGCTTTGGAGGGGGCGGGGTCCTGCGGGTACAGTTGGCGCGCTCGCCGAGGTCCCCTGGATCGCGACGACGCCGCCTTAGCTCAGTCGGCAGAGCGTCTCACTCGTAATGAGAAGGTCAAGAGTTCGATTCTCTTAGGCGGCTCCGGAAAAGGCCCCGTGACCAGCGGCAACGCTGGTGCGGGGCCTTTCGTTGTGGGGAGTGGCCGACCTCGTAGCCCAGCGTGGTGTGCCAACTGGTAGCCACGAGCGGCGCACGGCCGGCTCCCTGAGCCCGTCGTCGGCTTCGTGATGAACCCTGGCCGCGGCCTGATCGCTCGGTTCTTCCTTCGTGCGGTCAGTGGGTACGCAGGCCTGCGGCAAGGGCGACGGCGTCGGCGACCAGGGTCCGGATCTCCTGGCCGGCGCGGGCGCGGACGGCAGCACGCGGAACCATCCACGAGCCACCGACTGCTGCCACGCAGGAGAGGGCGAGGTACTGGTCGAGGTTCCCCGGCCCGATCCCGCCGGTGGGGACGAACCGCAGGTCACCGAATGGCGCCGCCAGAGCGGCGATCGCAGCAGGTCCGCCGCTGGTGGCCGCGGGGAAGAACTTCACCGTGCTCAGCCCGAGCTCGAGGGCGGCTTGTACCTCGGTGGCGGTCACCGCACCGGGGAGCGGCAGGACGCCGCGCTCGAGGCAGCGCTCGACGACCGCGCGGCTCGTGCCGGGAGAGACGACGTACGAAGCGCCTGCGGCGACGGCCTCGTCGACCTGCGCGGGGGTCAGCACCGTGCCGGCGCCGACGAGCACGTCTCCGCGGTCGCGGAGCACCCGGATGGCATCAGCGGCCGCCGAGGTGCGGAAGGTCACCTCGGCGACCGGCAGGCCGCCGTCGACGAGCGCGGCGCCGAGCGCGTCCGCGTCGGTGGCGTCGTCGATGACGACGACCGGCACGAGGGTGTGCAGGGCCAGCCGCTCGAGGATGTCGGAGGTCGTCGCGGATCCGACCGCGGGCTCCGGGGTGGTGCCGGTGCTCATCTGTCCTCGCTCGTCGTCAGACGGGCGGGGGATCGCCCGGTCGTGGGGTTCGCTGCCGGAGCGGGCGGAGCGCCCAGGTGGAGGCGTGGCTCAGGGCGGTGGACACCGCGCGGGCGGTAGCCGAGCTCGTCGGCGAGACCGAGCAGGTCGGCGGCGAACCAGGTGGTCGCGGCCCACAGCTCCGTGCCCATGAGCGACGGCGGCTCGGAGGGGGCGAACGCCCAGCCCTCACCGGTACGCCAGCCGACCAGCGACCGCTCGAGCACGGCCGTTACCGCCGCGACCACGCCGTCGCGGCGGTACCCGGGCTCGGTGCGAGCCGCCCACCACAGGGGCTGCGCTACGTCCAGCAGGTCGCATGCGCCGGCATCGTGCGGCAGCTCGGCGGCGCGGCGCAGGAGCGTGTCGACGAGTGCGCGCGGCGACCCTCCAGGGACGTCCCACTGCGCGAGCGTCCCGCGAAGGAGCCGGTACGTGCCGTTGACCGGTTCGCGCAGCCCGCCCGCCGTCGAGCCCCAGAGGCCGGTGCCGGCGTCGCGCCGCGACAGCACCCAGCCGGTCACGGCCTCGAAGAGCCCTGTGCCGGCTCCAGGGTCGGCGAGCCGCGCCCACGTGAGCGCGGTGCCGACCGCGTCGAGGGTTGCGCCGGCGCCCCACGCCCCGCCACGCCAGTCGAGCGCGTCGAGCAGACGGACGAGACGGTCGGCGGGCAGATCCAGCACGGCGTGCACAGGATGAGCGAACTCGCTGCCCAACAGCTCGAGCGCGTACCCGACGCAGAGCACGTGGTAGGCGTGGTCGCCGTCGGGCAGAGCACGTGCGGGAGCAGGGTGGTGCGCGCTGCCGAGCTCGGGTACGAGCCCGTCCGTCGCGTCCTGCAGGCCCCGGAGCGCGGCGATATGCTCGTCGCGAGACATCGCCGCGGGGACGGTCCCCGCCCACAGCTCGGCCAGCTCGATCGCGTCGGAGTGCGCCCGGACCGTCGGCGTTGCACCCTCCCGGTCGCGGTAGGCGCCATCGACATAGGCGTCGTCGAGGATCGTCGCGACGTCGGCCCGAGCCCGCTCACCCAGCTCTCGCAGCCTCGGACCGAGCCTCGCGGACGACGCACCCAGCCGCGAGCGCACGATGCGCGCAGGGTTTCCGACGACGACGGAGCCCTCCGGCACATCGCGCGTCACGACCGCGCCGGCCCCGACGACGCTGTGCGCGCCGATGCGGACGCCGTCGCGGACGAGGGCGTGCGCGCCGATCCACACGTCGTCGCCGACCTCGATGCCCCGGCTCGTCAGCGGCTGCCGGAAGATCTCCGTACCCGGGTCGGCGAAGCCGTGGTCGAAGCCGACGAGGGCAGCATGCGTCCCGATCCGCACGGCGCGACCGAGCCGCACCGGACCGCGAAGCACCACGCCGACGTTGACCGAGCAGTCGTCACCGACCTCGACGTCTCCCGTGACGTGCGCGAACGCGGCGACGTAGGACCGGTCACCCAGGCGTAGGCGTGCGCCGTCGACCACGGCGAGCCGGGAGACCGTCGCGCCGTCGCCGATCGCGTGCCCGGCCGCCCGCAGCGCAGCCACGCGAGCGGCCAGCTCCGCGCGTTGCGCGGGCGTCGTGATCTCGTCGATCCGCCATGGCTCGAACTCCCACGCGGGGATCAGCCCGTCGCCGTCGAGGGGGCCCGTCGTCACGCTCGTCGGCACGTCGTCGGCCACGTCAGCTGGCCATCCAGCCGCCGTCGACGGGCAGCACCGTGCCGTGCACGTAGTCCGACGCGGCCGAGGCGAGGAACACGACCGCACCCTGCAGGTCGGCCGGGGTTCCCCAGCGGCTGACCGGGATGCGCGCGAGGATCCCCGCCGACCGGGCCTCGTCGGCGCGAAGCGGCGCGGTGTTGTCCGTCGCGAAGTAGCCCGGCGCGACCGCGTTGACATTGACGTCGTGCGGCGCCCACTCGTTGGCGAGCGCGCGTGTGATGCCCGCGACCCCGGACTTCGCGGCTGTGTAGGACGCGATGTTCCGCCCGCCCTGGAACGAGAGCATCGACGCGACGTTGACGATCTTGCCGCCACCGGCCGGCGTCATCACCCGGGCCGCCGCCTGGGAGAGGAAGAAGACGACCTTGAGGTTGACCTGCAGGACGTCGTCCCAGTCCTCCTCGGAGAACTCGATCGCCGGACGGCGCCGGATGATCCCGGCGTTGTTGACGAGCACGTCGAGCCTGCCGAGGTCGTCGACGACGTGCGCGACCGTGGCCGCGAGGTCGTCGGTACCTGCCGTGAGGAGGTCCTGCGCGATCGGCAGGGCCCGACGGCCGAGCGCCTCGACCGCCGTGACGGTCTCGGCGGCCCCGCTGCGATCGAGCAGCGCCACGTCGGCGCCGGCCTCGGCCAGCGCGATCGCGATTCCCTGCCCGAGCCCGCGGCCCGCGCCGGTGACGAGCGCGACCTTGCCGCGCAACGAGAAGCTGTCCAGGATCATCGGTCCACCTCGAGTCGTCGACGCGCTCAGCGCAGGTCGGTCGGGTCGACGGCGACGACGTCGCCGTAGTCGACGTTCTCTCCAGCCATCGCCCAGACGAAGGAGTACGCGCCGGTCGCGGACGCCGTGTGGATGGACCACGGCGGCGAGACGACGACGTCTCGGTCGTGCAGCAGGAGGTGCCGGGTCTCGTCCGGCCGGCCCATGAGGTGGACGAGGACGTCGTCGCCGAGCCCGTCGTACAGGTAGACCTCCGTACGTCGCGCGTGCACGTGCGGCGGCATCGTGTTCCACACGCTGCCGGGCTCGAGGGTGGTGATGCCGAGCACGAGCTGGTTCGACTCGATCCCTTCGGCGTGCACGTACTTGCGGATCGTGCGGTCGTTGGACCGCTCGGGCGCGCCCAGCCGTACCGCCACCACCTCGTCGCGCGAGGCGACCGCGGCCGCCGTCCGACGGTGCGCCGGGGCAGAGACCAGGTAGACCACACCCTCGCCCGAGAGCGTGATGCTGCGCGTCCCCATGGGCAGGTAGAGCACGTCATGATGACCGACCGCGAAGGACTCGTCGTCCGCCGCCACCTGCACCGCGCCGGCCAGGCCGACGATCGCCAGCTCGCGTCGATCGAGAAGGTGCTCGGCGGCGATCTCGTCCGGGGCCGTCAGCGTGACCGGTCGCCCGTCGAGCACGGCACCTCCGACGAGCAGACGGTCGTCGTGCGCGTAACCCCAGGACGCCTCGCCGGGCGTGAACAGCCCGGACAGCACGAACCTCTCGCGCAGGGTGGCGCCATCCACATGGGACAGGTCGTCGGGGTGCGTGCTCCACAAGCGTGTGAGGGTCATCAGTGCTCTCCTTCGTCGTTCTCGTAGGTCGTCGTCGCGCCGGGCGCGGTGCGGAACGTGTGGGTCAGCGTGCCGAGGTGGCCGATCGTGATCGCGCACTCGTCGCCGTCGCGCAGCGCTCGCTGGTGCTCCAGCGCGTCCGGGAGCTTCTGCGGTGTACCGGTCGCGATCACGTCACCGGGCTGGAGGGTCGCGACCTGGCTGAGGTAGGACACGAGGAACGCGACCGGGAACACCATCCTCGACGTATGGCTCGACACCGTCAGCTCGCCGTTGCACCGCAGCTGGACCGTGAGGTCCTGGGGGTCGGGCACCTCGTCGACCGTCACCAGCGCGGGGCCCATCGGGCCGAACGTGTCGAACGACTTGCCGAGCACCCACTGCGAGGTGCGCCGCTGCCAGTCCCGCGCGGAGACGTCGTCGAACACGGTGTAGCCGGCGACGTGCTCCAGCGCCCGCTCCGGCGTCACGTCGTGCGCTGTCGTCCCGATGACGACCGCGAGCTCGGCCTCGTAGTCGACCTCGACGCTCGCCCGCGGCAGGATGACGGGCTCGTCAGGCCCGACCACGGTGTTCGAAGTCTTGACGAAGACGTCCGGAAACGGCGGATCCTCGACCGCGGTGTGCCCGCGGTAGTTGTAGCCGATGCACCAGATCGCGCCCGGCCGCGGCACGGGCGCGAGCAGGCGGACGTCGGTCACCGCGTGCACCCTCGCCGGGTCGGGCGTCGCGACCGCGGCACGCGCCGCGGCTGCGGCGTCCGGCGACGCCGCCAGAGCGACCGGACTCGGTGCGAGGCTGGAGACGTCCAGCAGCCGGTCGCCGGGCAGGAGGACCCCGGTGCCGGTCTCGCCTGCGCGCTCGAATGTCACCAGCCGCACGGTGCGCTCCCGCTCGTCGGGCTCACCAGAACGTCACCCAGTCCGGCCGGGCGCGGCGCATGAGCGCCTCGAGGTAGTAGTAGTCGCCCCACAGACAGCCCTCGTCGACGCCGATCCCCTTCGGCATGTCGTACACGGCGTGCTCGAGCAGGGCGGTGCCGGGCTCGCCGGCCCGGGTGGCGTACCCGGCGACGAGAGCGTCGAGGATCTCGTCGGCGGCCTTGCGGTAGCGGGCGGCGGACGGTGCCGTCGCGGGGTCGGTGTCCAACGCGTCAGCCAGCTCGACGAGCCCGTTGACGACGATCGCCGCAGCCGAGCTGTCCCGCGGCTGCGTCGGGTCGTCGGTGAAGACCAGGTCCCAGGAGCACACTCGGTCGGCCGGCAGGTGGTCGAGGAAGTAGTCGGCGAGCGTCACGGCCGTCTCACGGAACGACGGGTCGCCGGTGAACCGATGAGCCATCGCAAACCCGTAGACGCCCCACGCCTGGCCGCGCGCCCAGCAGGACCCGTCGTGGAAGCCCTGGGCCGTCGTGCCGCGCAGTGCCTCGCCGCTGACCGGGTCCCAGTGGAACGTGTGGAACGTCGTGCCGTCCGCGCGGACGATGTGGTCGCGCAGCTGGGCGGTGTGCCGTCGAGCGGCCCGCTCGTACCGAGGGTCGCCCGTCTGCTCGCTGGCCCAGTACAGCAACGGCATGTTCATCAGGCTGTCGATGATCGTGCGGCCGTGCTGGCCCACCTCACCGACGTCACCCCACGCCTGCACGATCCCAGCAGGCTCGAGGAACCGGGTCATCAGGTGGTCGGCAGCCGCGAGCGCCGCCGCGCGAGCTTCCTCGTCGCCGAGCAGGCGCCACGGGACGACGCTCGACAACGTGTAGAGGAAGCCGAGGTCGTGGGTGTCGACGCCGACGTGCTCGCGCATCCGGCGCGCGAAGTCCTCGGCGTGCGCCGCGCCTACCGCCCGGAAGACGTCGTCGCCGGTCAGCTGCCACGCGAGCCACACCTGGCCCGTCCAGAAGCTCGTCGTCCACCCCGTGTTCTCGCCCTCGCCTCCGCCGTCGGCGGGACGACGGGGCAGGTACGTGCCGTCCGTCGTCGTGTCTCCCGGCCACCACGTCGCGAAGGGCGCGAGGTTGGCCCGGACGGTCGCGACGGCCTCGTCGAGGCCCGCGACCGCTCGGTCGGTGGTAGTCATGGGTGGCTCCTTCTGCGGCGCGTCGGCGCCTGTGATCTGGGGTCGCGCAGGGCGCGGGCGGGGCAGGGCGTGGTGCCTGGGCAGCACGGCAGGTCACGGCGCGATGGCAGCCCCGTCGCCTGTCTCGCGCGGCTCGCCCAGCGCGGGTCGGGCCGCGAACCGCGTGTTCGCCCACACGACGTAGAGCAGGGGTGCAGCGGCGAGCCCGAGCGCGAGTGCCGGCTTCGCGGCGAGGAAGGTGAGCCCGAGCCCCACGACCACGGCGCTGAGCGCGGTCAGGTACCACCGCCGCACGGACAGGAAGAGCCCGACCCGCAGCAGGTCGCGCAGCCGGGCATCCGGCCGGGCAGCGAGGAGCACGAGCGCGTAGAGCCCCGTCACCGCGCAGAGCACGGCCAGCGTGACGAACGCGGGCACGGCGAGCGCGCCGATCCGCATCTCCCACACGGCCCGGACGTCGACGAGGGGCACGACCACGCCGGCGACGACCATCGCGGCGATGAACGACGCCTTGCGGAACGACCGCCGCCACGCGCGCCAGAACGTGCGCAGGATCGGTGCGGTCGAGTCGGCGGAGAAGGCGCCGAACACCGTGAACGCGGCGACCAGCCCCGGCGCGGCCAGCGGCGCGACGAGTGCGAGCGCCGGCCAGGACCGAGCAGGGTCCATCGTGACGAGGCCGACGACCAGCGGCGCCCCCGCGACGACCAGCGAGATGTTCGTCGCGAGCGCCGCGTACACCAGGCCGAACACGAGCGTGTACGTGTCGAACCCGACGAGGTGTCGACGTGCGGGACGGGTCGGGGACCCAACGGCCGCGCTCATCCCTTCATCCCCGACGTCGCGATGCCCTCGATGAAGTACCGCTGCCCGAACATGAACAGCAGCGCGATGGGCAGCACCGAGATCACCGACCCCGTGAAGATCAGCGCGTACTCCGCGTTGAACTGGTCGATGAAGGTGCGCAGGCCGAGCTGGATGGTCCACAGGTTCGGGCTGCGCAGATAGATCAGTGGCCCGAGGTAGTCGTTCCAGGTGTTCGTGAAGGTCAGCAGCGCGAGGCTGGCGAGGGCAGGAACAGACAGCGGCAGCATGATCCGCCGCCAGATGCCGTACTCCGAGAGGCCGTCGATCCGCGCCGCCTCGGACAGGTCCTCGGGGATCGTCTCAAAGAACTGCTTCATCAGGAAGACACCGAACGCACCGAACGCCTGCAGCGCGACGATCGACCAGAGGGTGTTCGACAGGTGCAGCTTCGAGAACAGGATGAACTGCGGGATCATGTACGACTGCCACGGAACGGCGATCGTGCCGATGTAGACGAGGAACAGCACGTCCCGTCCGGGAAAGCGCACCTTCGCGAACCCGTACGCGGCGAAGGACCCGGTGAGCACCTGCAGGATCGTCACCGCGACCGAGAGGATGACCGTGTTCTTCAGCCACGTCGTCATGTCGGACTTCGCGAAGATGTCGACGTAGTTCGACCAGACGGCGGGGTCCGGGATCCACTGGATCGGCACCGTGAAGACGTCGTTGTTCTCCTTCAACGAGCTGATGACCATCCAGTAGAACGGCAGCAGCACGCCGACGGCAGCGACGATCAGCGCGAGGTAGAGCAGTACCTGACCGAGCACGGTGCGGGGCTTGCGGCGGCGGGGCCGCTCAGGGTCGCCACCTACCGCGCCGAGCTCGGTCAGTGGCGGGATCGACATGGTGGCCATCAGCGGTCCCTCCGCTTGTTGACGACGAACTGCACGATCGTCACGGCGATGCAGATCGCGAAGAGCACGAGAGCGACGGCCGAGGCGTAGCCGAACTGGTTCTCCTGGAAGCCCTTCTTGTAGATGAACTGCGAGAGCACGAGCGTCGAGGTGCCCGGGCCGCCCTGCGTCATCACGAGGATCAGGTCGAACACCTTGAAGCTGCCGATCGTCAGGATGATCGTCACGAAGAAGGTGGTCGGCCGCAGCGACGGGAGCGTGACGTTCCGGAACTGGTGCCAGGCGTTGGCGCCGTCCATCCGCGCGGCCTCGTAGAGCTCCCGCGGGATCGTCTGCAGACCGGCGAGGAACAGGAGCATGTAGTAGCCCACCTCGCGCCAGGTTCCGACGATGATCACCGCCGGCATCGACCACGTCGCCGAGGCCGTCCAGCCGGGCGGGTTCTCGATCCCGATCAGGCGCAGGAACTGGTTGATCGGACCGAACTCGGGCGAGAACAGCGTGTTCCACACCACGGCGATCGCGACGATCGAGGTGATGTAGGGGAAGAAGGCGGCCGTCCGGAAGAACGCGACGCCGCGCATCTTGCGGTTGAGCAGGAGCGCCAGGCCGAGCGCGATCACCAGCGTGAGCGGGATGTGCAGGGCGGCGTAGTAGACCGTGTTCCAGAACGAGGTCCAGAACGCGGCGTCGTGGATCATCCGGCGGAAGTTGTCGAGGCCGGTGAACGTCGCCCCGCCGAACACGTTCCAGTCGGTGAACGCGTAGTAGAAGAGCGTGACGACCGGGATGAGGGTCAGTACGGCGAAGCCGATGAAGTTCGGCGCGATGAACGACCAGCCGGTGAGCGTGTTGCGCAGCCGCAACGACCCTCGGCGCCTCGTCGGCGGTGCGACGGTGGACATGGGTTCTCCCTAGGGGTSGGGGTGGGGTGCGGTCTCGCCGCACCCCACCCCTGGCCCGGACTAGTTGGTCAGGACCTGGTCCTTGATCTGCTTCGTGGCCGCCGCGATCGCGTCGTCCACGCTCGAGGAGCCGGACATGATCGACGAGTGGGCGTCGTTGAGCGCGTCCTGGATGCCCGAGATGTAGGGCGACACGGGGTTCTCCGGCTTGGTCTCGTGCGTGCCGAAGGCGAACCTGGACAGGTCGTCCGTCGGGGTTCCGTCGACCGCGAAGTACGCGTCGACGACCGAGTCGTCCAGGTAGGACGAGGCGATGCCGATCCCGGCGAGCGCCTTGGCGGCCTCCGGGGTGGCGACGTACGCCATGAACTGCTTGGCCGCCGCGAGCTTCTTCTCGTCCTTGCCGGTCGCGGCGTTGATCGCCATGCCCGTCGGGTCACCGAACGTGACCGGCGTCTTGTCCATGCCGGTCGTGCTCGAGTCGAACTGCGGCGCGGGCGCGATGCCCCAGTTGAACGTGTCGGCGTCACCGGACTTCTGCTGCGCGAGCAGGGTCGCGACGTACCACGAGCCCATCAGCATCATGGCGGTCTGCTGCTTGCCGAACTCGGCCTGGTACGTCAGCTTGTTCGTCGTGACGGTCCCGTAGTCCACCTGCGCACCCGCGCTCTGCAGGCCGAGCACGCGGTCGTAGTACGGCTTCAGGAACGAGTAGTCGCCGTCGGTCAGGTCGACGTCCGGGGACTGCGCGTCCGCGAAGCCCTGGACGGTCGACTGCCAGCTGTGCTGGTAGGTGCCGAGCGCCGGCGAGCCGGCAGCCGCGAGGTTGGTCGTGAGCTCCTTGGCAGTGGTGGCGTAGTCGTCCCACGTCCACGAGCCGTCCGGGTACGCGACACCAGCCGCGTCGAAGAGGTCCTTGTTGTAGTACAGGAGCCACGAGTCCTGGCGGTACGGGATGGCGTAGGTCTTGTCGTCGACGACGTAGTTGTCGGCACCCGACACGTTGTCGGACAGGTCCTTGGCCACGTCGGAGATGTCGAGGAGCTGCTTGCCTCCCTGGTAGGTCAGGAAGGTCTTGAGGACCTTCAGGGTGACCACGTCCGGAGCGGAGCCCGCGGCGAGGTCTGCCGTCAGCTGGGTGTCGTAGTTCGCGGCGTCGTACTCCTTGAGCTCCACCGTGACGTTCGGGTGGGCGGCTTCGAAGCCGTCGACGAGCGTCTGGAACTCCGGGGTCGTCGCCAGGCTCCAGCCGGACAACGAGATGGTGACGGGGGTGGTGTCGGCCGTCGTCGTGTCGTCCGATGGTGCGGACGACGTGTCGCCGCCGCCGCTGCTGCAGGCGGCGAGCCCGAGCGAGACCACGGCGGCGATACCCACCGCTGCCAGGGTTGAACGCTTCATTGCGTGCTCCTTCATGATCGGGGCCCTCATGGCCCAAATCCCTACCGGTCGGTCGAGGCGATCGGACCGGGGACGTTCTCGGCGAGCCGCGTCGGCGTCGTGACCCCGTCGGGCCAGGACACGTCTACGAGTGCGCCGTCGTTCGAGACACCCAGCCGTGCGGCCGGGTCGGTCGTGCCGGAGCCGAGGGAGGCACCGGTCAACGTGAGCAGGACGGCCACCGTGCCGGGGCGGGCGTCGAACGCCAGCCAGGGCACCACGGTGACCGCGCCGAGTGGGCCGGCGTCCGGGAGGTTCGCCAGCCCCGCGGTCGGCGCGCCAAGCAGCGCGACGACCGACGAGGTGAGGCCGTCGGCGACAGCGCCGGCGGCGTGCGGGCCGAGTGCACGACCCTGCGGGTCGGCGCCGGCCAGGGGCCAGCCACCGACGACGAGGTTGCGGGCCTCGGCGGCGAGGTCGTCGACCGCGACGAGGCGCACCTCCCACGGCCCACGCACGATCGAGTGGACCGTGATGCGGCCGGCCGGCCGCACGCGGCCCGTGTAGCCGGAGCCGTGGTGCACCTGCTGCGGCCCGACGTCGACCCAGTGCGCATCGGCCACCGAGGCGGCGTACCCGACGGGTCCGGCGGCCGTCTCGTCCACGCGCACGGCGAGCGTGCGCATGCCGGCGCGGTGGCTGCGGGCGCCCTCGCCGTCGACCAGCACGACCGACTGGTCGACCGGCTCCCGCCATGCCCGCTCGTCCAGCGGCGGGACCGTCGCGGTCGAGTAGCCGAGGCGGGTGTACAGGGGTGAGTCAGCGACCTGCGCGCCCTCGTCGGCGTGGTCCGTGCCGTGGTTGACCACCCGCACCATGCCGTCGACGGCAGTCCCGGCGACCAGCCAGCCGGGCGCTCGGACGGCGAGCAGCGTGTCGCCGACCTGCACGGGCAGCGGCTCGTCGGGGGCCGTCCACACGGGGTGGTCGGCCGGAAGTGCGAGGCCGATCAGGCCCTTGCTCGCCCAGTATGGCGACGACGGGCCCGAGTAGGCCTGCGCGATCTCGCGCCACTCGCCACGCCAGCCCATCGTGAGCAGGCCGTCGTCGCCGGGGTCGCCGCGCTCGGCGAAGTGCTGGACGACGGACGTGCCCGCGCGGCGCAGGAGGCCGAGCGGCGTCGAGGGGACCTGAGCGATAGCGCCGGCCCAGTACGGGGCGGCGGCGGCGAACCGGTAGACGAGGCTGCGGCCCTCCAGGAGCGGAGACCCGTCGCCGCCGACGAGGTGCACGGCGTCCGTGAGGAACCGGTCCAGCATCGCGCGGTCGTGCTCTGCGCGGGGCGCGGCGAGGTCGCCCGCGCCGGTCATCCTCGCCCAGAGCGTCGGGTACAGGTGCATCGCCCAGCCGACGTAGTGGTCGTACGAGCGCTCGGCGCCGTCGGAGTACCAGCCGTCCGCGCGGACGAACGAGTCGTGCGTGGCGAGGTCCTCGGCCATCTCACCCAGGTCGTACGGGCCGCCGACCGAGCGCAGGAACGTCTGGACGACGAGCCGGAACCACACCCAGTTGTTCCGCGGGTAGGTTGCGTCCCCGACCACGGGGCTCAGGTAGTCGACGACCTGCTCCTGCACCAGCGGGGAGAGCCCGTCCCAGATCCAGGCACGCGTCATGTCGAGGACGAGGGCGAGCGACGCGGCCTCCACCTTTGCCTGCCCGTGCTCCGGCAGGCGCACCCAACGCTCGGGCGAGTCTGCCGCGGCCGCCGGATCGACTCCCGCAGCGATGCCGTCGGCGTACCACTGGGCGAGGCCGAGCGGGTCCTCTCCATGCTCGCCGGCGAGTCGGAACCCCGCCAGCAGGAACGTGCGAGCAAACCCCTCGAGCCCGTCGACCGCGTGGCCGTAGCCGCCCTCGGCGCCCGGCAGCGTGACCCGGCCGTGAGCCGGGGAGGCGTAGGGACGCACCGCGAGGAGCATGCGGTCGGCGAATGCCGCGAGGTCCGCTCGGGACCAGACGGCAGGGGTGTGAGACAAAGCTCAGCCTTTCGTTTGCGATCTACTCTGATCGCATTTCGATGACAGGGTGAAAGTAACAGCGCAAAAACGACCCGTGTCAAGCGTTGGGAACATCGTTATCGGGTTGATACACTCACAATCGATCACAGTCGATCAGCGGGGCGGCCGAAATGGAGAAGCATGCCGACGACGACAGGCGCGGCCGTCACCCGGCACGATGAGCGGGGCGAGGCCCCGGCCACGGGCCTCCTGGCACTGTGGCGCACATGGTCGGATGCGCACCGACGTGAACCTCCGCTCGACATCGTCCTCCCGGTCCCCACGGCCGCCGACCGTGCCGCATGGGACGTGAACGGCACCCTGGACATCCCCACCCGCGAGGCCATCGCAGTCAGGGCCGCCGGTGAGCCTGGGACGCCGTGGCCAGCTCCCACCGCGCACGCTTACGCCCGGTACTGGCGGGACGGCGACCGCACCGAGTACGAGGATGCGGTGGGTGCTCGTCAGCGACGCCTCTCGCGCGCGCTCGTCGTCGCCGCCACGACGCTCGACCCGGCGTGGATCGATGAGGTCGCGGACGGGGTGACCGCGCTGTGCGAGCAGAGCACCTGGTGCTGGCCCGCGCACGACGACACCCGCGCGCGGCACGGCGCACTCGTCGCCACGGTCACCGATCCGTTCCTCGATCTGGGAGCCGGTGAGGTCGCCGGCCAGCTCGCCTGGGTCGACCACGTGCTCGGCGACGTGCTCGACGAGCGCTACCCCGGGCTGCGCGCGCGGGTCCGGCACGAGGTGCGCACACGGGTGCTCGACCCGTTCGTCGCCCGGCGCGACTGGCACTGGCTCGGCCTCGACGGCGATGTGCACAACTGGAACCCGTGGATCCACGGGAACGTGCTCGTCGCGGCCCTGCGGTTCGCCGAGCCCGCAGAGCGTGCCTCGATCGTCGGCCTCGTCGTCGAGGGCATCGACCGCTACGTGAAGGCCCTGCCTGATGACGGCGCGGTCGACGAGGGTTACGCGTACTGGTGGAACGGGGCATGCCGCGCGCTCGAGGCGATCGACCTGCTGCGCCACGCGACCGACGGCGGCGTCGATGCGTCCGGCGTGCCGGCGCTCGTCGCCACCGTCGCGTTCCCGCACCGCATGCACCTCGGAGGTCCGTGGTACCTCAACGCTGCCGACGGCCCCGCTCGACCGCCGGAGGACCAGCCGTGGGCCGCGCTGCACTGCGCTGCCATGGCCGCCGGCGACCAGGACGCCGCCGCGCACGCCGCTGCGCACCGGCGACCCGGCGAGCCTGTCGCCGACGAGCGCGCGGGCCTCGGGCGTCTTCTGCGCGCGGCCGCAGACCCGGTGTGGCTCGCCGTCCGCCTGGGGCCGGACCCGTTGGTCCGAGACGTGTGGCTGCCGTCCGTGCAGCTCCTTCTCTCCCGCGACGCCGCCTCGTTCGACGGCCCTCCACCGACCACGGTCGCCGTCAAGGGCGGCCACAACGGCGAGCACCACAACCACAACGACGTGGGCGCGTTCGTCGTAGCGCTGCGGGGCGTGCCCGTCCTCGTCGACCCCGGTCGACCGACCTACACCGCGCAGACGTTCGGCCCCGACCGCTACTCGATCTGGACGATGCGGTCTGACTGGCACAACCTCCCGAGCGTCGCAGGCCGCGACCAGGCGAGCGGCGCGAACCACGCCGCACGTGACGTCTCCGCGGTCGTCGACGACGTCGGGGCCAGCTGGGAGGGTGACATCGCGGCCGCCTACCCCGGTATCGCGGCAGGACGCTGGCATCGTGCAGTACGGTTCCGGCGGGGTCACGACGTCACGGTGACCGACACCTGGGACCTGGCGGCGGTGCGTCCGGGAGAGCGCAGCCTCCTGCACCTCGTGCTGGCGGGCGAGCTCGACGACGTCACCGACGCCGGTGCTCGGGTTCGCGCACTGGACGGAGCCGGAGTGGCCTTGCTCGACTGGTCTGCAGCGGTCGTCGCCGTCCGGGTCGAGCGCCGCGAGCTGGACGACCCTGTCGTGACGCAGGTCTGGGGAGATCATCTGGTGCGACTGACCCTCACCCTCGACGACCCGGTCCGGGGCGCCGCGGATGTCCGATTCCGGCCCGAGGGCGTCCCGGCATGAACACCCCCGCACGCGGCCCCCTCGCGGTCTCGCGCCACGCACAGATCCTCGATGCGCTCGCCCGCCACGGCACCGTGCGCATCTCGGACCTCACCGCTCTGCTCGACGTCACTGCCGTCACCGTCCGCCGGGACATCACCCAGCTCGCCGCCGAGGGGCTGCTCGTCAAGGTGCACGGAGGGGCAGCGGCGCTCGCCGGCACTGACGACGCGGCCGAGCTGATCGTGGCGCACGACCCCCGCACCGGCGACGGCGCCGGGGGCTCTGGGCCCAGGACCGACCGGAGCATCGGGATGCTGGTCCCCGCCCTCGACTACTACTGGCCCGACATCGTGCGCAGCGCCCGCCAGATCGCCCGAGAGCTCGGCATGCGGGTCGTGCTGCGCGGCTCGTCGTACGACACCGACGACGACCGCACCCAGCTCGAGCGGTTGCTGGACAGCGGTGACCTGCACGGCCTGATCGTGGCGCCGAACCTGTCTGCGCCGCACGCGCGCGAGACCATCGACTGGCTCGCCACCGCTCCCGTGCCCGTCGTGCTCGTCGAGCGCGAAGCAAGTGCGCCGCCGCACGACATGCCGCTCGAGTCGGTGGTCTCCGACCACGCCGGGGGCGCCGCGGCCGCCGTGCGGCACCTCGTCGACGCCGGGCACCGGCGTATCGGCCTCATCGTGTCGACGGAGAGCCCGACGAGCCGGCACGTGCGACGGGGCTGGCTCCAGGCCAGCTCGGATGCGGGACTTCCGGTGGATGATGTCGTCGATGCGTCGCTGCCCACGGGCGGTGCGCTCGACGTGGACCCCGTGTTCGAGCAGGTCGTTGACCAGATCCTGGCGACCGGCACGACCGCGCTGCTCGTCCATGCCGACTCGGAAGCCATCGGAGTCGCGCAGCACCTGCAACAGCGCGGCCTCGTCATCCCCGACGACGTCTCGGTGATCTCCTACGACGACACCGTCGTCGGCTTGTTCAGCCCCGCGCTGACAGCCGTCCACCCGTCGCGCACGTCCGTCGGAGCGATGGCCATGCAGCTGCTCGCCGCGCGCATCGAGGACCCGACGCGCCCCGTCCATCGCGTGCTCGTCAGCCCTTCGCTCAACATGCGCGAATCCGTGGCCGCGCCGCGCGCACGCGTCGAGCCCCGCCCGCGCTGAGCCAGGTGTCGCACAGTCAGGGGAGACCGTCGATGCCGAGCGCCTTCGTCTACCTCGTCATGAGAAGGTCAAGAGCTCGATTCTCTGAGGCGGCTCACACCGAAGGCCCCTCACCAGCGGAGATGCTGGTGCGGGGCCTTTGTCGTCCCACGTCGTCGATCCCGGCCGCTAGACCTCGATCGGCACCGGGTAGATCTCGACGGCCGGGTGACCGGTCCGCTCGTGGATGCGCAGGACCGCTTCGGCGTTGGGTGCCTCCGAGACGCACCAGACCATCCCCGACTCCGGGTCTCCCCACGCACTCTGGAAGTCGACCCCCTCCTCGCCCTGGATGTCGACGTCCGCCTGGTGCGCGGCCTTGAGCGCCTCGGGCGTGATGCCGGTCATCCCGTGATGAACGTCCATGAACTTGGGCATGTCGATCCCACCTCCTGGGGAACGGCCGATGCACCATTTGCACCGGTTCGTCCCAGTTCTACTCCCCGCCGCGGGCGGTGGATAGGAGGCCATCGCTCCCGTCGTCCCGACGGCTCGTCCGTGTCGCGGACCGCACCGAGGGCGACGAGCCCTACATTGCAGTCATGGCAGACATCCTGTTGGGCATTCTCGCGATCTTCGCCGGGGGCGTGATGCTCTTCGCGGGGCAGCTCGTGCTGCGGCTCGTCATCCCGATCTGGGGCTTCTTCGCCGGGTTCGCCGTCGGGGCGGGGATCTTCGCAGAGCTGGCGGACGAGCGGTTCCTCGGCACGGTGCTGGGCTGGATATCGGGCTTGGTCCTGGCGATCGTCTTCGCGCTGCTCGCCTACTTCTTCTTCGCGGTGGCGGTGGTCCTCGCCATGACGGCGTTCGGCTACGCGATCGGCGCCGGCCTGGTCGTCGCCCTGGGGATCGACTGGAACTGGATCGCGGTCCTGGTCGGCGCGGGCATCGGCGCGGTCTTCGGTCTGCTGTCGATCTTCGGGAACATGCCCATGATCGTGCTCGCCGTGGTCAGTGCCCTCGCCGGCGCTGTTGCGGTCGTCGGCGGCCTGATGCTCCTGGTGGGCACCCTGAACTCCGACGACTTCACGCAGGGCAGCTTCAGCAGCGCCGTCGAGACCAGCTGGTTCTGGTGGGTGCTGCTGTTCGCGCTGGCCCTGATCGGGATCGTCTCCCAGACCCGGCAACGGGTCGAGATGCGCCGCACGATCCGCGAGTCCTGGTACGTCGCCGAGAGTCGCTGACGGCGGTTCGCTCGTTTCGACGAGCTTCGTCGAGCGCGGAGGCCCGTGAGCCCTGACGACAGAGACGACCTGCGAGTGCGGCTCCGGCGGGCCGTTCTGCTCGTCGCGGGCCTGAACCTGGGCTACTTCTTCGTCGAGTTCACGGTCGCCGTGTCCATCGGGTCCGTCTCCCTCTTCGCCGACAGCGTCGACTTCCTCGAAGACACGGCGATCAACCTGCTGATCTTCATCGCCCTGGGCTGGTCCCTGCGCCGCCAGGCGATGGCCGGCAAGGTCATGGCCGGCATCATCCTGGTTCCCGCCGTCGCCGCGGCGTGGGAGGCCTTCAGCAAGATCGGCGACCCGACGCCGCCGAGCCCCCGCGCGCTGATCCTGACCGCGGGCGGGGCCGCGCTGGTGAACCTGGCCAGCGCGCTGGTGCTCGCGCGATTCCGGCACGAGGGCAGCTCGATGGCCAAGGCCGCGTTCCTCTCGGCCCGCAACGACGTGATCGTGAACCTGGCGATCATCGCCATGGGAGTCCTGACCCTGTGGACCGCGTCCGGGTGGCCCGACCTGATCCTCGGCCTGGTCATCATCGTCGTGAACGCCGGCGCCGCCAGGGTGGTCTGGCTGACCGCCGAGGAAGAGCGTCTCGCCGCCAAGGCGCTGGCCGGAGAGGAGATCGACTAGACCGGGCTCGACGTCACGAGGCGTGCGGGTCCGGTGCGGAGAAGGCGGCGGTCGCCCGCTGCTGCAGCTCGTCGAGGGAGACGTCCTGCAGGTGCTGCGTGAGCCCCCAACGGTGGCCGAACGGGTCGAGGACCTGGCCCTCGCGCTCGCCCCAGAACGCGTCGCTCAGCGGCCGCAGCACGGTGGCCCCCGCGTCGACGGCGCGGGCCCAGGCGGTGTCGACGTCGTCGGTGTGCAGGTAGATCGCACCGTACGAGCCGCCGAGGTGGGCAGGGCCGTAGGACTCCAGCTCGGGGAACTCGTCGGCCAGGGTGATCCGCAGATCTGCGACCTGGAGCTGGACGTGGATGAGCCTGTCCCCGGGAACGACGATCCGGGTGAGCTCCTGAGCGCCGAACGCCGCGGTGTACCAGCGGGAGGCGGCATCCGCTCCGTCGACGGTGAGGTGGACGGCGTGCGTGCTGAAGGTCATGACGAAGCCTTTCCGAGAGCGACGGACGGGGATCCGGTCAGGGCGGTGGTGTCGAGGTACACGATCTCGTAGACCCGCTCACTGAACTTCCAGCCGTCCGGCGTCCGCTGGTAGCGGTCGTGGTAGACGCCGAAGTTGGTCACCGAGCGGCCGTCCCGGGAGCGTCCGAGCTCGTGCATGTGGGTGCGGCCCGACGCGGTGTCGCCGTCGATCCGCAGCGCGCCCGGGTGCGACGTCTGGATGAGGAACTCCGCCGGACGCTGGGGTCCGAAGGCGCGGATCTGCTCGCGGCCGACGAGCTCGGCCGGGATGTCGGGCATGCGCAACGCCCCGTCCGGGGTGAACAGGGAGGCGAGGCGCTCGTAGTCGTTCAGCATGGCCGCGTCGGAGAACTCGCCGCGCAGAGCCTCGATCTCGACCCGGTCTGCGACCGAACGGAGCAGATCGTCGTCGGGTGCGGGCATGGGTGCCTCCTTGATCTCGGGACAGCGTCGCGACCGGGGGCTACCGACCCGACAGCTGTACGACCGGGCAGGTGCCGGCGATGTGAGGTCCCAGGGGCTCCGAACGACGACGAAGGCCCGGAACCGTCGCGGTTCCGGGCCTTCGTCGTCGGGTCGATCAGCCGTGGTGCGGGTGGGGCAGGTGCAGCTCGACGGGCTCGGGCGGCAGGTCGTTGACACCCACGGCCAGGGCCCGCTCACGGCGGTGCCGAGCCGACGGCAGGGCGAGCGAGGCGATCACCGCGAGGACGGCGACGCCCGCGCACACCCAGAAGCCGTAGGTGAACGCCTGGTCGGTCGGCATGCCCTCGGGGGTGCTCTGCGACGTGATGACGGCGGCCACGACGGCGGTGCCGATGCTGCTGCCGATGGTCCGCGCGATCGCGTTGACGCCGCTGGCCTCGCCCGTCTGGGCGGCGGGGACGGCCTCGATGATGGCGTTGGCCATGGCGGCGAACGCCAGTCCGATGCCGGCACCGGTGAGGATGCCCGAACCGAGGACCTGCCAGAGCTCGTCGTGGACGATCGCGGGCAGGGCGAAGGCGGCGACGACGAACGAGGTGCCGAGGGTCAGCGGGACCTTCGGGCCGAACTTGCGGTCCAGGATTCCCGACAGCGGCCCGAAGATGACCATCATGATGACGGTCGGCAGCAGGAACAGGCCCGCCTCCGAGACGGACTTGCCGAACCCGAAGCCGGTCTCGACGGGCAGCTCGAGCAGCGTGGGGACGAGCAGGAAAGTGCCGAACATCGCGAAACCGAGGGCCAGCGCCACGAGGTCGGTGGCCCACACGCCGCGGTTGGCCAGGAGCCGCATGTCGATGAGCGGCTGGGTCACGCGCAGCTCGACCAGGGCGAAGGCGACCAGGGCGACGACGCCGACCGCGAAGAGGGCGAGCGTCTTGCCCTCGAACCAGCCCCAGGACTGACCCTTGCTGATCGCGAGGAGCAGGGACACCAGGCCCACCGTGAGGATCCCGGTGCCGACGAGGTCGAGGCGCCCCGGCGTGCGCACCGGCGACTCCTTCATCCCGAAGATCGCGCCGAGCAGGGCGATGACGACCAGGACGAGCGGCAGCCAGAAGAGCCAGTGCCACGAGAGGTTCTCGACGATCGGGCCGGCCGCGACGATGCCGACGCCCGCGCCGACCCCGAAGATCGCGGAGAGGAGGCCGACGGTGACGCTGACCTTCTCGCGGGGGAGCTCGTCGCGGACGATGCCGATCGACAGCGGGAGGATCGCGCCGGCGGCACCCTGCAGGACGCGGGCGATGATCAGCACGGTCAGGTTCGGGGCCAGGGCGGCGAGCAGCGTGCCCAGCGCCAGCGATGTCAGCACGCCGATGAGGACGCGGCGCTTGCCGGCCATGTCGCCGAGCCGGCCGAGGATCGGCGTCAGGACGGAAGCCGCGAGCAGGTAGGCCGTCAGGATCCAGCTGGCGTCGGCGGTCGAGACGCCGAGGTCCCCCGCGAGCACGGGCAGCGCGGGCGCGACCAGGGACTGGAGGACCGCGAACGCGAGCCCGCCCAGCGACAGGTACAGGACCAGGAACCGGGTGCCGGGGCGCCCCGTCTCCGTGGTGGGGCCGGGACCGGCCTCCGTGGTGGTGTGCGACATGACGTCCCCGCATCTCGATGTAAACGCTTGTTGACCAAGTAGTACCCCAGGGCAACCAGACAAGTCAACGTGTGTTTACATCACAGGGGCGGCGAGGCTACGGTGGCGCGCAGCACCGGGAGGGACGAGATGACTGACGACGAGGCGCCGCGGCGCCGGGACGCGGACGGCACGCGCCAGCTGCTGCTCGCGGCGGGCCGGCGCCGGTTCGCCGCCGACGGCTACGCGGCCACGACCGTGCGCAACATCGCCGACGACGCCGGGGTCAATGTCGCCCTGATCAGCCGCTACTTCAGCTCCAAGGAGGGCCTGTTCGAGGCGTGCCTGACCGGTGCGGCCGACGAGCTCGAGCGGTCGCTGGAGCAGGAGGTCACGCTCGAGCAGCTCGCCGGCCGTGTCGTGAGTCAGCTCGTCGGCCCCGAGCCGGCCGACCGCCCCAACCAGCTGCTGCTCCTCATGCGCACGTCCGGCGACGAGCACGCCGAGCAGATCCGCACCCGGACGCTGCAGTCGTTCGCCGAGCGCCTCGCGGCGATCTCCGGCAGTCGTCCCGGCGACCTCGACCACGAGCGTCGGCTGATCGGCGCGCAGCTGGTCGTCGCGGCCGGCTTCGGCATCTCGATCATGCGGTCCTGGACGGGGGTCGAGCCGCTCGCGTCGGCGAGCGAGGCGGACCTGTCCGGGCCGGTGCACGACCTCCTGACGGCACTGCTCGCTCCGCGCTGACGGGCCTCGACAGCCGATGGCCGCCGATGGCCCACATGTCTCGGCGACCAGCTATTAAGACAAGCGTCCAGTTGGACGATTGACAGGGCATGCGATTCGCGTCCCGAGCACTCCTTGCCGCGCTCCTCACCGTCCTGGTCGTCGCGGGGTGCGAGGACACCTCGTCGTCCTCCGGGTCGCCGGAGTCGTCGGCCACCGTCGCGGCGGAGTCGCCCGCCGCCCTGCAGCAGACGGACGCCCCGGCAGCGGCCGAGCCCGCCGCTCCCGCGGAGACCGAGGCCGCTCCGGCGCCCGCCGCGGCAGCCCCRGCCGACCCTGCGCCCGCGCCCGCCCCGGCGCCGGCTGCCCCCGCACC
>NZ_JBFUDI010000010.1:0-161073 GCF_056404795.1 Cellulomonas sp. P2_B4
GCTCGGCGCGCTCGGTCGCCACCCGCGCGGCGTCGAGCGCGGCGACGGCGGCGGCCTCGCGGGCACCGGCGGCGAACCCGGCCGCGAAGCCGGCCGACTCGGCGGCCCGGCGGACCTCGTCGGTCAGCTCGCTCGTCTCCAGACCGGACGGCCGGAACATGTCGAGGTCCGGCGCGGCCGACGCGGCAAGCGGCTGCACGACGCCGAACCCGCCCGGCACGAAGCCGGCAGGTGCACGCGTCGTCGTCGGCATGCCGACCAGCCCGTCACGCAACGAACTCGTCCTCACCGTCGCGCCGCAGCACGATCTGGCCGGACTCCTCGAGCCGGCGGATCGACTGGACGATGTTGGAGCGGGCGTCCTCGACCTGCGACAGACGCACCGGGCCGAGCATGTCGATCTCCTCGACGAGGTTCTCGCGGGCCCGCTCGGACAGGTTGCGCAGCACCATGTCGCGGACCTCCTCGGCCACGCCCTTGAGCGCGACCGAGAGCTCGCTCGTCTCCACGGAGCGCAGCACCAGCTGCATCGCGCGGTCCTCGAGCAGGACGATGTCGCCGAACACGAACATCCGGCTGCGGACCTCCTCGGCCAGCGCCTCGTCGCGGGCCTCCAGGCCCTCGAGGATCAGCTTCTCCGTGGTGGGGTCCGCGCGGTTGATGATCTCGACCAGCGGCTGCACGCCGCCGACCGGGGCCAGCTCGCGCGGGGCCAGGACTGTGGACGCCTTGCGCTGCAGCGACTCGGCGATCATCGCGACGACGTCCGGCGAGGCGCGCTCCATGAGAGCGATGCGGTGCGCGACGTCGCCCTGCAGGCCCGGCTCGAGGCCGGCCAGGATCGACGACGCGTGCGCGGGCTGCAGGTGCGCGAGCACGAGCGCGATCGCCTGCGGGTGCTCACCGTTCAGCAGCGAGAGCACCTGGCGTGCGTCGGCCTGCTGGAGGAACTCGAACGGCTGCCCGGCCATGCTCGTCTGCAGCCGCTCCATCATGCTGGCGGCCTGCTCCGCGCCGAGCGAGGACAGGAGCAGGTGCTGGGCCATGCCCATGCCGCCGCCCACGCCCGGCCCGATGACCGAGGCCGCGTAGAACTCCTCGAGCACCTCGTCGGCCTGGGCCTGGTCGACGCGCTCCAGGCGCATGATCTCGCCCGTGAGCTCCTCGATCTCGGCCACGTCCATCTCGGCCATGACCTTGGCGGCGCGCTCCTTGCCCAGCTGGAGCAGGAGCATCGCAGCCTTCTGCGTGCCGGTCAGCGTGCTCATCGACGGACCCCGCCCGACTCGGCGAGCCATCCGCGCAGGAGGTCGGCGACCTCGTCAGGCTGCTCGTCGGCGAGCGCACCGATCTCGGCGCGCTTGAGGGCGACCGGGTCGGGGGCCAGCGAGACCGGCGCGGCCGGGAGGGCCGGGATCTCGTCGGCGTCGGCACCCTCGAGCGCCAGCGGGTCGCTCCCGGCGCCGTTGAGCACGGACAGCTCGCCCAGGTCGAGCGAGGTTCGACGAGCCTTGCGGCTGGAGCGGCGGGCGACCGAGACGATGATGATCAGGACGATCAGGCCGAGCACGGCGGCCCCGCCGATCGCGCCCTTCTCCACCAGCGCGTTCTGTGCGGCGACCTTCGCGGCGGCGTCCGCCTCGGCGAGCGCCTGCTCGGCGGCCTCCGCCTGGGTCGTGTCGAACGCCATGGCCTGGACCTCGATGGTGTCCCCGCGGGTGGTGTCGATGCCGGCCGCGGCCGCCACCATCGCCTGCAGGTTGGCCATGTCGATGCCCGTGGCGGCGTCCGAGTTCACCGCGACGGCGACGGACTGACGCTCCACGCCACCCGGCGCGGCCTTGACGGTCTCGGTCGACTTGTTGACGGAGTTGGTGACGTCCTCGGTGGTCGACTTGTAGTCGCCCGAGCCGGAGGCGTCGCCGGGGACGGCGATGTTGTCCGGGCCGAGCACACCGGTCGCGCCGGGGGCACCACCGCTGTACTCCTCCGACTTCGTCGACGACGCGAGCGGGGGCGTGTCCGGCGTCGCCGAGAACTCCTCGGTGGTCGTCGACTTCTCGTCGTAGTTGAGCTGCGCGTTCACGGTGACCGCCGCGTTGCCGGCGCCGACGACGCGGTCGAGCAGCTGCTGCACGGCGGCGCTGACGCGGCCCTCGTAGTCGGTGGTCTGCTGGTCGGCCATGCCCGAGCCGGTGGCGCCGACCCCGACGGAGGACAGCACCTTCCCGGTCGAGTCGACGACGGCGACGTCCGTCGTCTTCATGTCCGGGATGCCGGCCGAGACCAGGTGGACGATCGACTGGACCTGCTCGGGGTCGAGGGACGTGCCGCGCGTCGTGCGCACGAACACCGAGGCGGTCGGGTCCGCCTTCTTCTCGACGAAGACCGTGTCCTGCGGGACGGCGAGCTTGACGGTCGCCGTCTCGACACCGTCGATCGCGCCGATCGTCTTGGCCAGCTCGCCCTCCAGCGCGCGCTGGTAGGTGGTCTCCTGCTGGAACTCCGAGGCCGTCATGGGCATGTCGTCGAGCAGCGAGTAGCCGCCGCCGTCCGCGTTGGACGGCAGGCCGGCCGCGGCCAGCTTGATGCGCTCGCTGTACAGGGCGCTGGCGGGGACGAGCACCGTCGAGCCGCCGTCGGCGAGCTCGTAGGTGACGCCGTCGGCGTCGAGCTGGTCGACGACCGCACTGGCGTCCGCACCGGAGAGGCTGGTGAACAGCGGGCTCAGGTTCGGCTTGCTCAGGTAGGTGCTCAGGAACATGACGCCGAGCGCCAGGACGGCGATCCCGATGACACCGAGCGTGCGCTGCGCCATCGAGAACTGCTTGATGGCGCCGTTGAGGCGGTCGATCGCCGCCTGGAGCTGCGCGGGCATCAGGCCTGCATCCGCATGATCTCGTTGAACGCCTCGACGGCCTTGTTGCGCACGGCGGCGGTCAGCTCGAGGGCGGTCGACGACTCGGCCGCCGCGATCGTGTAGTCGTGCACGTCGTCGAGGTCACCCGTGACGGCCTTGACCGCGAGGTCGTTGGTCGTCGACTGCATCTGCTGCAGGTTCTCGATGCCGCTCAGCACTCCTGCGAAGCCGGGGCCGGAGGTCGAGGCGGTGCCGGCGGTCTCCATGACCGAGTGGGTCGGCGCGACCGACGTGACGGAGGACAGGCCGCTGATCGCGGCGACGGGGACAGTCATCAGTTGCGTCCGATCTGGAGGGCTGCCTGGTAGGTCTCCTTGGCGCGGTCCACCACGGCGGCATTCGCCTGGTAGCCGCGCTGGGCCATGATCAGCTGGGTCATCTGGCTCGACATGTCGATGTCGGGGTAGCGCACGTAGCCCTGCTCGTCGGCCAGCGGGTGGTCGGGCTCGTAGACCATGCGGCCCTCGCCGCTGCCCTCGAGGATCCCCGCGACCTGCACGCCGCTGCTCATTTCGCCGGGCCCGGCGACCATCTCCTGCGCGATCACGTACTTCTGCTTGAACGCCTCCTCGTCCGTGGCGCGGACCGTGTTGACGTTGGCGAGGTTGTCGCTGACCGCGTCGAGCCACTTGCGGTGGACCGTCAGACCGGTGCTCGCGATGCCGATGGCGCCGAAGATCGTCATCAGCTCGTCCGCATCGCGGTGCGCATGCTGGCGAACTGTCCGGAGACGGCCTGCGTGGCCAGCTGGTAGCGGAGGTTCGTGTCGACGTTCAGCAGCGTCTCCTCGTCGAGGTTCACGTTGTTCCCGTCCATACGGGTGGGCTCGAGCGAGCGGGCGACGTGCGCCTGGACGGCACCGCTGCCCCGGCCGACGGCCTTGGACAGCTCGTCCTCGAACGACACGCGCTGGGCGTGGTAGCCGGGGGTCTGGATGTTCGCGACGTTGTCAGCGATGACGCGCTGGCGCAGGGCCAGGCCGTCGAGCGCGCTCTGGAGCGCGACGGAGCTCACGGAATCGAACATGCGAAGGGTCCACCTCACCGACGAAGTGCGTGTCGGCCAATCCTTGGCCTGCTGCATGAGCGATCCGTGCTCACCCGACCCATCGGTCGGACGCCCGGCCTGTGTAGGGGAATCCCTGGCCGATGTGGTCAATCACCCGTTCGGCCGTAGGTCGTTGCTGCCAGCAACCGTGCTGGTCAGGCGTCCAGCTCGGACGTGCGGGCACGGCTGCGCGGCCCGGAGCACACGACGGCCTCGCCGAGGACTGCGGCGGCGTCAGGCCTCGTCGTCGAAGTAGACGGCGTGGTCCTGGCGGAAGCTCAGCACCCGGGTGGCCGCGAGCTGGCGGCGGCTGACGACGGCGGCCTCGCCGACGCGACGGGCGGTGTCGAGCTGTCGGTCCAGCAGCGCGCGTGCGCGGACCTCGAGCGAGGCGGGCAGCGGACCCAGGTCGTGCGGAGGGTGCCAGGCGGCGGCCGCGGCGACGTCGTGCACGGAGGTCAGGTGCGCGGTGCGCAGCAGCTCGTCGGCCGCCTCGACGTCGAGCTCGAGCGCGTCGAGCGCGTCGGACCAGGCGCAGACCCAGGAGTCGTCCGGGCGGGACACGCCCTGGTGGGCCCCGCTGTCGGGGACGAGGTTGTGCGGTGCCCAGCTGAGGTCGGACATGTCAGCCGACGCCGAGGAGCCTGGCGCTCATCACGGTGTCGCGCGTCGGCGTCGCGCCGACCCCGGCCGACGCCGTGCGGGCGAGCTGGTCGGCCGCCTCCTGCCAGGCCTCGGCCAGCGGCAGGATGAGGTCGCGGCACGCGACGGCGCGCTCGGCGTCACCCTTGACGCCGGCCTCGATGAGCTCGGCGAGCAGGTACCGGTAGATCGACATGAGCTGCGCGCCACCGTCCCAGGCGTCCACCTGCAGGCTCACCATGAGCTCGGCGACGATCTCCTGGGCGTGCACGAGGTGCTGGGTGCCGTCGACGCGCTGGCCCGACCGGAAGCAGGTGACCGCGCGGTCGACGTCGAGGAGCATGCGGTCGTACAGCATGGTGAGCAGGCGCGCGGGACCGACCGTGGCGACCGCGGAGGCCACGTACTGCGAACGGACGCTGTGCATGAGGGGTGCCCTTCGGTTCGGTCGGTGGACGGGGAGCGTGGACGAGGAGCGCGGGTGGCGCTCAGCTGCTGCTGAGGGACGCCAGCTGGCTGGACAGCCAGGACGACTGCGACTTGAGCCCCGAGAGCGTGACCTCGAGGTCGGAGTAGGTCTTCTGCAACGACTCGCGACGCAGCGCGAGCCGGGTGTCCCAGGCCTCGATCTGGTCGTTGAGGTCCTTGACCACGCTCTGCTGGCCGGTGATCTTCTGCGTGAGCGAGCCGCTGATCGAGTCGCTCGCGCCCTTGGCCACGTCGGCGACGCGCTGCGAGATGCCGGCGACGACCTTCTGCACCTGCGCCGGGTCCTTGTCGAGCGCCGCCGCGAACACGGCGGAGTCGAACGTGAAGGTGCCGTCGCGGCCGATCGTGATGCCGACCGACGAGGGCGAGACGCCGTCGACCGGGTACGAGGCGGCAGTGGCCACCGACTGCTGCAGCGCGCGGACCGCGCTGTCGCCGGAGAACAGTCCGCCGGTGACGACCGGGTTGCCGTCGGCGTCCTTCGTGGAGGTGGTCGCCGTGCGCGAGGTGATCTCGGACAGGACCACCCCGAGCGAGCCGACCAGGCCCGAGGCGAGCGCGCTGAGCGCGGCGGCGTCCCGGTCCACGGTGAGGGTGACGGGGTCCGTCTCCACCTTGGAGACCGTGAACGACGTGCCCGCGAGCACGTCGGAGAACGTGTTGGTCTTGGAGGTGGCCTGCTGGGCGGCGGCAGTGCCGGGCCACAGCGTGACCTGGGCGTCCTGCGCGGTGCGCGAGGCGACGAGGCCGATCGCGGTGGCGGTGCCACCCTCGACCTCGGCCTTGGTGCCGGCGTAGACCTCGAACGCCGCGGCGGCGCCCGTGTCCTTGGCGGTGAGCTGCAGCCGCGTGGTGCCGTTGACCGTCACGGCGACCGCGGCGACGCCTGCGGTCGAGCCGGAGATCGCCTTGGCGAGCGCGGAGGCGTCGGAGCCGACGGCGACCTCGGTGAGGGTTCCGTCGGCCTTCTTGATCGTGACGGTCGAGGCGCCACCGGTCAGGGTGGTCAGGTCGGTGAACGACCCGGTCAGCGAGATCTGGCTCTGCGCGACCTTGTCGACCGTGAAGCTCAGGGACGTGGCCTGCGCGACGTTCGTGGTGCTCGCCGTGACGGACGTGGCCGAGCTCGAAGCCTTCGTCGCGCCCCAGGAGGTGGCGGTGGCGGCCTTCTTGGCGGCGTCGGCGAGCGAGGCGACCTTCGAGTTGAGCGCCTGCAGCGCCGAGACCATCGAGGTGGTGCTCGTCTGCTTGGACTTGAGCAGCGTCTGGGGCTGGCTCTCGGCCGACATCAACGAGTTGATGAGCGCCGTCGTATCGAGGCCGGAGATCAGGCCGTCGATCCCGAGAGAAGCCATGAGCCGATCCGTCCGTTCGAGTTGCGCGGGTGCTGCGGTGCGGCCGGGACCGGCCGGGTGGTGCACCGGTGGCGGGCGTCTCGACGACAGCCCGCCACCGGTGGTCGTGCATGGGTGAGGAGGGGTTACCTMCCGTCCCGGTCAGATCACCGCAGGAGCGAGAGCACGCCCTGGGGGATCTGGTTGGCCTGCGCGAGCATCGCCGTGCCGGCCTGCGAGAGGATCTGCGCCCGCGTGAAAGAGACCATCTCGGACGCCATGTCGGTGTCGCGGATCCGGCTCTCGGAAGCGGAGAGGTTCTCCACCGCCACGTTGACGTTCTTGATGGTGTGCTCGAAGCGGTTCTGGAGAGCACCCAGGCCGGCACGAGCGGTCGAGACGGACTTGATCTGGGCGTCGATGCGGGTGATGGAGTTCTGCGCGGCGCTGGCCGAGGAGAAGTCCAGACCCGTGGTGCCCGTGACCGCGGCGGAGGTGGCAAGACCGGTACCCGCGCTGGCGTCCGTGCCGGCCGTGGCGCCACCGACGACGGTGCCACCGTTCTTGGCCTGGACGATCAGGTGGTTGGTCGTGCTGTCGACCGAGGCCGTCAGGTCGGCGCTGAACGCCGAGTCCGAGTTGAGCTTGTCGGCCAGGCCCTGCACCGTGTTGATCGAGCCGGCCGCGCCGACCGAGGCCGTGGTGACGGTCTTGGTCGCACCCGGCGTGGTGATGCTGAACGACATCGCACCCGTGACGGTGGTCGGGGTGGCGACGGCGATGTCCGTGCCGCTCGAGGCAGCGCCGAGCGACGCGGCGATGGCCGAGACGTTCGCACCCGAGAGGTTCACCGAGATCTGCGAGTTGGCGTCGCCGTCGGCGCCGACCTGGAACTTGAGGGTCCCGGCCGAGCCGTCGAGCAGCTTGGTGCCGTTGAAGTTGGTGGACTTCGAGATGCGGTCGAGCTCCGAGACGAGCGAGTCCGACTCGGTCTTGATGTTGGCGCGGGCGTCCGCGTTGTTGGAGTCGTTACCGGCCTGGACGGCCAGGTCACGAACACGCTGCAGGATCGAGTGGACCTCGGTCAGGGCACCCTCAGCGGTCTGGACGACGGAGACGCCGTCCTGAGCGTTGCGCGCCGCAACCTTCAGACCACCGACCTGCGAGCGCAGGCCCTCGGAGATCGCCAGGCCGGCTGCGTCGTCCGCCGCGCGGTTGATGCGGAAGCCGGACGAGAGCTTCTCCAGCGACTTGCTGAGGTCGTTCTGCGTGTTGGACAGGTTGCGGTACGAGTTGACGGCCGCGATGTTCTGGTTGATCGAGAGACCCATGATGATCTTCCTCCTTGATTCGGGTCAGGCTGCCCATCCATGGGCACAACCCTCTGATCGGCGGGGCGGGGCGGTTGTAAAGGATTGCGGCCGACGAATTTTCTTGGCTCGGCGAACCCGGTACAGACCGACGTCTGTGCAGGTCAGGCCGGGGTCGCGTGCTCCCCGTCCGCCCGATGGGCCGCCCCGACGCGTTCGCGGGCTGCCTCCTGCGCCGACGCGGGGTGCGGCGAGGGGACGATTCCGCGGGGTGCCATGGGCGACGCCATGGACGCCATCGCCGCACGCGCGGCCACGGCCGCGAAGTACTTCTGACGACGACGCTCGGCCACACCGTCGGGCCGCTCGGCCGTCGGGAGCATGTCGGGGTCGAGGCCCGCGTTGAGCCCGTCGCGCAGGAGGGAGAGCGCCTCGGTGCGCAGCTGGCTGATGCGCGACTGCGTGACACCCAGCTCGTCGGCGAGCTCGGCGACCGACCGGTCCTGCAGGAAGATGCCGTCGACGACGACGCGCAGCCGCTCGGGCAGCGTGTGCACGGCGGCGCGCAGCCAGCGCAGGCGCTCGTCGGAGAGCAGGGCCTCCTCCGGGTTCGGTGAGCCGTCGCGGACCAGCTCGGCCACGGGGACGTCGCTGGAGTCCATCGACAGCACCCGGCGCGCGGCGTCCTGGCTGGCGCGGTCGACGGCCGCGATGTCCGTGCCGAGCGCGCCGGCGAGCTCCTCGCGGCTCGGCGCGCGGCCCAGGGCGGCGGTGAGCCGCTCCGAGGTCGACGCCAGCTCGCGGACCCGTTGGCGTGCGCCGCGGGTGGCCCAGTCCATGCTGCGCAGCTCGTCGACGAGCGCGCCGCGGATGCGCAGGGAGGCGTAGCGGGCGAACGGGACCCCGGTGGTGGGGTCGTAGGCACGGGCAGCCATCACGAGAGCGAGACTCCCGGCAGAGACGAGCTCGTCCCGGGAGACCGATGGCGGCACCCGGTGCAGGAGCTCACTGACGGCATACCCGACGAGGGGCATGTTCGCGAGGACGAGGTCGTCGACGGTGGGGGTAGGCGTGGTCACGAGGACTCGCTCGGTCCGTCCGCTGCACGGCTTGAGGATTCGTTCAAACCCGTGACCAATTGGAGCAACACCCGTTGGGAACACGCTCTCCACTGTTTGCCGCGTGATCACGCGGAACTTCGGCGCGGGTGCTGGCACCTGTCACAACACTCTGTGATGTAGATCACACTGTTCGGGTTGCCGAACTTGGACATCTGCACAATTGTCAGGGTTCAGTCACAGGGGAAGCGCTTGCTGAGACAAGTCACGGCCTGTGTCACCGCATATCGGACACTCGTGACAGAAGTCGTCACCCCAGATTCGTCACAATCGCAGGGCACCTGTCCGATAGGTGGATGCAGACGCACCCCGAGCCCGACCGGACCAGGGGAGGAAAGGAACCGGACCATGTCACTGACGCAGCTGTCCGACGTGCTGTGGCGCGAGCGGAACCTGCTGGAGCTCCTGCTGTTCAAGCTGGAGGAGGAGCAGATGATCCTCACCAGCGGGCGCACGCGGTGGCTCGGCCACGCCACGCGTGAGGTCGAGGCCGTCCTGGACGAGATCCGCGACGCCGAGCTCGGCCGTGCCGTGGAGGCCGACGAGGTCGCCAGGGTCGTCGGCCTGGAGCCGGGTGCCAGCCTCGCCGAGCTCGCCGACGCCGCTCCCGAGCCCTGGGACGAGCTGCTGCGCGCCCACCGCGACGCGTTCGCCACCCTGACCATGGAGATCTCGCAGCTGGCCGACGGGAACCGCGAGCTGCTCGCGATGTCGCACCGCGCCACCCAGGAGACGCTCCTGTCCCTCCAGGACGTCCACACCTATGACGGGTCCGGCCACGCCGCCCCGTCCCGAGCGGCGGCGCAGCTCGTCGACCGTTCGTTCTGAGACAGGGAACACAGTGAGCACCTTCTCCGGACTCGGCACCGCGCTCAGCTCGCTGATCGCGCAGCGCCAGGGCCTCGACGTCGCCGGCCAGAACGTGGCCAACGCCAACACGGTCGGCTACACCCGCCAGCGAGCGACGCTCGCCGCCCTGCCCTCGGCCAACGTGCCGTCGATGTTCTCGACGAACGACGGAGCCGGCCAGGGCGTGCGGGTCACCGGCATCGACCGGCTCGCCGACGCCTTCCTCGACGCCCGCCTGCGCACGCAGACGTCGGGCGCCTCCTACCTCAAGGCCCGCGCCGACGCCTACACGACGCTCGAGGGCAGCATCGGCGAGCCGGGCACCACCGGGCTCGCCAACCAGCTCTCCACCCTCTGGGGCGCGTGGGGCGATGTCGCCAACACCCCCGACAAGGGCTCGGCGCGCGCGGTGCTTCTCAACCAGGCGAACGCCGTCGTCGACCGCATCGCGACCCTGTACTCCGCGGCGGACACGCAGTGGACCCAGGCCCGCGCCACCACGGTCTCGCTCGTCGACCAGGTCAACACGACCGCGGCGGGCGTCGCCGACCTGAACGGCCGGATCCTCGACATCACGAACAGCGGCGGCTCGGCCAGCGAGCTCATGGACCAGCGCGACCAGCTGATCACGCAGCTGTCCGCGACGGTCGGCGCGTCGATCGTCGTGCAGCCGAACGGCCAGATGAACGTGCTCGTGGGCGGCAACGCCCTCGTCTCGGGCGTCCACGCGCACCCCCTCGCCGTCACCGGCGCGCAGGTGTTCAGCGAGGCGACGGGCGACGCCACGGCGGTCCCGCCGGTCGCCGGCACCGGCGTCCAGGTGGTCTGGGCCGAGCACCCCACCCGATCCGCGGCCCTCGACGGCGGCCGCGTGGCCGGCCTGCTCTCCGTGCTCGCCCCGCCGGACGCCACCGGCACGGGCGGCGTGCTCACCGAGGCGGCCGCCCGCTACGACGCGCTGGCGACGACGCTGGCCACCCAGGTCAACGCCCTGCACGGCACCGCGCTGACCGTCCCGACGCCGCCCGCCACCGTGGGCACCGCCGGGGGCGACTTCTTCACGTTCACCGCGGGACGTCCAGCGGCCCTCGGCCTCACCGTCGCGATCACCGACCCCGCAGGCGTGGCCGTGGGCGGCGCGGGCGGCGGCGCGCTCGACGGTTCGGTGGGCGCCGCGATCGCGGACCTCGCCAACGCGACCGGCGGCCCCAACGCCCAGTGGAGCAAGGCCGTCGTCGAGATCGGCTCCCGCACCGCGTCCGCGTCGTCGCGTGCCAAGGTGGCGGAGTCTGCCCGTGCGACCGCCGAGGCCGGCCAGCTCTCGCAGGCCAGCGTCGACACCGACGAAGAGACCGTGTCCATGTTGGCCTACCAGCGCGCGTACGAAGGTGCCGCCCGCGTGCTCACGGCCATCGACGAGATGCTCGACACCCTCATCAACCGCACCGGCGTGGTCGGGAGGTAGACACCGTGATCCCTCGAGTGACTCAGCAGACGGTCCAGCGGCAGACGCTGGCCAACCTTCAGGGCAACCTGTCGGCGATGGCGGCCCTGCAGGCGCAGATGTCGAGCGGCAAGAAGATCAGTGCGCCGTCCGACGACCCCGCGGGCGCCTCCGACCTCCTGCGCCTGCGCAGCGAGCAGCGCACGATCGCGCAGCACACGCGCAACGCGGCCGACGGCGGCTCGTGGCTCACCACGGTGGACACGGCGATGTCGACGTCCCTGGAGCAGCTGCGCCGGGCCCGCGACCTCGCGGTGCAGGGCGGCGACGGGGCCCTCGGGCAGACGTCGCGCGATGCTCTGGCCACGGAGATCGACGGGGTGAAGGCCTCGCTGCTCTCGCAGGCGAACACCACGTACCTGGGCCGCACGGTCTTCGCCGGCACGTCCAACGCCGGCATCGCGTTCGACCCGGCCACGTACACCTACACGGGCAGCCCCACAGCCGCGCCGGTCGAGCGGCGGGTCGGCCCGACGGCCACCGTGCGGGTCGACTCGGACGGTGCCGCGGTCTTCGGTGACGGCGCCACCTCGGTGTTCGCGCTGCTCGACCAGGTCTCCGCCACGCTCCGCGCCGGCGGCGACCCGACCGTCCACCTGGACGCGATCGACTCCCGCATGGAGGCGATGCTCACCGAGGTCGCGTCGGTCGGCGCCCGCCACGACCAGGTGCTCACCGCGACCTCGTCGCTCGGGGACTCGGACCTCAACGTGAAGTCGCAGCTGTCAGGGGTCGAGGACATCGACCTGGCCAAGATCATCATGGAGCTGCAGATGCAGGAGGTCGCCTACAACGGCGCACTCGGTGCGGCGGCCAAGGTGATCCAGCCTTCCCTGTCAGACTTCCTCCGATGAGCACGATCACGACCGGCCCCGCCGGAACCGTCCACGTCGCCGCCGGCCCCGGCGAGGACGTGGACGTGCCCGCGCTCCTCGAGCTCGTCGCGCCCCTGCCGGGCCTGCCCGGCCACCTGCGCTACGTCCTCGACCCGCTCGACGACGGCGGCGTCCTCTTCGCGCTGCGCAGCATCCCGGCCGACGACCAGGACGCGCCGATCCGGCTGTTCGTCGTCAGCCCGTCGATCCACTTCCCGGACTACACGCCGACCATCGACGCCGGCGCGCTCGAGTGGGAGGCCGTCGCCGAGTCGACGGTCGTGCTCGTCGTGGTCCACCCCGGGCTCGGCGACCAGGACGGCCCGACGGCCAACCTGCTCGCACCGCTCGTCGTCGACGCCCGGACCGGTTCGGCCGCCCAGATCGTGCTCGACGGCGACTGGCCCGTGCGCGCACCCGTCGGCTGACAGCTCTCACCCGCGTCCCTCGTCGCGAATCCTCACGTTCCGGTCCTCCCGACCGATGAGGAGGGTCAGCGACCAGGGCGACGGGGAGAACACAGTGCTTGGGAACGAGATCCAGACAGACCGCACCGTTCGGCGGGCGACGCTGCACCGGCAGCCGATCGTGAACCCGGACCGGTCCGTGTTCGGCTACGCCGTGCGCGGCGACGTCCCCGGCTCCGAGGGTGCGCTGGACTCCGACACGCTCGTGGAGAGCGCCCTCGACCTGGGCTACTCCACGCTGGACCCGCAGACGATCGCGGGCGACTTCCCGCTGATGCTCCGCGCGACGAGCGGCCTGCTCATCGGCGCGACCCCCCTGCCGCGCGCGCCCGGTGGCGTCATCCTCGAGCTCCCCCTGTGGCTCGCGTCGTACGCCGACATCGCGGCACGGCTGGTCGGGCTGCGTGCGCAGCGCGTCGGCCTGGCGATCGGCGACTACACCGGCGACCCGTCGCAGGACGGCATCCTGCCGCTGGTGGACTTCGTCAAGATCAACCTCGCCCGCAGCGCCGACGTCGCCGAGCTGGTGCGCCGCGCCCACGAGGCGGGCGCCCGCGTCATCGGCGAGCGCGCCGACACCGGCGAGACCGTCGCGCGCGCCCTTGAGCTGGGCATGGACCTGCTGCAGGGCCCGATGTTCGAGCGCCGGCAGGGCACGTCGACCCGTGACTTCACCGCTGGCGAGGCCCAGTGCCTCAACCTCGTGCGCGTGCTGTCCGCCGACCGGCCCGACCCCGAGGCCGTGGTGCGCACCATCTCGTCGGACCCCGAGCTGACCATGCGCGTCCTGCACCTGGTGAACTCCTCCGCGTCCGGCCTGCGCCGGCCCATCGACTCGGTCCGCCAGGCGGTCGTCCTGCTCGGTCCGCGCCAGCTGACCACGCTCGCCATGGCGTCCCTGATCAACGCCCAGCCCGCGACCGTCGGCACCCTGTGGTCGATCCTCGCGCGCGCCATCGCCTGCTACGCCCTGTCCGACTCGGGCGCCGGGTACACCGTCGGCCTGCTCTCCGCGGTCGCCCAGCAGCAGAACCTCTCGGTCGAGTCGCTGGTCAGCCGGTCCGGGGTGTCCGACGACATCGCGGACGCCCTGCGCGACCAGTCCGGGCCCTACGGTCCCGTGCTGGCCGCCGTCATGGCGCACGAGGAGAACGACATCGAGGGCGTCGCGGCCACCGGGCTCGAGCCGTGGGACGTCGCACACGCCTACCTCGCGGCCGTGCCGGAGGCCCTGGCCACCGCGACGTCGATGGCGGTCGCCACGCGCTGAGCCTCGCCGGCGCGGGCTACCCTCGTGCGGTGCCGTCGTCCCGCTCGTCCATGCTGAACCCCCGCCGCACCCCGCCGCCGCCGGTCCCGGTCAACTTCGGTCGGGTGATGCGCGTCGGCACGCTCGTGTGGGCGGTCGCGCTCGTCGTCACCGTCGTGCTCGCGGCGACCGGGTCGATCGCCTGGGACGCTGCCTGGGTCTGCGGCGTCGGCATCGTGCTCGGTCTGCTCGGCGCTCGCTGGGCCCGTCGGCACCCGCCGGAGACGTCCGAGGCTCCCCCGGCCCCGGCGGGCCCCGCCTCCTCGGTCGAGTAGCGCTCAGTCCTCGAGCGCGGCGTCCAGGGCCAGGTCCGCCGCACGCTCCGGCGCGACGAGCACCGCCTCGACCGCGCTGCGCGCCCACCACCGGCCGGCCGCCTGCGCCAGCCCTGCGGCGAGCCCCGCGACGTGCACGGTCCGCACCACGGCGTCCGGACCGGTACCGGTCACCCACCAGTCGACGGGCGAGCCGTCGACCGTGAGCTCCTCGTGCTCGACCCAGGTCACCGGTGCCCCCGGCAGCACGGCGGCCACCTCGGCGGGCACCGGCGTGACGACCCCGTCCTGGGCACGGTCCACCTGGCCCTCGGCGAGCTCCGACACCGCCGGCACGTCGAGCAGCCGCGCCAGCGCGTCCGCTCGGGCGGGCGTCGAGGGGATCATCGCGGCGACATCGGTGCGCTGCCACCACATCGGCTCGTCGGCCACGGCGGCGTCGTCGGCGTGCACCATCGCCACGCGACCGGGCGCGACGATCGCCGGGATCCGCTCGGGAGCGTCCGTCCAGGGGGACGCACCGCCGGCGTCGTCCAGCCGGCCCGCGGCGGCGGAGATCCCCCGCCACAGCGCGACGGCCGTCGACGCGTCCACAGAGGTCCCGGCCGGGCCGAGCGCGTCCAGCAGGTGGGTCCACGCCTGCGGTCCGAGGTCGTCGAGACCCCCGACGCCGCCGAGGGCCACCTGGACCGCGGTGTCGAGCCCACGCAGGAGCTCTGGGGCCGGCGGGAGCACCTCGCGCAGCCCGGCGGAGCCGTCGGCAGCGGCGTCGACCGCGAAGATGCCACCCAGCTCCGCGGGCCCGCGCTCGCGCAGCCACCAGGCCGTGTAGGACGACGCCGTCGCACCTCGCTCGCCGCGCACCGGCTCGAGGAGCGCCCGACGCAGGCCGGGTTCCGCGGCCAACCGGGCCAGGAGCTCGGGCCAGCGGTCGGGGTCGACGGCGTCGAGGTCGGCCACGGCGACCGCCTCGCCGACGTACTCGCCGACCCCCAGCGTCGCGGAGAGCGCCTCGAGGTACTCCGGCCACCCGTCGAGCGACTGCGCGGCCAGGCTCGCGTCGTCGGTGCCGTCCGGGTCGGACGCGGCCGGCTCCGCGACCACGTCGGCGAGCCGCACCAGGGCGAGGTCGTCGCGCACACCGGCGGCGACGAGCGTCGTCGGACCCCAGCGCTCCACCGCCTCCAGCGCGACGGGCGCGACGACGCGCGGGTCGAGGAGCGCGGCCGCCGTCCCGCCCGGCAGGACCAGCCCGTGCGCCGGCGTCGGCTCGCCGTCGGCCGCCGGAAGGGTGAGCAGGCCGAGCCACGCCGCGTCCGCCGCGAGAGCCCCGGGCGCGTCGCCGGGGTGGACGTCGCCGACGACCGCCCGCACGACCGCGAGGACGGCGTCGGTGACCTCGTCGGCGAGCTGGAGGTCGTCGTCGTCGGCCTGCTCGAGGACCGCGGCCCGCAGTGCGGGGTGCCGCAGCAGGCCGCGGGCGTCGGGGGCGTCCGCGCCCAGGCGGACCAGCAGCGGGTGCGCAGCGTGCGGGTCGACGACGCGCAGTCCCCAGCGGCCCAGGTCCCGCAGCGCGTCCGCGCCGACGGCCTCGGCGACGTCCGCGTCGAGCACCACGAGCCCGCGTGCCCCGCGGACCACCCGGCCGTCGGCGAGCGGGACGGGCAGCGCGCCCAGCGCCTCCCGGTCGCGCACGTCGTCGGCGTGCGGTGCGAGGGCGTCGTACAAGGATGCCCAGCCGCCGTCGCCGACCGCGGGGAGCTCCTCGACGACGTCGGCCAGCCCGCGCACCTCGACGCCGAGGACACGGGCCTGCGCCTCCCGGCCCGCGGGCACCACGACGAGTCCGCCGATCCGACGGCCCAGCGCGGCGACCGCCCGCACGTCCTGCCCCGCGGGTCCCGCGAGCATGACCGCCCGGCTCGGCGCGAGGAGAGTCCGGTTGGACTGGGTCTCGTCGACCGTGTCCTTGTCCGTGCCTGCGGCTTCCTTCGCGTCCTTGTCCGGGCCCGCGTGCATGTCCGGGATCGCGTTCCTGTCCGGGCTCGCGTCCCTGTCCGGGCCTGCGTCCCTGTCCGGGCCTGCCGCCGACGCGCGGACGAGCAGCGGGGTGCGCGAGAGCCGCTCGACGATCCGCTCGTGCAGCGCGCCGTCCAGGGCGCCCGACGGCAGGCCCATGGGCACCAGCGCGAGCGCCTCCCCGGAGTCGCCCGCGAGGGCGCGTTCGTGCGCGAGGCGGGCGTAGGCGTCCGCGGCGTGGTCGAGCACCGCGTCGGTCAGCCGACCAGCGGCCACGTGCCGGCGGGTCGGGTCGAGCGGCAGGGTCGCGACGAGGAGCGCGGGAACCGTGCACGGCTCGTCGGTCGGCGTCGGCGCGTGGACCACGCGCGCCCAGCCGGCCTGGCCCCTGGGCACGGCCCACGTGACGCGCCACGTCCGGGCGCTGCGCTCCTCGACGGGCCGGTCCGCCAGCAGGTCGAGGCCGAGCTCTCCCTGTGCCGACAGGACGGTCCAGCGGTCCTGCACGTCCGCGACCCGACGGTTCGGCGCGTCGGAGGTGTTGTCCTCGACCAGGATCTCGACCAGGCCGGGCAGCGCGAGCAGCAGCGGGTCGCCGACGTCGTGCAGGAGGCCGCGCACCTCGTCGGCGGCGACCTCGTCGCGCAGCTCCAGCACGACGGCCGTGTCGTATCCGGCGGGCGGGCGACCGGCCGCGGGGAACGGCAGGCGCAGCGCGGGCAACGAGCCGTCGCGCCGTCGCACCTCGTCGTCGAGCCCGGGGTTGTCCGCCGACGCCTCCGCCAGCAGGCCGGACGTGTCGCGGGCCGAGAAGCGCACGCCTCCGGTCGTCGACAGCAACGAGATCTCGTCGGACACCGCCCGGACGGCGGCGAAGCCGACCCCGAACCTCCCGACCACCTGCGCACCCGCCGGGCCGTCGCCCCGCTTCGAGGACGCCCGCATCGACGACAGCGAGGCCACGCCGTCCGCGTCGAGCGGGTCGCCGGTGTTCGCCGCGACGAGGACGAGGGTGCCGTCGTCCGAGCGGTCGAGCCGCAGCAGCAGCCGGCCGGGCACCTCGGCGCGCACGGCCGCGTCGGCGGCGTTCTGCGCGAGCTCGACGACCACGCGGTCGCGGTAGTAGCCGCGGGCGTGGTCCTCCTCGGTGTTGGCGTCCTCCCGCAGCCGCGCGGGCGAGGCACGCCACGCCCCCAGGACAGCAGCTCGGAGGGCTGCCGTCCCGAAGGCGTCCGCGGTCACGACTCGGGGGTGGTCGAGGCGTCGAGCTCGTCGGAGGCGTCTGCGGGGCCGGTGTCGGGGCCGTCTGTGTCGGACGGCTCGGTCTCCGCGACGTCCGGGTCACCGGTCGCCCCGACGGCCTCCGGCTCGGACGCGACGGTCTCGCCGACGACGTCGGCCGGCGCCGCTGCCTCGAGCGCGTCGGTCTCGTCGACCGCGTCGACGGCTGGCTGGGGCTCGGGCTCCGGCTCGGGCTCGGGCTCGGACGATGCCGTGTCGTCGACCGCGTCGACCGGGCCGGACACCGCGGCCAGGATGGCCTCCGCGACGAGCTCCGCGGCTTCCTCGGGCGTCACCTTCGCGACGTCCTCGGGCGCCTCGTCGGCAACCTCGGGTGCCTCGTCGGCAACCTCGGGTGCCGCTTCTGCGACCGCGACCGCCACCGGCGGGACCAGCTCGAGCTCGAGCTCGTCGATGAGGGGGTCCGGCGACGGCCACTCGGTCGGGGGAGCCTCGGCGTCGGTCTCGGAGTGCGCACCGCAGCCGTGGTCCAGGCTGACGACCATGCCGTCGTCGGGCGACCACTCGTTGGCGCAGACCCCGAACACGGTGCCGAGCGCACCCTGCAGCGGGATCAGGAAGCCGCAGCTGTAGCAGGCGGCTGCCGAGGCGACTGCCCCGGCGCTCGTCGGACCGTGCGCGCCGCGGTACCAGCGCTCGGCGGCCTCGTCGCGACCCTCCGGGGAGAGCACCCGGACGCGGGCCAGGGCGAGCTCGTCGATCGCGACGGAGTCGAGCTCGGGGTCGCCGGACGGGGTCCAGCCGGGCTCGAGCCGCGGGTCGTCGGCGCGGAAGGGAAGGACGTCGCCGGGGCCGATGTCGCCCGGGCGGATGCGCTCGGACCACGGCAGCCAGGCCTCGCCGAGGACCGCGTCGGGCCCGGGCAGCAGCTCGGCCTCGCAGACGGTGGCGGTGCGGCCGCGCGGGACGCGGGCGACGGTGACGGTCCACTCCCAGCCGCGGTAGCCCTTGGCGGTCGAGGCGAACCGGTGCGAGACCAGGCGCTCCCCCTCGACGACCAGGCCGAGGTACTCGCCGACGTCGGCGGGGTCCTCCGCGAGCTCGACGGCGACCTCGCGGGCGAGGTCGACCGCGGAGCCGAGAACGGCGTCCTTCGTCGCTGCGGGCATGCTCAGGCCTCGATGTCGTCGGCGACGGCGCGCAGCAGGGTGGCGTACTGGGTGCCGCGGGCCTTCTCGGGGTAGCGGCCACGACGCAGGTCGTTGCCGATCTTGTCGAGGACCTTGATGAGGTCCTCGATGATGACGGCCATGTCCTCGGCGGGCTTGCGGGCGGCCTTCGCGACGGACGGGACGGGGTCGAGGAGCTTCACCGAGAGGGCCTGCGGGCCCCGCCGGCCGTCGGCCACGCCGAAGTCGACCTTGGCGCCGGGCTTCGGTGCCGTGACACCCTCGGGCAGCGCGGAGGCGTGCAGGAACACCTCACCGCCGTCGTCGCTGGCGATGAACCCGAAGCCGCGCTCGGTGTCGAACCACTTGACCTTGCCGGTAGGCACGGTGAACCCCTGTCCTGTGTAAGAGACGTACCGACCAAGGCTACCGGCCCATACACCTCCAGGGCGCATCGCCGCCGGTGGGAGGGTCCGGGGCGCGCGCGTGTCGGACCTCGGGCCGATGCTGGGAGGCCGGGTCCGACGACGAGAGGTGGTGGCCGGTGACTCCCGACGACGAGCTGCGCGACCACGGTCCCGGCCGCCGTCGTGCCGACGACGCGGCTCAGGACGATGCGACCCCCGCAGCTGCTGCTGCCCGCGTGCTCCCCCGTCCGTCGGCGCGAGCGCGCCTGACTGCGCTGCGCGTCTCCACGGTCGAGACGTTGGCCGCGCTCGAGAGCACGCACCGGTCGGTCGTCGACGCCTCGCGCGACAGCAACGCCGACGACGAGCACGACCCCGAGGGTTCGACGATCGCGTTCGAACGCGCCCAGGTCGAGGCGCTCGCCCGCCAGAGCGCGGCGAAGGTTGCGGCGATCGACGCCGCGCTGGACCGGGTCGATGCCGGCACCTACGGCATCTGCGCGAGCTGCGGGCGCCCGATCCCGGCGGCTCGGCTCGAGGCGCGTCCGACGGCCACGACGTGCGTCGAGTGCGCCGCGCGTTCTTGACCCTGTGGACGGCGGTCATTGAAATGGGGCTGTGGACGGCTCGATAGCTCTCATTCCCCGTGATTGTTCGGCGCTCTGGCCTGCAAGGACACCCCACGACTGAATGTCAGTGCCTCCTGGAATACTCCTCGACAACGTCATCAGCAGCGGAATTCTTGCAGGAATGGCGCACATTCGGGGGGTGGGTGCAGTGACGATCGAGACGACCGCGAGCGGCCGCGCCCCCGCGCCGCGCGAGTCGGTCCGGGACGCGCTCGACGGCCTGGCCTCCCTCGTCGGGTCGCTCGCCCACCTGACCGACCCGGCCGCGCCGGGACGTGTCGAGGGAGCCACGGCGGCGGCGGTCGTGACGGAGGCGTTGGCGCTGGCCGGGCGGCTGACGGCGATCGCCGCACGGACGATCGCCGTGGTCGAGGCGGACGGCTGGTGGGCCCTGGACGCGCGCAACCGCTCGATCACCTCGTGGGTGGCCGCACACGGACGCGTCCCGCACGGGCAGGCGTCACGACTCGTCGGGCTGGGACGGGCGATGCGCGACCACCTGCCCGCCACCGCGGCAGAGGTCGTCGCCGGAGCCGTGTCGGTCGAGGCAGCGCACGTGCTCGCGTCGCTCACCACCACCACCGATGCGCGCCGCGCGGCTCTCGCCGCACCGGCGGGCGAGTGCGGTGAGGAGTTCCTGGTGGAGCACGCACGGGTGCTGCCGGTCGCGTCGCTGCGGCTGCTGGCACGCCGTTGGGCCGCGCAGGCCGATCCCGAGGCCGACGAGCGCGGGTATCGCGACGCCCAGGAGGCGGAGTACCTGGACCTGGCCGACACCACCGACGGCTGTCATCTGTCCGGGTTCCTCACCACCGAGCACGGCCACGCCCTGCGAGCCGCGCTGACGGCCCTGACCGACCGCAGCTCGGGGTGCGCCGGCCAGACGGCGGCCCGCAAGCGCGCCACAGCCCTGACGACGATGGTCCGGTCCGTCCTCGACAACGACCTGACCGGCGCCACCGGGACGCACCGCCCGCAGATCAGCGTCGTCACGGACCTGGACACCCTGACCCGCGCGCTCACGCGTGGCTCGCTCCCTTCGTACTCGGAGCAAGACGATGGGCCTTTGGCCGCCAGACCCACGCCGATCGGCGACGTCAAACGCTTCGCCGTCGCGGAGCTGGTCGGCACCGGCCCTGTCCCGGACTCGGTCCTTGCCCGGCTCGCCTGTGACTCGACGATCACCCGCGTCGTGTTCGGTCCGCAGTCCCAGGTGCTCGACGTCGGCCGGTCCGAGCGCACCTACACCGGCCACAAGCGCCGGGCGATCATCGCCCGCGACCTGCACTGCCAGGCCCCCGACTGCGATGCGCCGCCGGCCCTGTCCGAGATCCACCACACCGAGCACTGGGCTCGCGACAACGGGACGACCGATGTCGCGACGGGCTGTCTCCTGTGCTGGTCCCACCACGCCTGGGTGCACGACGACCTCATCACCGTCCGTCAGACCCGGGGCCGGTGGAGCTTCACCGACCGTCACGGCCAACCGATCCCCAACACGAGCTGACGAGGAGCAGATGGCGATGATCGCGAGAGTCGCATGCGGAGGGGCGCCCGCGCAGCGGGCACACCATCCGCCCGACATTCGCCGCGACCGCGGCCGGACACGAGTCGTAGCGTGACTACCATGTCGAACGCTCTGCCACGCCCCGAGCCGTTCACGCTGCCGATCGACGAGGCAGCGGTCGAGGACCTCCGCCGTCGTCTGCGGGCGACGCGCTGGCCGGACGCGCCGGAGGACGCCGGGTGGTCGGCGGGGACCGATGTCGACTACCTGCGCGAGCTCGTCGACTACTGGGCCGACGGGTTCGACTGGTCGGCGCAGGTGGCCGAGCTCGGGCGGCTGCCGCACTTCCGCGTGCCGCTGGACGGTCTCGGTATCCACGTCGTGCATGCTCGAGCAGCCACTCCGAGCTCGAGCGCATCGGCTCCTGCGAGCACAGGTGCGGCGACGACTCCTGGCACCGGCTCGGCGGCAGCTCCGGGCGCCTCGAGCGCGGGCGGCTCCGTCCCCGCCCTGCCGCTGGTCCTCTGCCACGGGTGGCCGGACTCGTTCTGGCGCTACACCAAGGTGATCCCGTTGCTGACGGACCCGGGCGCGCACGGCGCCGACCCCGCGGACGCGTTCGACGTCGTCGTGCCCGACATGCCGGGCTTCGGGTACTCCGACCGCCCGACGGGTCCGGCGCTCGACTCGGTCGGGGTCGCGGGCCTGTGGGCCGAGCTCATGAGCGCGCTCGGCTACTCCAGGTTCGGTGCGGCGGGCGGTGACATGGGCAGCCACGTCAGCCGGTACCTCGCGCTGGACCATCCCGACCGGGTCGTCGCGGTCCACCGCACGGACGCCGGCATCCCGAGGTTCCAGGGCGACCTCGCCGAGCTGGACCCGCTGGAACGGGCGTGGATGCAGGAGGCCGCAGTCTGGCTCGCCGACGAGGGCGCCTACGGCGCGGTCCACCGGACCAAGCCGCAGACGGCTGCCGTCGGGCTCAACGACTCCCCCGCGGGGCTCGCGTCGTGGATCGTCGAGAAGCTCCGGGCCTGGAGCGACTGCGGCGGCGACGTCGAGCACAGCTTCACCAAGGACGAGATCCTCACCAACGTCACGATCTACTGGCTCACCCAGACGATCGGCTCGTCGATGCGCATGTACCGCGCGAACGCCGCCACCCCGCCTGCCCAGCTCACTCGCCGGGTCGAGGTCCCGTCGGGCTTCTCGCTGTTCGCGGGCGACGTGGTCCGTCCCCCGCGGCCGTGGCTCGAGCGCACCACGAACCTCGTCCGCGTGACGGAGCCGCCACGGGGTGGGCACTTCGCGGCCTTCGAGGAGCCCGAGCTGTACGCGCAGGAGCTGCGGGAGTTCTTCCGACCGTTCCGACAGGCCGTGGACTGACAGCAGGGCCATGACCGAGGCGCCGACGAGGTCGACGAGGGGAGCACGACGACCGCCCGCTGGGCCCGCCGGAGCGCCCAGGCTCGTTACCGTCGGGTAACCAGATCGCCCTGACCGACGTGCGACGCACCGCACCCACGTATCGTTGACCGGATGTCCTCCTTCATCGGCTATCTGCGCGATCGCAGCGACGACGAGCTCGTCGCGCTCCTGCGCAGCCGGCCGGACCTGGCGTCACCGTCACCGGCCACGTTGTCGTCGCTGGCGGTGCGCGCGACCAGCCGTTCGAGCCTCGAGCGGGCACTCGCAGGCTCGGACGCGAGCGTCCTGCAGGTGCTGGAGGCCGTCACCGCGCTCAGCGACGGGGGCACGGTCCACGCGACGGACCTGCCGGCCGCGGTCGGAGCGACGACCGACGCGGAGGTGGCCGTCATCGAACGCGCGCTGCGCCTCGCCATGGTCGCCGCGCTCGTCTACCCCGACGACGACGCGACGGAGCCCTCTGCGGACGAGGCCGCTGCGGCGACGTCCCACGAGCCCGGGAGCGCGAGCCAGTCCGGCGCGGTGCTCGTCCCGTCGCCCGGCCTGGCCGAGATCCTCGGTCCCTACCCGGCAGGCCTGGCGGGCCCCGACGCCGGCAACCGTCGCGCGGCCGTCGCCCCGATGGAGCAGCCGACGCCCGACGAGATCCCCGCGCTCCTGGACGCCGCCCCGACGGGAGCGCGACCGGTCCTCGACGCGCTCCTGTGGGGCCCGCCGATCGGCCTGGCCCCGTCGAACAACACCGCCGCCGCGGCGGCGGTCGACTGGTTGCTCCGTCGCCGTCTCCTCGCACCCGGGGACGCCCGGCACGTCGTCCTGCCCCGGACGGTCGCCCTCACGCTGCGGGGCGGCCGCACGCACGCCTCCCCCGCCACCCCGCCGGCGACCCCGCACGGCGCCGCGCACCGACCGCCCGCTCTCGTCGCGGCGGAGTCGGCCTCGGCCGGCGAACGGTCGGTCCTGCTCGTCGCGCGCCTGATCCGCCTCTGGGAGCAGAACCCGCCGAGCGTCCTGCGCGGCGGCGGCCTCGGCGTGCGCGAGCTGCGCCGGGCCGCCCAGCTGCTCGAGGTCGACGAGGCGGAGGCCGCCTTCGTCATCGAGCTCACGGGCGCCGCGGGCTTCCTTGCCGACGACGGCGAGGACGCCCCGTCCTTCGCGCCGACCGTCGCCGTCGACGAGTGGTCGGCGCGCGACGTGCCCGACCGCTGGGCGACGCTGGCGCGCACGTGGACCACGATGCTGCGCACGCCGTGGCTCGTCGGCGGTCGGGACGAACGCGGCGGGGTGCGCGCCGCACTCGACCCGGAGCTGCAGCGCACCTGGGCACCACGGCTGCGCCGGTCGGTGCTCGACGTCCTCGCCGAGACGGAGCCCGGCACCGCGCTCGACCCCGCGAGCGTCCTGGCGGTCCTGCGCTGGCGCACACCGCGCTCGGTCCCGCCCCTCGCGGCCATCTCGGCCGTGCTGGTGGAGGCCGGACGGCTGGGCATCGTCGGTGCCGGTGCGCTCTCCGACGCCGGCCGCGCGCTGCTCGCCGAGTCGGCTCCGCTGGTCGGCGCCACGGCGGACGTGCCGGACCCGGCCGACGCCCTCGCCGCGGCCCTGCCGCGTGCCGTCGACGAGATCCTCCTGCAGGGAGACCTCACGGGCGTCGTCCCGGGCCGCCCCAGCCCGGAGCTCGAGGACCTCCTCGACCGGAGCACCCACGTCGAGTCGCGCGGGGGCGCCCTCACGGTGCGGTTCACCCCGGACTCGGTCCGACGAGCCCTCGACGCCGGCGCCACGGCGGACGGGCTCCTGAGCGAGCTCGCCGCGCACTCGCGCGGACCGGTGCCCCAGCCGCTCGAGTACCTGGTGCGGGACGCCGCTCGACGCCACGGCCGGCTCCGGGCCGGCTCGGCGTCGAGCTATCTGCGCGCCGACGACCCGTCGCTGCTGGCCGGGCTCGCGGAGGACAGCCGGCTGTCGTCCCTGGGACTGGTGCGCCTCGCACCGACCGTCCTGGCCTCGCAGGCGCCGGCCCGCGAGCTCGTCGACGCGCTCCGGGCCCACGGGCTCGCCCCCGTCGTCGAGGGTCCGGACGGCCAGGTGCTGCACGTCGTGGCCTCGGTGCGGCGGGTCGGGCGCCGGGGTGCCGCCGCCGCTCGTCGCCGCGAGGCGCCACCCGCCCGCGAGCAGGTGTCCGACGAGCGGCTCCTCGCGCTGGTGCCGCAGCTGCGTCGCGCGGAGGAGGAGCGACGGATCGACGAGTCCGAGCGCCTCCCGGGCGGCCTCCTGCCCGCTCCGCGGCCCTCGACCCCCGGGTCGCTGACGCCCGCGACCGGCCTCGCGGCTGCGACCGGCTCGGTCCGCTCGACAGACAGCGGCACGAGCACGAGCACCCTCTCGAGCACGACCACGGCGTCGACCAGTGGCTCGTCGACCAGCACCCGTCTCCTCGACGACCAGGACGACGGCACCCGTTCACCGTCGTCACCGACCCGCGCCGAGGCAGCTGCCCCGGCCCCCGAGGGAACAGCCGACCCGGTCGACGCGTTGGTGCTCCTGCGCGAGGCGGCAGCCGAGAAGGTGGCGGTCTGGGTCGAGCTCGTCGGATCGAGCGGCGTCCCCGACCGCCGACTGCTCCGGCCGCTCCGCGTCGAAGGTGGTCGCCTGCGGGCGATCGACCCCGCCCGCGAGTCCGAGCTCACGGTCGCGGTGCACCGCATCGCGTCGGTCACCCGCGACACCCCCGCACCACCCGCACCCCGACCGACCGACGACCCACCGGACGACGTCTTCCCCGACGACGTCCGCGCGCACCGGGACGCACGCCGACTCTGACCGCGTCGACGACCCGCAGCACGACCCCAGCAAGCCCCACGACCACCGAGGAGTCCACGTGACCGACGGCCCCCTGATCGTGCAGAGCGACAAGACGCTCCTGCTCGAGGTCGACCACGACCAGGCGGAGGCCTGCCGCCGCGCGATCGCCCCGTTCGCGGAGCTCGAGCGCGCCCCGGAGCACGTGCACACCTACCGACTGACCCCGCTGGGCCTGTGGAACGCGCGCGCCGCGGGCCACGACGCCGAGCAGGTCGTCGACGTCCTGCTCGAGTACAGCCGCTACCCCGTCCCCCACGCCCTGCTGGTCGACGTCGCCGACACGATGTCCCGCTACGGCCGCCTGCAGCTGATCCAGGACCCGGTGCACGGCCTGATCCTGCACGCGCTCGACCCGGCGGTCCTGGTCGAGGTGGTCCGCTCGAAGCGCACCGCGGGCCTGCTCGGCGCACGCATCGACGCGACCGACGTGATCGTCCACCCCTCCGAGCGCGGCCACCTCAAGCAGGTGCTGCTCAAGCTCGGCTGGCCCGCCGAGGACCTCGCGGGCTACGTCGACGGCGAGGCCCACCAGATCGACCTCCTCGAGGACGGCTGGCACCTGCGGCCCTACCAGAAGCAGGCCGTCGACGGCTTCTTCCACGGCGGCTCGGGCGTCGTCGTGCTCCCCTGCGGCGCGGGCAAGACCCTCGTCGGCGCGGGTGCGATGGCCCGTTCGTCGACGACGACCCTGATCCTCGTCACCAACACCGTCTCGGCACGGCAGTGGCGCGACGAGCTGATCAAGCGCACCTCGCTGACCGAGGACGAGATCGGCGAGTACTCCGGTGCCCGCAAGGAGATCCGCCCGGTCACCATCGCGACCTACCAGGTCCTGACGACGAAGCGGAAGGGCGTCTACACGCACCTCGAGCTGCTCGACGCCCGCGACTGGGGTCTCGTGGTCTACGACGAGGTCCACCTCCTGCCGGCCCCGATCTTCCGCATGACCGCCGACCTGCAGGCCCGCCGACGCCTCGGCCTGACCGCCACCCTCGTGCGCGAGGACGGCCGCGAGGACGAGGTGTTCAGCCTCATCGGACCCAAGCGGTTCGACGCCCCGTGGAAGGACATCGAGGCGCAGGGCTACATCGCGCCGGCCGACTGCGTGGAGGTGCGTCTGACGCTTCCCGACGCCGACCGCATGGCCTACGCGACCGCGGAGCCGGAGGAGAAGTACCGGCTCGCCGCGACCGCCAAGGGCAAGAACCGGGTGGTCGAGCAGCTCGTCGCCAAGCACGAGGGCGACCCGACGCTCGTCATCGGCCAGTACCTCGACCAGCTCCACACGCTCGCGGAGCACATCGGCGCCGACCTGATCACCGGCGAGACTCCTGTCCGCGAGCGCCAGCGTCTCTTCGACGCGTTCCGCGAGGGCGAGATCACCAAGCTCGTCGTGAGCAAGGTGGCCAACTTCTCGATCGACCTCCCCGAGGCGAGCGTCGCCATCCAGGTGTCCGGCTCGTTCGGTTCCCGGCAGGAGGAGGCGCAGCGCCTCGGCCGGATCATGCGACCCAAGGCCGACGGCCGCACCGCCCACTTCTACACGGTGGTCGCGCGGGACACCGTCGACCAGGACTTCGCGGCGCACCGACAGCGGTTCCTGGCCGAGCAGGGCTACGCCTACTCGATCGTCGACGCCGAGGACCTCGGGCTGGACCCGGTCGAGCGCGACTGACCGCAGCCGTCGCCTACGGCGCCCGCACCGCCAGGTCCAACGGCCCGGGGAGCCGTCGGTGCGGTCCGACGCCCTCGGGCCGGAGGGGTCAGACGCCCGCGGGCTCCTGCGCCACGGCGCGCACGTGCGCCGCGAACGACTCGGCCAGCGTCCGGCCGACGGCCGTCACCTCGTCGGCACGCGCGGCGTAGGCCGCGAGCACTGCCTCGGTGTCGACGTCGTCGTACCCGTCCGCCCAGGCGCGCAGGGTCTGCGCGGAGGCCTCGGGGTGGAACTGCACGCCCCACGCGGACCCGACCCGGAAGGCCTGGTACGGGTACATGGGCGACGACGCGAGCCACACGGCACCGCGCGGCAGGTCGACCACCGCGTCCGCGTGCATGCTCGGCTGGGGCGTCCGTTTCCGGTCGTCCGCGAGCGCGAGGACCGCGCCGACGACCGCGTCGCCGACGGCCTCGGGGCGCCAGCGCACGTCGGCCAGACCGGCCTCGCGACCGGGAGGCGCCGCCACCTGGACACGTCCGCCGCGGGCGACCGCGAGCAGCTGGGCGCCGAGGCAGATCCCGAACGTCGGGACGCCGCGGGTGCTGGCGTCCGCCAGCAGCGCGCGCAGCTCGGGCAGCCACGGGGCGACCGCGTCGGAGTGGGCGGACATGTGGCCGCCGAGCACGACGAGACCGTCGCCGACCTCGTCGGCCAGCGGGACGGGCTCACCGGCGAAGGCCGCCACGATGCGCAGGTCGACGTCGCCGAGCCACTCGGCGAACCTGTCGAGCTGGACGTCGGGCGAGCTCTGGATGACGGTGACGACGGGGCGAGGGGCACCGAAGGAGGGGGATGTCACGCGCAGACGGTACCCCCAGCTACGCATGCGGAGGCAAGACGAGGTCGCCGCGACGTCCGCTACGTGGACAATCGTCCACGAACGTCCCGGTGACCCGCGGATGAAGAACACTCGGCCTACATCCAGCCAACTCCCAGGGTTTCGGGCCAGACTCGACGTATGCGTGCTGACTCCTCCTCGAACCCCGCGGCCCGGCCCGGCGGCCAGGCACCACCGGAGGCACGCCTGCTCGTCGTCGACGACGAGCCGAACATCCGCGAGCTGCTCGCGACCTCCCTGCGGTTCGCCGGCTTCGAGGTCTACGCGGCCGCCGACGGCGGCTCGGCGTTGCGGCTCGCCCGCGAGGTCGAGCCCGACCTCGTCGTGCTCGACGTGATGCTCCCCGACATGGACGGCTTCACCGTCACCCGGCGCCTGCGCGAGAAGGGCCAGCACGTCCCCGTCCTGTTCCTCACCGCGCGCGACGACACCGCCGACAAGGTGCAGGGCCTGACCGTCGGCGGCGACGACTACGTGACCAAGCCGTTCAGCCTGGAGGAGGTCGTCGCCCGCATCCGCGCCGTCCTTCGTCGCACCCGGCCCGAGCTCGACGACGACACCAGCGTGCTGCGGTACTCGGACCTGGAGCTCGACGAGGACTCCCACGAGGTGCTGCGCGCCGGGACCCTGATCGACTTGTCCCCCACCGAGTTCAAGCTCCTGCGCTACCTCATGCTCAACCCCGGCCGCGTGCTCTCGAAGTCGCAGATCCTCGACCACGTCTGGCAGTACGACTGGGGCGGCGACGCCAACATCGTCGAGTCCTACATCTCCTACCTGCGCCGCAAGATCGACCAGGTCGACGGGCCCGACGGCACCCGGCTGCCCCCGCTCATCCACACCAAGCGCGGCGTCGGGTACCTGCTGCGCGAGTCGTCGTGAGCGCGCCGACGACGATGAGCGAGGTGCACCTGGAGCCGTCCGACCCGACCCTGCCGACGCCGTCGTCGTCGACCCCGTCGGCGACCGGCGCAGGGTCGGATCGGGCGTCGACGGGCTGGTGGTCCCGCGTCCGCGCCCGCTGGGACGCGGTTCCGCTGGTCCAGCGTCTCGTCGGCATCGTGACCGTGCTGCTGGCGCTCGGGCTCGTGCTCGCGGGCTCGGTCAGCGCGGCGCTGCTCGAGGGCACGCTGACCGGCCGGGTGGACGCCAAGCTGCAGACCGAGGGCGCGGCGCTCGCCGACAGCACCCTCGCGGCGCTCAACCGCGGCTTCGGCAACGGCATGTCGCCCAGCGACTACTACGTCCGGGTGCAGGGCTCCGACTCCACCGTCCAGAGCTCCATCTCGGACTCCGCCCAGGAATCCTACGGCTTGCCCGACGTGCCCGACCTGACGGCCGAGGCGGCCGCCGAGATCCAGGGCGAGCCGTTCACCGTCCACTCGTCCCGGGCCGGTCAGCCGTGGCGTGTCGTCGCCTACCCGCTGACCAACGGCGGCTCCATCGTCGTGGCACTGCCGCTCGGCGACATCCAGAAGACCGTCCAGCACATGTCGACGGTGCTGCTGCTCAGCGGCATCGGCATCCTGCTGCTCGGCGCCGCGGCCGGTACCTGGGCGGTCCGTCGCTCGCTCAAGCCGCTGCGCGAGATCGAGGTCACCGCGGCCGCGATCGCCGGTGGGGACCTGTCCCGGCGCGTCCCGGCGTCCGACGAGCACACCGAGGTCGGCCGGCTCAGCGCCGCGCTGAACGGGATGCTCGCCCAGATCGAGCGCGCGTTCGACGTTCGGACCGCGTCCGAGGCACGCATGCGCCGCTTCGTCGCCGACGCCTCCCACGAGCTGCGGACCCCGCTGGCCACCATCCGCGGGTACGGCGAGCTGTACCGGATGGGCGCCTTGACCACCACCGAGCAGGTCGACGACACCATGCAGCGGATCGAGTCGTCGGCCACGCGGATGGGCGCGCTCGTCGAGGACCTGCTGGCCCTGGCCCGGATGGACGACGGACGACCGATGCGCCTCGGACCCGTCGACCTGACCGTCCTGGCCGCCGACGCCGTCAGCGACCTGCACGCCCTCGACCCCTCGCGCCCGGTCCGGCTCGAACCGCTGCGGGCCGGCGAGCCCGCGGGTGTCTGCGAGGTGCTCGGCGAGGAGTCGCGACTGCGTCAGGTGCTCGCGAACCTCGTCGGCAACGCCGTGACCCACACCCCGCCCGGCACGGCCGTCGAGATCGCCGTCGGCCTGTCCGACGGCGACGGTGTGATCGAGGTGCGTGACCACGGCCCCGGCATCGACCCCGAGCACGCCGCCCGCGTGTTCGAGCGGTTCTACCGGGTCGACGCCTCGCGCGGTCGGGACTCCGGCGGCGCGGGCCTGGGCATGGCGATCGTCGCCGCGATCGTCGACGCCCACCACGGGTCGGTGTCCCTGGAGCAGACCACCGGCGGCGGGACCACCGTGCGCGTCACCCTGCCCGGCACACCGGCGGCCGCACCGGACGCGTCCTCGACGAGTGCCGCGGCGAGCGCCGGGTCCGCGGGTCCCGTGCCCGCGCCCACACCACCCTCGCCGGCCGCCGCCCCGCCGAGTCAGTCATCCGTCCAGGACGCCGGTTCGGGCCGCGACGCCCAGGTCTGAGGGCTACCATGACGGGTTCCTACCGTCGGCGTGAGGCTGGACTTCATGGGCGTCCATGACGCACCGCAGTGGCTGTTGTCCGCGTATGTACGCAGTGTCGTCGCGGTCGGGGCGACCGCCTCGACAGAGCAGATCCGGGACGCAGGGCAAGCACTCGTGGATCGCTGGGGATCCCCCGGCCGGTCGTTCCACAACCTGAAGCACCTGGTCGACGTGCTGGTCCGCGTCGACGAGCTGGTCGAGGAGACCCACGAGCCCGACGTCGTCCGGCTCGCCGCCTGGTACCACGGCGCGATCTTCGACGCCGCCGACCGCAAGGCCTACGCCAACCGCGGCGGCGAGGACGAGATCGCGTCCGCCGGCCTGGCCCGCACGGAGCTGCTCGCCCTCGGCGTTCCCGAGGCGCGCGCCGAGCGGGTGCACGACCTGGTGGTCGCCCTGGTCCGGCACGCCCCGAACCCGACCGACTTCGACTGCGCGGTCCTCTGCGACGCCGACCTGGCGATGCTCGCCGCCGAGCCGCAGAAGTACAAGGCGTACCTGCAGGACGTTCGCGCCGAGTACGCGCACCTGCCCATCGAGGACTACCTGCGCGCCCGCGTGCGCATCCTGCACAAGCTCCTCGCCCGGCCGTCGCTGTTCGTCAGCCCGCTCGGTGCGGCCTGGGAGGAGCCCGCGCGGCAGAACCTGTCGGGCGAGCTGCAGCGCCTGGAGAAGGAGCTCAGGGGCCTGGAGGCGGCCGCAGCCGCCAGCGAGTCCGCCTGACCTGCCCTCCCTGCAGCAGGGACCGACGTGACCACAGCCCCGTGCGACAGCCGCGGGACCCACGGTTCCCCTCGGCCTCGGTACGGACGCCTCGCGAGTCCGTAGCGTCGTCGTCCAGCGGGCCGCATGGTCTCCGCGTCGATCCCGGCGCCGGAGCGTGGCCCCGGACGAGGGAGGTTCCGTGACCAGGTTCGAGGTCGACAGCGCGCAGGTGTCCCAGGCGGCGGCGAGCGTGCAGGCCCGTGCGGCGACGATCCGGTCGGAGGTCGCCGCGATGCACCGCCAGCTGGCCGAGCTGCAGGGATCCTGGCGGGGCGCCGCCGCCACCGCGTTCAGCGGGGTGCTCGGCGACTGGTCGGCCACCGAGTCGCGCCTCGAGGCGTCGCTCGACCAGATCGTCGCCGCGATGCACACGGCGGCCCGCGCCTACGCCGACGCCGAGACCCAGGCCAGCCGCCTGTTCGCGACCTGACGCCTCCTCCCGGTCCTCGTGCGCCGGGGCGCCTAGTCTCGGGCCATGAGCGTGCTCGTCGACCCGCCGATGTGGCCCAACCACGGGATGCTCTGGGGCCACCTGGTGAGCGACTCGTCGCTGGCGGAGCTGCACGCGTTTGCCGCTCGGGCGGGGATCCCCGAACGCGGGTTCGACCTGGACCACTACGACGTGCCCGACCAGCGGATCGAGGAGCTGGTCGCGCTCGGGGCCGAGCTGGTCAGTGCCAAGGAGCTGATCCGCCGCCTCCGCGCGTCCGGCCTGCGCGTCCCGGCCCGCGACCGCGGCCACCACTGAGCGCTCTCGGCTGGCGGATGCGCAGGCGGGCGCCGGCCTCGTCGACCAGGCGCGATCCGGCTCTACCCGCGTCGAGCGGACGCTGACGCGGGAGCGTCTGCTCGGCGCGAGGGGGCGTGCGCTCGGCGCGAGGCGGCGTCCGCTCGGCGCGAGGCGGCGTCCGCCCGACCCGTACCGAGGCCACGTCGACCAGCGCGGGTCACAGACCGGCAGCCAGAGCCGCGACCCAGCCGCCGCTCGCCGTGATGTCGGACCCTGCGGCGCCGGCCTCGACCGTGCAGCCGAAGCCGACCACCCACGCGCCGTCCGACAGCTCGACACGGCCGAGGCTCATCGGCGCCGGCAGGTCGCCCAGGAACCGACCGAGCGCGCCGGGCGACAGCCGCCAGACCTCCCCCGCGATCGGCGCACCGTCGCCGGGACCTACCCGCAGCAGACCGGGCTTGCGCGGCTCGGTGGCCAGGGCGACGAGCCGGTAGGCGTCGGTGGTGCGCACCGACCGCTCGAACCGGGCGCCGAGCGCCTCGAGCTGGCCGTTGAGCGGCTGTCCGCGCAGGTGCGCTCCGACGACCAGCACCTCGACCCCGGCCGACGACACCATCGACGCACGGGCCGTCCCGAGCAGGCGTGCCGCGAGGTCGACGGCGAGCTGGTCCTCGAACGCACGGGCCAGCAGCGTCACGCCGAACGGTCCGCCGTCGGCGGTGCCGGCGGGGATCGCGACTGCCGCGAGATCCAAGAGGTTCACGAAGTTCGTGTAGGTGCCCAGGCGTCGGTTGATGGCCACCGGGTCGGCCTGGACCGCGGCGATCGTCGGGTGCTCGGTGGTCGTCGGCAGGAGGAGCAGGTCGCAGCCGTCGAGCAGCTGGAGCGCCTCGACCCGGGCCACCGCTAGCCGGGCCCGGTCGGCGACGTAGGCGTCCGCAGTGATGTCGCGGCCGGCCGCGATGATCGCCGCGACGGTCGGATCGGCGTCGGGCGCCTTCTCGAGGAACGCGCCGACGGCCTCGTAGCGCTCGGCGACGATCGCACCGTCGTAGAGCAGGCGCGCGGCGTCGAGCATGCCGGACACGTCGACCGTCCGGGTCGAGGCACCGGTCGCGCGGACCGCCGCGACGGCGTCCTCGAACGCGGCGCGCCAGCCGGGCGACAGCGGTGCGAGGTCCTCGTCGCGCGGCACCGCGACCACGGGCGCGGCGCGCAGGCCGAGCCGGACGTCGACGGGCCAGGGACGTCGCGCGGGGTCGCTCGGGTCGGCGCCGGTCATCAGCCGGGTCGCCAGCACGCCGAGCTCGAGGTCCCGCGTGAAGGTGGTGACCACGTCGTAGGACCGGCACGCCGGCACGACGCCGGTGGTCGGGACCAGGCCCACGGTCGTCTTGATGCCGACGATCCCGTGGAACGCGGCGGGCACCCGCCCGGAGCCCGCGGTGTCGGTGCCGATACCGATGTCGGCGATGCCGAGCGCGACGGCCACAGCGGAACCGGAGCTCGACCCGCCGGACACCCGGTCGGGCAGGGTCGCGTTGCGGACGGCGCCATAGGGGCTACGCACTCCGACGAGGCCCGTCGCGAACTGGTCGAGGTTGGTCTTGCCGAGCACCACCGCACCCGCGTCGACGAGCGCGTGCACGGCCGGGGCGGTCGCGATAGCGACACCGGGACGCCCGGCGGGGTCGGTCGCGAACGACGGGCACGCGGCCGTCGTCGGCAGTCCGCGCACGTCGACGTTGTCCTTCACGACGAGGGTCAGGCCCGCCAGCGGCAGAATCGCCCCGGCGGCGACCGACGCGTCCACCAGCCGCGCCGCGGCGAGCGCGTCGTCGAGCGGGAGCAGGGCGATCCACACCTCGGGCCGGTCCACCTCGGCGATGCGCGAGTAGGCGAGCCGCACCCGGATCTCGGCCGGCCCCGCCGACGAGACCGTCGGCTCGCCGGACAGCACCGAGGTCGTCCCCGTCACGCACCCACCACCGGGACCGCCGACGACGCGCCCGACGGGACGCGCGGGAGAGGCTCGACGGGCTGGATGTCGAACACGTGGTCCCCCGGCTGTCGTCGCGAGCCGAGAAGCTCCCTCGGCACCGGTGTATACACCCCGGTATCCATACCTTAGGCAGGGCGTGTTTCCCTCCCGCGGTGCCCGGGTAAACGCCGCGTTACGCGGACACCCAGGGCGCGCGGGTGGGCGACGCCAGGCGACCGTGCGGGGACTCAGCCCGCCAGCGCCATCCGGGTCATGGCCTGCGTGGCGCGCTGCATGACGACCTCGAGGGACTCGCCGACGTGCTTGTGCAGGGCGGTCAGCGCATCGGGGAGCTCACGGGCGAGCACCAGGCGCAGGATCGCCATGTGCTCGTCGATGGTCGCCGTGATGCGGTCCTCCTCGACGAAGTCGTGCATGCGCACCGCGCGGATCTTCTGGTTCACGGTGACCAGCGCCCCGGTCAGCTGGGTGTTTCCCGACGACCGGGACAGCACCTGGTGGAACCGCTCGTCGAGGATCACGAAGCTCGGGTCGGGCTCCGGCGGCGCGTCGCGCAGCGGCTCCCAGGTGGCGAGCTCGGCGCGCAGCAGTGCCTCGTCGTGGCGGACCTGCGGGTTCTCGATGGCGCGCGCGATGCCGCGCAGCTCGAGGGTGATCCGCAGCTCGTAGAGGTTGCGCAGGTCCTCGAGGCTCGGCACGACGACCGCGTACCCGAAGTCGGTGCGCTCGACGAGACCGTCGGAGAGCAGCCGGGACAGCGCCTCGCGCACCGGGGTGCGGGACACCTCGAACGCCTTGCCGAGCTTGGGCTCCGTCAGGCGCTCACGCGGCGAGACGCGTCCGTTGAGGATGTCGTCGCGGAGCCGGTGGTAGACCACCTCGCGCAGCGACCTGGAGTCCTCCGACGGAACCTCGTCCGACGGGCCCGAAGGCAGCCCGGACGGTGTTGCCGGAGCCTCGTCCATGCCCGCCGGCCCGCCCGTGCTCATGGTCATCGAGAGTAGTCCTCCCACCGGATACTGCCCTGCGGACGCGGCGGTATCCAGCACGTCGACCCGGTCACAGTCACCGTGCCGCGGCCGCGCGCACGCTGATCCCCTGCACCGAAGGGTTCGCGACACCGCGCTGTGTCCCGACCTGTATACGTCGCTGTGCCCATGGTGGACGAACCTAGGCAGGGGGTGTTTCCGGCACCGACGACCCCCAGTAAACGGTCTGTTTCGTCCCGGTCCGAGCGTGGACCGGAAACGCGACCGCCGCGGTCGTCGGCCCTCGACCCGGCACCGCCTCGATACGCTCGGCAGATGGCACCGCTGCGCAAGCTTGACCAGTCGTCGAAGCTCAGGAACGTCCTCTACGAGATCCGCGGGTCCGCGCTCGACGAGGCCGCCCGGCTCGAGGCCGAGGGCTACACGGTCCTCAAGCTGCACACCGGCAACCCGGCCGCATTCGGGTTCGAGGCGCCGCACCAGATCGTCCGGGACGTCATCGCGGCCATCCCGCACGCCCACGGCTACACGGACTCGCGCGGGATCCTCAGCGCTCGTCGCGCGGTGGTGACCCGGTACGAGACCGAGCCGGGCTTCCCCCTGATCGACGTCGACGACGTCTACCTGGGCAACGGCGTGTCCGAGCTCATCACCATGGTGATGCAGGCCCTTCTCGACGAGGGCGACGAGGTGCTCATCCCGTCGCCGGACTACCCGCTGTGGACCGCCATGACCTCGTTGTCCGACGGCAAGCCGGTGCACTACCGGTGCGACGAGGACAACGGCTGGGAGCCCGACCTCGAGCACCTCGAGTCGCTCGTCTCCCCGCGCACCAAGGCACTCGTCGTCATCAACCCGAACAACCCGACCGGCGCCGTCTACTCGCGCGAGGTCCTTGAGGGCATCGCGGCGATCGCCCGCAAGCACAGCCTGCTCGTGCTCTCCGACGAGATCTACGACCGCATCCTGTTCGACGACGCCGTGCACATCCCCATGGCCTCCGTCGCGCCCGACCTGCTGTGCCTGACGTTCAACGGGCTGTCCAAGACGTACCGCGTGGCCGGCTACCGGTCGGGCTGGATGGTGGTGACCGGCCCGCGCGACCACGCCAAGGGCTTCCTCGAGGGCATCACGCTGCTCGCCTCGACGCGCCTGTGCCCCAACGTCCCCGCGCAGCACGCCGTCCAGGCGGCCCTCGGAGGCGTGCAGAGCATCGACGCCCTGATCGCCCCCGGTGGCCGGCTGCACGAGCAGCGCGACGTCGCCTACAAGGGCCTGACCTCGATCCCCGGCGTCACCTGCGTCCGGCCGCAGGGGGCGCTGTACCTGTTCCCCCGGCTCGACCCCGAGGTGCACGAGATCCACGACGACTCCCAGCTCGTCTACGACCTGCTGGTGAGCGAGCACATCCTGCTCGTGCAGGGCACCGGGTTCAACTGGCCGACCCCCGACCACCTGCGCATCGTCACGCTCCCCGAGGCCCGCGTGCTGGCCGAGGCCGTCGAGCGCATGGGCAACTTCCTGGCGAGCTACCGGCAGTAGACCCGCCGGCCGACCAGACCGACGACCGGCGCCGAGGTAGTGAGCTCGCGACGAGGTAGTGAGTTGCGGCTCACTACCTCGTCGACAACTCCCTACGTCGACTTCACGGCGACGGGGCGGGGGCGGGGCGGCTTCACGTCACGCACGACAGAGCGGGCCGGCCACCCGAAGGTGACCGGCCCGCTCCGGGTCGTTCAGAGGTGACTCAGCGGATCAGAAACCGCCGCCGAAGTCGTCCCCGCCGCCGCCACCGGCCGGCGCGGGGTTGCGCTCCGGCTTGTCGGCCACGACGGCCTCGGTGGTGAGGAAGAGCGCGGCGATCGAGGCCGCGTTCTGCAGGGCGGAGCGCGTGACCTTCACCGGGTCGTTGACGCCCGCGGCGAGCAGGTCCTCGTACGTGTTGGTCGCGGCGTTGAGGCCGTGACCCACCGGGAGGTTGCGCACCTTCTCGGCGACGACGCCACCCTCGAGACCGGCGTTGATCGCGATCTGCTTGAGCGGAGCCTCGATGGCGAGCTTGACGATCGCAGCACCGGTCGCCTCGTCGCCCTCGAGCTTGAGGCCCTCGAACGCGGTCTTGCCGGCCTGGATGAGCGCCACGCCACCACCGGCGACGATGCCCTCCTCGACGGCCGCCTTGGCGTTGCGCACGGCGTCCTCGATGCGGTGCTTGCGCTCCTTGAGCTCGACCTCGGTGGCCGCGCCCGCCTTGATGACGGCGACGCCACCGGCCAGCTTGGCCAGGCGCTCCTGCAGCTTCTCGCGGTCGTAGTCCGAGTCGGAGTTCTCGATCTCGGCACGGATCTGCGTGACGCGGCCCGTGATCTGGGCGGCGTCGCCGCCACCCTCGACGACCGTGGTCTCGTCCTTGGTGACGACGATCTTGCGCGCCGTGCCGAGGACCTCGAGGCCGACCGTGTCGAGCTTCAGACCGACGGTCTCCGAGACGACCTGACCACCCGTGAGGATGGCGATGTCCTGGAGGATCGCCTTGCGGCGGTCGCCGAAGCCGGGGGCCTTGACGGCGACCGACTTGAACGTGCCACGGATCTTGTTGACGACGAGCGTGGCCAGGGCCTCGCCCTCGACGTCCTCGGCGACGATGAAGAGCGGCTTGCCGGACTGGATGACCTTCTCCAGCAGGGGCAGCAGGTCCTTGACGTTCGAGATCTTGCCCTCGACGAGCAGGACGTAGCCATCCTCGAGGACGGCCTCCTGGCGCTCCGGGTCGGTGACGAAGTACGCCGACAGGAAGCCCTTGTCGAAGCGCATGCCCTCGGTGAGCTCGAGCTCGAGGCCCAGCGCGCTGGACTCCTCGACGGTGATGACGCCTTCCTTGCCGACCTTGTCGAGCGCCTCGGCGATGAGGTCGCCGATCGCCTGGTCGCCGGCGGAGATCGCGGCCGTGGCGGCGATCTGCTCCTTGGTCTCGACCTCCTTCGCCTGCGCGAGCAGGGCAGCGGTGACGGCCTCGACGGCCTTCTCGATGCCCTTCTTCAGCGCGATGGGGTTGGCGCCGGCCGCGACGTTGCGCAGGCCCTCGCGAACGAGCGCCTGGGCGAGGACGGTGGCGGTGGTGGTGCCGTCGCCAGCGACGTCGTCCGTCTTCTTGGCGACCTCCTTGACGAGCTCCGCACCGATCTTCTCGAAGGGGTCCTCGAGGTCGATCTCCTTGGCGATGGAGACGCCGTCGTTGGTGATCGTGGGGGCGCCCCACTTCTTGTCCAGGACGACGTTGCGGCCCTTCGGGCCGAGGGTGACCTTGACGGTGTCGGCGAGGATGTTGAGTCCCCGCTCGATGCCGCGACGGGCCTCCTCGTTGAAGGCAATGATCTTGGCCATGGGGCTGTGATCCTTCACTGGGTTCGGGTCGGCCGTAGGTGCCCGCGACGGACGAGCACGCCGCTCGCGGTCTTGTCCCGCGTGCGACGGCCCTCACCGGACGGCCGTGGTGATTCTGTCACTCTCCACCGGAGAGTGCTAAGTCCAATGGTTAGCACTCGACCCCCGAGAGTGCAAGCAGCGTTCGCCCAGAGCGGTGCCCGTGAGACGCAGATCCCACACCAGATGTCCGGGTCGGCGGTCGCCGTCGCAGGCTCTCGGACGCTCCTCAGTCCCAGGGCGCCAGCGACGGGGGCGTGCGGATGCCGAACCCGTCGCGCAGCGCCCGGCGGGCGGCGTACCAACCCGGCAGGCCGTGCACTCCCGGGCCGGGCGGGGTCGACGACGAGCAGAGCCAGACACCTGCGACCCCGGCCGCAGGGGGTGCCAGCACGTAGGGGTCCCAGGCGAGCCGCGGCCGCGCGAACATCCGGTAGAGCGACACCGCGCCCCCCGAGATGTCGCCGCCGACCAGGTTGGCGTCGTGATCGGCGAGCCGCGCTGCCGGCACGCAGCGCGAGGCGACCACCAGGTCCCGGAACCCGGGCGCGAAACGCTCGACCTGGTCGATCACGGCGCGGGTCACGTCGAGCGTCGATCCGGCCGGGACGTGCGCGTAGGCCCAGAACGGCCGCAGGCCCGCCGTCGTGACACGCGAGGGGTCGACGACCCCCGGGTCGCTGACCAGCACCATCGGCCGCTCGGCGTGGCGGCCGGACGCGACAGCCGCCTCCGCGGCCGCCGCCTGCACCCGGCTGCCGCCGAGGTGCACCGTGCCGGCCAGCGCGACCTCGGGGTGCGCCCACGGCACCGGCCCCGACAGGACGAGGTCGACCTTGGCCGCCGCCCCGCGGCTGCGCGGGAACGCGACCAGGCCGCGGGCCGTGCGCACGGGCACGCGCCGCCCCAGCACCCGGACCGCGGTGCGCGGCGACGTGTCGAACAGGTACGCGCGGGCGGGCGGCAGGTCGGCGGCACGCTCCACCGGCGTCCCCGTCACCACCGAGCCGCCGTGCGTGCGCAGGTCGGCCAGCAGCGCCTCGACGATCGCCCCGCTGCCGCCGCGCGGCACGGGCCAGCCGCCCGCGTGGGCCAGCGGTGCCAGCAGGAGCGCGGTACCGGCCGCGCTCGGTGACGGGAGCCGGGTGATGGCGTGCGCGCCCACGCCGGTGAGCAGTGCCGCGGCCTCCTCGTCGCGAAACCGTGCTCCCCACGCGGCCGTCCCCTGCTCCAGGAGGCGCAACCCGAACGCCGCGGCCGTGGTGAGCTGCCGCGGGACCCGCCGGTGGTCGCCCAGCGCCAGGGCGAGCACGCCGTCTGGGTCGTCGACGAGCGGTCCGAGCAGCGCGCGCCAGGCGGGGCCGTCCACCCCGAGGCCGTCGGCCGTGCGGTCGAGCGAGCGGTAGGCCAGCGCGGCTCGGCCGCCGTCGAGCGGGTTGGCGTAGGCGACCTCCGGCTGCAGCAGGTCGACGCCGCGGGCCGGCAGGTCGAACTCCCGCAGGAACGGGGACGCCACCGCCATCGGGTGGACCGCCGAGCAGATGTCGTGCACGACGCCGTCCGCGAGCCCGAGGTCGAGCGTCCGCGCGCCGCCCCCCGCGGTGTCCTGCGCCTCGAGCACCTGCACCGACAGACCCGCCCGCGCGAGCGTGACCGCCGCCGCGAGCCCGTTGGGCCCGGAGCCGACGACGACAACGTCGACCCTCGTCACGCCGGGCACCCGCGGACGCGGCGACGGGCCGCGCACCCGGAGGTGGACGGCCCGTCGCCCGACGTGTTCGAGCTCAGAGTGCTCGGACCTGCTCGGCCTGCGGGCCCTTGGTGCCCTGACCGACCTCGAACTCGACGTCCTGGCCCTCGTCGAGGGACCGGTAGCCGTCGATGAGGATCCCGCTGAAATGGACGAACAGGTCCGGCCCCCCGCCGACCGGGGTGATGAAGCCGTAGCCCTTCTCCGCGTTGAACCACTTCACAGTGCCCTGAGCCATCCGGTGCTCCTCGACGCAACTCGGGTGTGCCGGGCGCTCCGCCGGCGCCCGGTGCCGGAGAGCCTAGTGGCGGCGTCCCGCGCCGACCAGGGTCGTGGGACGACTTCCGCTGACCCCTGCGACGGGCCTCGTCAGCTGGAGGGGTCGCTGGCCAGGACCACGGAGATGCCCGTCCCCGCGTCCGCGGCCGAGAGGGTCACGGTCGGGACGCCCAGGGTCGTCGCGACGAGCTGCGCGGTGGGCGCGAGCTCCTCGCCGGCGTAGTAGATGACCGAGTCGGCGGGGGCCGTCCCCGTGAAGTTGCCCGTCGTCACCGCGGTGAACCCGGCGTCGGTGAGCTTCTTGGCCTGGTCGCCGGCGAGGCCGGAGATCTTCGCGGCGTTGAGCACCTCGATCGGCGCGGCCATGTTGACGGCGGGCGCCTCGGGCTCGGCGGGCGCGGTCTCGCCGGTGCCGTCCGTCGCGCCGTCCGCCGGGGCGGTCGCGCCGTCGGACGCGGACGGGTCGGTGCCCTGCGAGCTCCCGCTGGTGGGCAGGTCACCCTGGTTGGCGGCCAGCGTCACGAGCCCGTAGGCGACGAGCGGCGCGACGACGAGCACCGCCACGAACGGCCACCAACGGCTCCACGCCGAGCGCGGGGCCCGGTGCACGCCACGGGCTGCTTCGGGGTTGGGGACGTCGAACTCGTCCTCGGCGTAGTGGGTGTCGGCCTTGCTCACGCCGGACAGGCTAACGGCTCGGACCATGCGCGGGGCGACAACCGGCGCGCACGGTCGCGCATGTCACGTGCACCGGGACAGACGACGGGCCCGGCGAGCAGGTCCACCGTCGCTCGGGCTCAGGCGTCGCCGAGGCGGCGGGCGGTCGTGCGGGCGCGCTGGCGCGAGGAGCGCATGCGGCGGAGGCGCTTGATGAGCATCGGGTCGTGCGCGAGCGCGGCCGGGTCGTCGATCAGGGCGTTGAGCACCTGGTAGTACCGCGTGGCCGACATGTCGAACAGCTCGCGGATGGCCTGCTCCTTGGCGCCCGCGTACTTCCACCACTGCCGCTCGAACGCGAGGACCTGCTCGTCGCGCTCCGACAGCTGGCCGTGGGACCGGTCGTCCGGGAGGGCGGACGGGTGCGAGTCGATCGAGATCGTCGCGACGTCCATGCATCCTCCTGGTGCTCGTACAGCTGATCGGCCTTCGTCATCGTAGGCCGGAATGACACCCGTGTCATTCCTGCCCGCGCGTCCCGCGACGACACGCGGGAACCTCACCCCCTATCCTCGCCGTCGTGGCCGCCGCACCCCTGGACCAGCTCGTCGCACCCGACTGGGCGGCCGCCCTCGCGCCGGTCGAGCCGCAGATCCGGGCGGCGGGCCAGTTCCTGCGCGACGAGGTCGCCGCCGGCCGCGGCTACCTCCCGGCAGGCGACGACGTGCTCCGCGCGTTCCGTCGGCCGATGGCGCAGGTCCGGGTCCTCGTCGTCGGCCAGGATCCCTACCCGACCCCGGGCCACCCGATGGGCCTGTCGTTCTCGGTGCAGCCCGACGTGCGTCCGCTGCCCCGCTCGCTGAGCAACATCTTCACGGAGCTCGTCGCCGACGTCGGGGTCGCTCCGCCGGTCAACGGCGACCTGAGCCCGTGGGCCGACCAGGGTGTGATGCTGCTCAACAGGGTGCTGACGGTGCGTCCGGGCACGCCCGCGTCGCACCGGGGCAAGGGTTGGGAGACGGTGACCGACCGCGCGATCGCCGCCCTCGTCGAACGCGGCGGCCCGCTCGTCGCCCTGCTCTGGGGGCGCGACGCGCAGTCGCTCAAGCCGGCCCTGGGTTCGGTGCCGACCGTCGAGAGCGTGCACCCGAGCCCGCTGTCGGCCAGCCGAGGGTTCTTCGGGTCGCGGCCGTTCTCGAAGGTGAACGCGCTGCTCGTCGCGCAGGGTGCATCGCCGGTCGACTGGTCGCTCGCCTGAACGGTTGCCCGGGGGCCCTGGCAGACTGGCGACGTGACTGAGCACTCCCCCGTCCCGCGCTGGTCCCGCTACGTCGCCATCGGCGACTCGTTCACCGAAGGACTCTGGGACGCCCCCGACGGCATGGAGGCCCCGCAGCGGGGCTGGGCCGACCTGCTGGCGTCGCACCTCTCCGAGCGTCGCAAGGCGGCCGGCGAGCCCACGCTCCAGTACGCGAACCTCGCCATCCGCGGCAAGCTGCTCCGCTCGATCCTCGTGGACCAGGTGCCCGTCGCGCTCGGCATGCAGCCGGACCTGGTGAGCCTGGTCGGCGGCGGCAACGACATCCTGCGACCGACCGCGGACATCGACCGGATGGCGCGCAACCTCGAGGCCCGCGTGGTGCGGCTGCGCGAGGCGGGGGTCGACGTCCTGCTGGGCACCGGGTACGACGCGTTCGGCAGCCCGCTGGTCAACGCCACCCGCAGCCGGGTCGGCATCTACAACTCGCTGATCTGGTCGATGGCCCGGCGGCACGGCGCCTACGTGCTGGACACGTGGGGCATGCGCTCGCTGCGCGACTGGCGCATGTGGTCCGAGGACCGCATCCACCTCACCAGCGACGGGCACGCCCGCGTCGCGCAGGCCGCCCTCGTCGGCCTCGGCCTGCAGCCCGACAAGCCCGACTGGGACGACCCGCTGACCCCGCTGCCCCCCACCCCGCGTCTCGCACGTGCCCGGCAGGACGCCGAGTGGGTCCGGGTCCACGTCTACCCCTGGGCCACCCGACGGCTGCGCGGGAGGTCCAGCGGCGACCTGCGCGTGCCCAAGCGGCCGCAGCTCAGCCCGCTGGACTGAGCTCGTCGGTCCGTCGGGCATTCGGCCTTCTACGGAATTGCGGCCCCACTGATCAGGGTGAGCGCCCATTCCTGGTTCCCGTGGTAATCGATGCAGTGGTAGAGGATCTGGGGCGTCCCGTCCGTGGCCGCCTCGCCCTCGTTGTCGAGGCACCCGTTGTTCGTCGGGTCCGGCGTCCACCACAGTCCCGACACCCACTGGAACGTGCCCGGGTCGGAGCTCGCGCTGTCCATCGTCCACTGCATCCCGGCGAGCGCCGCGCAGTTCTTGATCTGCAGGTAGTTGACGTCGGAAGCGGTGTTGTTCGGCACCGCGAGGCAGAAGCCTCCCGCGCGCAACGTCCCGTCGCTCATCTGGGCCCAGCGCTGCCTCGTCGGGACGGTCCCGTTTGCGCAGGTGGCGATCACGACGGGCTGACCGTCGGCCAGCGCGGCGTTGCTGCTGCCGTTGTTGCCGGCGTTCACGGTGAGGCACTTGCCGTGCTGGTTCTCCCGCATCGACACGGTGCGCGTCGTGGTCGGGGTCCCGGGGGTCCAGGTCCCGGGCAGCTGCCACCCGCCGATCGTCACGTAGACGCGCTGCGCGACCATCGCCGTGAACGAACCGACGTTCATCGTGATCGACGTCGTCGTGGTGGTGGTGATCGTCGCGCTGGCCGACGCCAGCTGCGCGGCCGACCAGGTCGACGAGAGCTTGGGGTTGTAGACCGACACCGAGATGGTCTTCCCGACGCAGTTCGCCGCGTCGATGTTGTTCACGACGAGCCTCGTCGCGGGGACGTTGTTGGTGATGACCGCGACCGTCTGCGAGGTGCACCGGTTCTGGCCGGAGCTGAAGGGCTTCAGCTTCGACGTCATCGTGATGCGCGCCGCGCTCGCCATCGACTGACCGAGGAGCGCGAGCACGAGCAGACCCACCACGGCCACGAGCCACGCGTAGCGCCTCGACCTCCCCCGCGTCCTCACGGGCACACGTACAGGTCGTCGCCGGCGGCCGCGGTCGCGTGACCGTTGAGGTACACGCTGACGGTCTTGCCACCGCCGACGAGCGCCGTGTTGGGGCCGGCCTGCCCGGTGAGCACCAGCATCGGCATCTGCGCGCACGTCCACCCGGCACCGAGCGCGGACTGGTTGTTGTGGTGCATGGACCGCGCGACGAACGGGAAGCTCGAGCTGGCCAGGTTGATCGTGATCTGCCACTGCACGTTCGTCGAGGCCGACGGGCTGGAGACAGCGAAGTACGCGTTGTAGTCCGAGTAGGGCGAACCCCACTTGTCCAGGCTCGTCAGCGTCGCCGTGCACGTCAGCGACGGGTTGTTCAGCGCGACGCAGGTGACCAGCGGCGCGGTGCTCGGGTTCGAGTACGTCCAGGTGCCGGCCACGGGCCAGCCGCCGAGGGTGACGTAGACCTTCTGCGACGACGAGGGCGTGAAGGACGAGGTCGACGTCAGCGTCATCGTCGCGGCGTTGACGATCCCGGTCACCTCGAGCTTCTTCGCGGCGGCCCAGCTGCCGACCCTGGGGTCGTACACGGCGACGACGAGCGTCTTGCCCGCGCAGCCGGTGGTGTCGAGGTTGCCGACGGTCAGGCTGCTCGCGGTGCCGGACGTCGCGGGCGTCGTGACGCTCACCGTCTGGGAGGTGCAGCGGTCCGCGATCTGGGCCTTCGGGGCCTTGCCGCCGATGAGCGTCAGCGCGGAGGCGCTGGACACCGACGCGCTCGCGACGGCGAGCACGAGGATCGCGAGCATGGCGAGGAGGGCGTTGCGGTGGCGCTGGGTGAGCGCGGCGCGCACCGAGGTGCGCGCGGTCACGAGTCCGCGTCCGCGGTGTCCGCGCCGGCGAAGATCTCGGCCAGGTCGGTGTCGACGGGCTCGTCGGGGTCGGCGGCCTCGGTCTCGTCGGACTCGGTCTCGTCGGCCTCGGTCTCGTCGGACCCGGTCTCGTCGGACTCGTCGTCGTCCTCGCCACGGGGCCACAGGAACAGGGCGATGGCGATGACGAGCAGCGACGCCCACACGAACGGGGACGCGAGCGCCGTGGTGACCAGCCCGATGCGGGGCAGGTGGAACTGCGCGATGCCGACGACCTCGTCGTCGGTCGGCGTGAAGGGGTCCATCCAGTCGTTGTTGTCGCCCTGCATCAGCCACCCGTCGGTCCCGTCGCCACCGACGACGCGGTGGATGACGTGACCGTTCAGACCCTCGGGCTGGTAGACGACGACGTCACCGACGGCCGGCTCGCCGCAGCGCGCAACGACCAGGTCCCCGGTGTTGTAGGTCGGCTCCATCGAGTGGCCCGACACGACGATGAGCTGCGTGCAGCCACCGAGGCTGGCGGGCCACAGCAGCACCGCCGCGGCGACGGCGAAGGACCAGAAGAGGACGGAGACGACAGCACGCCGCACCCGGCGCCCGGCAGGGGCGTCAGGTGCGGCGTGCAGAGCCGTCTCGCTCACGACATCAGGTCCGTCGAGGGTTCGATCAGTTGTAGATCGTGACGGCGACGCGCGTGATGGCGTCCGCCGACTGGGCCGCGCTGAGCGGGAGCGTCAGGACGCCGCCCGCGACGTTGCCGGTGAACTCGGTGCCGAGCAGGACGTTGCCCGAACCGAGCAGCGCGACCTTGTACTTGGCGGCGACGGCGGGCAGCGCGCAGCCGGCGTCGAAGCTCGTCAGCGTCAGGCTGGCCGACGTGTAGGTGCCCGCGGTGAGCGCCGGAGCGGTGAAGGCGACGGCGATGGAGCTGGTCTGGCAACCCGTGACGTCCTTGACGCCGGCCTGCAGCTGCGGCGCACCCGTCAGGTTCAGCGCGGACGCCGACGCGAGCGAGAGGCCCGCGACACCGAGGATGGCGAGGCCGATGGCGAGGCCCTTGCGGGACTTCTTGGACTTGGTGCTCATGGTGATCTCCTGATGGGTAAGCGGCCGGGAATCGGCGACTCACCGACACCCGCTCACGACGACCGTTGGACGGCTGTCCGTGAACGTATGTGTCTTCGGCAACTTCACTCGTTTGGTCCTAGGTGGCAGCACCTGGGGGGCCAGACATGCCCGTTTCTTTCACCCATGGCAATTCGGAGGAATGCGACAAAGGGCATTCAAGAATTGCTACAGCGCACCCGTCCCGAGCGGCAACCAGGCGTCCAGGTGGGCGCCTTTATCACCTCCGGGTTTCAACTCGAGCCGCCCTCCGACCAGCGACAACCTGGTGTCGAGCCGGGCGGTACCGGACGGAATGCCCGCGGACGTCGGGTCGTAGAGCTCGCCGTCGTTCTGCACGCCGACGTGCAGAAGGCCGTCCGACACGTCCAGGACGACCCGGACGGATGCGGCAGGACCGTGCTTGAGCGAGTTGGTGATGCCCTCCTCGACCACGCGCACGGCGAGCAGGCGCTCGCTGACCGTGAGCGAGCCGCTCTCGGGGTCGTCGAGCTTGCGCACGGCGTCGCTGACGACGAGCTGGGTGGCGACGCTGGCCGGGATCCTGCCGAGCAGCGCACGCAGCGCCGGGACCAGGCCCAGCTCGAGGCGCTCGGGGTAGAGGAGCCGGCTCATCTCGCGCACGTCGATCTCGCGGGCCTCGTCGAGCTCGGCACGGATCCACTCCACGCTCGCGCGGCTCTCGTCGTCGAGTGCGTCCTGGTCGTGCCGGGCGAGCAGCGAGGCGAGGCGTGCGTCGACGAGCACGAGCTTCGACTGGAGCGTGCCGTGCAACCCCTCGGCGACCGCCCGGCGCACCCGGATCTCCTCCTGCTCGAGCGCCTTGACGGCCACCTCGATGTGCACGGCGTCGCGGGTCCCCGCGCGGATCCGGTCCCGCATCGCGCGGCGCGAGACCATGGCCCACATCCCGATCAGGCCGGAGATCGTGCCCATGAGGAAGCCGCTGAACAGCTCGGCGTCGCGCACAGCACCCTCGGGGTCGGCGTAGATGCCGAGGGCGAGCTGCGTGCCGTACCGGGCGGCCGCGCCGACGCAGGCCGACACGACGACCGCACCGAGCACCAGGATGACGCCGCGCGCGCGGTGGGCCCGGACGAGCGCGAGCGCCCCGACCAGGGCGAGGACGCCGACGACGTTCGCGGCGATCCGGCTCCACACGGGCGCGACGGTCCAGTTGGTCACGTAGACCGAGTAGACGTAGGTGGACTGCAGCGCGGCACCGAACCCGTAGCCGAGCGCGATGCCGGCGGTCCCGCGCAGGAGCGTGCGACGGTCCCGTCGCTCGTCGTCGAGGCGCACGGCTACGGCCGCTGCCGAGTCCGCCGACGGCATCGTCATCTGCGCTCCTTCGTCCGTCGCGGGCGGTGCCACCGCGGGAATCCACCGATTTCGTCCGGTCCGACCGGGCGCGTGGGCGCACAACCGAGCGGTTCCCGACGATACTGGTGCCGATGAGCACACCCAGCCACCAACCGATCCGCGTCGCCGTCGTCGAGGACCAGCCGCTGTTCCGATCGATGCTCGAGCACACCCTGGCATCCACGCTCGGGCTCGACGTCGTCGTCGCGATCGGCACGGCCACCGAGGCCGCTCGGATGATCAGGCCGGGGCTGGTCGACGTCGTGATCCTCGACATCGACCTCCCCGACGGCAACGGCATCGCGCTGGGTGTCACGCTCCGCCGTCGCATGCCCGGGCTGGGCATCCTGCTGCTCTCCGCGCACGACGCCATGGACCTGCTCCTGGACCTGCCCCCCGACGTCGCCGCCGGTTGGTGCTACCTGTCCAAGAACTCCTCCACCAGCGAGGAGGTCCTGATCGGCGCCGTGCGTGCGGCAGCGACCGGCGAGACGGTCCTCGACCCGGCCCTGCTCGCGCGCATGACCCCGCGCGCCGGATCGGCGGTGGCGCGCCTGACCGACCGCCAGTACGAGGTGCTCCGGCTGCTCGCGTCGGGCCTGTCGAACGCGGGCATCGGCGACCGCCTCGGCATCACGGAGAAGTCCGTACAGAACCACGTCAACGGGATGTACGCCACGCTCGGCATCGACAGCGACCCCAAGCGCAACCCGCGGGTGAGCGCGGCGCTGCGCCTGCTCGAGCAGACCGGTCCCACCAGCTGACCTCCATGTCGGCGGCATGGGCCATGATCGACGGATGGCCGAACGCCGGGGCGGCGAGCCCGCACCTCTGACCACCAGCACCGTCCGCGGCGAGGACTGGTACGCCCGCGACCTGTCCGGCGCGACGTTCTCCCGGGTCGAGTTCGTCGACCTCGACCTGACGGAGTCGTTCGGCGTCGGCGCGGTCTTCGAGGAGTGCACGTTCCGGCACGCGAAGTTCAACGCCTCGGCGCACACCGACGCGGCCTTCATCAACTGCACGTTCTCGCGGTCGACGTTCTTCGACGCCCGCTTCGAGCGCTGCAAGCTGATCGGCTCCCTGTTCGACGGCTGCACGTTCGACATCACCAAGGTCGAGGGCGGCAACTGGTCGTTCGTCGGGATGCCCGGCGCGGACCTGCACTCGGCGACGTTCACCGGCGTCAACCTGCGCGAGGCCGACCTGACCGGACTGCGCGCCCCAGGCGGCACGCTGCGCGACTGCGACCTCACGTCCGCCTGGCTGCACCTGTCGGACCTGTCGGGCTGCGACCTGCGCGGCAGTCTCCTGTCGGGCATCGACCCCGCCACCGTGAACCTCGACCGCGCGATCATCACGCTGCCGCAGGCCGTGGTGATCGTCGAGGCGATGGGGCTGGACCTGCGCGTGGAATGACGTCCTCGCCGGTGGGTGAAAACGGCATTCGGGACATTCCCGCCCCGGCGGGGCGCCGATAGCGTCGACCAGGGCCGTCCGGCCCGGCCGACCGGGGGGACCGTCATGGGACTGCTCGCCACCTTGCGCCGCAAGCCGCCGCCCGAGCCGGCTGCCGAGCAGAGGCCCGCCGTCCTGGAGCTGCGGATCCACGGCATCTCGAACACGCCGCCTGCGGGGATGCTCGAGCTGACGCCCGGGCAGGTGGAGCAGGTCGACGGCGACGAGCTCGGCTCCTTCTGGATACCGACCGAGGCGGCCCAGGCGGCCGTCGCCAAGCTCCCCGCCGACGACCCCCGTCAGGTCCCGCTCGGGGTGCGACGCGAGGCGTACTCGTGGGGTGCGATGGCGCGTCTGGCGAGCGTCCCCGGGCTCGGCGCGCTCAGCGGCACGGTCGCGGGCGTGATCCGGGCGCTGTGGGTCGTCATCATCCCCTTCGGGCTCGCGAACGTCGCGTACTGGACGCTGGACCTCACGGAACCCCGCGGGAAGCGTCGCGGTTCGGCGGCCGGCGCGCTGGTCCGCCTCTTCGGCCTCGTGCTCACCCTGCTCTGGGTGGCCACCGCCGCGACGGTCTTCCTGTGGACGATCGCTGCCCAGTGCTACGGCCCGATGACGGCCGAACCGGTCGCGCACGTGCAGGTGTGCGCCGCCATGCCCTCGTTCCTCGACTCGTGGGCGCGGTGGGACGCCGGACCGCGCACCGCGGTGCTCGCACTGCTCGCGGCGCTCGCCGTCCTCGCGCTCGGCGCCGTCGGCTCGACCGGGAACGTGCGCTACGAGAGCCGGCGCTCGATCACGAACGCCACCGGTGGGACGAGCGACCTCACCGAGAAGGCCAACGCGGGCCGCTGGCCGGTCCTGGCCCGGCACGGGTTCTGGGCGCACGCCAAGCAGTCGAGCGCGCTGTGGCTCAACCACCTCACGGCCGCGTTCGCCCTGCTGACGTTCGTGCTCGCCTGGCACTACCTCTACTACGCCACTCCCCAGTGCTGGTTCGGCCAGGACTTCGGGACCAACGGCTGCCTCGACCCGGCCGCCTGGCAGTCGCAGGACGGGTCGACGCGCTGGGCCGTCCTGGTCGTGGTGGCGGCGCTCCTGCTGCTCGTGGCCGCGCTCCGCGTCGCGATGCTCCGGATCGACCCCGCCGGCATCGACCGCCGGACCATGCACGAGGAGCCGCCGCCCGTCCGCCGCGGGCCGGACGTGGTCGCGCTGCTGATCTCGGTCGTGGTGTTCGCCGCGTGCGAGCTGTTCGTCGCCGGCACGGGCGATCAGGCCGTCACGCCCGACCTGCCCGCCGACCAGCTGCCGGCGACGGGGACCGTGCCGTTCGTCGGGCTGGACGCGGTCCCGACCGTGCTCGTCGGCATCCTCGTGATGCTGTGCCTGGTCGCGGTGGGGCTGCGCGGACGCCTGCCTGCCTTCGTGTGGGGGTCACTGACGGCGGTCGCCGCCCTCGCGTCGGTCGCCGCCGTGTGGTGGGACGACACGACGGCGTCCCCCGTGCTGTGGGGCGTCGCGGTCGCGGCCGCCGTGATCCTGGTCGTGGTGGCGCTCGTCGCGAACTCGCGCCAGCCGAACCGCGCGCTCATCGGCTTCGGCGGGCACGCGCCGTTCGTGTTCCTGAGCATCGCCGCGGGAGCGGCGATGGTGCTCAGCGCCGCGCTCGTCGCCGGCGTCACCGCCTGGCTCGAACGGCCCGGGGCACCCGAGAACGTCGCGCTGGACAAGGACGTGCAGGCCGCCCTCGATGCGGCGGACACGCTGCGGCGGCCCGTCCAGATCACGCTGACCGACGCCGTGCACCTCACACCCTCGGCCGCCTACCGCGACTTCGCGATCGTCAGCGTGCTCGGCCTCGCGGTCCTCGCGCTCTTCATCGTGGTCATGCTCCTGCGCGCGGCCGTCCTGCGGCGCATCCCTGTGGCGGACGTGCCCGGCGGGCAGAGCACGGTGGACGGCGCGCTCCAGGCGAGCCGGCACAACGCCGCCCTGGCGCACCGCGCCGAACGCGTGGTCGGCACCCTCGGCACGATCTTCTGGTTCGCGATCGCGGCGTCGCTCGTGCTGCGCGGGTTCCGGGACCAGCTCCAGGAGGACGGCGGGCAGCTCTGGTCGTTCATGACCGCCTGGGCCGGACCCGCGATCGGCCTCGCCGCGGGCTTGCTCTTCACCAGCGTCGTGCTCGCGGGCTCGAAGAAGTCGCTGACCCGGCCGTGGGGGCTGCTCTGGGACCTGATGTGCTTCCTCCCCCGGGCAGCCCACCCGTTCGCACCGCCCTGCTACGCGGAGCGCGCCGTCCCGGAGCTTCGCTCGCGCATCGACAGCTGGCTCGGCGGGCTCGACGTCGCGGAGAAGGACCGCGCGTCCCTACCGCCGCGGTCGGTCGTCCTGTCCGCGCACAGCCTCGGTGCCGTCCTGGCGGTCGGCGCGCTCTTCGCGCGGTGGGACGCGGTCGACGGGTCGGGCCCGACCGACCGCCGCGTCGCCCTGCTCACCTACGGCACCCAGCTGCGGCCCCTGTTCGGCCGGTTCTTCCCGGAGCTCCTGGGGCCAGGTGCTCTCGGCACGCACGCCATCCGGGCGCCCCGCGTCTGGGCCGCCGACCCGTGGACCCTCGCGCCGCCGACCCCCGCGCCACCCGGTCTGACCGTCGTCGACTCCCTGACCACGCCCGGCAACGGCGACCTGCGCTGGCGCAGCCTGTGGCGACGGACCGACTACATCGGCTTCCCCGTCGACGACTACGTCGGCTCCCCCATCGACCGGCCGGCGCAGGAGGAGGACACCACGACCTACCTGTTCTCCATCGGGACGCACCTGAACTACCCACGCGCGCCGCAGTACCGCGAGCAGCTCGACGAGCTGGTGGCGATGCTGAAGCGTCCCTAGGGACCCGACCGGGTGAACGCCGGGCAATTCGGGCACGCGACCAGGTCCTCACCGCTACGCTCCGTCGTCAGCCCGGGTGCCGCCGCGTCGGCCCCGCGCGCTGACGGCTGCGGTCCGCAGCGGAACAGGGGAGCTCTAGATGCGTCGCACACTTGCCCGGCTCGTCGCGCTCGGCCTGCTGGTCTCGGCATCGGTGCTGCCGACGACGAGCGCCTCCGCGGGACTCTTCAACTCGACGCCCGCCGGCTTCTACTCGGTGCCGTACGCGGAGACGCTGCTGTGGTACCACCAGGTCGGACCTAACACGTGGGAGAGCCGGAACGCGACGTTCGCGGACTGGGCCTCGCAGGGGTTCCCGGCGCCGCGACCGGCGATCGTGCGGTACGTCAAGGCACCCTGGCTGTCGACGATCGTGGCCGTGCCCACCCTCCCCGGCATGCCGACGGCACTCTTCGGCAACGCCACCCCCATCACCTTCGAGGGCTGGGCGCGGGCCGGCTTTCCGAACCCTGAGGTCACGACGAACCTCCCGGGCTACATCCTTCGCTACACGCAGGACGCGGGCGATCCGACGATCTGGGCCTGGGTGGGCCCCGAGAAGCACGCGCTGACCCTCGCCGAGTGGATCGCCGCAGGTCAGCCGAAGCCGAGCGGCGGTGTAGTCGTCTCACCGCCGCTCTCGGCGACGATGTACGTCGGCTGGGCGACGTCCCCGGAGTTGTTCGCAGTCGACGGAGGCTCGGTCTACCACAAGCTCACGTTCGCCGAGTGGGGCCGTCGCGGGTACCCGACCCCCACCATCATCCCCGGCGGCTTCTACAAGCTGAGCTGGGACGCCACAATCGCGATGTTCGAGCCCGCCGGCGGCATCGGCCTGCTGACGCCCACGGGCTGGGCGACCTACGACTATCCGACGCCCGCAGTGGTTGCGACGATCCCCGGCGACGAGTATTGCTACGACGTCGACGAGGACGCGGTCTACTACTCCGGCGCGACAGTGCAGGACTACCTCACTGACGCCGAGGTCGGGATGCTCGGCGTCCCGGTCGACGCCATCCCGGACTGCGAGTAGCCGTGCGGCAGACGGCGCTCCGGAGCCTCGTCGCCTGCCTCGTTGGGCTGGCGGCGCTGCTGCCGACGAGCACGACCGCCTCCGCTCCCTCTCGCGACACCTCGTACGACGGCTTCTACTCCGTGCCCTACTCGGACACCCTTCTCTGGGTGCGCGGGCACCTCGGCGGAACGCTGTACCAGAACGCGACGTACGCGGAGTGGGCGTCGCAGGGGTTCCCCGCCCCCCGGCCCCTGGCCTGCGGTTCGTCAAGGCGCCGTGGCTGTCGACGATCGTCGCGGTACCGATCGCACCGGGGTTCGGGTCGTTCTCGGACCTCGCCGGGCCGCTGACCTTCGCGCAGTGGGCGCAGCTGGGCTACCCGGCTCCCACGGTGACCACGGCGATCCGGACGCTGCAGTACGCGACCTACGGCGCCAGCCCGACGATCTGGGCGTCGATCTGGCTGGCCCCAGACGAGGACCGGCACGCCCTCACCCCCGCCGAGTGGCTCGCCGCGGGTCAGCCGGCACCCACCAGGCGGGACGCCATGGAGTGGCCCCTGAGCTACCGCGTCTGGGCCACCTCGCCCGAGCTCTTCGAGGTCACCAACAGCACCGGCGCGTCGCGCAAGCTCACGTTCGCGGAGTGGGGGGCCTTGGGTTACCCGGCGCGGGTGGTCAAGCCGGGCGGGTTCCTCAAGCTCCCCTGGGCGCCCGGCATCGCCATGGTCGACCCCGACGGGAGCTACCAGCTCCTCACGCCCGTCGACTGGCAGCTCCTCGGCTTCCCGACGCCCGCGGTCGTCACCGCGATCCCCGGCGACGAGTACTGCTACGACGTCGACCAGGACGCGGTCTACTACTCCGGCGCGACCGTCAACGCGTTCCTCACCGACGACGAGTTCCGACGACTCGGCGCCAACATCAACGACGTCCCCGACTGCGCCTGACCGCTGGACCGACCCGCCCAACCACGACGCGGGTGCCAACTCCTCCCGTCACGTGACGACATGACCGGCCCGGGAGCAGACTGAGGTCCGGGGAGGACCACAGTGGCCGAAGCGGTGCACACCAGCTCCAACGGCAAGCTGCCCGCCGCCGCGCTCGCAGCTACGCCGGGCGGCCAGCCGCTCGTCGTCGCTGCCACCGAGGCGCTGGCCCGGGTGTCGGCGGCGTGCGCCGCGGCCGGGAAGCGCGCGCTGTCGCTGTCCCCGGGCCTGTCGGGCTATCGCACGCTTGCCGAGCAGCGGCACATGATCGACATCCACCTGACCACCGTCGCCGTCGGCACGTCGATCCATGGCGAGGGTCTCGCGGCCGACATCGCCGGACTGGGCGGCTGGAAGGGCGACCGCCACAAGTGGCTCGTCGCGAACGGCGCCACCTACGGCTGGTACCAGCCGGGCTGGACCAGCGAGAACCATCTCGACGAACCGTGGCACTGGGAGTACGACCCGGAGCTCGACCAGCTTCACGAGGAGGACGACATGCCGTACAGCCGCCAGGAGCTCAAGCAGATCATCGCCGAGACACTGCGGGAGAACCTCGGCGACCAGCCGTCCCGCGTCTCGTGGGGACCGGCGAGCCTCGCCAAGTGGGCCACGAAGGGAGGCGCCGCGCTCCTGCGCTCCCCCGCCGACCTCCAACCGCTCGTCGAGTTCTTCGACCCGCACATGCGCAACGTCGTGCGCGAGGAGACCACCAAGGTCGTGCGCGTCGAGACCGGGCCGTCCCAGCTCGCCGCGGCGCTGAGCGCCCTGCTCGAACGGGGCGGCACCGGACTGACCACGGCCGAGCTGGACCGGCTGCATGCGGCCGTGGAGCACGCACAGACGCAACCGTGACCGTGCGGTGGAGCCCCCTATCGGATTCGAACCGATGACCCCCTGTTTACAAGACAGGTGCTCTGGCCGACTGAGCTAAGGAGGCGGGCAGCGACAAGAGTACCGAGGACTGCGGCCCGGCCCGCACCGCCGCCTACGGCGTGAGAGGACGGAGCGCGTCGGCGACCGGGGGGCGTGGCGACGAGGCCACGATCGTGACGTCGTTCAGGTGCCCGATCGCGACGCAGGCGATGATGACGTCGCCCGGCTCGAGGTCGAAACGCTCGCGGAAGCGCCGATCGATGTCTGGCCCCTTGCTCCAGTTGAGGCACACGGTGCCGAGGCGACGCACGTGCAGACCCAGCAGGAACGACATGAGGAACATCCCGCCGTCGGTCCACGCCTGCATCCGCTCACCGGGGCCCCAGAAGTTGCGCAGGGACGCCGTCACCACCGCGACGCACGGGACGTTCTCGGCGAAGCCTCGGGCGCCGCCCTGGATGGCCAGCGCATCCCGGATGGCATCCGGGTCCTGCGTGACGTACACCCGGCAGAACTGGCGGTTGCAGACGGCCGGGCTCGACTGGGCGGCGCGCACCGCGAACTCGAGGTCCTCCTGCGCTACTGCTCCGGCCGCGAAGTGGCGCACGGACCGCCGGGTGGTGAAGAAGTCGAGGTCGACCGACCCGACCGCGGAGTCCAGGTGCGACAGGTGGAGCTCGCGCACACCTCCGGTCATCGGCAGCCGTGCCGCGGCCTCGGCGGACAACGCGTCGAGGGGTTCGGCCGCGAGCGCCGCCGTGACGGCCGCGTCGTCCGCGTTGAACGCCTGGTAGGCCCCCAGCGCGCCCAAGGCCGCCGCGGTCACCTCGTCGTCGCCGTAGCGCGCGCGGTAGGTCCGCAGGTACCCGACGAGCGCCAGGGCGTTCTTCAGGCCGTGCCCGGGCTCCGGCGCCGGCAGCGCGAGCCCCTTCTCGAGGTTGTGGTAGCGCTCGGTCACGCGGCTGGCGAGGTTCTGCCTGCTCGCGTGGGGTCCCATGGACGACGAGTACTGGAAGTACCGCTCGCGGTCGTAGCGGTAGGCCTCACGCAACCCCCTGGAGATCCTCGCGCCCTTGCGCAGGCCCACGACGCGGTCCGGGAGCACCGCCTTCGCGGCGGACTTCACCGGTCTCAGCATGCGCCTGACTGTGGACAACTGGCCTCCTCAGGACGGGGCGGGGCAGTGAGGCTCGGACCGCGGACGGCGGTCACGCCACGCTCGGAGATCATAAGGAAGCAAGCGACCCGGCCGGAGGGTGAAGTAGCCCGATCGAGACGCGCGGGCGCGCCCCCACCAGGGGGACGCGCCCGCGATCACCTCGGGTCAGGACTTGGCGGCGTTGACCGCGTCGAGCAGCGCGCCCGGCGTCTGCCAGTTCTCGAACTTCTCGCCGTTGATCAGGACCGTCGGCGTCGAGATGGCGCCCTGGTCGATCTGCAGCTGGTTCGTGCCGGCCATGACCCACGGGGCGAACGTGCGCCACGTGCCGTCGTGCGAGGTCGGGTTGTCGGACGAGCCGGTCTCGTAGGAGCCGTTCACGGTGTCGGTGAAGGAGTCGGCGACGTCCTGCGGCACGCCCAGGTCGGTGGCGATCTTGGCGATCTCCGCGTCGGTCCGGCCCGACGAGCCCTCGGCGGGCTGGTCGACGTACATCGCGCTGACGAACTCGGCGAAGTGCTCCGGGTCCTTGTCGGCGACGACGGCGGCCGCGTTGGCAGCACGCGTCGAGTAGTTGGTTCCCGAGGACTTGCTGTCGAGGAACGAGATCGGGTGGTACTCGATCGTCGTGCCACCGTCGGCCAGGATCGTGTCGATGTCGTCGCCGTTGATCTGCTCGAACTGGCCGCAGATCGGGCACATGAAGTCGAAGTAGATGCTCAGCACGACGTCGCCGTCACCGACCGTGCCGACCGCGTCGGCGCCCGTGCCGCTGACCGGGATGCCGCCGTTGTCGCCGGCAGGCGCCGGAGCCGTCACGTCGGCGAGGGCGGGCGGGATGACGTCGGCCGAGTTGCTGCCGTAGACGACCTCGGAGTTGTTCGCCTCGTTGGTCTTCTGGTTGTTGATGATCGAGAAGACGATGCCGCCGAGGGCGAGGACGGCGACGACGAGGACCGCGATGCCGATGAGGCGGTTGCGCTTGGCCTTGGCCTCCTGCGCCTTGCGCATCTCAGCGGCCTTGGCGCGGGCCTCGTCGCGCCGCACCGCCTTCGTGGGACGTGGTTCGTTCGTGGGCATGGTGCACTCCAGTGGCTGTGGGTTCGTACGGGGTCGGGTCGAGAGCGGTCAGGCCGCGACGAGCGGCGGACCGCGGCGCGCGATGCTCCCGACGAGCACCCGGGGGCGCGGCACCGACGTGCGCGCGACCGTGACGAGCGACCCGGGCCGCACGGGCGCCGAGGAGGCGTCGGCAGCGCGGCGGGGCAGGACCGAGCGGAGCAGCGCACGCGTCTGGCGGGCCGCCCGCACGAGCAGGGCCGACAGGCCGACACCGCACGCGGTCAGGAGCGCGTAGCCGACGAGCACCGGCAGCGCGACGCTGAGCAGCAGGACCGCACCGCGCGAGACGCCACCCAGGCCGTAGGCCCCCTCGGGGCAGTCGGCGACGTCCTGCAGCACGGCCAGGCGCAGGCCCAGGGACCCGAAGGCACCGCCCGTGCTCACGCAGTCGTGCAGGAGCACCCGCCCCTGCATCGCGATCCCCGCCGTGAACGCCAGGAGGGCCAGGGCGCCGGCGAGCGGCACGACCGGCCGACGGGCATGCACGAGCGCGTCGATCGCCCGTCCTCGCGCCGTCATGCCGCACAGCGTAGGGGTAGCGCCTGTGGGACGTCAGGCACGCGACTGACGGACCACCTCGACGTCGAACCCGAACGACTGCTTCCACTCGCGCGCAAGCCGGTGCCCGGCAAACCTGACGATGCCCCGCAGCCACCACTCGTCCACGTCGATCCCCCGGTGCGCGTGCTCCACCAGCAGCGGCCGGAAGCGCGCGTCGATCTCGGCGACCCGGGCACGCAGGACGGCGGTCTCGGGGAAGTCCGCCAGCTCCGGCGCACGCAGCGCGGCCTCGAGCGTGGTCCGCGACATCACCTCGTTGGCGTAGGCGAACTCGTCCTCGCGGTACCCGTGCTCGCACTCCTCCACGAAGCTCGACCACCGTTCGAGCACCGCCCCCGGGGTGTCGTCGCGCCAGAGCCCGCGACCCCGCACGAACGCGGTGAAGGCGGCGTCGAACGGGCTGGTCACTTGGCCACCTCACGCAGGAAGAACTCGTAGCCCTCGTCGGGCCGGAACCACGCGATGATCACGTCGCCGCGGTGCACGCCCAGGGTCCCGGTGCGGTGGTCGAACCGCACGAGGTCGCCGTTGCTGCGTCGTCCCTCGACGACGTCGTCGCCGGCCTGCCCGTCCCCGCCCGCCGCTCGCGCCACCCATGCTCCCGTCCCGCCGGCCCCCGGTCAGGGCCTCACCCAATGGTGTGGGACCGCTGCACGCCAGGGCCATTTTGCATGGCGAGACTCCCCTGCGGTGTCACGGAGCCTGCGCACGGGCGCGTAGGGGGTCAGGGCAGCGTGGGCTCGGGGAACGGGGCCCACGTGATGTCCGTGCCGGTGAGGATCAGTGTGACGAAGATCGCGGACACACCGAGCAGCACGACGATCGCGACGAGCGCTCCCTTGCGCCCCGGGGCGACGACCGCGAGCACCCGGCGCGCGCCGACGCGGGTCATCCGGGACAGCGGCCCCCACCAGACGATGCAGACGCCGATCATGAGGATGGCCGCGACGAGCAGGGTTGCGGTCCTGCCCTGCGGCTCCTGGCCGGACGGCGACCCGCCGATCGTCCAGTGCCCCTCCCCGATGAGCCACCAGGCGACGCCGAGCAGGATCACCACGACGCTGCCGGCGACGAGGAGCGACGGCACGAGCCCGAGCAGCGACCGCACGAGGTGCCAGGGACCGGTCGCGACCGCGCGCGCGTGGTCCGAGCGACGGACGCCGACACGCTCCCGGTGCGCGTGCATCGACTCGACGGTCGACCCGATGGTCCGGATCACGATGACGATGACGAGGAACGCGATCAGGGTGATGCCGGGGTAGATCGCACCCGCCGAGCCGACCAGCACCGCGAACGCGAGGAGGGTGCCCCAGCGGCGCAACGCGGGCGGGCGCACGTAGCCGGAGCCCTCCGGGCCCTCCCCCTCGGAGAGGTCCAGGTCCTCCTCGATCCAGTCGACGCCGTCCTCGTCGTCGTCCTCGAGGTCCTCGTCCTCCTCGTACTCGTCGTCCGTCCCGGCCGTCGGGTCGAACGGACGCGTGAGGCCGTCGTTGACCGGCGGCGCCGTGGAGACGACGGACCCGGCACCGGCCGCAGCGGCGGAACCGGCGCCGGCAGCCACCGCGACCGTCGGCGGCTCGGTTCCCAGGACGGTCGTCCCGACGACGTCCTGCGGGCCGAACGCGGTGGTCTCGGTATCGTCGGCGAGCGACTCGCCCTCGGCGACGACGAGCGTCAGCGCCGCGACGACGTCGTCCGGGCTGGTGCGCTCCTCGACGGCGGGCGCGAGGGCTCGTCGCAACGCGGACGCGGTCAGAGGGCCGAGCCCGTCGACGTCCACCTCTCCCGCACGCGCCCGGGCCAGGACGGCCTCGAGCGGGCGGGTGCCGAACGGCGGGCGGCCCGTGGCGGCGAACGCGAGGACCGCGGCCCAGCCCCAGAAGTCGGTGGCGGCGCTGGGCTCGTCGCCGTCGAGCAGCTCGGGCGCCAGGTAGCCGGGGGTCCCGATCACCAGGCCGGCCGACGTCATCCGGGAGTCGTCGGCGGCCTGCGCGATGCCGAAGTCGATGAGCACCGGTCCGTCGTCGGTGACGAGCACGTTGGAGGGCTTGAGGTCGCGGTGGATCACGCCCGCGCCGTGCACCGCCTCGAGCACGTCGCGCAGGCCCTCGGCGAGGTCCAGCAGGTCCTCGGCGCCCAGCGGGCCGCGCTCGCGGACGTGCTCCTCGAGGTTGTCGCCCTGGATCAGCTCGGTGACCAGGAACGCCTCGGTCGAGTCGGCCTCGGCGTCCAGGATCGCGGCGACGCCCGGGTGCCGGAGCTTCTGCAGCGCGCTCACCTCCCGACGCAGACGGGCCCGGGCCGTGGCGTCGGTGCCGATCTGCGTGTGCAGCAGCTTGAGCGCGACCGCGTCGCCGGCGCCGTCCACCGCGCGGTAGACCGTCCCCATGCCACCTTGACCGAGCGGCGCGACGACGGTGTATCCGCCGATCTCCGACCCCGGTGTCAGTCCGATCCGCTCCATCCGTGCACGGTACGGCGACGGCGAGCCGTGAGCATGGCGGCGCTCCGTACCGCACGCCGGCGTGCCGCCCGATAGGGTCGTGCGGAATCCCGAGGAGTTGATCAGGTGCCTTCCGACGTGCCCGGCTACGACTTCGTCGTCGTCGCCAACCGGCTCCCGGTCGACGTCTCGCTCGACGACGACGGCGAACCGACCTGGACCCGCTCGCCGGGCGGTCTGGTCACCGCGCTCGCGCCCGTCATGGCGTCCACGTCAGGCGCCTGGGTGGGCTGGGGCGGCGCGCCCGACCTCGAGCTCGACCCCTTCGACGTGGACGGGACCGAGCTGATCCCTGTCGTGCTCACCGAGGACGACATCGAGCAGTTCTACGAGGGCTTCTCCAACGACACCCTCTGGCCGCTCTACCACGACGTCATCGCGCCCCCGCAGTTCCACCGGCAGTGGTGGGACGTGTACCAGCGGGTCAACCGACGGTTCGCCCAGGCCGCCGCGGACCAGGCCGCCGACGGCGCCACCGTCTGGGTGCACGACTACCAGCTGCAGCTCGTCCCGAAGATGCTGCGCGAGCTGCGTCCGGACCTGCGCATCGGCTACTTCCACCACATCCCGTTCCCTGCACTCGAGATCTTCGCGCAGCTGCCGTGGCGCAAGCAGGTGGTCGAGGGGCTGCTCGGCGCGGACCTCGTCGGCTTCCAGCGGGGCGGCGACGCCGCGAACTTCGTGCGCGTGGTCCGTCGGTACACGGACCTGACCACGCGTGGGCAGGTGATCACGCTCAACGACGCCGACGGCCGCGTGGACCGGCACGTGCGCGCGGCCGCGTTCCCCATCTCGATCGACTCCCACGCGTTCGACGACCTGGCGCGCACCGACGAGGTCCAGGAGCGCGCCAAGCAGATCCGCCACGAGCTGGGCGACCCGGAGTTCCTGCTGCTCGGCGTCGACCGGCTCGACTACACCAAGGGCATCCGGCACCGCATCAAGGCGTACGGCGAGCTGCTCGCGGAGGACCGGCTGTCCCCGCACAGCACCACGCTCGTGCAGGTGGCCAGCCCGAGCCGGGAGAACGTGGGTGCGTACCAGCAGCTGCGCGACGACGTGGAGCTGCTCGTGGGCCGCATCAACGGGGACTACGGGCAGGTGGGCCACGCGCCCGTGCAGTACCTGCACCAGTCGTTCCCCATGGAGGAGATGGCGGCGCTCTACCTGGCCGCCGACGTCATGCTCGTCACCGCCCTGCGCGACGGCATGAACCTCGTGGCCAAGGAGTACGTGGCGGCCCGTTCCGACGATCGCGGCGCCCTGGTCCTCTCGGAGTTCACGGGGGCCGCCGACGAGCTGAGCGGTGCCGTCCTGGTCAACCCGCACGACATCGACGGCATGAAGGACGCCATCTGGTACGCCGTGCACATGGACGCCCGCGACTCGCGCAAGCGGATGCGCAGCCTGCGCCGCCGGGTGCTGGGGCACGACGTCGTGGCGTGGTCGCAGGACTTCCTCGCTGCTCTCAACGCGGTGCCGATCGGAGGCCCGCATGCCGCTGGATGACGTTCTTCAGGAGCTGGCCGCCGACGACGGTCGCCGGCCCGTGCTCGTCGCGCTCGACTTCGACGGGACGCTCGCGCCGTTGCAGGACGACCCGTCGGCGTCGCGGATCCTGCCCGCGGGCGTCGAGGCGCTGGCCCGGCTCGCCGCGTCGGACGGGATCTCGCTCGCGCTGGTGTCCGGACGCTCCATGGCGGACCTGCACACGCTCGCCGAGGTGCCCGCGGGCACGTTCCTGATCGGCAGCCACGGCGCCGAGCGGGCGCGGGTCACCACGTTCGGGCTCGACCGCGACGTCGTCCAGCTGTCCGACGAGCAGGCCGACCGGCTGGCGACCCTGGGCGCGCAGGCGCTGCGGATCGCGCGCGGCCGCGACGGCGTGTGGGTGGAGACCAAGCCGACGGCGGTCGTCGTGCACACGCGGCTGGCCGAGAGCGCCGTGGCCGGTCCGGCCGAGGACGAGGCGATCGCGCTCGGCGAGGAGCTGGGCACGGGCGTGCTGCACGGCAAGGACGTCGTGGAGATCTCGGTGCTGCGCGCCAGCAAGGGCGAGGCCCTGGTCGCGCTCCGCGACGAGCTCGGCGCTGCCGTCGTGCTCTACGCGGGCGACGACGTCACCGACGAGCACGCCTTCGAGGCCCTGGGTCCGGACGACGTCACGGTCAAGGTGGGCGACGGGACGACGGTCGCGCGCTTCCGCGTCCAGACCCCCGAGCAGCTCGTCGCGGCGCTCGGGTCCTTCGCCGACGCCCTCTGACGCCGGGGCGCTGGCCCCGGACAGGACCGAGGCGTACCGTCCGCCCCATGACCGGCCGGATGCGCGAGGTCGAGCTCGTCGACGAGATCGACGTCCACGTCACGGCAGCGCCCTCCGACGGCTCGGCTCCGGGGCCGCGTTCGTGGCCTCGTCGGCACGCGCTCTGGCTGGTACCCGTCGCCGTCGTGGCCGTCCTGGGTCTCGTCGGCGCGCAGTCCGTCCTCGACGCCCGCGAGCGCAGCCGGATCGCCGCGCTCGCCGACGTCCCCGGCGTCATCCCGCCCACCGGTCCCGACATCGGCGTGATCTGGCGGGCCCCGCCCGAGCTCGGCGCCGTCATGCAGGGCGGGTCGATGGTGGACGGTCTGATGGTGGGCGGCGCCACGGACGACGACGGCGGCGTGCGCGTCGTCGCCCTCGACCCGGACACGGGCGAGACCCGGTGGACCACCCCGGTGTCGCTGCCCGTCCCGAACCCGCAGCCGGACGGCACGCAGCCGAGCACGTGGGTCAGCTGCAGCGAGATCCCCCGCGACGACGGACCGCTGGCCGCCTGCCTGTCGCAGCAGTACGGCGAGAACGTCGTCGGCCTGCCCGACACCACGATCTGGGTGCTCGACCCCTCCGACGGGCACGTGCTGTCCACGCGCTCGATCGCCGGGACGTCGGGCGTGACGTTCACGAAGGACGCGATCGTGGTCGCGACGCGGGTCGACGACGCGGGCGAGCCGGCCCGCGACGACGCCAGCTCGGTCCGGTGGAAGGTGGTGGCCGCGGACGCCCGCGACGGCACGCAGCAGTGGACCTGGACGACGCCCCCGGTCGACGTCCTGGGCCGCGAGGACGGGCCGTCGGCGGCGAACGCGTCGGGCGGTGCCTACATGTCGACGTTCGGCGACCAGGTGGTGCTCAGCGTCGACACCGACGCGTGGATCCTCGACGACGACGGCACGCTCGTTCGCGACGTCCCGCTCGAGTCCGGCTCGTGGCTCCAGGGCGCTCGGGCCGGGGCGTACGTGCTGAGCACCTATTCGTCGAGCAACCGGTACTCCGGGAAGCTGCTGCTCGCCGACGGGACCGAGGTCCCGATGGACCAGACCGCGGCCTGGCTCCCCGTCGACGACGGCTCCGCGCCCGGTGTGGTGCTGACGGTCGGCGACGGCCCGTCCGGGGTTCTCGGCATCAGCGGGCGCGACGCCAAGACCGGACAGACCTTGTGGCACAAGGACGACGCCGTCACCACCGCGCTGCTGCTCGACGGCGTCGTGTACGTGCTGGCGTTCAGCGACCTCAGCGCCGTCGACGCCCGGACCGGCGAGGTGCGCTGGACCACCAAGCTCGACGTCGGACCCTCCCAGCTCTCGACCGACGGCCGGTACCTGCTGGTGCCCGGCCTGCGGATCACCCTGGAGGCGTACTCGCTCGCGGACGGGCAGCTCGCGTGGACGGCGGACCTGCACGACGCCGTCACCGAGGGTCGCTCGACGCTGGTCCCGCAGGGGTTCCAGTCGACCGGCCGCGACCCCCGGCTGTTCGTGTGGATGACCGACGGCGCGGTCGCCGTCCTGGGATGACGTCGCCGCCATGAGCGAGAGCCAGCGCCTCCATCTCGGCGGCCACCGACAGGTCCTCGAGATCGACGAGGGCGAGCCCGTCACGACCTCGGACGTCGTCGGCGCCCGGCGCGACTGGATCCGGCGGCGCGCACCCTGGCTGGCGGTCGCGGTCGTGGTCGCCGTGCTCGCCCTGGTCGGCGCGCAGACGCTGTTCGACGTCCGCGCGCGCGACCGGCTGGCGTACCTGGCCAGCGTGCCCGGCGTCCTGCAGCCGCTCCCCGAGCACGTCTCCACGCTCTGGGGCTGGACGCCCGCCGACGCGGTGACCCTCGTGGCCGACGACACCGCCGGCCGGTGGACGATCGGCACCCGCTACCGCCAGGGCGCCGTCGAGCTGCGCGGCATCGACCCGGACACCGGCGCACACCTGTGGTCCACGCCGTTCCCGATCGACGACGCGCTGCCGCCGGAGGCCCGCGGCACGTTCCCGTCCGTCTGGGTGCGGTGCGCGACCCTCCCGGCCGCACGCGCGGTCTGCGGCGCGGACCTCGCCGGCCCGGGGCAGGTCGTCGGCACGCCGCTCATGGTCCTCGACCCCAACGACGGCTCGGTGATCTCCCGTCGGATCCTGCCCGCCGGGACGCTCTGGGCCGCCAGCGACGGCCTCGTGGTGGTCGCGCGCCCGGTCGCCGACGACAGCACCCACACCCACTGGGACGTCCGCGCCACCGACCCGGGCACCGGCGCGCGCGTCTGGAGCGACAGCACGCCGTCGGTCGCGGCCTCGGAGCCCCTGCGCATCGGCAGCACCACGATCGACAGCGAGACCACGCTGAGCGCCGACGCCGACCGGGTCCTGCTCGCCGGCGACGGGCACGCGTGGCTGTGGTCGCCCGACGGGGAGCCGCTGACCCCGCACTCGGTCGGACCCAAGGGCTGGACCGAGCTCGGGCGCTCCGACACCCTCGCCTGGACGCCGTTCCAGAGCCTGGCCCACCCGGCGGGCGTGCTGGTCACCGATCGCGGCAAGCACGTCGCCGTGGACGGCTCGCAGGCCGACCTCGCGGTCGACGACGGGAGCGCGCGCAACGTCGTCCTGCTGCGCAACGGTCAGGGCGGCTCCGTCGTGGTCGCGCGCGACGCGACGACCGGCCGGGAGCTGTGGCGGGCCGAAGGGACCACGGGCCCCCTGATGGTGCTCGACGGCGCTGTGGTGACGGCGGGCTCCACCTCGGTGGTCTCCCGCGACGCACGGTCCGGCGACGAGCGCTGGCGCGCCCACGTCGACGCGACGCCCGTCTACCTGGGCGCCGACCCCCTGCACGTCGTCGTCCTCACCGACGACCTCCAGCTGCGCACGCTCGACCTCGTCGACGGACGGACGGCCGGCACCGCCGACGTCCGCTCGCTGCTGGGCGGCGGCTACGCCACCCTCGACGACGCGGAGGAGCACGGCGGGCGGCTGCTGCTCACGTTCCGCGACGGCTCCGGCCTGGCACTCGGGTGAAGGTGGCGTGAGAGCCACCCGCACGTGTGGTGCACGTCACGCCCGATTGCGGTGGTTCCGGCGTGGTGTGGCAAGATGACCGCGGGTCGCCGATGTACACCCTGCATCCGGCCCGTGTCATCGAGGACACCTTTGACACTCTTCACAACGGATCGTCCGGCACGTACCTGCCGGTGAAGGGATTGATCAGTCATGGCAACGGTCACTTTCGACAAGGCTTCCCGGATCTACCCGGGGACCGAGCGCCCCGCGGTCGACGCGCTCGACCTGCACATCGAGGACGGCGAGTTCCTCGTCCTCGTCGGCCCCTCCGGCTGTGGTAAGTCCACCTCGCTCCGCATGCTCGCGGGCCTCGAGGACGTCAACTCCGGCCGCATCCTCATCGGCGACCGCGACGTCACGGACGTCCAGCCGAAGGACCGCGACATCGCGATGGTGTTCCAGAACTACGCGCTGTACCCGCACATGACGGTGGCGGACAACATGGGCTTCGCGCTCAAGATCGCCGGCACCCCGAAGGCGGACATCCGCCAGCGCGTCGAGGAGGCTGCCAAGATCCTCGACCTGTCGCAGTACCTCGACCGCAAGCCGAAGGCCCTCTCCGGTGGCCAGCGTCAGCGTGTCGCCATGGGTCGCGCCATCGTGCGTTCGCCCCAGGTGTTCCTCATGGACGAGCCGCTCTCGAACCTCGACGCCAAGCTCCGCGTCCAGACCCGTACGCAGATCGCGTCGCTGCAGCGTCGTCTCGGTGTCACCACCGTCTACGTCACGCACGACCAGACCGAGGCCCTGACCATGGGCGACCGCATCGCGGTCCTCAAGGACGGCCTCCTGCAGCAGGTCGGCACGCCGCGCGACATGTACGACACCCCGGCCAACGTCTTCGTCGCCGGCTTCATCGGCTCGCCGGCCATGAACATCGGCACGTTCCCGGTGCTCGACGGCAACGCCAACCTCGGCCGGACCGCCGTTCCGATCCCCCGTGACGCCATCGGCCAGCTGACCGAGGACGACAAGAACCACATCACCGTCGGCTTCCGCCCCGAGTCCGTGGACGTCGTGCCCTCCGGCACCCCCGGCGGCATCCCGGTCATCGTGAACATCGTCGAGGAGCTCGGCTCCGACGCGTTCGTCTACGGCTCGCTGACCAACGAGTTCGGCCACGCCGCCGACGTGCACTCCGGTGCCGGCGACGCCCAGGTCATCGTGCGCGTCGACCCGCGCCAGGTGCCCGCCAAGGGCGAGACCATCTACATCGCGATCCGCGCGGGCGAGTCCCACCTGTTCCACGCCGGCTCGGGCGAGCGCATCGCCATCTGATCGTCTGATCGCCGAGGGGCGGTCCTGGCACTCGCCGGGGCCGTCCCTTTGGTGTTGGCACCTGCTGGGAGAATGGTCGTCATGAACGCGCTGCAGATCACCGCGGCCTCGCCGGACCCGGCGCTGCTCGACCTTCCCTGGCACCTCCCGCTCGAGGACTGGCCCGCCGAGACGCTGGCCGCCCTCCCCCGCGGCATCTCGCGGCACATCGTGCGGTTCGTGAAGATGTCCGGGCGGGTCATCGCCGTCAAGGAGATCGGCGAGACCGTCGCGTACCGCGAGTACGAGCTGCTGCGCCAGCTGCGGCGCCTGGACGTCCCCGGCGTCGAGCCCGTGGGCGTGATCACCGGCCGCTCGGACGCCTCCGGCGAACGACTCGAGGCCTGCCTCATCACGCAGCACCTCTCGTTCTCGCTGCCCTACCGCGCGCTGTTCAGCCAGGTCCTGCAGCCCGACACGGCCACGCGGCTGATCGACGCCCTCGCGGTGCTCCTGGTCCGGCTGCACCTGGTCGGCTTCTACTGGGGTGACGTGTCGCTGTCCAACACCCTGTTCCGACGAGACGCCGAGACCTTCGCCGCGTACCTCGTCGACGCCGAGACGGGCGACCTGCACGACCGCCTCACCGACGGCCAGCGCGGGTACGACCTCGAGATCGCCCGCGTGAACATCATCGGCGAGCTCATGGACCTGCAGGCGGGCGAGTTCCTCGAGGAGGACGTCGACGCCGTCGCCATCGGGGACGCCCTCGCCGAGCGGTACGAGGAGCTGTGGCGTGCCCTGACCGAGCCCGAGACGTTCGGCTACGGCGACCGCTGGCGCGTCCAGGCCCGCATCGACCGCCTCAACGACCTGGGGTTCGACGTCGGCGAGCTCGACATCACCACCGACGTCGACGGCACGCGCGTCGTCATCCAGCCGAAGGTCGTCGACGCCGGGCACCACTCCCGCCGCCTCATGCGCCTCACCGGCCTGGACGTGCAGGAGAACCAGGCCCGCCGGCTCCTGAACGACCTCGACGAGTACAGGGCCGCCACCGACCGGCAGCGCGAGGACGAGTCGTTCGTCGCCCACGACTGGCTCACCGACGTGTTCGAGCCCGCCGTCCGCGCCGTCCCCCGCGACCTGCGCGGCAAGCTCGAGCCCGCGCAGATCTACCACGAGCTGCTCGACCACCGGTGGTACCTGTCCGAGCAGGCCGGCCACGACGTGTCCATGAAGAAGGCCGTGAAGAGCTACCTCAAGGACATCCTGCCCAACCGTCCCGACGAGCAGGCGATCCTCGGCGTGCAGGCGGGCGAGATCCCCGAGACAGGCATGATCCCCCGCATCGACGACCCGCTCATCGGCTGACCGGGCCACCGCCCGCCACCTGCCCTCCGAGGCGGGTCTAGCCGCCGACGGCGCCCGCGGGACGCGACGGCGCCCCGTGCTTGTGGCGCCGTCGCGTCTACCGGGCGCCGTCGGCGCGCCCTGTGGACGGGACGCGATACGCATCCGAGCGCGGTGGCAGGCTCGTGCGGTGGACCGAGCGGACGAGCTGGACGGGTTGGTCGGTCGTGGGGTGTTCACGACACAGGACGCCCTGGCCGCAGGGCTCACCCACGGTCGGCTCGCGCACGAGGTCGCCCATGACGTCGTCGTCAGGGTCCGCCGCGGCTGCTACGTCGGCGCAGCCCGCTGGCGGTCGGCGGCACCGGGCGAGCGGCATCTCCTTCGGGTCCGCGCGGCGGCCCAGGAGATGCCCGGCGCGGTGTTCTCGCACGCGTCGGCGGCGGCGGTCTGGGGCCTCCCGCGGGTCGGCGCCTGGCCGTCGTCGATCGAGGTCGCGACTCAGCGACGCGGTGGCGGACGGTCGAAGCCGGGAGTCGTCCGCCGCGACTCGACGAACGAGGTGCCCGCCGTCCAGGTCGACGGGCTGCTGGTCACCGGGCMGGCCAGGACGGTCGTCGACCTCGCGCGGACCTCCACGTTCGTGACCGGTCTCGCTGCCGCCGACCACGCCCTGCACCACCAGCTCACCACCCACGCCGATCTCGCGGCAGCGCTCGACGAGCTCGGCACCAGGCGCGGAGCTCGAGCGGCGCGGCGGGTCCTCGAGCACGCGTCGGGATTGGCCGAGTCGACGGGCGAGTCCCTGAGCCGCGGCCGGATGATCGAGATCGGCATCCCGCTCCCGACTCTTCAGCAGCCACTGAAGGACGTTCGAGGTCCCGTCGGACGGGTGGACTTCTGGTGGCGCCACCTGCGCCTGATCGGAGAGTTCGACGGGCGGATCAAGTACCGCGTCGACGGCGTCGAGGACCGCCGAGCACTCGAGGAGCGGCTCTGGGCCGAGAAGCTCCGGGAGGATCGACTACGCGCGGGCGGCGCGAGGATGGTCCGCTGGACCTGGGACGTCGCACTCGACCGCGACCGCTTCGCCGCCCACCTGGCCACGGCCGGCCTGACGGCCACCCGCTGAAGCGCACCCGCCGACGGCGCCCCGGGCCTGCGACGGCGCCCCGTGTGGCTGGCGCCGTCGCGCATTTCGGGCGCCGTCGGCGATTCCGGCGGGCCTGCGGCCGTGCGGCACGTCCGCGGCGGGCCAGCGGCGGTGCGGCCGCCGACCGCGGCGTCAGACTGCGCGCTGGCGGGCGACCTCGTAGAGGGCGATGCCCGCGGCGACGCCGGCGTTGAGCGACTCGACCGCGGACGTGATCGGGATCGAGGCGATGGCGTCGCACTGCTCGCGCACCAGGCGGGACAGGCCCTTGCCCTCGGAGCCGACGACGAGCACGAGCGGGTCGGTCGCGTAGGGCAGCTCGGTGATCGTGGTGTCGCCGCCGCCGTCCAGCCCGACGACGAACACGCCGGCCTGCTTGAGCCCCTGCAGGGTGCGCACGAGGTTGGTCACGCGGGCGACCGGCACGCGTGCCGCGGCACCGGCGGAGACCTTCCACGCGGACGCGGTGACGCCGGCGGCACGCCGCTCCGGCACCAGCACGCCGTGCGCTCCGAACGCGCCCGCGGACCGCAGGACCGCGCCGAGGTTGCGCGGGTCGGTCACGCCGTCGAGCGCGACGATCAGCGCCGCACGGTCCGACTCCGCGGCCGCGTCGAGCAGGTCGTCGTCGTCGGCGTACTCGTAGGGGGGGACCTGGATGGCGACGCCCTGGTGGACGGAGCCGTCGGTCAGGCGGTCGAGCTCGGAGCGGCTGACCTCGAGCAGCGGGTAGTTCGAGTTGCCTGCCGCAGCGATGATCTCGCGCGTGCGGTCGTCGGCCTCCAGGCGCGAGGCGATGTACACCGTCGACACCGGGATGCCCGCGCGCAGCGCCTCGACCACGCTGTTGCGGCCGGACACGATCTCGTGGGTCGAGCTCTTGCGCCCGCCCTTGGAGCCGGCCGCGCTGCGCGACGCCCCCGCCGCCTGCCGCCCGGAGGTCCCGCGCGTCCCGGCGACCGCGCGGCGCTCGGCCGCGATCTTCGCCTTGTGCGCCGGGTGGTACTCGCGGTCCTCGGCCTTGGGCGTCGGGCCGCGACCCTCGAGCGAGCGGCGGTTCTTGCCGCCGGTGCCCGCGCTCGCGGTCTTCTTGGATCCTGCCTTGCGGGTGGCCCCGCGGCGGGAGGAGTTGCCAGCCATGCTGTGTTCCTTTGTTCTGAAGCGTGTGGGGTCCGGCTGGTGTCAGCCGTCGACGTCGGTGCGCGCGGCCAGCGACCAGCGCGCCCCGGAAGATGAATCCTCGACGACGACCCCGGCCGCGGCGAGGCGGTCCCGGATCGCGTCGGACGTGGCGAAGTCGCGGGCGGCGCGGGCCTGCGCGCGGGCCTCGAGCTCGGAGGCGACCACCGACTCCAGGGCGTGCACGTAGCGCTCGTCGCCCGTCGTGGCACGCCAGTGCTCGCCGGCCGGGTCGAGGCCGAGCACGTCGAGCATCGCGCGGAGCACGACCATCGACTCACGCGCCTCGGCGGCGTCCCCGCGCGCGAGCGCGGAGTTGCCGGTGCGCAGGTGCTCGTGCACGACCGCGAGCGCGGCCGGGACGTTGAGGTCGTCGTCCATCGCGGCGACGAAGTCGTCGGGCAGCTTCGCGGACGCCACCTCGGCGTCGTCGGCCACACCGACCTTCTCGGCGGCCCGCTCGACGAACCCCGCGAGCCGGTCCCACGTCGCCTCGGCCTCGCGCAGGGTGTCGTCGGACCACTCGAGCATGGAGCTGTACTGGACGGCGGTCATCGCGTACCGCAGGACCGACGCGCGCTCCTTGGCCAGCACCGCGGTGACCAGCAGGCCGTTGCCGAGCGACTTGCTCATCTTGGCGCCGCCCTGCGTGACCCAGCCGTTGTGCAGCCAGTACCGCGCGAACCCGTACCCGGCCGCGCGCGACTGCGCCTGCTCGTTCTCGTGGTGCGGGAACCGCAGGTCCAGGCCGCCGCCGTGGATGTCGAACGTCTCGCCCAGGTAGCGCTGCGCCATGGCGGAGCACTCCAGGTGCCAGCCCGGCCGGCCGCGGCCGAACGGGGTGTCCCAGCTCGCCGTGTCGGGCTCCCCCGGCTTCGCGGCCTTCCAGAGGGCGAAGTCGCGCGGGTCGCGCTTGGCGTCGTCGTCGACCGTGCCGTCCGGCGCCGGGATCATGTCGTCCACGCGCTGGTTGGTCAGCGCGCCGTAGTCGCCGTAGCTGCGGACGTCGAACCACACGTCGCCGGGGCTCGTCGTGTAGGCATGGCCCTTCTCGACGAGCCGCACCATCAGCTCGATCATCGCGGGCACGTGCCCGGTCGCCCGCGGCTCGTAGCTGGGCGGCAGGACCCCGAGGGCGTCGTAGGCCTCGCTGAACGCGCGCTCGTTGAGCATCGCCCAGGCCCACCACGCCTCGCCCGCGTCGGCGGCCTTCGCGAGGATCTTGTCGTCGATGTCGGTGACGTTGCGGATGAGCGTGACCCTGTTGCCCGACCGGCGCAGCCAGCGGACGAGCACGTCGAAGGCGACCGCCGACCGCAGGTGGCCGATGTGCGGCGCCGACTGCACGGTCGCGCCACACAGGTACACGCCCACCTCGCCGGGAACGAGCGGTACGAAGTCACGCACCGTCCGGGTCGCGGTGTCGAAGAGGCGCAGGGTCACGCGGGCAAGGCTACCGGGCGCAGCGCCCCGCCCCGCGCCCGCCGGGGATCCCCGACGTCCGCGTTCGCGCTCGTCGTCGGCCCGACGAGTGCGGGCCGGGGCGGTCAGCCGAAGGTGTGGGACTCGCCGCGGTACGTGGGGACGGTGGCCTCGATGGTGGTGTCCCGGACCAGGTGCACCGACTCGAAGCGCTCCATGACCTCGCCCGACTTGGCGTGCCGGAACCAGACGCGGTCGCCGACGCGCAGGTCGGCGCCGCCGGACAGGCGCAGCGGCGTCTGCACCTCGCCGGCGCCCTCGCGGCTGGTCAGCGACAGCCCGCCGGGCCAGACCGGACGCGGCTGGCGGGACTTCGTCGACGGGCCGGACGCGATGTAGCCGCCACCGAACACCGTCGCGAAGCCCGCGGCAGGGATGCGGACCACGTCGAGCCCGAAGAACGCGGCAGGGCGAGGCGTGAACGACCGGTAGGAGTCGAACAGGGTGGGCACGAACAGGCCCGAGCCGGCCGTGACCTCGGTGACGGCCGGGTCGGCGGCGCTGCTCGCGACGGAGCCGGAGCCGCCGCTGTTCACCAGGGAGAGCTCGTGCCCGACGCCGTCCTGCACCGCGGCGACGACGGCGGCACGGCGGGAGGCCAGGTCCGCGATCGACAGGCGCTTGACCGCGCGGACCGCCGCGCTGGAGTCGGGCAGACCGGCCACCTGGGCCTCGTAGAACATGACGCCGACCACGTCGACGCCCGGACGAGCGGCGATCGCGCGGGCGAGCGCCCCGGCGTCGGCCGCCGAGTGAACCGGCGAGCGACGCACGCCGAGGTGCGCGGCCAGCGGGCCGATCTTGACGCGCAGCGACGCGTCGACGTCCAGGCAGAGCCGGATCGTGACGCCGTGCGCGGACGCCGAGCGGGCCGCGAGGTCTACCTGCGCGAGGTCGTCGACCATGAGCGTGACGGCGGCGACCGCGGCGGGGTCGGCCGCGAGCTTGTCCATGGCGTCGGTGTCGACGGTCGGGTAGCCCATCAGGACGTCGTCGACACCCTGCGAGACGAGCCAGAGCGCCTCCCGCAGCGAGTACGCCATGACGCCCGCGAAGCCGTCGCGGGCGAGCACGCGCTGCAGGACGGCGCGGACACGCACGGACTTGCTGGCGACGCGGATGGGCGTGCCGGCCGCGCGCCGCACCAGGTCGGTCGCGTTGGCGTCGAGAGCATCGAGGTCGACGACTGCCAGCGGTGCGGGCAGTCCTCGGGTGGCGGTGTCGAGCCGGTCGCCCAGCTTCACGCGGGCACCTCCTCAGGCGTAGGTGGGCGTCGGGCGGCGGGCGTCGCGAACCGGCCCGCGAGGGCGGCCACGGTGACGACCAGCGCGACGGGGACGAGGAAGCCGATCCGGAACGACGTGGCGTTCCCGATCGCGCCGACCATGACGGCCCCGAGCAGCGTCCCGACGTAGTTGAAGACGTTGAGCCGGGCGATGACGGCGTCGGCGTGGTCGGGCGCGAGGGCGCCGGCCGCGGAGAAGCACAGCGGCGCGATGAGCCCGAGCCCGGCGCCGGCGACCGCGAAGCCGATCGTCGCCGCCACGACCCCGGGTGCCGTGATGACCAGGAGCAGACCGGCGGCGCCGACGAGCGACGAGACTCGGACGACGCGGACGCGGCCCCAGCGCCGCACGGCCGAGTCGCCGACGAGCCGGGACGCGAGCGTCGCGCCCAGGTACGGCGCGATGACGAGCGGCGCGACCCAGTCGGCCGCGTCGAGCGCGTCGAGCAGGTAGATGGTTCCCCAGGTCTGCGTCGCGTTGTCGACCGCGAAGTACGCGACGACGGCGACGGCCAGCACGAGCATCGGACCCCAGGGCACGTGCGCCCGCGGCGGGTCGTCGGCGCCCGCCAGGGGCGCATCCTGCGTCCGTGCCCCGTCGCGCATCGCCAGCGCCGCCGCGACCCAGGCCACCGGCGCGGCGAGCAGGAACAGCACATGCACGGGCTCGAGCGGGAGGTCCGCTGCCACGGACGCGGCGACGGCGAACGACGCCAGGACGGCTCCCGCGGACCACGACGCGTAGAAGCCCGAGGTCAGCGGTCGGCCGTAGGCGCGCTGCACCGCGATGGCCTGCATGTTGAGCGAGGCGTCGACCATGCCGAGCGACAGCCCGTAGACGACGAACGCCACGACGACCAGGGCGAACGTGGGCACGACCGCGATGATCGGCACGATCACGCCGATCCCGACCAGACCCGCGGTGAGCGCGACGCGGCTGCCGCCGCGCCGGCTCACCGTGTCGGCGACGAAGGTTCCTGCGGCCGCGGCGAGCAGGACGCCGAGCACGGCGAGCGTGATCGCGCCGTCGTCGACGCCGTACCGCGTCTTGAACGAGTCCAGGCTCAGCAGGATCAGGAGGAGGACGAATCCCTGGGCGCCGAAGCCGAGGGACACGGCGACGCGCGCCCGGCGGTCCGCTCCGGCCGCCGCCGGGACGACAGCGCTCACGCGGGCAGTGCCTCGTCGCCGGTCGTCAGCAGCTCGTCCAGGTCGCCGGAGGGGTTGGCGACGGTCATGGAGAGCAGGAACTTGCCGAAGCCGTGCATGCCCTCGCGGGCCTTCTCCTCGTCGCCGTCGACCAGCCAGGCCAGCGAGTAGCCGTCGACGACCGCGACGACCGTGCGCGCGAGGGTCTCGAGCGGGACCGTGAAGGTCACGCCGGCTCCCTGCTCGACGCCCCGCAGGACCTGCTCCGCGGCGGCCCACTGGCCCCGGTACTGCTCGATCGCGACCTGGTTGAGCTCCGGGTGGCGCAGCGAGGAGGTCGTGAGCTCGTAGCTCAGCAGCTGCGAACCCCTCGAGTCCTTGATGCCGTCCCAGAGCGCGTCGATGGTGCCGTCGATGATGTCCGCGACCCCGGCCTCCGGCGGGAGCTCGCCCAGGCTGCGCTGGAGGTTGGCCGACGTGATGGCGTGCGCCATCGCGCGCAGCAGCTCGTCCTTGTCCTGGAAGCAGTAGTGCACGACGCCCAACGACACGCCGGCCTCGGCCGCGACCGCCCGCACGGTGGCGGCGTCGATGCCGTCCCGGCTCGCGACCGCGAGTGCAGCCTCGATGAGCTGCTCACGTCTTTCAGCGACAGGCAAACGATTCACGAAGGTCCCCTCCCTCGAACGGCGGCCCCACCGGTTGGCGCAACACCGGCGGGTGAGGCCGACGCCTCCCCAGTGCACAGTTTCAATACCCACCGTGACGATAGTCAAGGACCGGGCGCACTTGACTTGGACAGTTGACCAATAGGACCCTCTATTCCATGGGACACCCGTCCGGCTCCGTGGCGTGGCGCAACTGGTCGCGCACCGCGTCGGCGACCCCTCAGCGCGTGGTCTACCCCGCTGACCAGGACGAACTGGTCGAAACCGTACGGAGCGGGGCAGACGAGGGTCTGCAGGTGCGGGCGGTGGGCGCCGGGCACTCTTTCACCCCCGTGGCCGCGTCGGACGGCATGCACCTGCACCTCGATCGGCTGAACGCGTTCGAGCGTGTCGCGCCCCAGATCGATGGCACGACACACGTCACGGTCGGCGCGGGCATCCGCCTCGGCGCCCTGAACGCCGAGCTGGCTGCCCGCGGCCTGGGCATGCGGAACCTCGGCGACATCGACAAGCAGTCGGTCGCCGGCGCGATCTCGACCGGCACGCACGGCACCGGCGCCCGTCTCGGGGGCCTCGCGACGCAGGTCGTCGGCGCCCGCATCGTCACGGCCAAGGGTGAGGTTCTCGAGACCTGCCCCGAGCAGAACCCCGAGCTGTTCGAGCTGGCCCGCCTCGGCCTGGGCAGCGTCGGCGTGCTCTCCGCGGTCACCCTCGAGGTCGTCCCCGCGTTCAAGCTCGAGGCCGTCGAGGAACCCTGGCCCCTGGACCGCGTGCTCGAGCGCCTCGACGGACCCGACGGACTCGTCGAGGGCAACGACCACTTCGAGTTCTACTGGTTCCCGCACACGCGCCGCACCCTCACCAAGCGCAACAACAGGGTTCCCGACGAGGTCGAGCGGCCGCTGAACCCGGTCCGCGGCTGGATCGAGGACGAGCTGATGTCGAACGGCCTGTTCGCCGCGGTCAACGCGCTCGCGACGATCGCGCCGCGGACGACGGCCGGCATCAACGGCCTGTCCGCCCGCGCGCTGAGCTCGCGCCGCTTCGTCGCCCCCGCGCCCGAGGTCTTCGTCAGCCCCCGCCGCGTGCGCTTCCGCGAGATGGAGTACGCGATCCCCCGCGACCAGCTCGTCCCGGTGCTGACCGAGATCGACCGCTGGCTCGAGGCCTCGGGCGAGCGCGTCCCGTTCCCCGTCGAGATCCGGTTCGCCGCCGCCGACGACCTGTGGCTGTCCACGGCGCACGGCCGCGAGACCGCCTACATCGCCGTGCACCAGTACATCCGCCTGCCGTTCGAGACGTACTTCCGTGCGGTCGAGCAGATCGTCGCCGCCGTCGGGGGCCGTCCGCACTGGGGCAAGATGCACTGGCTCGAGGCCGACCGCCTCAGCCAGCTGTACCCCCGGTTCGCCGACGCGCAGCGAGTCCGGCAACAGGCCGACCCGGACGGCGTGTTCAGCAACCCGTACCTGTCCCGCCTCTTCGGCGCGTAAAGCCCTCACAGGGCGCACACCCTGGTCAACGGCCGCGCACGGGTGCACTCTGAGCCCGTGGCAGTCAGCAGCAGAGCCGTCGTCGCAACAGCGTTCGGCGGGCCCGAGGTCCTCCGCGTCGTCGAGGTGGACACCGCAGAACCCGGTCCCGGGAACGTCCTCATCGACGTCCGCGCCGCAGCCGTCAACGCGATCGACTGGAAGCGGTACTCGGGCGGGGGCAGCGCCGACCCCAGCCGGCTCCCGATGCGGCTCGGCTACGAGGTGTCCGGCGTCGTGAGCGCCGTCGGTCCGTCCGTCCGGTGGCTCTCGCCGGGCGACGAGGTCATCGCGTGGCGCGTCGACGGCGGCTACGCCGACCGGATCGTCGTCTCGGAGCAGGTGACCGTCCGCCGGCCGCCCAACCTCGACTGGGCTCCCGCCTCCGGTCTCCTGCTCACCGGCGCCACCGCGGTCCACACCCTGTCCGCGACCGGCACCCACGACGGCGACGTCGTCCTCGTGCACGGCGGGTCCGGGGGCGTCGGGCGGATGGTCGTGCAGCTGGCCGTCCTGCGCGGGGCCCAGGTGATAGCGACCGCGTCCCCGCGCCACCACGACGACCTGCGCGCCCTCGGCGCGATCCCGGTGGCCTACGGGGACGGGCTGCTCGACCGGCTGGACGACGCGGTCCGGACCACCGGGCCGATCACCGTCGCGATCGACACCGTCGGCACCGACGAGGCGCTCGACACCTCCGTCGCCGTCGTCGAGGACCGGCAGCGCGTCGCGACGATCGCGGGGTTCCGGCGGGCCGGCGAGCTGGGCATCCGGGCGCTGGGTGGGGGCCCGGGCGCCGACCCGGGGACTCTCGTCCGGGAGGCCGCCCGCGCGCAGCTGGCGGAGCTGGCGTCCGACGGGTCCCTCGACGTGCGGGTCGCGCAGACCTACGCGCTCGAGGACGCCGCCAAGGCCCACGCCGAGGGCATGACCGGCCACGCCAACGGGAAGCTGGTCCTGCTGCCCTGACGCCGTACCGTGCCGACCGGTCAGACCGTGCGGGTCAGCACCGGGACCGGGGGCGCGGTGCCCGTGAGCTGGCGTGGGGCGTGGTCGTCGAGGCCCATCAGGCCCGCACGCGTGGCCTCGAGGACGTCGAGCGGGAGGAACCCGCGGGGGTCGTCGAACCGCTGTCCGCCCGGGGTGCCCGCCGCGCGCACGACGGGCAGCTGCTGCGTGGGAGCGTCGGCGGTCTGGGTCACGGCAGGAACGTACCTTTCGTCCGAATCGGACGCCAGCCTGCAGACCCGGACCTCACCCGACGGTCACCCGGACGCGACCCCGAACGAGCGACACCCCCTCGGAACGCCCCGAACGGCCGCAGGCCCCGATCGCGACGCGTCCGCGCGCCGGTGCCGAACGGTCGCGGGGCGGGTGCGCAGGTCAGGACTCGTGCATCGTCACGCGCGACGTCGGTCAGCCCGGCGGGGCGATCTGCGCGGCGAGGGACCGGAGCTCGTGCAGGACGCGGCGGACGACGAGGCGCTCGGCGCGGTCGCGACGCAGGAGGGCGTCGATCCGGCGGCCGGCCCGCACGCCCTCCAGCGGGACGAGCCGGATCCGCGTGCTGCCGCCGAACGTGTAGCGCGGCAGGAGCGAGATGCCGTGCCCGGCGCCGACGAGCGCCTCGACCACGTGGAAGTCGTTGACCCGGTGCACGATGCGCCGCGCCGTCCCGGCCCGGCCGGCGACCTCGGTGACCAGCGAGGCGATCGGGAAGCCGACGCGCACCGAGATCCACGAGGCGTCGGCCAGGTCGGTCGGGTGGACGGATGCGCGCGACGCGAGCGGGTGGTCGAGCGGCACGGCGACGTCGAGCGGCTCGCGCAGCAACGGCACCACCTGCACGCCCGGCCAGTCGGGCGCGTCCTCGGGCCGGTGGGCGACGACGATGTCGATCCGGTCGGTGAGCGCCGCGAAGTCCTCCTGGGCCACGTCCTCGTCGGTGCACTCCAGCGTGATGCCGTCGAGCAGCCCCACGCGGGTCAGCAGCCCGGGCAGGAGCAGCTCTGCGCCGCTCTGGAACGCCGACACCCTCACGATGCCCTCGGGGCGCTCCCGGAAGGCGTCACAGGCCGCCTGGGCGCGTTCCAGGGCCACTGCGACGTCCACGGCGGCCGCGGCCAGAGCCTCCCCCGCGGGGGTCAGCCGGAGCCCGCGCCCGACCCGCTCGGTGAGGGGCACCCCGGCCTCGCGCTGCAGCACGGCCACCTGCTGCGACACCGCGGACGGCGTGAGGTGCAGGACGGCCGCCGCGGCGGTCACGCCGCCCTGCGACCCGACCGTGCGGAGCGTCTCGAGCGCGCGAGCATCCATGTAGGCACGCTACATCGTCGGATAAATATCTTTCGCTGGTGCTGAACGAAAGCCCGGACACACACTCGTCGCATGACCACCCGGGACCGCCTGCTCGCCGCACTGGTCGCCGTGCTCTGGGGCCTGAACTTCACCGCCATCCACGTGTCGCTGCAGCAGTTCCCGCCGTTCTTCCTCGTGGCGTTCCGGTTCGCCCTGCTCGCGGTCCCGACCCTGCTGCTGGTTCCCCGCCCGTCGGCGCCCTGGCGCTGGATCCTGCTGTACGGGACCGGGTTCGGCGTCCTGCAGTTCGTGTTCCTCTACCTGGCGATGGCCAACGGGATGCCGACGGGGCTCGCGTCGCTGGTGCTGCAGTCGTCGGCACCGTTCACGGTCGTCCTGGCGGCGACGTTCCTGCGGGAGCGGCTGACGGCCCGGCAGGGTGTCGGCATCCTGCTCGCCGTGGCGGGTCTGGGCGGCATCGCGGCGCACCGGGCGGGCCTGAACGGCGGCGCCACGCTGGTCCCGGTGCTGCTCACGCTCGCGGGCGGCCTGGGCTGGGCGATCGGCAACCTGGGCAGCCGCAAGGCCATGCAGGCCAGCCCGCACGAGCCCGTTCGTTTGCTGCTGTGGATGTCGGTCGTGCCGCCGCTGCCGATGCTGGCGCTGTCGCTGCTCATCGAGGGGCCGGCCGCGATCGGCGACTCGTTCACCGGTCTGACGAGCACCCAGGGCCTGCTCGCGCTCGCCGGGCTGGCCTACACCGTCCTCGTCGCGACCCTGTGCGGCGGCATGCTCTGGACCGGCCTGATGGGACGGCACCCGTCCAGCACCGTCGCCCCGTTCTCCATGCTCGTCCCCGTCGCCGGCATCGCCGCCTCGTGGTTCCTGCTGCGTGAGCGCACGAGCGTCATCGAGCTGGCCTGGGGCGCCCTCGTGCTGGGCGGCGTCCTGCTGGGCAGCACGCGGTCCCGGCGCAAGGCCGTCGCGACGAACGACGCGGACCAGCGGATCGCACCACCGGCCGACGCGAAGGAGTCCGTCGCGAGGACGAACCGCGCGGCTCAGTCGGCCGCGACCACCAGCGCCGTGGCGATCGCCGCGACGCCCTCCCCGCGGCCGGTCAGCCCGAGCCCGTCGGTCGTCGTGGCGGACACGCTCACGGGCGCCCCGGCGGCCTCCGAGAGCGCCGCCTCGGCCTCGGCGCGGCGCTGACCGATCTTCGGCCGGTTCCCGATCACCTGCACGGCGACGTTCCCGACGACGAACCCCGCGGCGCGCACGCGCGAGGCCGCCTCGGCCAGGAGGACGGCACCGGCCGCGCCGGCCCACTGCGGCTCGGACGTGCCGAAGTTCGACCCGAGGTCCCCCAGACCCGCGGCGGACAGGAGCGCGTCCGCGCAGGCGTGCGCGGCGACGTCGGCGTCGGAGTGGCCCTCCAGCGGCCGCTCCCCGGGCCACACCAGCCCGGCGAGGTGCAGCACGGCACCCTCGGCGGGGTCGGCCGCGTAGGCGTGCACGTCGATCCCGATCCCGGTGCGGGGCAGGGCGGCGCTCATCGGTCCTCCAGCAGCAGCGTCGCCACGGCGAGATCGCGCGGCGTGGTGATCTTGGCGGCCCGCTCGTCGCCGGCGACGACCCAGACCCGTTCCCCGAGACGCTCGACCAGACCGGCGTCGTCGGACGCGGAGGTCGACTCGTCGAGGGCGTCGGAAGCGAACGTCTCGTGCGCCCGCCGCAGCAGCTCCGCCGAGAACCCCTGCGGCGTCTGCACGGCCCGCAGGTCGGCGCGCGGGACGGTCTCGAGCACGGGCTCGACCGAGCCGCCCGCCGACACCCGCTTGATCGTGTCGGTGACGGGCAGCCCGGGCACGACGGCGGCATGCCCGTCGAGGACCGCGTCGATCACGCGCGCGATCAGCGACGGCGGCGCCAGCGGGCGTGCGGCGTCGTGCACGAGCACCACGGAGACCTCGTCGGAGGTCTGCTCGACGAGCGACGTCAGCGCCGCCAGCCCGGCCGCCACGGACGCCTGCCGCGTGGGCCCACCGGCGACGACCTGCACGTCCAGCCCGGTCAGGGCCTCGCGGACCGCGGACACGTGCTCAGCGGGCGCGGTGACCACCAGCGCCCGGACATGCTGATCGCCCGCCGCGCGTGCCGCCAGGAGGTTCCTGGCGGCGTGCACGACGAGCGACTGACCCCCCAGCGGCACCAGTGCCTTCGGGAGGGGATGACCCAACCTGCTACCGCTCCCGGCGGCAGTCAGGACAGCAACGACGGTCACCTGGCGTCAGGACGCCAGGACCTCGTCGAGGATCGCTTCGGCCTTCTCCTCCTCGGTGTGCTCGGCAAGTGCGAGCTCCGAGACGAGGATCTGGCGGGCCTTGGCGAGCATGCGCTTCTCGCCCGCGGACAGGCCACGGTCGGCGTCACGGCGGGACAGGTCGCGGACGACCTCGGCCACCTTGATGACGTCGCCCGACGCGAGCTTCTCGAGGTTTGCCTTGTAGCGGCGGGACCAGTTGGTCGGCTCTTCGGTGTACGGGGCGCGGAGCACCTCGAACACGCGGTCCAGACCTTCCTGCCCGACGACGTCACGAACGCCCACCAGGTCGACGTTCTCAGCGGGGACCTCGATGGTGAGATCTCCCTGAGCGACCTTGAGCTTGAGGTAGAGCTTGTCCTCTCCGCGGATGGTCCTGGTCTTGATCTCTTCGATCAATGCCGCACCGTGGTGCGGGTAGACAACGGTCTCCCCAACAGTGAAAGTCATCTGCAGGTGTCCCCTTTCGCAGAGGGGTATCTTATCACGCGGAAATCCGGTCTTTACCGGACGTAGTACCCCGTCGCCGCAGGTCACGCGCTCGTCGTCGAGCCGACTCACAGCGCGGGCTCAGCGCCCCGCAGCCCTCGTCCCGGGCTACGCTTGCGCCACAGACCTGCTCACCCCGGCGGACCCTGCTCCGCCTGCAGTCCGACGCCACCCAGGAGTCACCGTGACCTCGCCCCGCCCCCGCACCCGCCGGTTCCGCACCGCGACCGGCCTGGCCGTCGCCGGTCTGGCCGCCGCCCTGACGCTCACGGGCTGCTCGGCCACGAACCAGATGACCACGGAGCTGGAGTACAACTCCTCCGACGGCACGGGCGGCCACATCGGCGACATCAAGGCGATCAACTTCCTGATCGCCTCCGAGGCCCAGGGCAAGCCGGGCGCCCTGCTCGGCGCGCTCCAGAACAAGGGCGGCGACGACCAGACGGTGAAGATCTCGCTGGGTGACGACGATCAGACCGTCAAGGTGCCCGCGGGCAAGACCGTCCTGCTCGGCGCCCCCGGCGGCAACTCCGACACGGACGAGGAGATCGTCTTCGAGTCGGTCCCCGAGCCGCCCGGCGCGGTCGTGACGGTCACCGTCGCGACGAAGGACGCGGGCAGCGCCGACCTCGAGGTCCCCGTCGTCGACGGCACCCTGCCGGAGTACGCGGACGCGGTGCCGTCCGACAGCTGAACCGCACGACGAAAGGGGGCCGGTCCATGGCGGACCGGCCCCCTTCGTCGTGCGTCGTGGTCGCTGTCAGGTCACCCGAAGCGGCCCGAGATGTAGTCCTCCGTGGCCTGCTCGCGCGGCGAGGAGAAGATGGTCGACGTCTCGTCGATCTCGACCAGGCGGCCGGGCTGCCCGGTGGCCTTGAGGTTGAAGAACGCCGTCCGGTCGGAGACGCGCGCGGCCTGCTGCATGTTGTGCGTGACGATGACGATCGTGTAGTCGTTCTTCAGCTCGGAGATCAGGTCCTCGATCGCGAGCGTGGAGATCGGGTCGAGCGCCGAGCACGGCTCGTCCATGAGCAGCACCTGGGGCTTGACCGCGATGGCGCGCGCGATGCACAGACGCTGCTGCTGCCCGCCGGAGAGGCCGGAGCCGGGCCGGTTCAGACGGTCCTTGACCTCGTTCCAGAGGTTGGCGCTCTTGAGCGAGCGCTCGACCACGTCCGCGGCGTCGCTCTTGGAGATGCGCTTGTTGTTCAGCTTGATGCCCGCGAGCACGTTGTCGGCGATGGACATCGTCGGGAACGGGTTGGGGCGCTGGAACACCATGCCCACCTGCCGGCGGACCGCCACGGGGTCGACGTCGGCGCCGTAGAGGTCGATGCCGTCCATCGCGACGGACCCCTGGACGTGGGCGCCCGGGATGACCTCGTGCATGCGGTTGAGCGTGCGCAGGAAGGTGGACTTCCCGCAGCCCGACGGGCCGATGAAGGCGGTCACGGAGCGAGGCTCCACGGACATCTCGACACCCGCCACGGCGAGGAAGTCGCTGTAGTAGATGTTGAGGTCCTTGACGTCAATTCGCTGTGCCATGGTCGTCGATCTCCTTGTGGGGGCTCAGGCCCGGGTCTTGGGCGCGAACCAGCGGCTCACGCCGCGCGCCAGAAGGTTGAGCAGCATGACGAACAGGATCAGCACGAGTGCTGCGCTCCATGCCCGGTCGTAATTGATCGTCGGGATGCAGTCTTCGGCACCGGGGGCGCAGGGCACAAGGCCCGCCGCGTACTGCCGGTAGACGTACACCGGCAGCGTCATCATGTTGCCGTGGAAGGGGTCGCGGTTGATCGAGTCGGTCGCGCCCACGGTGATGAGCAGCGGGGCCGTCTCTCCGATCACGCGGGCGATCGCGATCATCACGCCGGTCGTGATGCCGGCCACCGCGGTGCGGAGCACCACGCGGATGATCGTCAGCCACTTCGGCACGCCGAGCGCGAACGACGCCTCGCGCAGCTCGTTCGGGACGAGCCGCAGCATCTCCTCGGTCGAGCGGATCACGACGGGGATCATCAGCACCGACAGGGCGACCGCGCCGACGAGCCCGCTCATCGACTGCGGCCCGACCACCAGGTAGAAGAACGCGAAGGCGAACAGACCGGCGACGATCGACGGGATGCCCGTCATGACGTCGACGAAGAACGTCACCGCGCGGGCCAGGGTGCCCGACCCGTACTCGACCAGGTAGATCGACGTGATGATGCCGATCGGGACCGAGATGACCACGGTCAGCGCCGTGATGAGGATCGTGCCGAGCAGCGCGTGGTAGACGCCGCCGGCGTCCATGCCGCCGTAGACGTTCCGCATCGAGTGCGTCAGGAAGTAGAGGTCGAACCGGCCGAGGCCGTTGGTGAGCACGCTCCATACGAGCGAGATGAGCGGGATGACCGCGAGCGCGAACGCGCCGTAGATCAGCCACTGCATGAACCGGTCCTTGCGCCGGCGCGAGCCGTCGACGCGGGTCAGGGCCTCGCGCAGCGACGCGGCCTCGGGGGTGAGCTGTGCGGTGGCCACGTCAGTTCGCTCCCGAGAAGTCCTTGTTCCGCGCGATGATCGCGCGGGCTGCCAGGTTGACCAGCAGGGTGATGACGAAGAGCGCCAGGCCGGTCGCGATCAGGGTCGATCGCCCGATGTCGTTGGCGTCGTTGAACCTCGCCGCGATGTTCCCGGCGATCGTCTGCTGCTGGCTCGCGACGAGCAGCTTGAACGAGTACAGCAGTCCGGGCGACAGGATCATGAGGACCGCCATGGTCTCGCCGAGCGCGCGGCCCAGGCCGAGCATCGCGGCGGACGTGACGCCCGAGCGCCCGAACGGCAGGACGGCCATCCGGACGAGCTCCCAGCGCGTGGCGCCGAGCGCGAGCGCGGCCTCCTCGTGCAGGCGCGGGGTCTGCAGGAAGACCTCGCGGCTCACGGCCGTGATGATCGGCAGGATCATCACCGCGAGCACGATCGAGGTGGTCATCAGCACGCGCGGCGGGTTCGACGCGTTGCCCTGGGCGTCGCCGGCGAACAGCGGGATCCAGCCGAAGTAGTCGACGAGGAACTGCCAGACCGGCTGCACCTTGGGCGCCAGCACCAGCACACCCCAGAGGCCGTAGACGACCGACGGGATGGCGGCGAGCAGGTCCACCACGTATCCCAGGATCGACGCCATCCGGCGGGGTGCGTAGTGCGAGATGAACAGCGCGACCCCGACGGCGATCGGCACAGCGATGACGAGCGAGACGATGGCGGCCAGGACCGTGCCGAAGATCAGCGGCCCGACGACCGACCAGAGGTTGCCGCCCTGCGGGATCCAGGCGACCTCGGACGCCAGGTCGGGGTTCTTCAGTGCGGGCCACGCCTCGATGATCAGGAAGATCGCGACCGAGGCGAGGACGGCGAGGATGAGGATCCCCGACCAGACGGCCAGGTACCGGAACCCGCGGTCGAGGCCACGGTCCGTGGTCTTCCTCCGCCGTCGTGATTTCGGCGTCCGTACCGGCGCGACCGGGGGGGTCATCGCTGTCGTGGGCGAAGCCAACGGATCTCTCCTGTCTTAGAGCGCCGCCGTCCGGCGGCCGCTGGGCGGCCGCCGGACGAGGACGTTGCGAGCGGAGCTGCTACTTGACCGCGATCGCGTCGATCGAGGCGAGGACGTCCGTGCGCAGCGTGTCCGAGATCGGCGCGGAGCCGGCTGCGGAAGCAGCCTGGTCCTGGCCCTCGGCGCTCGCGGCGTAGTTCGCGTAGCCCTTGATCAGGTCGACCTTCTCCTGCGTGTCGTACGTGTTGCAGACGACCAGGTACGACACCAGGATCGCCGGGTAGGCGCCCGCGGCCGTGGTGGTGCGGTCGACGTTGATGACGATGTCACCGTCGGCCTTGCCCTCGGCGCGGGGCGAGGCGTCGACGGTCGCCGCGGCACCCTCGGCGGTCGGGGCGTTGAACTCGCTGCCGACACCGAGCGAGACCTTGCCGAGCGAGCCGACGGCGGACGCGTCCGCGTAGCCGATGGTGCCGGGGGCGGCCTGGATCGTCTGGACGACGCCCGAGGTGCCGTTGGCGCCCTGGCCGACCTGGACGGGCCAGGTGTTGGAGACCTCGTAGGTCCACACGTCCGGAGCGGTCTTGGACAGGTAGTCCTGGAAGTTCTTGGACGTCCCCGAGTCGTCGGAGCGGTGGACGACCGTGATCGGTCCGGACAGCGTCGCGTCCGGGTTGAGATCGGTGATGGCCGGGTCGTCCCAGGTGGTGATCGCACCGGAGAAGATCTTGGCGACGACGTCGGCCGACATGTTGAGCTCAGTGACACCGTCGATGTTGAAGGCGACGGCGATGGGGCTCACGTAGACGGGCAGGTCGATCCCGGCGCCGCCGTAGCAGCGCTCGGTCGAGGAGGCGAGCTCCTCGTCGTTCAGCGCGCTGTCCGAGCCGGCGTAGTCGAGCGAGGAGTCGAGGAACCCCTTGCGACCCGCGCCCGAGTCGGAGGTCGTGTAGTTGACGGTGACGTCGGGGTTCGCGGTCTGGAAGCCGGCGACCCAGGCCTGCTGGGCCTTCTCCTGCGCGCTGGAACCGCCGCCGTTCAAGGTGCCGGACAGGGTCGAGGCGGGGGCCTCGGAGGCGCCGCCGGAGGCAGCGGGAGTGTCGGTGGCGTTGTCCGATCCGCAGGCCGACAGCGTGAGGGCGAGGGTGCCGACGAGGGCAACCGCCCCGATGCGGCCGAGGAGGGGAAGCTTCACTGTGGTCCGTCCTGTCGATCAATGTGCGCACCGATGTGTGCGCGGCGAGGCTGACGGTAGGAAGCGGACGTGACCGTCCGGACGGGATCGGGTGAACCCCAGGTGAACGGTGGCCGACGAGTGCCCTGCGATCGGCGGTTCGACGGCCGATTGTGTCCGTGGTCACAGGCACATTCCGGCCCGGGACGACGAACGCCCCCGTGCTGCTGCACGGGGGCGTTCTCGGTCGGGCGCGCTACTCGTCCTCGACGTCGTCCGCGAACTTGTAGCCCAGTCCGCGCACCGTCAGCACGAGGGCGGGGTTGCCGGGGTCGACCTCGATGCGGGCGCGGATGCGCTTCACGTGCACGTCGAGGGTCTTGGTGTCGCCGACGTAGTCCGAGCCCCAGATGCGGTCGATCAGCTGGCCGCGCGTCAGCACGCGCCCGGCGTTGCGCAGCAGCATCTCGAGCAGCTCGAACTCCTTGAGCGGGAACGCCACGAGCTCGCCGCGGACGCGGACCGTGTGCCGCTCGACGTCCATGCGGACCGGCCCGGCGACGAGCAGCTCGTCGTCCTCCAGGTCCGGCAGCGGCGAGGCGGCGGGAGCGCCGACCGGGACCGCGGTCTCCCGGCGACGCAGGACCGCGCGCACCCGGGCGAGCAGCTCGCGCGACGAGTAGGGCTTGGTGACGTAGTCGTCGGCACCGAGCTCCAGGCCGACGACCTTGTCGATCTCGTCGTCCTTGGCGGTGAGCATGATGACGGGGACGTCGCTGACGAGCCGCAGCCGGCGGCACACCTCCGTGCCCGGCAGGCCGGGGAGCATGAGGTCGAGCAGGACCAGGTCGGCGCCCTGCTCGTCGAACCGCAGCAGAGCGTCGGGGCCGGTCGCCGCGGTGACGACGTCGAAGCCCTCGCGCTCGAGCTGGTAGGCCAGCGGGTCGCGGTAGGACTCCTCGTCCTCGACGAGCAGGATCCGGGTCATGAGGCGCTCCTGCGCACGGGTGCTCCTTCGGGGCTGGCAGGCTGGTCAGGGATGGTGGGTGTCACGGCGGAGGCGACCTCGGCCTGCGGCAGGCGCAGAGTGAAGGTCGAACCGCGTCCGGGCTGCGACCAGACGGTGACGTCGCCGCCGTGGTCCGCGGCGACGTGCTTGACGATCGACAGCCCCAGGCCGGTGCCGCCGGTGTCGCGCGAGCGGGCCGGGTCGACGCGGTAGAAGCGCTCGAACACCCGCTCCTGCTCGGCCGCGCTGATCCCGATGCCGTTGTCGACGACCGCGATCTCGACGAGGTCGTCGACGAGCCGGACGCCGACGCCGACGTGCGCGGCCTCGCCCGAGTACGCGACCGCGTTGTCCAGCAGGTTGCGGACCGCGGTGACCAGCAGCTCGTGCTGCCCCAGGACGTGGGTGCCGTGCACCCCGCCGATGTCGAGCCGGACGTGCTTGGCCTCGGCGGCGGTGCGCGCGCGGTCGACGGCCTCGGACAGCACCGTGTCGACGTCCACGAGCCCGGCCTGGCCCAGCGCGCCCGCCACCTGCAGGCGCGACAGCTCGATGATCTCGTGCACGAGCGCCGACAGCCGGGTCGCCTCGGCCTGCATGCGGCCCGCGAACCGGCGCACGGCCTCGGGGTCGTCGGCCGCGTCCTGCACCGTCTCGGCGAGCAGGGACAGCGCGCCGACGGGCGTCTTGAGCTCGTGCGAGACGTTCACGACGAAGTCGCGGCGGATCGCCTCGAGCCGGCGGGCCTGCGTCAGGTCCTCGGCGAGCACGACCAGGTGCTGCGCGCTGACCTGCGCGACGCGCACCTGGACCAGCAGCGTGCCTGGGCCGACCGGGCCGCGCGGCACCTCGAGCTCCTCGTCACGGATCACGCCGTCGCGTCGGACCGCGGCGATCATGTCGCGTATCGCTGCGGGCGCGATGCGGCCGTCCCGCACGATGCCGAGGGCGTGGGCCGGAGCGCTCGCCCGCACGACGCGGTCGCCGTCGTCGAGCACGACGGCGGCGGACCGCAGCACGGCGAGCGTGCGGACCAGGCCCTCGTCGAGCTCCGGGCCTGGGCCTGCCGGCGCAGGGCCGCGCTGGGCGCGCTCGCTCCAGCGGAACGCCAGGGTCGCCACGACGCCCACCAGCAGGCCGAGCCCGCCGGCGAGCAGCAGCGACATCCCCTCCACTCCGTCCACAGGACCAACCCTAGGGCGGGTTCCGGCATGCATCGGGCCGCGAACCCGCCCACGGCCTCTCCTGCCGTCGAGCGTTCACCGGGCGTTCACGCGTCTCAGCCGAAGGTCTCCATCAGCACGGAGCGCTCCGCCTCGGTCAGGTTCGTCGCGACGAGCGTCGAGTGCAGCCCGTGGAACCGCTCGCCGAGCCGGTCCAGGTCGCCCTCCTCGGTGACGGCGCACAGCAGCGACGTCCCGGGCGTGACCTGCTCGCGGATCGTGTTGAGCTGGTTCTCGTCGATCCCGACGGCGCTCATCGCCTTGGTGATCGCGCCCGCGGCCGCACCGACCGCGGCGCCGAGCAGCGGGACGAAGAACAGGCCGCCGAACAGCACGCCCCAGAAGGCCCCCCAGCCCGTGCCGCGCCACTTGTCCTCGTGCGAGTGGTGCATGTCGGGCTTGGCGGCGCCGTCGGGCCAGCTGATGACGGCGTGGTCGACGATCTTGACCAGGCGGTCCCTCGAGGCACCCTGCAGCGCCTCGGCGGCCTTCTGGGCACCGTCGGCCGTGTCGAACTTCCAGGCTGTGAACGTGGTCATCGCAGTTCCTCTCGTCGTGCTCTTAGCGGGTTGCCTTCTCGACCTCGGCGCCGTGCACGGTCAGCGCCCAGAGGATCACCAGGTCGACGACGATGATGACGAGCGACCAGAACGGGGTGGTCTGCAGCGAGACGAACTGCGCGACCAGGTTGAGCACGACCAGCACGATGGCCGCGATGCGGGCCGCGGCGGCGCCGGAGAACAGATACAGGCCGACGACGACCAGCAGCGCCCCGAGGATCACGTGCACCCATCCCCACGCGGACACGTCGACGACCGCGACACCGTCGTTCGTCCACGACAGCACGTTGTTCGGCGACAGCGCGGCGGCGAAGCCGGCGACCAGGTTGAACAGGCCGACCGCGAGGATGCTGAACGCGGCGAACCAGACCCAGCCGACCCAGGCCGTGACGTTGCGGGCCATGCGCGATGCTCCTTGTTCTCAGAGGGCGGTGATGCCGTCGCCCACCGGCGTGGCGCCGATGACGAGCAGCAGGACACCGACGATGACGGCGTTGTCGTGGTGCATCAGGTCGTGCTCTCGTCGAGCAGCCGCCGGGCTGTCGTCGACGCGATCGCCGAAGCGCCCACGGCACTCCCTGCTCTCGACCGGCTCACCCGCGACGGATGACTCAGCCGACGCTAGTGGCTATCTCACCCCTGAGGGGCGAGCCGCGCACATCGACCTCTCGGGGAGGCTGGAGGCCTGCTCCGTGGGGGTCCCGTGCTCTACCACATCCGCATCGCCGGGCCTCAGGCCGTCGTCGACCAGCACAGCGACCGCCTGGGGTCCTTCGACATCGTCAGCGCCCCTGTCGGGGACGAGACGGTGCTGTCGTGCCGCCTGCCGGACACGGTCGCCCTGACCGGGCTGGTGGCGCTGCTGCACGATCTCGACCTCCCCGTGACCGAGATGGCGATGGTCCCGGACATCGACGACGTACCGTGATCTACGCCGGATTCGTGCGGAGCTCCCATGCAACGGCCGTCGTCCGTTCACCTGGGTGGGACCCTTCGTTCATCTACCGATGCCAACCTGACCCACGCGGGGCACCTGCCCTCGCAGCACGAGAGGGAGCACATGCGGGACATCTTCGACGCCGAGCTGCACCAGCTCGGCGAGGACCTGGCGGCGATGAGCGGCAAGGTCGAGCACGCCATCACGAACGCGGGGATCGCGCTCCTGACCGCCGACCTCGCCCTGGCGGAGACGGTCATCGCCGACGACCTCGACATCGACGCCATGGAGCGCGACCTCGACGAGCGGTGCGTCCTGCTGCTCGCGCAGCAGCAGCCGGTCGCCACCGACCTGCGGATCGTCGTCTCGGCGCTGCGCATGAGCGCGTCGCTCGAGCGCATGGGCGACCTGGCTCGCCACGTCGCGCAGGTCGCCCGGGGGCGCTACCCCCGGCACGCCGTGCCGCACGCGCTGTCCGGCACGTTCGCCGAGATGCACGACGCCGCCGTCCGCGTGGCTCGTCGCACCACGACCCTGCTCACCAGCCGTGAGGTCCTCCTCGCTGAGAGCATCGAGCAGGACGACGACCTTCTCGACGAGCTGCACGAGGACACGTTCGCGGCCCTGCTGGGCGGCTCGTGGGCCGGGACGACGCAGGAGACCATCGACGTCACCCTGCTCGGCCGGTACTACGAGCGGTTCGGCGACCACGGCGTCTCCGTCGCTCGTCGCGTGACCTACCTGGTGACCGGTGTCGGCCGCCAGGAGCTCGACCGCACGGCCGGCTGACACCTCCGGTCGGCCGGCGCGGGGGTCGCGCGGGCCGACCGGTTGCTCCGGTCCGGGTCTGCCCGGGCTGGGCAGGCCGACGCACCGGTCCCGAGGGGGGACCCGGTCGCCGGCCGCGAGAGCGGCAGCTCCTCACGAACGCGGCACCTGCTCGTGCCGCGTCGGTGAGGAGCTGCCGCTCTCGGTCGTCGCGGCGGGTGGCTTCCGAGCGGTGAGCGCCGGACGTCCGAGCAGGTGCAGGTCAGGGCGCACGTCTGCTCGGACGTGAGTGGTGGGAAAACAGCAACGTCCGCACTCGTGGGCGCAATAGGACCCACGAGTGCGGACGTTGCGGCGGGTTCAGCGGCCCTGGTTGGCGACGGCCTTGATGGCCTCCGCCGCTGCCTCGGGGTCGAGGTACGTGCCGCCCGGGTTGGTGGGCTTGAGCGTCGTCTCGTCGAGCGTGTAGAGCAGCGGGATGCCCGTCGGGATGTTGATCCCGGCGATCGTGCCGCTGTCGACGTCGTCGAGGTGCTTGACCAGCGCGCGGATCGAGTTTCCGTGGGCCGCGACGAGCACCGTCTTGCCGGTCCTGAGGTCGGGGACGATGTCCGACTCCCAGTACGGCAGCGCGCGGTTGAGCACCTGGTCGAGGGCCTCGGCGCGCGGGATCGGCTCGCCGGCGTAGCGCGGGTCGCTGTCCTGCGAGAACTCCGAGCCCAGCTCGATGTCCGGCGGCGGGAAGTCGTACGAGCGGCGCCAGAGCATGAACTGCTCCTCGCCGTACTCGTCGAGCGTCTGCTTCTTGTCCTTGCCCTGCAGGGCGCCGTAGTGCCGCTCGTTCAGGCGCCAGGAGCGCCGGACGGGGATCCAGTGGCGGTCGGCGGCGTCGAGCGCGAGGTTGGCGGTCGTGATGGCGCGGCGCAGGAGCGACGTGTGCACGACGTCGGGCAGCACGCCCGCGTCGGTGAGCAGCGTGCCTCCGCGCTTGGCCTCCTCGATCCCCTTCTCGGAGAGGGGGACGTCGACCCAGCCGGTGAACAGGTTCTTCGCATTCCACTCGCTCTCGCCGTGGCGGAGCAGCACGAGGGTGTAGGTCATGCTCGCCATCCTGCCCCAGAGCGTTCGGGCGTGGGCAGGGCTATCAGACCCTGGACGCCCGGATCTCGCCGGCCACCGAGTAGACCTTGAGCATCTGGTCGGCGGTCGTCGACCAGCCGAACCGCTCGGCCACCCGGCGTGCGCCCACCGCGTACGTGGCGCGCAGGGCCTCCGACGCCAGCACCTCGGAGAGCACGTCAGCCCAGACCGCGGGATCGTGGCCGCGTACCAGCCGACCGGAGACGTCGTGGTCGACGATCGTGCGCAGCCCCCCGACGCAGGCGGCGACGACCGGGATCCCCGAGGCCTGCGCCTCCGCCGCGACCAGCCCGAAGGACTCGCTGCGCGACGGCATCGCCACGACGTCGGCGGCGTGGTACCAGCGGGCGAGCGCGTCGCGGTCGGCGGGCGGGTGCACGATCACGTCGTCGGCGACCCCGGTCATCGAGGCGAGCGCGAGGAGCTCGCGGACGGCCGACGTCCTGCCCGAGGGGCCGCCGAGCACCACGAGCAGCGGGACCGGCCGGCCGGTGGCCTTCAGCACGCCGAGCGCGCTGACCAGGACGTCCGGTGCCTTCAGCGCCTGCACGCGGCCGGCGAAGAGGACGATCTGGCGGTCGAGCGGCAGGCCGAGCGCGCGCCGGGCCTCGGTCCGGTCCCCGGGCACGAACCGGTCCAGGTCCACGCCGGGCTCGACGACGTGCACGCGGTCGGGGTCGGCGCCGTAGAGCTCGACCAGCTCCTCGGCCTCGACGGGCGTGCTGGCCACGAGCGCGTCAGCGTCGGCGACCACCTGCTCCTCGCCGATCACGCGCACGTTCGGTTCCGCCAGGTCCCCGGGCGCCAGCGACGCGTTCTTCACGCGGGCCAGCGTGTGCGCGGTGTGCACCAGCGGGACCTCCCAGCGGTCGGCCGCGATCGCGCCCACCTGCCCGGACAGCCAGTAGTGCGAGTGCACGACGTCGTACCAGCCGGGCCGGCGCGCGGCCTCGGAGCGCAGGACGCCCGCGGCCATCCCGCACAGCACACCGGGCAGGTCGTTCTTGTCGAGCCGCTCGAACGGGCCGGCCGGCACGTGGTGCACCAGGATCGGCGGGACCGCGCCGGCCTCGACCTCGTCGGCGAGCAGGACCTCCCGCTCCTCCTCCGGCGACAGTGCGCGTCCCGCGGCGTCGGACCCGGAGAGCGTCACCGTCTCCGCCTGGTCCGACGAGGTGGCGCGCGTGAAGATCTCGACGCGCGCGCCCCGGGCGGCCAGCGCACGGGACAGCTCCAGCACGTAGACGTTCATGCCGCCCGCGTCCCCGGTGCCCGGCTGCTCGAGCGGTGACGTGTGCACCGAGAGCATGGCGACGCGGGGTGCGTAGGTCACGGGGGCTCCTGTCAGGGGACGGGTCGGCCTCCATTCTCGCTCAAAGAGCCGCGCCTCACCGCACGATGAGCAGGTGGGGTGAGGCGACCCACGGCAGGTAGGTGCCGTCCCCGGAGTAGGTGACGACGACCACGGCGGTCTTCGTCGAGGTCGCGAGGGGTATGGCGGCGTCGCCGGAGGGGTCGAGCGCGACCGTCCCCTTGCGCATCCCGTTCACCCAGACGGTGACCGACCCGGTCGGCTCGACGCCCGCGACACCCGTGACCTGGACGTGGACGACCTTCGGGTCGGAGCGGCCGACCGACCAGTCCGTGCCGTCGGTGCGCACCGCGGGCAGCGTCCTGGTTACCGTGAGCGTGCGGGCCGTGGCCGACGAGCCCAGGATCGGCGGGTCGCCGTCCGGGACGCCCCCGTAGACGGCCGTGATCGTGTGCCGGCCCACCCCGACCGTCGCGGGCAGGGGCACCCGGACCGTGCCGTCGGCGGTCAGCTCCCCGGTGGCGACCGTGGACCCGTCGACGAGCACCTGGACCTGGCCCGTCGGCGTGGCACCTGGAGCGGTCACCGTGACCTTGGCGGACACCGGCAGGCCGAAGACGGTGAGTCCCGACGAGAGCGACAGGGCGGTGGTCGATGCCACCGGCGCCGTCGCCGAGAGGCCGAGCACCCTGGCCAGCAGCGCGACCGCACCACGGCCGTCCCCGGACATCAGCGCGTGCTCCGCGTCCGCCGACAGGGCGGCGGCGTCGGGCACCGCGGAGCCCGCGACCATCGCCTGCTGGGCGAGGTCACGCGCGAGGGAGACGACGAGGCCCGGGTCGTCGACGGCGTCCGCCGCGTCGGCCAGCAGCGGCAGGGCCTGGGCGGCCCTCGCCGGGTCGAGCGCGTCGCCCGTCCAGATCGGCGCGTCGAGCACCGCCTGGGCCTCGGGCTCGGTCAGCCCGTCCAGGCGAGGCCGCTGCGCGTCCGTGCGCAGGCCCCAGCCGTACGCGTACAGCGGCGCGTAGGTGGCGTCGCCGACGTTGATCGGGACCTGCTCCGCGCCGGCGGGCCACGTGACCGGGAGCCGTCCCGTGAACGGCTGGTCGCCGAACAGGACGTCGGCCACGCCCGCGCCCTCGGAGCCCGGCAGCCAGGAGGCGACGAGCCCGTCGATCGCGTCGAGCTTGTCGGTGACCAGCTGCGGGCGGCCCGAGACGACGAGGACGACGCACTCCACGGCGGCGCAGACGGTGTCGATGGCCGACCGGTCCGCCGCGCTCAGCGACAGGCTCTTGCCGTTGTTGCCGACGTCGCCCTGCCCCTCCGCATAGGGCGTCTCGCCGACGACGACGACCCCGACCGTCGCGTCGCCGATCGGGGCGGACGCGTCCTGGGAGAAGGTCACGTCCGGCGCCCGCTCGCGCAGCCCGCCGAGGATCGTCGTGCCCGGGATGATCGCGCCCGAGGACCCCTGCCAGGACACCGTCCAGCCGCCCGCCTGGTTGCCCAGGTCGTCGGCGTTGGAGCCCGCGACGTAGATCGACGCGTCCCTGGCCAGCGGGAGCACGCCGTCGGCGTTCTTCAGCAGCACCTGCGACTCGGCGGCCGCCTCACGGGCCACCGCGCGGTGCTCGTCGGAACCCACGTCCCCGGCCAGCGACCGGTCCGCGAACGGCTGCTCGAACAGGCCGAGCGCGAACTTCTGCGTGAGGATCCGCCGGACCGCGTCGTCGACCCGCTCCATGCTGACGGCGCCCGAGCCGACGTTGTCGGTCATCGTCGACAGGAACGTGCCGAAGTTGTACGGCGCCATCGCCATGTCCAGGCCCCCGTTCACCGAGCGCGCGGCCTTCTCGCCGTACGTGCCGCCGGGCAGCTTGTCGATGCCCTCCCAGTCGCTGATGAGGAACCCGTCGAACCCGAGGTCGCCCTTGAGCAGGTCCGTGTTCAGGGCGCCGTCCTCGTGCATCCGGACCGGGTCCGAGCCGCCGATCGACATCGCCGAGTAGGACGGCATGATCGACCCGACGCCCGCGGCGATGGCGGGTTCGTAGGGGTCGACGAAGAGGCGTTGCAGCTCCTCCTCGGACGCCACGTACGTGATCCCCTGGTCGATCGGGTACCCCGACCCCGCCTGCGACGGCTCGTAGCGCGTGCCGCCGTCGCCGAGCCAGTGCTTGGCGGTGGCGAGCACCTTGTCGGGGCCGGAGAGGTCTGCCGGGTCGTGGCCCTGGAGGCCGGTGACCGCCTCCGCCGAGAGCGCCGACACCAGCGCCGGGTCCTCGCCGAACGACTCGTACGAGCGCCCCCAGCGCTCGTCGCGCGTCACGCACAGGCACGGCGAGAACGCCCACTGGACGCCCGTGGCGCGGACCTCCTGCGCGGTGACCTGCTGGACCCGCTCCACCAGCCCGGGGTCGCGGGCGGCGCCGAGACCCTCGTTGTGCGGGAAGACCGTCGCGCCGACCACGTTGTTGTGCCCGTGCACCGCGTCGACGCCGTAGAGGATCGGGATCTGCAGGCGCGTGGACAGCGCCTCGCGCTGGAACCCGTCGACCATGTCGGCCCAGCCGGCGGCGGTGTTCTGCGACGGCACCGATCCGCCGCCGGAGAGGACCGAACCCAGCGCCAGGTCCGCCACCTGCTTCGGCGACGACAGCCCGAGGCGCTCGGCCTGGGTCATCTGACCGAGCTTCTCGGCGAGCGTCATGCGGCCGAGGAGATCGTCGACGCGCTCCGCGGTCGGCCTGGAGGCGTCGAGGTAGGTGGCGCCGACCGCGTTGAGCACGACGCGAGGAGGCGTGCCGACGACCGCGCCCGTGGCGGTGAGGACCACGGACAGGGTGCGCGCCTCGTCGACGGCCGCCGTCTCGTGCGTGACGACGTCGATCGTCTGCGTCGCGCCCGAGGCCGTGCCCGCCGGGAAGTCGAGCGTGCCCGAGAAGGCGTCGTAGTGGGTGCCCGCCTCGGCGGTGCCGTCGCCGCCCGCGTAGGCGACGGACACCGGTGCCGTTAGCGGCTGGCCGTCGGTCGTCGTGAGGACCACCGCGGCGTGGGCCGTCTCGCCGGGGTCGACGAGGACGACGTCGGTTCCGCCCGCGACCGTGGCCGTCGGCGCAGGGACCGCGGAGCCGTAGAGCTGCACGTCGTCGACGGCCCAGCCGACCGGGGTGGCCGTCCCGGGCACCATGGTCAGCGCGTAGCCCCACGCCGACGTGAGGTCGAGGGTGCCGTTGCGCGTGGCCGCGTCGCCGGGCTGGTAGCCGCTGAGGCCGAAGGCCGAGAACGGGATGTCGACGATCTTCCAGCGGCTCCCGTCGGACGACCAGTTGTCCTGGAACGTGGCGGCCCACAGCTCCGAGTGCTCGCCGTCGGGTCCGCCGTCCTTGAGCTCGACCTTGATGTCGTCGCCGGCCGTCGGGCTGGCCGGGCGCGTGTTCTGCGACGCGTACCAGGCCAGGCGGATGCCGCGGAACGAGCTCCAGTCCTGGCCGGCCGAGAGGTTCTGGCTGTAGCCGCCGTACCCGCCGGACGGGATCTGGTAGCTGCCGGACAGCACGTGGTTGCCGGCGGGCAGGCCCGGGCGGTCCTGCGTCGTGACCCCCAGGCTCACGAGGTCTGCCGACGAGCCCCACGTGAAGATGCCGACGGTGGACCCCGGCGCCGCGAGCGGGACGTCCCCCTCGGCGTCCTCGATCGTCGTGACCCGGTCGTAGAGGCCGAGGTCGTCGAAGGTCCACGCGCCCGCGCCGAGGTCGGTGAGCGTGACCGCGAAGCCGGTGCTCGCGGTCGGGTCGAAGCGCGCGTCGGAGGCCGGGTCGCCCTTGAGCCGCAGCTGGGAGAACGCGACGCTGACCTGCCGCCAGCCCGCGGAGTCGTCGACCACGGACCGCTCGAACAGCTGGCCGCCGCTCTTGAGCTCGTACCGCAGCAGCCCCCCGCCACCGGTGCCCAGGAACCAGAACGTGAAGCCGTCGTGCGCCGACCAGTCGCTGGCCGCGATGTCGTGCGTGAAGCCGAACCAGTCGCCGGGGTTCACCGGGCCGCCGACGGTCGCGACGAGGCCGTTGCCGGTGCGGGCCGGCCCCGTGCTCAGCACCGGCGTGACCGGCGCGCTGATGCCCCAGGTGGTGTAGCCCGCGGGCACGCCCGACTCGAAGTCGTCGAGCAGGGTCACCGCGCCGACGTCGGGCAGGTCGCCGTGCGGCGTGATGGTGACGACCGTGGTGGTGCGGCCGCCGAGCGCGAGACCGCCGGTCGGCTCGGACAGGGTCAGCTCGACCGTGTGCACCTGGCCGAGCGGGCCGTGGTCGACGGTCGGGACGCTCACGTTGCCGCTCGTCGAGCCCGGCGCGAAGGTCACCACCTCGTCGACGGCCGTGTAGTCCGTCCCGGCGACACCCGTGCCGCCCGTCGACGTCACCCGCACGCTCGTCTCGACGTCGGCGGCCGTCGCCAGGATCACGGGCACCTCGGCCGCCGTACCCGCGGGGACGGTCGTGCCGGCGCTCCCGAAGACCGCGCTGACCTGCGACGGCGTGCCGTAGACCTCGAGGGAGAACAGCGAGAAGCCGTACCAGTGCAGCTGCGCCGGGTCCCACGTGAAGCTGGTCCGGTGGTTCATCTGGATGCGGACGTAGCGCGCGTCGGCGGGCGTCGCCAGGGCGACCGTGTCGGTGCCGCCGTCGCCCGCGGGGTCCGTCGCCACGGTCGTCCACGACGCCGGGTCGTCCGGCGCGGTCGTCGCGACCTGCACGTCGTAGTCCGCCGCGAACGCCGCCTCCCACGCGAGCACGACCTGGTCGACCGCTGCGACCGAGCCGAGGTCGACCTGCACCCACGCCGTGTACGGGACGTCCTCGTCGGGACCGTTGCCGCTCGCCCACCGCGTGGCGGGGTCGCCGTCGATGAGCGCCGACGGCGGGAACGTGCCGTCGCCGTCGGACTGGAACCTGTCGGCGGTCGCCACGCCCGTCAGGGCCAGGTCGCCCGGCGCCGCCGCTGCCGGCGGGGCGATGCCCACCAGCGAGAGCGGTACCACCAGCGCGGCCGCGGCGAGGCTGGCGGGGAGACGGAACGGACGCTCGGCCTGACGACGCACGGTCACTCCCTCGTGACGTGGCCGGGCGTCGTTGCTCGGCCAGCACCGCGGGGAGGCGCTCCGGGTGGGGCGTCGGCGCCCCGCCGCGCGAGCGTCTCGAGCGGCTGTTCGTCAGACAATCACAGAACGGTCACGGCCGCACAGGAAGCACACAGGCGGGCGACGGCAGCGGCCACGAGCCGCGGACCGAGCCGTCCGCGGCCAGCACCGCGAGGTCGCTCGAGACCTGGTCGACCACGACCGTCCAGCCGTCCACGACCTCGAAGTGGCGGGGCCAGCTGCCCGGCAGCGCGTGGTCCGCGACGTGCTCGAGCAGGCCATGGTCGGTGGTGCGGAACTCCGCCAGCACGTCGGCCGTGCGGGTGCCGACGAGGAGCCGACGACCGTCGAGCAGGACGTGGGACGGCAGGGCGCCGGCGACGGGGGTCTCGATGGCCGGCACCGTCTGGACGGGCGTGCCCGTGCCGGTGGCCGCGTCCCAGGCCAGCACGCGGACCGTCACGTCGAGCTCGCCGACGACATAGGCGAACCGGCCGTCGGCGGAGAACGCGAGATGGCGCGGGCCCGTACCCGGCTCGAACGTGACCGCGATGCCGTCGTCGCGCAGGCCCTCGTCGTCGCGACGGTAGCGCCGGATCTCGTCGGTCCCCAGGTCCACCACGAGCACCCAGCCGCCGGGCGCATGCACGACGAAGTGCGCGTGCGGTCCCTCCTGGCGCTGCGGGTGCGGGCCGCCGCCGACGTGCCCGAGCATGCGGACGTCGCCTGCGAACCCGCCGGTCCCGTCGAGCGGCAGGACCGCGAGCGAGCCGCTGCTGTAGTTGGCGACGAGCAGGGCACCGCCGTCGGAGTCGAGGAGCAGGTGGCACGGGTCGGCGCCGCCGCTGGGCACGACCTGCCGCTGCACGAGCGAGTCACGGACCACGTCGAAGGCGGTGATCGTGCCGTCCGCCTGCTCGTTCGCGGCGTACAGGACTGACCCGTCCGCGCTCAGCGCGAGGAACGACGGGGACGGGGTCTCGACGACCTGACGGGCGTCCTGCACGGCTCCGTCGACGAGGTCGACCCGCCAGATCCCCTCCCCGAGTCCGACCGGGGTGCCGGCGCCGGCGACGGGATAGGTACCGATCCAGAGGCTGCTCACGGGGGACGAGCCTACGTGCGCTCACCCCTGAGCCACGGTCCCGGGTCGGCCAGCACGCCGCCCAGCACTGCGAGCGCGGCGCCCGTCATGGCGGGGTAGGCGCCGGCGCGGGCCTGCGAGACCGTGAGCGGTGCCCACGGCGCGAAGATCACGGAGGCGTCGAGCTGCTCCTGGACCGCCTCCCGGACGTGCTCGAACAGCCGGCCGAAGGTGCCGCCGAGCACGACCTCGTCGACGTCGACCACGTTCACCGCCGCCGAGAGCGCCACGCCGAGCGCCCTGCCCGCCTGCTCGACCGACTCCTGCGCGCGCCGGTCGCCGGCCTCGAGGGCCGCCAGGAGGGCGTCGACGCGTCCCGTCGGCTCGATGCCCGCGTTGCGCAGCATGGCGTCCTGGCCGGCGAGCTCCTCGAGCGAGACCCCGTCCACGCGGATGTGCCCGATCTCGCCGCTCCACCCGCGCCGGCCGCGGAAGAGCTCGCCGTCGAGCACGAGCGCGCCACCGATGCCGACCTCGCCGGACACGTACACGAACGATCCGCCGCGGCGCGCGTGCGCCTCGGCTCGCGAGGCGAGGTTGGCCTCGTTGGCGAGCCGCGTGGGATTCGCGCGGGCCCCACCGTTGCGGCCGTTCTCGCCGAGCAGCGCGACGATGTCGATGTCCCGCCAGCCGAGTCGCGGCGCGATCCGCAGCGGTCCGGTGACCCGGTCGACGAGCCCGGGCAGGGCGAGCACGGAGCCGGCCACGGCGACGTCACCGAGGGTCGCGACGGCGTCGTCGGCGATCTGCTGGAGGCGGTCGAGCACGGTCCGCGGGTCCGAGTCGCGCAGGTCCTCGAGCTCCACGTGCTCGGCCAGCACGTCTCCCGACAGGTCGAGCACGAGGACGCCGAGATAGTCGACGTTCACCTCCATGCCGAGCCCGGCCACCGTCCCCCGCTGTGCCACCAGCGGCACCGCCGGGCGGCCGGCCCGCTGCGTCTGGGTCGGTTCGAGCTCGCGGATCAGTCCCGCCTCGACGAGCTGGTCCACCAGGCCGGTCACGGTCGCCCGCGCGAGGCCGGCCTGAGCGGCGACCTGCGCGCGCGAGAGCGGTTGGGGCGCCTCGACGATCATGCGCAGCGCGACGGCGAGGTTCTGGTCCCTCATCTGCTCCTGGCGCGCCATGGGGTTGACCTTAACGGTATTCGGGGATAAATTCATCGCGTAAACCAATCTCGATGAGGAGACACGACATGGCACTGCAGCCCACCCCGGAGGACAAGTTCTCGTTCGGCCTCTGGACCGTCGGCTGGAACGCTCAGGACCAGTTCGGCAGCGCCTCGCGGCCGTGGCTCGACCCAGTCGAGTCCGTGCACCGCCTCGCCGAGCTCGGCGCCGCGCACGTGACGTTCCACGACGACGACGTCGTCCCGTTCGGCTCGTCGGACGCCGAGCGCGAGAAGATCCTCGACGGCTTCCGGTCGGCGCTCGCCGAGACCGGCGTGACCGTCGAGATGGTCACCACCAACACCTTCAGCCACCCGATCTTCAAGGACGGCGCGTTCACGTCGAACGACCGTCGCGTGCGCCGCTACGGCCTGCGCAAGGTCGTCCGCAACGTCGACCTCGCCGCGTCGCTGGGCGCGTCGACCTTCGTCATGTGGGGCGGCCGCGAGGGCGCCGAGTACGACTCCGCCAAGGACCTGTACGCCGCGCACGAGCGGTACGCCGAGGGCATCGACACGGTCGCCGCCTACATCAAGGAGAAGGGCTACGACCTGCGCATCGCGCTGGAGCCCAAGCCCAACGAGCCCCGCGGCGACATCCTCCTGCCCACGATCGGCCACGCCCTCGCGCTCATCGCGAAGCTGGAGCACGGCGACATCGTCGGCCTGAACCCCGAGGTCGGGCACGAGCAGATGGCCGGCCTCAACTACACGCAGGGCATCGGCCAGGCGCTGTGGGCCGGCAAGCTGTTCCACATCGACCTGAACGGCCAGAAGTCGATCAAGTACGACCAGGACCTGGTGTTCGGGCACGGCGACCTGTTCTCCGCGTTCGCCACGGTGGACCTGATCGAGAACGGCTTCCCGTCCGGCGGCCCCACGTACGACGGTCCCCGGCACTTCGACTACAAGCCGTCGCGCACCGAGGACGCCCAGGGTGTCTGGGACTCGGCGGCGGCCAACATGTCGACCTACCTCCTGCTCAAGGAGCGCGCACAGGCGTTCCGCGCCGACCCCGAGGTGCAGGCGGCACTCGAGGAGTCCGGCGTCTTCGAGCTCGCGCAGCCGACGCTCGCCGAGGGCGAGACCCTGAGCGACCTGCTCGCCGACACGTCCGCGTACGAGGAGCTGGACGTGGACGCGGTGGCCGCGCGCGGCTTCGGCTTCGTGCGCCTCAACCAGCTGGCGCTCGAGCACGCCCTCGGCGCCCGCTGACCGGGAGGCCGTCACCTGGGCCTTCAGGTGACGGCCTCCCTGCCCCCGCAACGTCCGCACTCGTGAGGCCCTGAACCCTCACGGGCGCGGACGTTGCGGCCCTTTCTCCCCGGTAGCGTCCGCGTTGCTGGGTCTTCGTCGCTGTCTGAGGGGATCGTCATGACGCTCGTTGCCGGGGTGGACTCGTCGACGCAGTCCTGCAAGGTCGTGGTTCGCGACGCATCGACGGGTGCGCTCGTGCGCAGCGGCCGGGCGCCGCACCCCGACGGCACGTCCGTCGACCCGCGGCACTGGTGGGACGCCCTGCAGTCCGCCCTCGCGCAGGCAGGCGGTCTCGACGACGTCGCCGCGATCTCCGTCGGCGGCCAGCAGCACGGTCTCGTCGCCCTCGACGCGGGCGGGAGCGTCCTGCGCGACGCCATCCTGTGGAACGACACGCGCTCGGCCGGCGCTGCGACCGACCTGACCGACGAGCTCGGCGCCGCCGAGTGGGCGTCCGCCGTCGGGTCCGTCCCGGTGGCCTCGCTGACCGTCACCAAGCTGCGCTGGCTGCGCGACGCCGAGCCGTCCGTCGCGGCCAAGGTCGCGGCCGTCGCGCTCCCGCACGACTGGATCACCTGGCAGCTGTCGGGTGCCGTCGGCCTGGACACGCTGGTCACGGACCGGTCGGACGCCTCCGGCACCGGCTACTGGTCCCCTTCGAGCGGGTCCTACCGGCATGACCTGCTCGAGCTCGCCCTCGGCCACGGCGCGCGGCTCCCCCGCGTGCTCGGTCCCTCCGACGCGGGCTACCGCGCGCTCGGCGGCCAGGTGCTCGGCCCGGGCGCCGGAGACAACGCCGCCGCGGCCCTCGCCCTCGACCTGGCCCCCGGCGACGTCGCCGTCTCCATCGGCACCTCGGGCGTCGTCTCGGCGGTGTCCAGCGCCCCGACCGCCGACGCCTCCGGACTGGTCAACGGGTTCGCCGACGCCACCGGCGCCTTCCTCCCGCTCGCGTGCACGCTCAACGCCTCCCGGGTCCTCGACGCCGCCGCGCGCATGCTGGGCGTCGACCACCACGGCCTGTCCGAGCTCGCGCTGAGCGCACCCGCCGGCGCCGACGGCCTCGTCCTGATCCCCTACCTCGAGGGCGAGCGCACGCCCAACAAGCCCGACGCCACCGGCGCCCTGCACGGGATGCGGCTGGCCAACACGACACCCGCGCACCTGGCCCGCGCGGCCGTCGAGGGCATGCTCTGCGCGCTGGCCGACGGCATCGACGCGCTGCGCGCCCAGGGCGTGCCGGTGCAGCGGCTGTTCCTCGTGGGCGGCGGTGCGCAGTCCGCCGCCGTGCGCGCCATCGCGCCGACCGTCCTCGGGCTCGACGTGCACGTCCCGACGCCCGGCGAGTACGTCGCCGACGGGGCGGCCCGGCAGGCCGCCTGGGTGCTCTCCGGCGAGGCGCCCGCGTGGAGCGCGGCCACCGAGGCTGCCGTCCACCGCGCCGAGCCGCAGCCGCACGTGCGGTCCCAGTACGCGGCGGTCCGCGAGCTCACGGGCACGCGGCCCCTCTGACCCGGTCCCCCTGACGCACGAGAGCCCGGCGCGGGGGCGCCGGGCTCGTCGTCGACCGGCGGGGGCCGGTCATTGCTCTGCTCGCGTCAGTGCGACGCGTCGTACGCGGCCTTGACCTCGGCCGAGATGCGGCCACGCTCGGACACCTGGTGCCCGTGCTCCTTGGCCCACTCGCGGATCGCCTGCGCGTCGCTGGACGACGAACGACGGCCGCGGGGGGCCGACTTGCTGGCCGTGCGGCCACCGACCTTGCGCGCGTGCCCGACCCACTGGGCGAGCGCGTCACGCAGCTCGGTCGCGTGACCGGCGGTCAGGTCGATCTCATAGGTGACGCCGTCCAGTCCGAACGTCACGGTTTCATCGGCGGTTCCACCGTCGATGTCGTCGACCAGGAGAACCTGGACCTTCTGCGCCATTGTTCGCTCCGTCTGGCTGAAATTACAATGCGGACGCGGTCACTATCGCATCGGCACATGAGAGCGTCAAACGCTGGAGGTCGGCGTTTCCCCATTGATGTTTCGTGCCTTGGCGGCCTCGGCGATGCGTTCCTCGGCATCCATTTTTGCCAACGCCTGCCGTTCCGTGCGGTCTGCATTGACGAGCGCGCGGATCGCCACCCAGAACAGCAGGCCGACGCCGATCGACGGAAGCAGCGCTGCGAGGGCCGTGAACAGGGGATTCATCTCACACCTGAGGTTTCACGAGAGGAAAGAGGATGGTCTCCCGGATGCCGAGCCCGGTGAGCGCCATGAGAAGTCGGTCGATGCCCAGGCCGATGCCGCCGCTCGGCGGGAGCGCGTACTCGACGGCCGTGAGGAAATCCTCGTCGACGCGCATCGCCTCGTCGTCACCGGCGGCCGCGAGCAGCGCCTGGGCCTCGAACCGCTGCCGCTGGATCACGGGGTCGACCAGCTCGGAGTAGCCCGTGGCCAGCTCGACGCCCCGCACGTAGAGGTCCCACTTCTCGACGACACCCGGCACCGACCGGTGCTGACGGACCAACGGGCTGGTCTCCACGGGGAAATCGCGCACGAATGTCGGCGCGTACAGATCGTCGCCGACGCGGTGCTCCCACAACAGCTCGACGAGCTTGCCGTGATTGATCTTCTTGGGGTCCGCCTCGATGTCGAACTTCTCCGCGAGAACCAGCAGGTCGTCCAACGACGTCTCGGGGGTGATCGGAATGCCGAGCGACTCGGCCAGCGAGTCATACATCGAGAGCTGTGCCCACTGGCCGCCCAGCTCGTACTCGGTCCCGTCGGGCAACGCGACCGTCGTCGTACCCAGAACGTCGAGCGCGGAACGCTGCACGAGATCGCGCGTCAATTCCGCCATCGTGTCGTAGTCGCCGTAGGCCTCGTACGCCTCGAGCATCGCGAATTCCGGCGAGTGCGTGGAGTCGGCGCCCTCGTTGCGGAAGTTCCGGTTGATCTCGAAGACGCGCTCGATTCCACCGACGACCGCACGCTTCAGGAACAGCTCGGGCGCGATCCTCATGTAGAGATCGATGTCGAAAGCATTCATGTGCGTGATGAACGGGCGCGCCGTGGCGCCGCCGGGCTGCGTCTGCAGCATCGGCGTCTCGATCTCGATGAAGTCGCGCGCGTGGAAGTTGTCGCGCAGCGAGCGGATCATCGCCGGGCGCAGGCGGGCCGTCTGCCGGGCCGTCGGACGCACGATCAGGTCGACGTAGCGCTGCCGGACGCGGGCCTCCTCGGACAGCTCGACGCCCTCGTACAGGTTGGGCAGCGGGCGCAGCGACTTGGCGGCGATCTGCCAGGCGTCCGCCAGGACCGAGAGCTCACCGCGTCGCGACGAGATCACGCGGCCGTGCACGAACAGGTGGTCCCCGAGGTCGACGTCCGTCTTGAACGCGGCGAGGCGCTCCTCGCCGACCGCGTCGAGGCTGAACATCGCCTGCAGCCGGTTGCCCTCGCCGTCCTGCAGGGTGGCGAAGCAGAGCTTGCCCCCGATGCGCACGAAGACCACGCGACCGGCAACGCCGACCTCGTCATCCGTCTCGGTGCCGGCCTCGAGGTCGGGGTACGCGGCACGGACCTGCGCGATCGTGTGGGTGCGCGGGACGCCGACGGGGTAGGCCTCCTGCCCCGTCGCCAGGAGTCGCTCGCGCTTCTCCCGCCGGACGCGGATCTGCTCGGGGGCGTCGTCGGTCGGTGCCTCAGTCACCGGGCAAGGATACCGGCGCGTCCTGTGCGGTCGCGGCGAGGGGTTCCAGGTCCAGCGCCAGGTCCAGGATCGGCGACGAGTGGGTCAGCCCGCCGACGGACAGGTAGTCGACCCCCGTCTCGGCGACCTCGCGCGCACGGTCGAGGGTCAGGTTGCCCGTCGCCTCCAGCTCGACGCCGGCGTCCTTTGCCCGGACCGCCTGTACGACCTGCCGCAGGACCGGCGTCGGCATGTTGTCCAGCAGCAGGAACCGCGCGCCCGCGTCGACCGCCTCCAGCGCCTGGTCGAGCGTGTCCGCCTCGACCTGGACCAGGACGTCGGGGTACCGCGACCGGATCGCGTCGATCGCCGCGGTCACCGAGCCGGCCGCGACCACGTGGTTGTCCTTGACCATCGCGACGTCGTAGAGGCCCATCCGCTTGTTCGTCCCGCCGCCGCAACGCACCGCGTACTTGTCGAGCGCGCGCAGACCGGGGGTCGTCTTGCGGGTGTCGAGCACCTGGGCGCCGGTGCCCTCCAGCACGTCCGCCCAGCGGCGGGTGTGCGACGCGACGCCGGAGGCGCGGCTGGCCAGGTTGAGCAGGGTCCGCTCCGCGACCAGCAGCACCTGGAGCCGTCCGGCGAGGACCGCGAGCACGTCGCCGCGCACCACGCGGGAGCCGTCGGAGATCCGCTGCTCGACGGTCGGCGTCGGCAGGCCGAGGCGCTGGGCCACCTGCTGCAGCACCGCCGGCACAAGCACCAGCCCCGCCACGACACCGGCCTCGCGCGTGACGAGGTCCGCCGACCCGGTCGCGTCCGGCGAGATGGTCGACTGCGTCGTGACGTCCCGGCCGGGAGCCGGGCCGAGGTCCTCGTCGAGCGCGGTCGCGACGGTGCGGGCGACCCAGTCCGGGTCGAGTCCGGTGATGCTCACGGCTGCACGCTAGCGGTTCCCGACCTGGACGATCGCGTCCGTCCGGGACCGTGCGGCCGCGGCCGAGATCGACCCTCCGGCGCGAGAACGGCTGTGCGGACGGGCGATCTCGGGGCGAAGGGTCGCCCTCGCCGCGCAGACAGGCGCACACGGCTCACAGGCTCAGCTTGAAGCCTTCGTGGGACTGCTCGTAGCCGAGCGAACGGTAGAACCGGTGCGCGTCGGCCCGGCGCTTGTCCGAGGTCAGCTGCACGAGCACGCAGCCTCGCGCGCGACCGCGCTCGTGCGCCCAGAGCATCATCTGCCGGCCGATCCCGCCGCCGCGCAGGCGTGCGTCGACGCGCACGGCCTCGACGAGCAGCCTCGTTCCTCCGTGCCGCGAGATCCCGGGGACGTAGGTCAGCTGCATCGTGCCGATCACCTTGCCGTCGAGCTCGGCGACCACCAGCTCGTTGTTCGGGTCGGCCTCGATCGCCTCGAAGCCGGCGAGGTGCCGGCCGTCGAAGGCGCCGGTGCGCTCGGCCGAGACGACGTCGTCGGCGATGAGCTCGACGACCCGCGCCAGATCCTCGAGGCGGGCGGGCCGGAAGCGGACGCTCACGTGAGCGGCACGCGGCGCGTGGTCAGCGTGCCGTCGGCGTCCAGGGAGGCCTCCAGCCGCAGGCGCCAGGCCTCGACCTGCGAGGGGAAGTCGCTGCGGGCGTGGCCACCCCGGCTCTCCTCGCGCTCCAGCGCGGTCGCGGTCAGCACGGTCGCCACCTGGTGCACGTTCGTCGTCTCCCACTCGGCGACCTGGGGTGCGGCCAGCCGGCGCCCCTCGTCGCTGCGCAGGTGCGCGTCCGTGGGCACGGCAGCGAGGGCGGCCGTCGCGCGCTGCAGCCCCTCGCCCGAGCGCAGGACCCCCGGCCCGTCCGAGGCGATGCGCTGGACCCGGGAGCGGGAGGCCGCCGCCACCAGCGCCGCGTCCCCGGACCGCTCGACCGGCTCGACCGTCGAGAGCGGCTGCGTCGCGATGTGCCGTGCCGCGCGCGTGGCGAACACGAGGCCCTCCAGCAGCGAGTTCGACGCGAGCCGGTTGGCGCCGTGCACGCCTGTACAGGCGACCTCCCCCACGGCGTACAGGCCCGGCACCGTGGTCCGGCCGACCAGGTCCGTCACGACGCCGCCCGAGTGGTAGTGCTGCGCGGGCGCGACCGGGACCAGGTCGGTCGCCATGTCGATCCCGTGCTCGGCCAGCCGGTCGTGGATCGTCGGGAAGCGGCGGCGCAGGAAGTCCGCGCCCAGGTGCCGGGCGTCCAGCCAGACGTGGTCGGCGCCCGTGAGCGCCATCCGGCGCACGATGGCGTGGGCGACGATGTCGCGCGGGGCGAGCTCGGCCATGGGGTGCACGTCCGGCATGAACCGCACGCCGTCGGTGTCGAGCAGCAGGGCGCCCTCGCCGCGCACGGCCTCGGACACGAGCGTCAGCTGGCCCTTCACGCCGGCGCCCAGCCACAGGACCGTCGGGTGGAACTGCACGAACTCGACGTCCCCGAGCACCGCGCCCGCGCGCAGCGCCGCGGCGATCCCGTCGCCCGTCGCCTGCGACGGGTTGGTCGACGAGCGGAACACCTGGCCGATGCCGCCGGTCGCGAGCACGACAGCGCTGCCGAGGGCCGCGCCGACGCCGTCGCGCTGGCCCTCGCCGATCACGTGCAGCGTCACGCCGCACGCGCGGCCGGGCCGGCCGTCCGGTCCCGGCGGGCCGGTCAGCACGTCCAGGACCAGCGCGTGCTCGATCACCTCGATGCCCGGGTCGTTGCGCACCGCCTCGATCTGCGCGACGAGCGCGCGCGAGACCTCGGCACCCGTGGCGTCACCACCCGCGTGCACGATCCGGTCGGCGTGGTGACCGCCCTCGCGGGTCAGCGAGATGGTGCCGTCGGGTGCCCGGTCGAACACGGCACCGCGCTGGACCAGCTCCCGGACGCGGGCGGGACCCTCGGTGACCAGCACCTCGACGGCGCGCGGGTCGCACAGGCCCGCACCGGCGACGAGGGTGTCCTGCAGGTGGGCGGCCGGCGAGTCCGAGGGGTCGAGCGCCGCGGCGATCCCGCCCTGCGCCCAGACCGTGGAGCCCGACGCGAGGATGTCCTTGGTGACGAGCAGGACCCGCGGGACGCGCGTGCGCAGCTCGAGCGCGGCGGTCAGGCCGGCGATCCCCGACCCGACGACGACCGCGTCGGCCTGCACGGTCCAGCCCGGCGCGGGCGCCGCGAGCCGGGTGGCCAGGGCGGTGGCCGTCCGGACGGCCTCGGCCGGGTCGCCGACGAGCGCCGTCACCGGCTCTCCCCGACGAGTGCGCGCCCCTCGGCGAGCGTCAGCCCGCTCGGTTCGAGGTCCGACCAGTCCGGGACCTGGCCGGGGTCGTCGCCGAGCGCCACCGCGCGGTTCTGCTCGTCGACGAGCACGACGCGCGGCGCGTAGGTGCGGGCCTCGTCGTCGGCCATCGCGCCGTAGGCGATGAGGATCACGACGTCTCCGGGATGGACGAGGTGTGCGGCCGCGCCGTTGACGCAGACCTGGCCGGGTGAGCCCGCGATCGCGTAGGTGGTCAGGCGCGCCCCGTTGGTCACGTCGACCACGTCCACCTGCTGCCCGGGCAGGATGTCGGCGGCCGCCAGCAGCGCAGCGTCCACCGTGATCGAGCCGACGTAGTGCAGGTCGGCCTGGGTGACGGTCGCGCGGTGGATCTTGCCGGTCATCATCGTGCGCTGAAGGCTCGTCACGCGGTGACCTCCACGGTGGCGTTGTCGATCAGGCGCGTGCTCCCCACGGTCGCGGCGAGCAGCAGGAGCGCCCCACCGCGGAAGGACGCGTCGACCTCGTCGAACGTGTCGGGGTCGACGAGCGCCACGTAGTCGATGTCCTCGACGCCGGAGGCCTGCAGGGTGTCGAGGGCGATGGACCGGATGTCGTCGACCGTCTGCTTGCGCGCGGCCAGCCGCAGCGCGTGCCACAGCCCGAGCGCGCGACGGCGCTCGTCGTCGGACAGGTAGGCGTTGCGGCTCGAGAGGGCCATGCCGTCCTCGTCGCGGACCAGCGGGGCGCCGTGCACCACGACCGGGACGTCGAGGTCGCGGACCATGCGGCGGACCGCGGCCAGCTGCTGGGCGTCCTTGCGGCCGAACAGCGCGACGTCGGGGCGGGTGAGGTGCAGGAGCTTGAGCACGACGGTCAGGACGCCGTCGAGGTGGCCGGGGCGGGACACGCCCTCGAGCACGTCGCCGATCGCGCCAGCGCTGACCCGCACGATCGGGTCGCCGTCCGGGTACATCACGGACGGGTCGGGGGCGAAGACGATGTCGTCGGGACCCAGCAGCCCGGGGCCGGAGAGCAGCGCGAGGTCGCCGTGCAGGTCGCGCGGGTAGCGGGACAGGTCCTCGCCGGCGCCGAACTGCAGCGGGTTCACGAAGATCGTCACCACCACGGCGTCGGCCAGCTCACGGGCCTTCGCGACGAGGGACAGGTGGCCGGCGTGCAGCGCGCCCATCGTCATGACGACGGCCCGCCGGTGCGGCCTCGCCGTGTGCGCGGCACGACCCTCGGTGCGCGGCACCGCCTGCACGTCCTGCACCGCCAGCGCCGCGGCGAGCTCCTCGCGCGTGTGCACGAGGGTCGGCGTCGTGGTCTGCGTGGTCATTGGTCGTCCTCCTGCGGGCTCACGTCCCCTTGCAACGCCGGGGAGCCCTCGTTGATGCCGTCCAGAACGTCCTGCGCCGCGCTCGCCGAGATCAGACCGGCCGCGAGCGCCCTGGCGGCGGCCGATCGGGCCAGAGCACGGTACCCCTCGACGACGTCCACCGCCCCCGTGCGGGCGGCGAACCCCGCCAGCGCCACCCCGTGCTCGCGGACCGTGCCGGCATCCCCGCGGCGCACCGGGCCCGTCAGCGCGCTGATCGCGCCCGCGCCCCGGCTGCCGGTGGCGGGATCGGTGGGCGACTCCGCGCGCAGCGCTCCGTCGAGCGCCGCCTCGAGCAGCGGGGTGAGCATCCGTCCGGGATCCGCCACGCCGGCGGCCGCGAGCGCCTGGGCGGCCTGCGCGACGAGGACGACGAGATGGTTCGCGCCGTGCGCGAGGGCCGCGTGGTAGAGGCCGCGGGCCTCCTCGTCGAGCACCACCGGCTCGCCGCCGATCTCGACGACGAGCGCCTGCCCGATCGGCAGCACCGGGCCCGGCGCCGTGACCGCGAACGAGCAGCCGACCAGGCGGGCCAGGTCCAGCGACGTGCCCGTGAACGTCATCGCGGGGTGCAGCGCCAGCGGGATCACGCCCGCAGCCCGCGCCGGCGCAAGGACGTCCACGCCGAACCGACCCGACGTGTGCACGACGATCTGGCCGGCCTGCCAGGCGCCCACGTCGGCCAGGCCCTTCACGAGGCCCGCGAGCGCGTCGTCGGGGACCGCGAGCAGGACCAGCTCCGCGCGACGGACCACCTCGGGGATGTCCAGCACGGGCACGCCCGGCAGCAGCGCGGCGGCGCGCTCTCGGGAGGCCTCCGAGATGGCKGAGACGGCGACCACCGGGTGGCCCGCACCGCGCAGTGCGCTGCCGAGGACCGCACCGACCCGTCCCGCGCCGACGACGCCGACCCCGAGCCGGCCCGGTCGCGCGGCCGGGTCGCTCATGCGGGCGGTCCCTGGTCTGGGGGGTGCACCGCGGGGACGTCGGCGACGGGTCGCGGTGTGGGGAGGTCGGCCGCGGGCTGCGTCGCGGGGATGTCGACGACGGGCTGCGATGCGGAGACGTCGGGCTGCGTCGGCGGGACCTCGGCCACGGGCTGCGAGGCCGGCGTCGGGACCCCGACGGCTCGCATCCACTGCTCGGGCGACGCGGTCGCGCGGGCGGTGCGGGCGCGGGCCGCCTGCTCGTCGAGGAGCTCGGCGGCGATCGCGGCGCCGAGGTGGTTCACGCGGGGCGCGACGGGACCGGGCGTCGAGTGCAGGACGAACGACGCGAGCCCGAGCCTGCGCTGGATGGCCCCCTGCTCGAGGCCCAGCGACTGGGTCCGCTCGTGCGGCACCACGTCGACCTGCCGCCAGAACCTCCCCGACCGGGTGACCAGCGCCCGGTCGGTGACGCGGAAGCCGTGCCGCCGCCACCCGATCGGGTCGACCCACCGGGCGCTGCGGGGCGCCCCCGTGAAGCCCGCGTCGTCGCCGGAGCTGTCCAGCGCCGCGTTGACCAGGGCCACCGGGTCCGCGACCCCGAGGTCCGGCAGCACGAGCCACAGGGCGGTCATCGCCTCGCCGCGGGTGGCCACGGGGTGCAGCACGGTGTCCCGCTGCGACTCGTTGCCCTGGCCGTACCCGGCGACGTTGATCTCGACGCGCCACCAGTCCTTGCCACGCCAGAGCGGGGTCTGCGTGAGGCGGATGGCCTGCACGCGGCCGGGGGGCACGGTCTGGGCGCGGTTCTCGGTCAGCCCGTGGCGCAGGCGGATGCCGTCGGGCGAGATGGCCGCCCGGAAGTTGGCGCCCTGGTTGACCCGGTTCCAGACGAACGCGGCGCCACCGAAGATCGCGGGCAGCATGTAGAACAGCGCCCCGAACTCGCCGGACACGACGACGGCGACGACGATGCCGGCGGCCGCGAGCAGGAGCGTCGGCACCGCCCCGGAACGCAGCGTGGCGACGATGAGCCGCGCCATCGGCAGCTCGTAGACCTCGCGCTCGGGAGCCGCGCCGAACACGGCCGGCGGCGCGGGCGTCGTCGTCGGTACCGGGATGCCGCCCTGGTCCGGCGCCGACGCGACGGGCGCAGGCGCCGCCACGGCCGGACGTCGCAGACCTGCGGCCAGCGCGAGCAGCTCGGCCCGCAGCACCTCGGCCTCGGCCTCGCGCAGGAACGCGAGCGAGACGCTGGAGCCCTCGCCGCCGGCGACCTCGATCTTCAGCTCGGACAGCCCGACCAGCCGCGCCAGCAGCGGCTGCACCACGTCCACGGCCTGCAGCCGGTCGAGGCGGGCCTGTCGCTGCTGCCGGAACAGGAGGCCCGTGCGCAGGTGCACCGCCTCGTCGGTCACGGCGAACCGGGTCACGCGCCAGGCCAGCGACGAGTACGCGAACCCGATCAGGGCGATCACCGCGATGGCGGCCAGCACGATGAGCCACGTGCGGCCGTGCCGCAGGTCGACGGCCTCGCGCAGGTTCTCGGACTGGATCACGACGATGCCGACGACGACCGCCAGGATCCGCCAGCCCTTGAGCGCCGGGGTGATCGGGTGCATCCGGCGCCAGCCGACGATCGCGTCGGGCCCCTCGACGGGCTCGTGCTCGACGGGCGGCGCGCCGGGGAAGGGCTCGGTCACAGCCCCGCCAGCCGGGCCTCGCCCCGAGAGGCCATCCGGTCGCGCAGGCGGGCCGCCTCGTGCGGCGGCAGGCCGTCGATCGCGGCGCTCGTCGCGGGAGCGGCCGTGTGCAGCTGGACCGTCGCGATCCCGAACCGGCGGGCCAGCGGGCCGGCGTTGACGTCCACGTACTGCATGCGCCCGTAGGGCACCACGACCATCGAGCGGAACATGATCCCGTGCCGCACCAGCAGGTCGTCGGCGCGTTCCGCGTAGGCCATCGCACCGACCTGACGCGGCACGAGCCAGCCGATCCACACGCCGAGCAGCACGACGAACGCCGGCAGCGACCAGAGCCACGCCTCGCCGGCCGCCACCGCCACGATCACGAGCACGACCAGCAGCGGCACCAGGAACAGGCCCGCGACCGTCAGCCGTGCGCCGATCAGCTTGCGGGACACGGGGGTCCAGGTGACGTCGCTCGGGTCGAAGGGCTCCCGGCTCGGCGGCAGCGCGTCAGAGGTCATGGTGCCCATCCTGTCACCGCGCGGGATCGCGCCGGCGCGTCCGTCACAGCGTGGTCGGGTCCGGCGCCGGGCGTTCGCGGGCCGAGTCGGCGCCGGCCTCGGGCGGCGGGATCCGGCAGAACCGCTCGACCACCAGACCGACCACCGCGAGCACGACGCCGCCGAGCATCGCGATCGCCGCCGACAGCGTCCGCCCACCGTTGCCGGGCTCGTCGGTGCCCGTGAGCAGCGCGAGCACCTGCCCGCCGTACCAGCCGGTCAGCAGGGCGCCCGTGTAGCAGGAGGCTTTGGCGAGCACGACCGTGCGGGCCGCGCGCAGCGCGTCGAGGTTGGGCCGCTTGCCCTGCAGGTACTGGCGCACCTGCCACCCGAGCACGAAGACGACGGCCGCGATGCCGAGCTCGACGACGACCACGAGCCACGGCACGTTCGGGGGCAGCGCGCCGCGTGAGGCCATCGAACGCAGGACGATCCAGGTGCCGACCGCGACCACCGCCGCGGTGAGCAGGAGGGTCTGCCAGCGGGTGCTGTGCATCACGACGGCGGTGCCTCACCGTCGTCGGTCGCATCGTCGTCGGTCGTCGCCGTCGACTGCGCGGCCGTCAGCCAGTCGAGCGCGAGCCAGCGGATGCCCTCGCGGTCCGGCGCCGTGGCGGCCAGCGCCGCCACGGGTCCCCCGCCGAGCCCGGGCAGGATCGCGTGCGGGTCCACCTGCGCCCACGGCTCCAGCACGAACGCACGCTCGTGCGCCCGCGGGTGCGGCAGCTCGAGGTCGTCCGTCACGGCCAGCACGGAGCCGTAGACGACGATGTCGATGTCGAGCGTGCGCGGCCCCCAGTGCTCCTCGCGGACCCGGCCGTGGTTCTGCTCGATCGCCTGGGTCACCCGCAGGAGCTCGCGCGGCGAGAGCAGCGTGCGCGCCAGCACCACCGCGTTCAGGTAGTCGGGCTGCTCGGGCCCACCGACCGCCGCCGTCCGCGCGAGCGGCGACACCTGGACCACCTCGAGGCCCGGCGTGTGCGAGAGCGCGTCGACCGCGGCGCGCAGCGTGTCCTGCGCCGCCCCGAGGTTCGCGCCGAGGGCCAGCACCACGTCCGCGACGGAGGCGGGCGCGAGGTCCAGCGCGTCGGTCACGATCTCGCCGACGACCGCGTCGCTGCTCGTCTCGACGAGCTGGGTGCCGCCGGTCCCGACGTCCTGCGCACCCGCAGCCGCGGCGACGAGCGGGACGTCGCCGGTCGGGGCGTCGGACGGCGACGGCTCGTCGTCGACGTCTGCGACGGGCTCGGGAGGCGTGAGCGGCGCCGGTGCAGGCGGCGGCGTGAGCGGCGTCGGTGTGAGCCCCGTCGGCTCGAAGGTCGTCGGCACGACGGCGGCGACCGCACCGTCCGGACCCTCGCTCGACAGCCCGCCGGGGGCGCCAGGCAGGTCGGCACCGATCGGCTGCACGATGTCCGACCACGGGATGGTCGGCGGGACCACGGCCCCGGCAGCGGCGACCGGCACCGGCGGCGCGACGACGGGCGGAGCGGGGGGTGCGGGCGGCGGAGGAACGGGAGGCACCGCTGCCGCTGCCGCGACCCCTGCGACCAGCGGGGCGCCCGGCGCCGGGGTCACCGGGAACGTCGCCGTCGGCGTGGGCGTGTGCCGGACGGGAGCCTGCGCCTCGGACTGCGCGCGCGGCAGGTACGGCTCGGCGGCGGGGAGCTTGGCGCGGTCGCGACGGATCCGCACGACGACGTCCCCGAACGGCACCTCGATGGGCGCCTGCGGCTTGTGCACGCTGACGTCGACGGCCTGGACGATCGCGTGCGACAGGACGGTGGCGGCGATGCGCTCGGCGACGGTCTCGACGAGGTCGACGGGCTCGCCCGACAGGACCGCGGAGACCTGTTCGGCGAGCACGCCGTAGTGGAGCGTGTGCGCCAGGTCGTCGCGGGCAGCGGCGCGCCGGGTGTCCATGTGCACGACGACGTCCGCGACGAAGGTCTGACCCTCGCGGCGCTCGAACTCGAACACGCCGTGATAGCCGGTGGCCGTGATGCCCGTGAGCCGGATCTGGTCCAGCAGCCGGCCCCCGCCGTCCAGGACGCCGCCTTCCCACTGCTCGTCGGTGGTCACCGCGTGCTCCCTCCGGTTCGTGCGTCCTCGTCCACTGCGAGCTCGTCGTCGGGCAGGTCCGTGGGGGCCACGGCACGCCCGGACTGCCAGGCGGCGGCCACCCGTACCGCATCGGCCGAGCCTGCCACCTCGTGCACCCGGACGCACCAAGCCCCCGCGACCGCGGCCAGGGCGGAGACCGCGGCGGTCGCGCGATCGCGCGCCAGGGGCGGCGCCGGCTCCCCGTCGGCCCCCGCCAGCAGGTGTCCGAGGAAGCGCTTGCGGCTCGCGCCGACCAGCACGGGGAAGCCGTCGGCGACGAGCTCGGGCAGCCGCGCCAGCAGCGGCCAGTTGCTCGCGCCCGCCTTGGCGAACCCGAGGCCCGGGTCGAGCACCACCTGCTCGTCGCGCACCCCGGCCGCGCGCAGGCCCGCCACCCGGGCGGCCAGCTCGCGCCGGACGTCGCTGACCACGTCGTCGTAGTCGTCGAGGTCGTCCATGACGTCCGCGTGCCCGCGCCAGTGCATGGCGACGTACGCGGTCCCGGTCTCGGCGACCACCCCGTACATGTCGTCGTCGGCCAGACCGCCCGAGACGTCGTTGACCAGGCGCGCGCCCCGCGCCACGGCCTCGCGTGCCACGACCGCGCGGGTGGTGTCGACGCTCACGACTGCGCCGCGCGCGACGAGCCCGTCGATGACCGGCAGGACGCGGTCGAGCTCGTCCTGCACCGGTACGCGACGTGCGCCGGGGCGGGTGGACTCGCCGCCGACGTCCAGCAGGTCGGCGCCCTGCGCGAGGAGCTCGAGCCCGTGCGCGACGGCCGCGGACGGGGTGAACCAGCGGCCGCCGTCGGAGAACGAGTCGGGCGTGACGTTGACGACGCCCATCACGAGGGTCCGACCGACGTCCGGGAGACCCATCACCCTGCCGAGCCTAGGGGTGCCCGTCATGGCGCTCGAGGTGCGTCAGCGGCCGAGCACGAGGCTCATGGCCTCGGCCCGCGTCGCGACGTCACGCATCTGCCCACGGACCGCGGACGTCACGGTGCGGGAGCCGGGCTTGCGGACGCCGCGCATCGACATGCACAGGTGCTCGCACTCCACGACGACGAGCACGCCGCGCGGCTGGAGCTCGGCGACGAGGGCGTCGGCGATCTGCGCGGTGAGGCGCTCCTGCACCTGCGGGCGGCGCGCGAACACGTCGACCAGCCGGGCGAGCTTGCTCAGCCCGGTGATGCGGCCGTCGACGCCCGGGATGTAGCCCACGTGCGCGACCCCGTGGAACGGGACCAGGTGGTGCTCGCAGGTGGAGTAGACCTCGATGTCCTTGACCAGGACCATCTCGTCGTGGCCGAGGTCGAAGGTCGTCGTCAGGACGTCCGCCGGCTCCTGGAAGAGACCGGCGAAGATCTCCTTGTAGGAGCGGGCCACACGGGCCGGCGTCTCGCGCAGACCCTCGCGGTCGGGGTCCTCGCCGACGGCGATGAGCAGCTCGCGGATGGCGGCCTCGACGCGGTCCTGGTCGTACTCGCCGATCGCGGAGCCCTTGTGCGCGGTGGCGGGACCGATGTCGCCCACGGTCACGCGTCCGGGGTCTGGCCGGGCGGGAGCTGCACGATCTGCTCACCGGGGAACCCGAACGCCTCGGCGGCCTCGTCCTCGGGGATGATCGGCTTGCCGTTGCGCGCTGCGAGCTCGGCGGGCGTCATCACCGGCGGGCGGTCCGAGACGGCGCGCTGGTCGCTGGACAGCCACACCTGGCGCGGCGGGCGCTTGGTGATCGGCTCGAAGATCCTGGCGAGCTGCTCCTGGTTGAGCGTCTCCTTGTCGAGCAGCTCGAGCACGAGCGCGTCCAGGACGTCGCGGTACTCGACCAGGATCTCCCAGGCCTCGTCGTGCGCCCGCTCGATCAGGGCGCGCACCTCGAGGTCGATCGACGCGGCGACGTCCTCGGAGTAGTCACGCTGGTGGCCCATGTCGCGGCCCATGAACACCTCGCCGGACGCCTGACCCAGCTGGATCGCGCCGAGGCGGGCGCTCATGCCGAACTGCGTGACCATCTTGCGGGCCGTGGCCGACGCCTTCTCGATGTCGTTGCTGGCGCCCGTCGTCGGGTCGTGGAACACGAGCTCCTCGGCGACGCGGCCACCCATGGCGTAGGCCAGCGTGTCCAGCAGCTCGTTGCGGGTGGTCGAGTACTTGTCCTCGGTCGGCATGACCATCGTGTACCCGAGCGCGCGGCCTCGCGGCAGGATCGTCACCTTGGTGACAGGGTCGGTGTACCGCAGCGCGGTCGCCACCAGGGCGTGCCCACCCTCGTGGTACGCGGTGATCTTGATCTCCTTGGGGTTCATCACCCGGGTGCGCTTCTGCGGGCCGGCAATGACCCGGTCGATCGCCTCGTCCAGCGTCACGTCGGTGATGATCTGCTGGCCCGTGCGCGCGGTGAGCAGTGCCGCCTCGTTGAGCACGTTGGCCAGGTCCGCGCCCGTGAACCCGGGCGTGCGGCGCGCGACGACGTTGAGGTCGACGTGCGGCGCCATCGGCTTGCCCTGCGAGTGCACCTGGAGGATCCGCTCGCGGCCCTTCAGGTCGGGGGCGTCCACGGCGACCTGGCGGTCGAAGCGGCCCGGGCGCAGCAGCGCGGGGTCGAGGATGTCGGGGCGGTTGGTCGCCGCGATGAGGATGACGTTCGCGTTGGCGTCGAAGCCGTCCATCTCGACGAGCATCTGGTTGAGCGTCTGCTCGCGCTCGTCGTGCCCGCCGCCCATGCCGGCGCCACGGTGCCGACCGACCGCGTCGATCTCGTCGATGAAGATGATCGCCGGGGCGTTCTGCTTGGCCTGGTCGAACAGGTCGCGCACACGGCTGGCGCCGACGCCGACGAACATCTCGACGAAGTCCGAGCCGGAGATCGAGTAGAACGGCACCCCGGCCTCACCGGCGACCGCCCGCGCGAGCAGGGTCTTGCCGGTTCCGGGCTGGCCGTACAGCAGCACGCCCTTGGGGATCTTGGCCCCGACCGCCTGGAACTTGGCGGGCTCGGCCAGGAAGTCCTTGATCTCCTGCAGCTCCTCGACGGCCTCGTCGACACCCGCGACGTCCGCGAACGTGACCTGCGGGGACTCCTTGTTGACGAGCTTGGCGCGCGACTTGCCGAAGCTCATCACCCGCGAGCCGCCGCCCTGCATCTGCGAGCTCAGGAAGAAGAACAGGCCGATGATGATGATCAGCGGGATCAGGAACGTCAGGACGCTGAGCCACCACGGGCTCTGCGGGACGTCGGACGTGTAGCCGTCCTTGGGGTTGGCCTCGGCGATCGCGTTCACCACGGACTCGCCCTGCGGGACGACGTAGTTGAACTGGACCAGCTTGCCGAAGTTCTTGTCGTCCTTGACGAAGTCCTCGGCGAGCGTGAGGTTGACGCGCTGGACGCCCTCGGTGATCTTGGCCTGCTCGACCTTGCCGTCCGCGATCAGGGACATGCCGTCGGAGGTGTCGATGCTGCTGACCTTGGGCTGGTTGATCGAGCTGAACCCGAACACCGCCAGGACCACCGCGAGGGAGATCCACAGCAGGAGGCTACGAGAAAGGCGCTTGACGTTCATGGGTGATCGGGGCCGAGCCCCTCATCCTCCGCTCGCGGGTCTGGTTGCTCGAAGTTACCCGATGAACCTGGCCTCTCCCGACCGTGTTCACCGAGGGCGCACACGAGCGCGAGCGCGTCCCGGCGCTGCTCAGGCCCCGTAGACCTTGGGCGCGAGCGTGCCGACGAACGGCAGGTTGCGGTACTTCTCCGCGTAGTCGAGGCCGTATCCGACGACGAACTCGTTGGGGATGTCGAACCCGACGTAGCGCACGTCGACCTCGACCTTGGCCGCCTCGGGCTTGCGCAGCATGGTCGCGACCTCGACGGTCGCGGGGCCGCGGGAGCGCAGGTTGGACAGCAGCCAGGACAGGGTCAGGCCCGAGTCGATGATGTCCTCGACGATCAGGACGTGGCGCCCGGTGAGGTCCGCGTCGAGGTCCTTGAGGATGCGGACGACGCCGGACGACTTGGTGCCCGACCCGTAGGAGGACACCGCCATCCAGTCCATCTGGACCGGCGAGTGCAGGCGCCGCGCGAGGTCGGCCATGACCATCACGGCACCCTTGAGCACGCCCACCAGGAGGAGGTCCTTGCCAGCGTAGTCGGCGTCGACCTGCGCCGCGATCTCGTCGAGACGACCGTGCAGCTGCTCTTCAGAGAGGAGCACCCGCTCGAGGTCGTCTCCCATGTCCGCCGGGTCCACCGAAGTCGCTCCTTGTTGTCGTGCTACGGCTGGGCGCTGAGGTCCGCCTGGCCGAGTGCAAGCCTGCCATACGCCCGGCGTGCGGCCACCCCGCCGGGAAGTGCGACCGAACCCTGCCCGTGCCAGTGGGTGACCAGTGCGTCGACGGCCAGGACGTGGTCCCTGCTCAGCGCGCCCGCCGGGCTGCCCGCAGCGATCATCGCGGTGCGCAGGGCGCGTCGGCGGACGGCGTCCGGGGCGTTCGCCAGGACCTCGACGTCCAGCCCGTCGGGGTTCGCCCCCAGCTCCTGCACGAGCGCGTCGGCGAGGCCGTCCAGCACGTCCGCGTCCTCGCGCAGCTGGGCGGCGGTCCGGGCCAGCGCCTGCGCGACCCCGGGGCCGAGGACGCGTTCGAGCGTGGGCATCACCTCGGCACGGACCCGGCTGCGCAGGGGCGCGTCCGAGTGCGAGCCGTCGTTCGTCGGGTCCTGCCAGGGCGTGAGCCCCTGGGCCGCGCACGCCGCCTCGGTGTCCGCACGACGCAGCCCGAGCAGGGGGCGCCGGAACCGGCCCCGGACCGCCGGCATGCCCGCGAGCGCCCGCGCGCCCGAGCCGCGCGCGAGGCCGAGCAGGACCGTCTCCGCCTGGTCGTCGAGGGTGTGGCCGAGCAGCACGGCGGTCGCCTGCGTCCCGTCCAAGGCCTCGTAGCGGGCCGCGCGGGCCGCCGCCTCGGGGCCGCCCGCACCCGTCACGTCGACGTGCACCACCTGCACCGGGTCGAGCCCGAGCCCCTCGCACGCGGCCGCGGCGGCCTGCGCGACGTCGTCGGAACCCTCCTGCAGACCGTGGTCGACGACGACCGCCCCGACCCGCCAGCCCGCCCTCCTGCCCACGAAGGCCGCGCCCGCCGCGAGCGCGAGCGAGTCGGCCCCGCCCGAGCAGGCGACGAGCACCAGCTCGCCCGGGCCGACGTCCTCGAGGGCCGCGGCGACCGCCGACCGGACCGCGGCGACCGCAGGAGCGGGACCGGTCACCCGTGCACCCGTCGCACCCAGGCGCGGGGATCGGCGATCTCCCGGGGCTGCGGCAGGTTGTCCGCGGACGCGAAGACCGCGTTGAACCCCGAGGTCCCGACCTTCTTGCGCACCTCCCGAACGAACTTCGCCCCGTCGCGGTACTGCGCCAGCTTGGCGTCCAGGCCCAGCAGCCGACGCAGCACCTGGTCGAGCCCCTTGCCCTGGGACGCGCTGTCGCGGCGGGCGTCGAACGCCCGGCGGATGTTCTTGACGGTCGGCACGACCGACGGACCGACCTCGTCCATCGTCACGTCGGCGTGGCCCTCGAGCAGGGCCATGACGGCGCCGACCTCCTCGAACACCGTCCGCTGCTCCGGCGAGAGCGCGTCGAGGATCCCGCCGTCACCGAACGCCTTCGTCACGGATCCCATGAGGTCGGCCCGGGCGCCCTCGCCCGTCAGGTCCGCGAGCAGCTCCGCCGCACGCGACCGCACGTGTTCCGCGAGCCACGGCGCGGCCGCGAACTGCATCGCGTGGGTCTGCTCGTGCAGGGCCACCCAGAGGCGGAAGTCGGAGCCGTCGACCTTGAGCTTGCGCTCGTGGTGCAGCACGTTGGGCGCGACGAGGAGCAGGCGCCCGTGGTAGCCCGCCTGCGGCGTGAACGGGTCGAACTGGCCGAGCACCTTGGTGGACAGCAGCGCGAGCACGCCGCCCACCTGGAGCGCACCCGCGGCGCGCGTGCCGGGGCCCGCGGGCGCCTGGACGCCGCCCGTCATCACGCCGAACATCTCCGCGTTGGCCTGCGCCCAGCGCGGGCGGTCGACCACCAGCACGTTCGAGACGTCCTTCGGGTCGGTGCCGTCCGCGGCCTCGAGCTGCGCGATCCGCGCCACGTGCCCCGCCGCGCGGCCGGCCGCGTCGCGCAGCTCGTCGACGAGGCTCTCCAGCTGACCTCGCTCGGCGGTCGGGCCGGGCATCGCCAGGCGCCCCGCGATCGCCGCGGCCTTCTGCCAGTCGACGAGGCTCTGTTCGTTCCCGGAGGGCTCCACACCGTCACGGTAACCGGCGCCGTCACGCACGCCGCGTGCGTTCAGCCGTCGGCGCAAGAGCCGTCAGCGGCAGCCGCAGGCCGCGAGCCTGGTGACGAACTCGTCGATCGCTGCCCGCGGGCCCCACTGGCCGCCGTCGGGGGTGGCGTCGGCCAGGACGGCGAAGACGAGCTGGCGCGAGTCGGCGTCGAGGACGGTGCCGGACAGGGCGGTGACGTGCGGGAGGCTTCCGGTCTTCGCGCGCACCATCCCGCGCGCCTGCGACTGCGTGTAGCGGTCGGAGAGCGTCCCGGTCAGGCCACCGATCGGCATGCCCGTCGCGACGTCGCGCAGGTCGGGGTTGGCCGGGTCGGTGGAGAGCCGGACCAGACCGGTGAGCAGGCTGGGCGGCAGGATCGACCCCGCGCCCAGGCCGGACGCGTCGACCAGGTGGGACCCCGTGGTGTCGACGCCCGCGACGTCCACCGCGTGCAGCACCGCCGCCGAGCCGCCGTCGAACGTCGCCGGCAGCCCCTCGTCGATGGCCACCAGCCGCGAGACCACCTCGGTGATGGTGTTGTCCGACGTGTCGAGGAAGTGGTGCACGATCTTGTCCAGCGTGGCCGACTCGACCCGCCCGATCTCGCGGCCGTTCGCCGGCTTGTCCGCCCGGAACGGCGAGCCGGTGACCGTGATGCCGTTCTCGGCGAGCCGCACCGCGAACGTCCGCGCCGCCGCGAGCGACGGGTCCGCGTAGCGCGGCGGGTACTCACCGGGCTTGATCTTGGCCGTGTCCACGGCGAGCGCGGTCACGGGTGCGACGAACCCCGCGGCGATGTCCGCCGGGTTCCAGGCCGGGCTCAGCCGCGGGCCGGTGAACAGGCCGTCGTCGACTCCGAGCTCGACCGTCGTCGCACCCTCGAGCTGCAGGGTCTTGGCGGTCTGCGCGGCGAGCTCGGCCAGGCCAGCGTGCCCCTCGGTCGCGGCCGGGKCGCCGGCGCCCGCGGCCAGCATCATGTCCCCGCCCCCGACCAGCACGATCCGGTTGCCGTCGCCGCGCACCACCGTCGTCGGCAGCGTCATGTCCGGGCTCAGCGTGCTCAGCGCTGCGATCGCGGTGACCAGCTTCGCCGTCGACGCGGGCGTGCGGCCCTCGTCGGGAAGATGGCTGGCCAAGGTCTCCCCCGTGAGCTGGTCCTGGATCAGGACGCCGACGCTGGTGCCCATGCGCGGGTCGGCGACGAGCCCGTCGACCATGGCCTGCAACGTCGGGCTTCCCGGCAGCGGGACCTGCGGGTCGAGATCGGTCAGGGCGGGAACCAGCGCCGCCGGCTCGACCGCACCCGGAGCCGTCGGGAACGGGTTCGGCGGCGCGGGCTCGGCGGCCAGCGTGACCAGGCCGGGGACCTTGTCGTAGGCGTCGGCGGTGGCGTACGCGCCCGCGGCGAGCACCACGACGAGCAGGCCCGTGCCCACCACCCGTCCCGCTGTGGTCATCGTCACCCCACCCCGCCCTGTCCCCACTCGTTCCCGGCCGTTCGGTGCGTCAGACTACTGTCCGAGACGAAGGCGCCCCTGACACCCGGCGCGCCGCACGACGAGTGTCGCTGCGACCGCCGGCCCGGAAACCCCCGGGCGCGGACGCACGGGCGGAGGAGAGCTGTGGAGTTCGACGTCACGATCGAGATCCCTAAGGGTCAGCGCAACAAGTACGAGGTGGACCACGCAACGGGGCGTATCCGGCTCGACCGGATGCTGTTCACCTCGACCCGTTATCCCGACGACTACGGCTTCATCGAGGGCACCCTCGGTGAGGACGGCGACCCGTTGGACGCCCTGGTGCTGCTCGAGGAGCCCACGTTCCCGGGCTGCCTCATCCGCTGCCGTGCTCTCGGCATGTTCCGCATGCGCGACGAGGCCGGCGGCGACGACAAGGTCCTGTGCGTCCCCACCGGCGACCAGCGCGCCGCGTGGCGGCAGGACATCGACGACGTCTCCGACTTCCACCGGCTCGAGATCCAGCACTTCTTCGAGGTGTACAAGGACCTGGAGCCCGGCAAGTCCGTCGAGGGCGCCCACTGGACGGGTCGCGCCGAGGCCGAGGCCGAGATCGAGCTCAGCCGCCAGCGCGCCATCGACACGAACTACTACAGCCACTGACGCTGGGCTGTTCGCTTTCCCGCAACGTCCGCACTCGTGTTCGCTATACGGCGCACGAGTGCGGACGTTGCGCATTTCTCACCGGTGGCGTCCGCACTCGTGGTGGTCATAGGCAACACAAGTGCGGACGTTGGTGAGCCGTCCACAGGGTCGTTCGGCGGCGGGGTCATCCACAGGTCCTGGCTGACGGCTGTCCGGGCGGTACGCGACGAGGACCGTCTCCCCATGACGAACGAGACGGAGCGTCGAGCGCGCCGCGAGCTCGCGCGGTCGCACGCGCGTCAGCAGGCCGGGCTGCTGACCAGGTCACAGCTGAGCTCGCTGGGACTCACGGCTGCTCAGGTGCGCGCGGAGATCCGTGGCGAGCGGTGGCGACCGCTGGGCCGGCAGACTCTCGCGGTCCTCCCCTCCCCGCATGGCTCGCTCGTCGCTTGGTGGCTCGCGGTGCTGGAGTGCGCGCCGCGCTCGATCGTCGGGAGCACGCCCCGGGCCGCACTGGCGGGCATCACGGCCCTGCTCGCGTGCGGGCTCCAGGGGATCACCGACGACGGACACATTCACGTCGCGGCGCCGAAGTCGTCGCACCCGGTGCCGGCGCCCAGCGGCGTCCGGGTCCACGAGACGAGGCGCTGGCGGGACGACGACGTGACCACCGAGGGAGTCGTCCGCATGCTGCCCGCGACCGCGACCGTCCAGGCTGCGCTCTGGGCGAGGACCGATCGCGAGGCCGCCCTGCTCCTGATCAGTCCGATCCAACAGCGCCTGACCACGGTGTCAGCCGTGGCCGGGGCGCTCGATCTCGTGCGTCGGGACAGGCGTCGCACCCTGCTGCGGGGCCTGTTGCGGGAGATCGACCACGGCGTCGCGAGCCTCAACGAGCTCGACTTCGCCGCTCACTGCCGTCGGCGCGGGCTCCCCGAGCCCGATCGGCAGGTCGTGGTCGAGGCTCGAGGAGGACGGGCGTACCTGGATGTCCGATGGAGCCGATGGCGCGTGGTCGTCGAGATCGACGGCGTCGGGCACCTCGACGCCGACCGGTGGGTCGAGGACAGCCTGCGTCACAACGAGATCGCCTTGAGCGGTGACGTCGTGCTCCGGATCCCGAGCCTCGGTCTTCGTCTGCACCCGGACCGGCACCTGGACGCCGTGGAGCGAGCCCTCCGCCGAGCAGGCTGGCGACCCTGACCGGACGTCCGCGCTCGTGGTCGCCATAGCCCCCACGAGCGCGGACGTTGCTGAGATGGGTTGCGCAACGTCCGCACTTGTCGGCGCTATAGGCCACACGAGCGCGGACGTTGCGGGGAAGCGCAGGGGGTTACGGGCGGCCCGCGTACGGCATCGTGCTTGCCCAGCGCATCTTGATCATGCGGAGCGGGGCCAGCGGCTGCGGGGCCTCCATGATCTGGCCGTTCCCGGCCCAGATGGCCACGTGGTAGATCGCCTCGACGTTGTTGGGGTCGGTGGACCAGAAGATGAGGTCGCCGGGGCGCATGTCGTCGTAGCTGATCTTGAGGATCTGCTTGTACTGGTCCCGGGTGGTGCGGTTCAGGTTGATGCCGACCGACTGGTAGGCGCGCATCGTCAGGCCGGAGCAGTCGTAGGAGCTCGGGCCGGCGTCGCCCCAGCCGTAGGGCAGGCCGATCTTCGTCTGCGCCCACGCCAGCGCGGCGGCGGCGGTGCCCGCGGAGCTGCGCGACGTGCCCGTGCCGAGGCCGTACTTGACGGCGGGCGGGGTGGTCACCGGGGGCGGCGTCGTGACGGGAGGAGTGGTGGTGGCCGGCGGGGTGGTGGTCGCCGGCGGGGTGGTCGTAGCCGGCGGGGTGGTGGTCGCCGGCGGCGGCGTGGTCGCCGGCGGGGTGACGGCCGCGGGCGGCGCGACCGCGGCCGGCGGCGGGCGGTAGGCGGCGGCCTTCGCGGCGGCGTCCTCGCGGTCGCGGCGCTGCTGGTCGAGGAAGTCCTGGCGGGCGCGCTCGACCTCGGCGCTCGTCTGGCGGGCCGCAGCGAGCTGGGCGATGAGGGTGTCGCGCTCGGCGGCGGCGGACGCCTGCTCGGCGACGGCGTCGCTCTGGGCCTGCTCGGCGGCGGTCAGGGCGTCGGCGGCTGCGGCCTTGGCGGCGGTCGCCTTGTCGGCGGCCGTCTGGGCGCGCTTGGCCAGCATCCCCGAGATGAGCTGGGAGGCGCGGTACTTCTGCACGGCCTCGTCGGTCTTGCCGCTGATCCGCTCGAGCGACGCGCTGCGGTTGGCGACGTCCTGGAACCCGTCGGCCGACAGCACGGCCTGCAGCAGGTCCGTCGAGCCACCGGACCGGGCGGCCTCGCGGGCGATCGCGACGAGCTGGCGGCGGGCCGTCTCGGCGTCGGTGTCGGCCGCCGCGGACGCCGCCTTCGCGTCGCGGGAGGCCTGCTGCGCGGTGTCGGCGTCCGCGAGGGCCTGCGTGTACGCGTCCCCGAGCTGCTGGACCTTGAGCTCGGCCGCGTCGGTGGCGGCGCTCAGCTGCGCGAGCCGGACCTCCATGCCCGCGACGGACCGGGACGCGGACGCGACCGCGCCCTTGGCGTCCTGCACGTCCTGGGCAGACGGCGGGCTCGGTGCCGGTGGTGCAGCGACGACGTGCGACGCGCCGCCCAGCACGAGGGTGCCGACGCACGCGAACGTCGCCAGGCCCCGAAGGGTCCTCGATGCGGCGCTCGGGCTCACGATCCTCCAGCTGGTCGGCCGACGGTGGTCGTCGGGAAGGCGCGACCGGCCGGTCGCCCCTGGGGGACGCTACCTGCCGAAACCTCAGAAGTGAACACCTGTCACATCAGTCCCACGAGTCACACGCGTGTACTTGGGGACGAACCCGACACAAGAACGGTCACATCACCCGAATGCCTGTGTATCGGCACGTCGAGGCCCGAGCACGAGCGGACGGCGCGAGGAACCGTCAGCCGAAGTGGCCGTTCACGTACGCCTCGGTGCGCTCGTCCTGCGGCGACTCGAAGATCGCGCGCGTGTCCCCGTGCTCGACGATCACGCCCGGCGTCCCCTGCGAGGCGAGGAAGAACGCGCACTTCTGCGAGACCCGCGCGGCCTGCTGCATGTTGTGCGTGACGATGACGATCGTCACCTCCTGCTGGAGCGACAGCATGGTCTCCTCGATGACCCTCGTGGACGTCGGGTCGAGGGCGGAGCACGGCTCGTCCATGAGCAGGACACGCGGCTGCACGGCGAGCGACCTCGCGATGCACAGCCGCTGCTGCTGGCCGCCCGACAGCCCCCCGCCCGGAGCCGAGAGCCGGTTGCGCACCTCCGACCACAGTCCCGCCTTGGTCAGGCTGCTCTCGACGAGGTAGTCCTTCTCGCTGCGGGAGGCCTTGACCCCGGTCAGCTTGAGGCCGGCGACGACGTTGTCGTAGATCGACATCGCCGGGAACGGGTTGGGCTTCTGGAAGACCATGCCGATCTGCCGACGAGCATCGACGAGCCGTCGCTGGGGGTCGTAGATGTCCTCGCCGTCGAGCAGCACCCGGCCGGCCATCGCGGCGCTCGGCACCAGCTCGTGCATCCGGTTGAGGATGCGCAGGAAGGTCGACTTGCCGCAGCCGGACGGACCGATCAGCGCGGTCACCGCGCCCGCGGGCATGGTCAGGGACACCGAGTCGAGCACGAGGTGGTCACCGAACCAGGCGGAGATCTCCTGCCCCCGCAGGTCGGCGAGCCCGCGGGGCGCGATGGCCGCGGGAAGGGCAGGCGCCCGGCGCGACCCGCGACGACCGGCCTCGACCGCGGCGGGCGCCACCGGTGCGGGTGCCGCCCAGGCGCCCTCGTCGACGGGGGCCAGGACGACGGTCTGGGTGGACTGGTGGGTCGGCGTCTCGCCGGCGGGCCGCATCACGCGACGCCGCCGGCGGCGGCCGCGGTGGAGGTGGCGGCGGTCCGGACCGAGCGCGCGCGCAGGGCGAGCCCGCCMGCGACGGCGGCCCCGATCCCGGCGGCGATCACGAGCCCCCACTGCACCGGCGTCCAGCCTCGGGGCTTGCGCCACACCGTGTCCGGAGCGGACGCCTGCGCGGTCGGCGCGCTCGAGGGAGCATCCTCGGCGTCGTCCGTCGCCGCCAGCGCGGCTGGATCAGCGGTGTCGACGGGGTCGGTCTGCCCGCCCGCGTTGCCGCCGCGGAAGGCGCCGCCCGACGACCCGGACAGGGACCCGGTCGAACCGGCGACCCCGGCGGGAGGCACCTGCAACGTCACGGATCCACCGTTCTTGTCCTCGGAGTGCAGCCCGAACCCGAACCCGAGGGCCGGACCCGCCAGCACGAGCGCGACGAGGAGCGCGAGCGCGCGCGCCGGCGGGGTCCCGACGGGCACCCCCTGGCGTCCGGACTCGGCCACCATCTGCGCCCAGAGCCGCTCCCCCTCCTTCCGGCGCTTCCGCCGACGCCACACGACGAGCACGACGGCGCCGGCGACGAGCAGCAGCACCAGCAGACCCGTCCACGGCACAGCCGGGAACACACCGCGCGCGGTGCTGCTGGTCAGCGGGATCTCGGTCTGCGGGCCGGGTGCGGCGACCATCTCGACGTCCACGGTCGCCGTCATCACGACGAGGGGCGGGACCCCCGGGACCTCGGTCTCGACGACGAACGACTGCCCGGGCAGCACCTCGGCGGTGTTCCCGGGCGTCACCTCGGTCCGCGCCGTGCCGAACGGCCCGGTGACACGCACGCGCGGGGTGCCGACGATCTTCACGTTGCCGGTGTTGACGAGGTCGTACGTCACCGTCGCGACGCTCGCTCCGAACGGCACCAGGCTCCCCCCGGACGAGGCGGACACGTTGCGGACCTCCAGCGCGGGCGTCAGCTCGCCGGAGACCCGGACGGACAGCCGCACGGCCACCCGCGAGTCGATGATCACGCCGTCGTTCCCGGCGGACGGGCTCGCGAGCGAGACGACGATCCCGCCGGAGTGGTCACCCGGGCTGGCGTCGGTCGGCGCGGTGACGTCGAACCCGACGATCGCGGTGCCGAGGGCCGGGACGGTCACCGTCGGGGCGGCCATGGTCACCCAGGTCCCGACGTCGGTCGACGGGGTCGCGGCCGTCAGGACGTCGTACCCGCCGTCGGCCGTGTTGAAGGCGTCGGCCGCGTAGACGGTGAACGTCTGCTCGGCCGTGGAGGCGTTGGCCACGAGCACCTGGTCGTGCACGGTACCGCCGGGGTCGAGCTGCAGGTCGACGCGGGTCCGGCTGTCCGCCGCACCGTCCGCGGTGGTCGGCGTCACCGACCAGGCGGCCGTGCCGTCCTCCGCCGAGGCCGTCCCCGCGAGGGGCCCGAACACGAGCGCGACGAGCGCGACGAGCAGCGGGACCACGGCACGCGTGCCAGGTCGGGTGGCCAGGAACATGAACGACTCCTCGGAGCGCGGGCGGGTGGGACGGCGGAAGGTGGTGGGACGCGAACCGTCGCGCCCCACCACCCGCCCGGGTCAGTTGCTGACGAGCGTCACGGTGATCGTCGAGGTGTAGGAGCCCTCGGTGGTCGACGCGGGGATCGCCAGGTTGAGCGCCGCCGCCAGGGCGGTCGCCCCACGACCGTTCGCGGTGGTCTGCGCGAGCGTCTTGCTCGCGCCGAGCCCGGTGCTGGTCGCGTCGTCGAGCGCCGAGGTCACCCCCGCACCCGCCTGGACGACGAGCGGACCGGTCGGGTCCTTGGTGATGCTCGGCGCCGTCGGGGTCCAGCCCAGGTACTTGGCGTTGAGCGTGCCGTTGGCCCCGGTGAAGTCGGACGCCTGCACGCTGACCTTCCAGCCGGCAAGCAGACCGTCCCTCCGGGTGTCGGTCACCGTGATGCCGCCGAGCTGGGCCGTGGCGGTGATGCGGGTGTTGCCCGTGTCCCGCTGACCCGACAGGGCGACGGGCGCGGTCGGGACCGCGAAGGTGAGCGCGCCGTCCGCGACCGGGGCCGCAGGCACCGTGAGGGTGACCGTGAGCTGGCCGTTGGGGCCGACGACGACCGTGTAGGTCTTCGAGCCGGACGACGGGCCGAACGCGGCCGGGTCGGTGGGCGCGAACGACGCCGTGTAGGTGTGGTCGCCCGTGGTCGGCGACGCGACGGTGAAGGTCGCCGCTCCGGAGGACACGGTGCCGGTGCCGAGCGTGGTGGCGCCCTCCTTGAACGTCACCACACCGGCCGCGGTCGACGGGGCCACGGCGGCCGTGAGGACGAGGTTGGCGCCGACGGCGGCCGCGGTCAGGTCGGTGGTCGTCGCCGTCACCTGCGAGCCGCCACCGTCCCAGCCGCCGGGTCGGGTCGGGAGGGCGGCCTTGCCGATGGAGTAGGTCATGGCCGTGGTGGGCGAGGCGGCCGTGACGTGCACGGTCAGCGGCGTGGTGAAGTAGCCGAGGTTCACGCCGGCGGCGTCCTTGCAGGCGACGATGTAGGGCAGCGTCGCGGTGCCGCCCTGTGCCGTCGCGTACGCGCGGATCTGCGGGGCGTTCATGCGGGTGGCCACGTTGGCGCCCGAGATGGAGAAGCGGCCCTGGGCGTCGGCGACGCTGTCGCCACCGGCCATGATCACCGCGTCCCAGTCCACCGAGGGACCCGGGGCGGGGATGTGCACGAACGGCTGGATCTGGGTGGCGCCGGCCGGGCAGGCGGCGGAGACCGCGAGCGTCTGCCACGGGCGGGCGACCGCGTCCGGCTGGGCCGTCCCGTCGACCTGGTTGGCCGCGGTCAGGCTCGGGTCGAGCAGACCGGTCGACTCGGCGTTGAACCACAGGATGTTGCCGGGGATCGCCGGACCGAAGTCGACGGCGGACGCCGACGTCGCCAGGGCGACACCGCCGATCCCGGCCAGGAGTGCGCCGGCGACGCCTGCCGCCAGCACCTTCGTGAGCTTCATCGAGGATCCTTCGTCTCAGGGCCGGCGCGGTCGCGCACGGTCTCGGGCCGAGCGTGCTCGGCGCAGGTGAACGGTCGGCCCCCGCAAGACGTCCGAGGGACGACCGCCGCTCAGCGCGCTGATGCGGTGTCGAGAACGGGCGCGACAGGGACCGGGGTTCCCCCACGGCGTGCGCGGCGCGAACCCTCGCTCGGGGGCGGGAGGCGGCGACGCCGACGACGCCGCACGACCCGCCAGGCGATCAGCAGGACCAGCAGCACGAGGACGGCGACGAGCAACCAGGGCCACGCCCACGTCGACGTGCTCGAGCTGACGGGGTCGAGGCCGGGGTCGGCGCCGCCGGTCGCTGCCTCCGCGACCGCGGTGACCGTCGTCGTCAGCCGCACGAGGGGCCAGACGTCCGGGACGGCGACGGTCTGGTCGACCGAGCCGCCGGGCAGGAGCTCGTCGACCACGGGGCCGTCCGCGCTGCGCGGGAGGAGGCCGAACGGACCGGTGACCCGGACGGTCGGCGACACCTTCATCCGCACGTTGCCCGTGTTCTCCAGCGCGTACGCGACGTTCACGGCACCGGCCCGCACGAGCCCGCCGGACTCGAAGGTCGTCCCCAGGTCCTTGATCACGAGGCCAGGCGCCAGCGCTCCGTCGACCGTGATGTAGAGCCGGGCGGCCACGCGCTGCTCGAGGTCGAGTGCGGGACTCCCGACTCCGGCCTCCCCCTGCGCGGTCAGAGCGGCGACGACGGCCGCGACGTGGTCGCCCGGCTCGGCGTTGGTCGGGATCGTCACGGTGAACGGCACGATGACGAAGCCGAGGCCCGCCTCCGCCGTCTGCGGCGGCGCCTGGACGTGCGCGACGTCCGAGGTGACCCACGCGCCGGCCCTCGTCGGCGCGTCGGCACGGGCCGGCACCTCGAGGCCACCCTCCGCGCCCGGGACGACGTCGCTGGGGTAGACGTCCAGCTCGAGCGCGTGGTCCGCCTGGTTGAGCACCGCGATGTTGTCCCGGATCACGGACCCCGGCGCGACGGTGTAGGCCAGGTACGGCCGCTGGTCCGGCTTCTCGGGCCCCGCCGGTGCGACGCCGAACGTCACCAGCTGGTCGGGGGGCGGCTCGTCGGCCGCCGCCGCGGGCAGTGCGAGCGTGGTGAGCAGGACGGCCGCGGCGAGCGCGCCGGTCAGCATCCGGTGGGCGGAGTGCAGCATGAGTGGGATTCCTGAGGTTCGATCCGGCTGGTCCGGGGCACGCACGGAACCGGCGCCCGCGGGAACCCTGGCGCACTGGCGCGCACGAGGGACGAACGCGTGGTGAACCGGGGACCGCCGCAGGACGACGCATGAAGGGGCGGGGTGCCTGAGCACCCCGCCCCTCCCCGAGCGGAGGATCAGATGGCCGTGAAGGTCACCGTCGCCGTGTACGTGCCCTGCTGGACCGACGAGGGCACCTCGTCGACACCGAACGTCCCGTCGAGGGTGACCGAGCCGTTCTTCGGGCCGCCGACGCCGCCCGTGTACGTGGCGAAGGTCTTCGCCACGCCGAGGCCGTCCGTGGGGAGCACGGTCGGGACGCTGGGCGCCGGGTTCTGCGCGACGACCACGTCAGCGGCCTGCAGCGCGTTGCCGAGCACCTGGTGCGCGGCGACGTTCCACAGACCGGCGTACTGGCCACCGAACGAGCTGACCCCGTTGGTGAACGGACCCGAGATGACCTTGGCGGTGAAGCCGGTGGTCGCGGCGCGGGTGTCCGTGATGACGATCGACTCGAACGGCGCCGACGCCGAGAACGTCGAGTCGGTGGTGTCGAGCGTGGCCTGGCCGAGGTGGAGCGTGGTGGCCGGGATCTCCGGCGTGGTCGGCGTGGCCGGGATGAGCGGGTGGTACGGCGTGGTGATGGTGATCGCGCCGACCGGGATCACGACGTCGACCGACTGCGGGTCGACAGCACCCTGCAGCTCGTAGGTCGCCGCCACGGGAGCGGACGTCGAGCTGTTGTACGGCGCCGTGCCGACGAACGCGGCGGTCAGCGACGCGGCGCCGGCCCCGAGGGCGTTCGTCGTGAAGTCGGCGACGACACCGCCGACGCAGGGCACCGAGCCCAGGAACGCCGCACCGTTGTAGAACGACACGGTGCCGTTCGGCAGACCGGTGGCGGCCGTGACCGTCGTGCTGAAGGTGACGGGCGAGTAGGCCGCGCCCGACGTGGGCGAGACGGCCAGCGTGGTGACGGTGTCGCGTGCGGCGACGGGCGTGACCGCCACGTTCACCGGGGCCGACGTGGAGGCGTCGTACGCGGCGTTGCCCGCGTAGACGGCGGTGATCGCGTTGGTCGGACCGACCGGGACGGCCGACGACGACAGGGTCGCGACGCCACCGGCGCCGATGGTCGCGGTGCCGAGCGAGGTGGCGCCGGCGAAGAACTCGACCGAGCCGGTGGCCGCGGCGGGCGTCACGGTGGCGGTCAGGGCGACGGGAGAACCGGACTCGACCGTGGTGGGCGTCGCCGCGACCGTCGTGGAGCTGGCGGCCTTCGGCAGAGCGGCCATCGGGATGGAGTACGTCATCGCGGTGGTGGGCGACGCCGCCGTGATGGCCACGGTCAGCGGCGTGGTGAAGTAGCCGAGGTTCACGCCACCGGTGCCCTGGCACGCGACGACGAACGGGAGGGTGGCGGTGCCGCCCTGCGCCGTGGCGTACGCGCGGATCTGCGGGGCGTTGACCCGGGCGGCGACGGTCGCGCCCGAGATGTAGAAGCGGCCCGACGCGTCCACGGTGCTGTCGGAGGCGGCCATGATCACGGCGTCCCAGTCCACCGACGGACCGGGCGCGGGGATGTGCACGAACGGCTGGATCTGCAGGGTGCCGGCCGGGCAGTTCGCCGAGACGGCGAGCGTCTGCCACGGGCGAGCGGTCGCGTCCGGCTGCGTGGAGCCGTTGACCTGGGCGCCGGCGAGGGCCGGGTCACCGAGGCCGGTCGACGGCGTGCTGAACCAGTAGATGCTGCCGGGGATGGCCGGGCCGAAGTCGACCGCGGAGGCCGAGCTGGCCAGAGCGATGGCGCCGGCGCCACCGATGAGCGTGGCGGCGAGCGCGCCGGCCACTATCTTCTTGATACGCATGGCAAAGGTGTCCTTTCGGGACAGGGAAGAGCTGGAGTGGTCTTTCCGCTGGAGCTGCCGTGCTCGTGCTGCCGGCGCGCATCCAGGCACGCCGGCAGCACCCGGTCGATCAGGAGAGCGTGAAGTTCGTCACCGCGGCGGTGCCGGCGACGCCGCACATGCCACCGTCGAGCTCACCGGCGAGCTGCTGGAAGCCGGCCTTGGCGATGAGCGCCTTGCCACCGGGCGAGCAGACGAACCCGTCCGGGCCGAAGATGTTCGAGAACCAGGTCGTGCCGAGGTCGGCCTGACGGACGACGTTGTACAGCGCCCGCTGGAAGCTGTAGGAGCCCGCGCCGTTGACCAGCGCGACGGTGGGCTCGGTCGATGCACGGCCGGTCGAGAACGGCGCGATCGCGTTGGGGTCCGCGGCGATCGGGGCCGCGTCGTGCTCCTGCACGGTCACGACGGAGGGCGCCAGCACGACGGCCACGCCACCGTTGAGGGTCTGCAGCTGGCCGAGGAACGTGGTGAGCGTGCCCGATCCGGTCTGCGGGAGCATCGGGACGATGACGCCGCTCTTGCCCTGGGCGATGCCCGCCGGAACCTGGTTCCAGTTGGTGTAGGTGCCCTTGTAGATGTTGACCATGTCGGCGCCCGTGATGATCGTCGGGGCGTTGGTGCCTGCGGCGCGCACGGCCAGCTTGATCCCGTCGACGGCGAACGCGACCTGACGCAGGTTGCCGGTGATCTCGGCCGAGCTGAGCGTGCTCGAGGACCGCGCGAAGTTCACGTTGACGTTGTTGCCCGCGCCGAACAGGAGCGCCTTGCCGGCGCCGGAGCCGTTGGGGCGGTTGACGAGCGGCGTACCGGTCTTGAGCGAGATCTGCGTGACGGTGCCGGCGGGCACCCCGTCGGGCAGCGCGTCGTAGGAGACGATGCGGGAGTTCGAGGCGGAGTTGAACCCGGCACGCGCGGCGGCACCGACGAGCGTGCCGTCGGCCAGGTAGTTCACGGCGTACTGGGTCGTGTCGGACCCGACACCGACGATGTCGCGCGTCTGCGCGGTGGAGTCTGCAGAAGCGGAGGTGGCGGAGGCCACGCCCAGCGCTCCGAGGAGAACGGTGGCCACCATGGCCGAGATCGTCGAACGCTTCACTGGAGAAGCACCCTTCGTGAGATCGACTGTCCGGACCGGCGACGCCGGCCCGGGGTCAAACCTCCTGATAGCGGGCGAACTCGCTGTGCCGCTTCTGTGAACGGGGGACTGCCGGCTCGTCACCGAGGGACGACGCGCGCGCTCTCAGAGCAGGTTCGGCAGCAGGCGTGACGAGATGTCCGCGACCAGCCAGGCGGCGGCGGCGACGACCGGGACGGCCAGCACCCAGACGGCGCGACCTGGCAGCCTGCGGGCCAGGAACGCGGTCGCCAGCACGACGAGGAGCAGCAGCTGCAACGCGAGCACGACGCTCGGCCACACCGCGGTGTCCACCTGCATCGCCTTCTCGGACTCGGGTACCCCGCCGGCTCGACCGGGCGGCGGGACCGCCGGGTCGCCGACGAGGGTCGCGTCGACGTAGGCGATCCGCACCGGCAGGAACGTCCCGGCCGAGCCGCCGGGGCCCTCACCCGTGACGAGCGTCAGGCGGGAGCCCCCGACGGCCGGCGGTGCCGGGAACGGGTCGCCGGCGTAGCGGACCCCGTCGACCCGGTACGTGAACTCGCCCTGACCGATGGTGACGATGATCCCGTCCCCCTTCTTGAGGGTGGGGACGGCCTTGAACGGCCCTCCGTAGGCCCCCGCCCGACCGTAGACGAGGGACACGCCCTGCTGCCCCGGCAGCACGGTGTCGCGGCGGTGCCCCGGCCCCGACATCAGGTCCTGGGCGGCCGTGCCCTCGACGACGACCTGCCGCAGGCCGAGCGTCGGGATCTCGAGGAGCGCCACGGGGGTCCCCGGGTCGATGACGCCACCCAGCGGTGCGGTCTGTGCCGCAAGCTGCTCGCGCAGCTGCGAACCGAGCTCGCGCTGGGCCCGCGCCTCCTGCAGGGGCGTCAGCACGGCGAGGTAGGCGAACAGCCCGACGATGATCGCCAGCGCGGTCACCAGGGCGACCTGGAGGGCACGGGCACCGTCCGTGAACGGCGGGCGCGCGCCGCGCGGCTCCCGCGGACGCACTCCCTTCGGCGGCTTCCAGCCCGGCGGCGGCCCGGGCTGCCCCGGCTGGACGAGCTCGTCGCTCGGCGGCGCGTACGGGTTCGCCAGGGTCGCGGTCACGGTCCGGGCCTCCGAGCCCCGAGGCCGAACGCGAACGGGATCGCGAGCGCACCGCACAGGCCGATCCCGGCGGCGACCGGGACCGCGAGGCGGGCCGCCGACACCGTCGTCGTCGGGGTCACGCCGGACGCCGTCGTCGAGCTCGAGGGCGGCGTGCTCGGCGCGGCCTCCCCGTCGACGGTGACCGTCCCGTCGCCGGCCGCGCCGGCGGAGTCGCCCGTCACCGAGCCCGTGGCGGCCGCGTCACCTCCGGAGACCCCCGACGTTCCCGTGCCGCTCGTCGTGGTCGTCGTCGTGGTCGAGGCCGGAAGACCCTGCTGCTTGGCGATGATGACGGCGGCGGCCTGCGCCGACGCGTACAGCGTCGCGGTCGCCCCCGCCGGGGTGATCGGCAGGAAGCCCTCGGGCAGCTGACCGTTCCCCGGGCCCGGGACCTGGCCCTCCGTGGTCGCCGTGGTGATGAACTGCGCGACGTGGCTCGCGTCGGCGCTCGACAACCCGGTCGTCGGGACCGCGGCCGAGACGATCATCGTGCCGGGGTACGCGTCGTCGGGAAGCGTGGCCGGGTCGAGCGTGAAGGCCTGCGCCGTCCCCGTGCTGGTCGCCGTCGCGACCGCGGCCGCCATGCTCGCGGTGCTGGGTGCGACGAACGTCGCCCCGGGCCCGGTGCCCGCGGTCCGCAGGGCCGCCACGTGCAGCCCGTACCGCTCGGCGTCTCCGAGCGAGACCACCCCGAGCATGAACCGTGTCCCGTAGCCCTGCCGGGCCCCTCGACCGGTCTTGAGAGGACTCGTCGGCGTCTCCTCGCACACCGTCTGGGAGTTCGGCCAGGCGTCGATCAGCGCGGTGGCGATCTTGCGCAGGCTGTTCACCGGCGCCGCCACGAGCGAGAGGTACGGCGTCGTGATGTTCTCGTTCCAGCAGGGGTTCTTCGTCTCGCGCACCCAGCTGTCGAGCAGCGGCCAGTCGTCGAGCGGCAGCTGGACGCCGTGCGGCCGGCCGTCGGTGCCGACGAACGACTTGAAGTCCGGGTTGACGACCATGCCCCACGGGTCCGGCGTTCCCTCGAGGAAGGCCATGGCGTCGGGATCCGTCGCGATGTACGTGGTGAGCGCGCGCATCGTGTCCGAGCTCTCGGACAGCGCGAGCAGGACGGCACCGGCGTCGCGCACCTGGTCGTCGAGACCGGGGTTGAGCTCGGTGAACTCCGGATCGGTGTTCAGGACGCCGGGGTTCCCCGACATCCCGGGATGAGCCTTGGCGCTGGGGCCTACCGTGTAGGACTGGCTGAGCAGCTTCGCCAGCAGCCGCGGCGTCAGCTTGAGCTGGAGCCGCTCGCCGGTGTTGTTCGGCTGGTCGACGATGAACGAGATGCCGAAGCCCGTGACCGCGACCGGCGCGTAGGCGAGGGGTTTGACCGCCGACTGCGACGGGTAGGAGACGAACGCGCCGACCGCCTGGCCGGAGTCCACCAGCGCGAAGGAGCTCGACTCGGACTTCGCGTTGGCCCGGAACTTGAACCGGTCCGGACGCAGGCAGTAGGCGGGCGCCCACTGCAACGACGCCTGGGCGAGCAGCTCCGAGCCGTAGAAGTCCACCGGGGGACGCGAGTCGAGGACGTCGCACGCGTCGGCGGTGAGGCCGAACGTCAGCGGGACCGAGAACCTGCCCTTCCAGTTCGACGCCGACCACCAGAGCGCACCCTGGACCGCCGGGTCGATGTGGCCGGTGTTGACCGAGCCCGGCTCCGACTGGCCGGACGCCCGGCAGCCGGCGTTCGTGCCGTCGCAGCTGATCCCCATGATCGGGATGACCACCAGGGAGCAGGCGACGGTCGACGAGCAGCCCAACGACTCGTTCTCCTGCGCCGAGCGCACCTCGAACTGCCACGTTCCCGTGCCGTCCGGCGAGGTGTAGGCGGCGACGTCGGCGGCGGGCAGGGCGCCCTGCTCGATGCCACCGGCCTCCGGCGGCATCGTGCTCAACGAGCAGCCCGGAAAGGTCTTCCCCTTCGCGTCGACGAAGGGCACCGCGTGCTGGACGGCCCCGACCGGGTCGGCCGGGCAGTCGGCCGGCCAGGTCGGGAGGAGCTGCTGGGCCTCGCGGTCCGACGCGGGCGCGTAGCGGTCGTGCACCCACGCGCGGTTCTGCGGGTCGGAGCTGGACGAGGCCGGGGAGGTATTGGTCCGCTGGACGTAGCTCGACGTCCAGCAGGTCTGCGGGCTCAGCTGTTGGGCGACCGGCAGGGTCGGGTCGTCCACGCCGCGGCACTGGAGGATCACCACGGGGAACTCCTGGTCGACGGCGTCCTGACCGTACGGACTGAACGTCCGGGACGCCGAGGGGTGCGCACCGGTCCAGTTCACGCCGATCCGCTGGCGGCCCCGCAGGTTGGTGGTGTGGTCGACCGTCACGGTGACCGTGCGCCGGTCGACCACGCTCTGGGTCCGGTCGGTCTCCAGGTGGGCGCGCGTCAACGTCTGCGTGCGGGCGTACTCGGCCTTGACCACCGGGTCCGCGTCGGCCGCCTGGACCGGGGTGCTGGTCAGGCCGGCGAGCAGCACCGACAGGGCGACCGAGGGGACCGCGGCGAGCGCGACGGCCCGGACCAGGACCGAGCGGCGCAGCGCGGCCCGGCGGTGGCGGCCGGTCATGCCGCACCCCCGTCGAGCCACGGATCCTCCGGCGGAGCTGCCGCCTTGGCCCGGTTGCGGCGCCACAGGACGATCAGCAGCGCGGGCAGCAGCACGAGGGCCAGCAGCTCGATGGCGGCCAGCAGCCCGAAGAGCAGGCTGCCGCCGACGGGCCGCGGCGGCAGGACGGTCGACACCGACGCGCTCGCCGCGTTCACCGTGCCGTCCCCCGACGAGACCGGCAGGCCGGTGTCGGGGTCCACCTCCCCGGCCGAGCCGGCGGCGGCCGCGTCGCCGGTGGCAGCGGCGTCCCCGGTCGCCGAGCCGCCGCCCGCGGCGCCGCCCTTGGTCCCGCCCGCCGCACCGCCCGCGGCGGCACCCGCGGGTGCCCCGCCCGCGGTCTGGGACTGCCCGGCACCGAGGCACGGTCCGGCACCCGACTTGTCGCAGGAGGCGGGCTGGGGGGCGACCTCGGCGAGCTTGTTCCGGCTCAGGTCGCCGGGCACGAAGGTCGGGTTGTTGCACTTCGTCGCGTCACGACCGGCGACGTCGACCGCGGGGTCGGCGGTGCCGAGCTTGCCGACCTGGTCGAACCCGGCCTGGACCAGGTTCAGGGGCAGCGGCGAGTAGCCGTAAGCGCCGGCCTTCCCCTGGCCCTCGCACAGCGAGTAGAAGAGGAAGTCGACCAGCGTCTGGCGCTTGTTGGTGTTCATCCGCGCGTCCGTCGCCCCGGTGGGGATGAGCATGTAGGAGTACGACGACAGCGGGTACGCCCGCGGGTCCGGGTTCGTGTAGACCTCGTCGAGGATCTGCGTCAGGTAGTTCTGCGACGACGCGTCGGTGTTGATCTTCGCCGTCGTGAGCGCGACGGCCACGTTGTACTGGGTGGGCTCGACGTAGAACCCGCCGGCGTTGAGCACCTTGACCACCGGGTAGCCCTTGTTCGTCGGGTAGGAGTACTCGACGTAGCCGATGGTCCCGTTGCCCGACGGTGCCGCGATCGTGTTCATCACCTGGTCGGAGCTGGACGCGCCGATCGCCGACTTGAGCTTGTCGTCGGGACGCGGGTAGTACGACGTCAGGCCGCCCTTGGGGAAGATCGTGCGCCACAGGCTCGAGTACTGCTTGTCCAGCCAGGTGGTGAACTGGGCGGTGGTGCCCGAGCCGTCCGAGCGGACCACGGGGATGATCGCGACGTCGGGGAACGTGCGCCCGTTGTTGTCGGCGGAGATCTGCGGGTCGTTCCAGCGGGTGATGGCGCCGGTGAAGATCTTCGCGATCGTCTCGCCCGAGAGGCGGATGTCGCGGACCAGCTTGCCGCCGGCCTCCAGGTGGTACGTGAACGACGTCCCGCCGGCGACGATCGGCAGGTACGCGAACGCCCGCCCGTTCGAGGAGTCCGCGTTCCCCTGCTCGTCCTGGCCCTGGTACGGGATCTCGGAGATGGCGAAGTCCGTCGAGACCTGCGAGAAGTCCTTGCGCCCCTTCGACGACCCGCCGCCCGTGTAGACGATCTGCATGCCGTTGGCCGCGACGTCGGCGATCCACTGGTCGACGATCACCTGGCTCCAGGTGGACCCGGTCCCCTCGATCTGGCCGTAGGACGCGGACGCGGGGGACGCGGCGAGCAGCCCCAGCACCGCGACGAGGGCGGCGGCGAGGGCGGCGGACGCTGCACGCTGCCATCGCTGGCGGGACGTGCCGGGGGGCTGCGGCATGGGGGCTCCGAGCGGATCAGCGCCCGCGCCGCTGGCGCGCGAGCAGGCGGGTGACGATGAACAGGATCAGGACGAGGATCAGCAGGATCGAGGCGCCGGCGAACCCGCGCTGGACGTAGAGCTCCTCGCCCGTGCGCACGGTGCTGAAGACGAAAAGCGGCAGCGAGTTCATGACCCCGTCGAAGGGGTTGAAGACGAAGAAGCTCGCCGCGCCGGAGGTCAGCAGCACGGGCGACGTCTCGCCGACGGCGCGCGAGACCCCGAGGATCAGGGCGGTCGCCAGGCCGGGGCGGGCGGTCGGCAGGACCACGTGCCAGACGGTGCGCCATCGGGACGCGCCGAGGGCGAGCCCGGCCTCGCGCAGCCCCGAGGACACGACGCGGAGCACGACGTCGGCGGCCCGCGCGATGATCGGCAGCATCATCACCGACAGCGCGAGAGCGGCCGCGAAGCCGGAGCGCGGGAAGCCGAGCACGAGGATGAGCACCGTGTAGATGAACAGGCCGGCGATGATCGACGGGAGCGCCGTCATCGCCTCGACGACCGTCCGGACCACCCGCGCGAACCGACCCCCGACCTCGACCATGTAGACCGCAGTGCCCAGCGCGAGCGGCACCGTGATCACGACGGCGATGGAGATCTCGATGATCGAGCCGACGATCGCGTGCGCGACACCGCCCATGCTCAGAGGGTCGCGCGGACCGACCCCGGCCATGTCGTCGAACCACATGTTGGGGTGGATCAGCGCCGGGAAGCCGCGCACGAACGTGAACACCACCGTGCTGACCAGCGCGATCCCGACGACGATCGCGCCGCCGGTGATGACGGACGTGGCGAGCCGGTCCGCGACGGCGGGCCCGGGCGTGAGGATGTGCGTCACCGCCGTCACGACAACGAGGTAGCAGACGAACGACGTCAGGGCGAAAGCCAGCGGCGTGCCCCACGGAAGCAGGCGGAAGCAGACCAGCCAGGCCAGGGCGAGCGCCGAGACAATGCACGCGGTCGACGCCAGGCGGTCCGCAGGCGTGGTGCCGGCGATGCGGCGCCGCGGGGTCCTCTGCGGGCTCCGCTGCGGGACGACATGGGTGCGAGGCTCGCTGCGCTGCTCGACCTCGGTGGCCATCAGATGTCCGTCCCCGCGCCGGAGCGCGACCGCGACACGACGACCGCCGCGAGCGTGTTGATGACGAGCGTCAGGCAGAACAGCACGAAGCCCGCCGTGAGCAGCGCCGAGAGCTGGGCGGTCGACGCCTCGCCGAACCGGCCGGCGATCAGGGCGGAGACGGTGTTGGTGCCGATCTCCAGCGGCCGGAACTTCAGGTCGAACGCGGGCGACACGATGATGAGCACCGCGATGGTCTCGCCGAGCGCGCGGCCCAGGCCGAGCATCGTGCCGCCGATGATCCCGCCGCGACCGAACGGAAGGACAACCGACCGGATCACGCCCCAGCGCGTCGACCCGAGGGCGAGCGCACCCTCCCGCTCCCCCAGCGGTGCCGACGAGAACACCTCGCGCATGACCGACGACGCCATCGGCATGACCATCATCGCGACGGCCAGTCCCGCGATGAACGCCGAGGCCGTGTACCTCGTCTGCTCCCACTGCGCGGCGTCCGGGTCGGCGTCCACGGCGAAGATCGGGATCCACCCGAGGTTGGCGTGCAGGAACCGGGCGACCGCGCTGGCGTGCGGCTGCAGCAGGAAGAACCCCCACAGGCCGTAGATGATGCTCGGCACGGCGGCCATGAGGTCGACCATCGAGACCAGCGTGCTGCGCAGCCGCGGCGGCGCGAACTCGCTGATGTACAGGGCCGTGGCCAGCGAGAGCGGGAACGCCACGCTCATCGCGACCAAGGCCACGGTCACGGTCCCGACGAGGACCGCCGCGATGCCCACCGTGTCGGTCTCGGGCGACCACTGGGTCTCCGTGAAGAACCGGAACCCGTAGTGGCGCAGCGTCGGGACCGCCTKGCTCGCCAGGAACACCCCGATGCCGCCGGTGATGACCAGCACCGTCGCCGCGACCGTCCGCGTGCCCTTGACGAAGACCGCGTCGGAGCCCGTCGCCTTCGTGGAGAGCGGACGGGGTCGCGCAGGCTCAGCCTGGGGCGTGACCTCGCGCACCTCAGTGCTCACCTGGTCGTTCTCCTCTCGCGCAGCGGCCGGACGTACCGGGTCGGCGGTCGCCGGTCGCGACGCGACGTCAGTAGAGCCCCCGTCGGCGACGTAGGGACTGACGACGGGTGAACGCGGGACGGCACGCCGACGATCACGGCTGCGGCTCGGTCGTCGGCGTCGGCGTCGGCGTGGGGGTCGGCGTCGGCGTGGGGGTCGGCGTCGTCGCTCGTGGGGTCGCGACGACGAGCCGGACCGGCGTTCCGACGGGCAACCGGGTGCCAGCCGGCGGCACCGCGCGCAGGACCGTGCCCACGAGGTCCCCGGCCTCCGAGAGCACCGTCGGGTCCCGCACGAGCCCTGCGCCCACGAGCGAGCCGTCGACCGCGTCCGGCACCTGGCCGAGCACCTCGGGGACCGCGGTGAGCCCGGACGCGACCGTCACGTGCACGGTGGCGCCCGGGTCGACCGGCGATCCCGCGACCGGGTCGACGGTCAGCACGGTGCCCCGGGCCGCCGGTGAGTCGGCCTCGGCGGCGACCTCCAGCAGCAGCCCCAGGGCCGCGAGCGCCTGCTGTGCCGCGCCGACGTCGAGCCCGGCCAGCTCCGGGAGGGTGAGGTCGTCGGGCGTCTCGGTCGGCCTCGTCACCGCGGCCCTGGACGGGGTCGGCGCGGGAGCCGGTGCGGTCGTCGTCGCGACGACGGGAGCGGGCGGTGCGCCCTGCGCGTCGGCCGAGGGCCGCAGCAGCGCGAGGCCGCCGACGACCGCGCTCCCGACCAGGACCGCGGCGACCACCGGCAGCGGGCTGCGCCGACGTCTGCGGCCCGGTGCCGACGTCCGGGGCGCCACGACCGGCAGGCGCCGGGTCGTCGTCGGAGCAACGCCCGGACCTCGGGGAGCCGACGCGTTCCGGCCCGCCGGCTGTCGCGAGGGGACCGAGGCGGCGACGACGGCGTCCCGCATCTCGCGCGCGGACCCGAACCTCGCCGCCGGGTCCTTGGCCAGCGCGCGGGCGACGACCCGGTCGACGGCGGCGGGGACCGCGGGCGCACGGTCCGACGGTCGGGGCGCGTCCTCGGCCACCTGCGCGCGCAGCACGTCGGCCGGGTCCGGCCGCTCGAACGGCGGACGCCCCGTCAGCAGCAGGTACAGGAGGGCACCGGTCGAGTAGACGTCGGAGCGCTCGTCGGCGGCCGTCGCGGTCGCGATCTCGGGTGCCGCGTACCCGGGGCTGACCGTCACGAAGCCGGGCGTCGGCGCGCCGCCCCCGCCGAGGTCGAGCACGAACACCTCCGCCGGCCGCGGCGCGCCGTCCGCGACCGCGACCATCACGTTCGCGGGCGACAGGTCCAGGTGCAGGACCCCGTGCTCGTGGGCGTGCGCCAGAGCGTCGAGGACCCCTCCCACGATCGTGAGCGCGTCGTGCGTGGTCGCGGGTCCCGCCGCCAGCAGCTCGTCGAGCGTGATCCCGTCGACGAGCTCGAGCACGACGAACGCCCGACCGTCGGGCAGACGACCCGCGTCGAGGACCGCGACGATGTTCGGGTGCCGCAGCCGGGCGGCCGCCCGCGGGCTGGCGTCGACCCCTGGTTCGCGGACGATCTTCACCGCGACCGGCCGGTCGAGAACCTCGTCGACCGCGGCGTGCACGTCAGCCGACCCGCCCCGCCCGACCAGCCGCCCCAGCCGGTAGCGAGCGGCGACGAGCGTCACGTCCGTGCGGCGTACGCGTCGGCCGTCGCGAGCACCTGGGCCACGTACGCGTCGTCATGGTTGTAGGAGCGGACCGCGGCCCACCAGCCGTCACCCGTGGTCAGGTCCGCGCCCGACGCGCACAGGTACCGGCCGGCCGCCAGCGCCGCGTCGTCGAGGTCGTTGGGGTCGCGCGCACCGTCACCGTCCCCGTCGGACTCCCAGCGCCGCCACGTCGACGGCAGGAACTGCATGGGCCCGACGGCGTGCGCCCACACCGGGTCGCCCGTCCACGCCGTGTCGTCGGGCCTGGCCCCGATGGCCGCCGTTCCGCGGGTCCCGTCCAGCGCCGGTCCCAGGACCTGCACGCTCGGGCGGCCGTCGTCGAGCAGCACGGCAGCGCCGTGGGTGCCGTGGCCCGACTCGACCGCGCCGATCCCGGCGAGCGTCGGCCAGCCGAGCCGGCAGCCCGGACGGTCGCGCGCGAGGGTCAGGGCCGCGGCGCCGTAGGCCCGGATCGCGACCGGCCCGATGCCCGTCGCGGCGGACACCTGGGCGACCCACTCGGGGGACGCGCGCAGCGGCGCCGGCCCGGGGTCGGGGACCGGCTCGGCGATCGGCTCGGCGGGACCGATCGGGGCCGTCGCCGGGACCTCGGTCGCGGGTGTCGGCACCACGTCCGCGGCCACCGACCACCCGGTCGGCGTCGGGCCGCCGTCGGCGACCGCCAGCGCCGTCAGGACGACGACGTTCGCGGCGAGGACCCCGCCGACGAGCACCCACACACCTCTCACGTCGCGGAACGCCGGGCGCTCACGGGCGGTGCGGAGGACCGGCGGAACGTCGCGACGGCCGGGTCGAGCGCAGCGACGGGTGCGAGCTCGACGAAGCTGCGGCAGGCGTGGGCGCACCGGACGCGGCGGTCCTGGTCGCCGATCCCCTGGACCACCGGCACGTCGTCCTGGGTCAGCAGCCACTGCCAGCGGTAGGTGTTGGTGAGCCGGAGGACCGGGACGAGGGTCGCGACAGCGGTGCGGACGGCCTCGACGGAGGCGTGGGCCGCCGCCACGCTCGGCAGGGCCAGCGTGCTGCGGGCGAGCCCACGACCGTTCGGGCTCACCAGTCGCCACCAGACGACGTCGTCGTCGGAGAAGCGGTAGAGCTGGAACACGGGCGCCACCGTCCGCATCCCGTCCTTTCGTCGCGGCACCGAGACCGAGTCCTCGGCGCGTCCGATGAAGTGGAACGCACGACTCGCACCTGTGAGCGGCCTGTGCGGGTCCGCAGGACGAACGGCGGGGGGCGCCCGGTCGACGATCCGGCGACGTCTCGCACAGCCGGGTGAATGCGTCTCGAAGAATGAGACTTCGGTTCCGCCCCGCGGACATACCGGCCTACAGTCGCGTCATGTCCCGCCGAATGTGTCGCTGACCAGCGCACGCTCGGCTGTGCCCGCGGGCAGGTTGTCGTCCTCACACGGACGGCCCTGAGACCCGCCCGAGCCATGGCTCGACCCGTGCGCCCTCCCCCAACCTTCGCGGGACGGATGTCGGCTGCCCTCCTGCGGATCCACCAGACCCACCCAGACCCAGGAGCACAGACCGTGAGCAACGAGAGCTGGAACTTCGAGACCCGTCAGATCCACGCCGGCCAGACGCCGGACCCGGCCACCGGTGCCCGGGCGCTGCCGATCTACCAGACGACGTCGTTCGTCTTCCCCGACGCGAAGGTCGCGGCCGCGCGGTTCGCGCTGCAGGACCTCGGCCCCATCTACACGCGCATCGGCAACCCGACGCAGCAGGTCGTCGAGGACCGCATCGCGTCCCTCGAGGGCGGCGTCGGCGCGCTGCTCGTCTCCTCCGGCCAGGCCGCCGAGACGTTCGCGATCCTGAACATCGCCGAGGCCGGTGACCACATCGTCGCCAGCCCGTCGCTGTACGGCGGCACGTACAACCTCCTGCACTACACGCTGCCCAAGCTCGGCATCGAGACGACGTTCGTCACGGACCCGCACGACGCGCAGGCGTGGAAGGACGCGATCCGCCCGAACACCAAGCTGTTCTTCGCGGAGACCATCCCGAACCCGAAGTCCGACATCCTCGACATCGAGCTCGTCGCCGGCGTCGCGCACGAGTACGGCGTGCCACTGGTCGTCGACAACACCGTCGCGACGCCCTACCTGATCAACCCGCTCAAGTGGGGCGCCGACGTGGTCGTGCACTCCGCGACGAAGTACCTGGGCGGTCACGGCTCGGCGATCGGCGGCGTGATCGTCGACGGCGGCTCGTTCGACTACGCGCAGTACCCCGAGCGGTTCCCCAACTACAACACCCCCGACCCGTCCTACAACGGCCTCGTCTTCGGGCGGGACCTGGGCGTCGGCGGCCTGTTCGGGATCAACCTCTCCTTCATCCTCAAGGCGCGCGTGCAGCTGCTGCGCGACCTCGGCTCGGCGATCTCGCCGTTCAACGCGTTCCTCATCGCGCAGGGCGTCGAGACGCTGTCCCTGCGCGTCGAGCGCCACGTCGAGAACGCCGAGAAGGTCGCCGCCTGGCTCGAGGCCCGCGAGGACGTCGGCACGGTGCACTACGCCGGCCTGGAGTCGAGCCCGTGGCACGCCGCGCAGCTCAAGTACGCACCCCGTGGCGCGGGCGCGGTCCTCGCGTTCGAGATCGAGGGCGGCACCGAGGCCGGTCAGGCGTTCGTGTCGGCCCTGGAGCTGCACTCGAACGTCGCCAACATCGGCGACGTGCGCTCGCTGGTCATCCACCCGGCCTCGACGACGCACAGCCAGCTGACCCCCGAGGAGCAGGCGCTGTCCGGCGTCACCCCCGGCCTGGTCCGCCTGGCTGTGGGGATCGAGCACATCGATGACATCCTTGCTGACCTGGACGCGGGCTTCCGCGCCGCCAAGGGAGCCTGACTTCTTCATGAGTTCTGGTACGCAGCCGACGCCGCCCGAGATCACGACCGACTCGGGCGGCTCGGCCGCGCGCCCGCTCTTCACCACGCCCCGCGCGCGCCCGTCCACGCTGGCCTCCCGGCCGTCGCCGTCGGACAAGCCCGCGATCCGGGCGAGCAGCGCATGGCGCGACGGGGACCCCGTGGGTCGTCGACAGTTCGCCGACCTCGGCCCGTTCGCGCTGGAGTCGGGCGGCCGGCTGCCTGCGGTGCGGCTGGCCTACGAGACGTGGGGCGAGCTGAACGAGGACGGCAGCAACGCGGTCCTCGTCCTGCACGCGCTGACCGGCGACTCGCACGTCACGGGCCCCGCCGGCGACGGGCACCCGACGGCCGGCTGGTGGCAGTCGATGATCGGGCCCGGCGCCCCCATCGACACCGACCGCTGGTTCGTCGTCGCGCCCAACGTCCTCGGTGGCTGCCAGGGCTCGACGGGCCCCGCCTCGCTCGCGCCCGACGGCCGCCCGTGGGGCGGTCGCTTCCCGCTGCTGACCGTCCGCGACCAGGTCGCCGCCGAGATCCGCCTCGCCGACCTGCTCGGCATCGACTCGTGGGCCCTGGTGATCGGTGCCTCGCTCGGCGGCCTGCGCGTCCTGGAGTGGGCCGCGAGCGCGCCCGAGCGGGTCGACGCCATCGCCGCGATCGCCACGGCGGCGCAGACCTCCGGCGACCAGATCGCCGGGTTCCACACCCAGATCGCCGCCATCCGCGCCGACCCCGCCTACCGCGACGGTGACTACTACGACGCCGCCGACGGCGAGGGCCCGCACGTCGGCCTCGGTCTGGCCCGGCAGATCGCCCACCAGACGTACCGGTCCGCCGTCGAGCTGGACCAGCGGTTCGGGCGCATCCCGCAGGGCGCCGAGGACCCGCTGGAGGGCGGCCGGTTCGCGGTGCAGTCCTACCTGGACCACCACGGCGACAAGCTCGCGCGGCGCTTCGACGCCAACACCTACATGATCCTCACGCGCACGATGATCACCCACGACCTGGGCCGCGACCGCGGCGGCGTCGCGGCGGCGCTCTCCGCGATCACCGCCCGCTCCCTGGTGATCGCCGTCGACAGCGACCGGCTCTTCCCGCCCGCGCAATCGCAGCGGATCGCCGACGGCATCCCCGGGGCGGTCCTGCGCACCGTGCACTCCGACTACGGCCACGACGGCTTCCTCATCGAGGAGCAGCTTGTCGGCTCGCTGGTCAACGAGTTCCTGGAGTCGGCCAGGCGCTGAGGCGGCGCGACGATGCCGGCGGGCTCCGTCCTCGTCTGGGGGTGGCGAGCCCGGGTGGCCTCACGCTCTGGCCCCCGGCCGGACGAGGCGCCGGAGCGAGCCCGGTCGTCGCCTGAAGATCGAGGGGCTGGTGCCGTTCTCCTCTGGCCCCAGCCGCTCGTCCCGCGCGAACCTGGCGCCACCTGGGACGCAGGTGATCGCCCGGGACGCCTGGGGCACCTCGCCGGCCCCACCCGTCCCACGCGTCCCACGTGGCGCTCGGTCGACCCGCACCTGTGCGGACCTAGCCGCACCTGGGACACGAGTGCACTCCCTGGACGTCTCCGGCGCCTCACCAGCCCCACCAGTCCCAGGTGCGGCTGGATCCGTCACGCGTATCGAGGTCGACGGGTCGGGCGCGCGACCGCAAGGATGGCGCCATGTCCCCCTCCGGTGAGCTCGCCGACGCAACCGCCGCCCTGCACGACCAGTGGATCCGCCTGCGGCGGTGGGTGGGCGACGTCGTGGACGACCAGGTCGCCGACGATCCGTCGGTGCTGGACGGCTGGACGGTCGCCGAGCTCGTCGCGCACCTCGGCCGCGCGATGGAGGCCCTCGCCGTCTGCGTCCCGCTGCCCGACGGCACGGTCCCGCTGACGCTCGGCGAGTACGTGAGGACGTACGCCGAGCGCAAGGAGGGGATCGCGCAGGTCACGCGAGAGCTCGCGGTCGAGATCGCCGGCGACCCGCTGGGCGGTGTGGACCAGCGCGCGCAGGCGGCGTTCGACCGGCTCGACGAGCTGGGCCCGGAGGACCGTGTCGTGCAGGCCCGGCGCGGCCCGGTGCTGCTGAGCACGATGACGGTCTCGCGGGTGCTGGAGCTCGTCGTGCACGCCGACGACCTGGCCCGCTCCGTCCCCCGCGGCGTCGACCCCGTCGAGCCCGGGGCTCTGCGGCTCGTCGCCGACGCGCTGCTGCGGATCGTCGTCGCTCGCGGCGGCTGGGACCTCGAGGTCAGCGACGCCCGCCGCTGGGTCCGCCTCGCCGCGGGCCGTCAGCCGTACGACGTCGACGAGCTCGCGATCGCCCTGCACCCGCGCTACACCAGCGACGCGGTCCCGGACCTGGGCCGGATGCTGCCCCTGCTCTAGAGCGTCCAGAGCGTCTAGAGGTCGACGACGACGAGCAGCTGGCGGCCGACCATGCCCACGCTGCGGGCGAGGGTGTCGCGGAAGGCACGCTCGAGGAACGCGATGTCGCGCAGGTGCCAGAGCGTCAGGGCGGAGATCCACGCGGCGTCGCGGGCCTTGTCGATCGAGAAGTTGCTCATCAGGTCGGCCAGCGGCGCGACGCCGGCGCCGTGCTTGACGATCGCCTCGTCGAGGAACGAGTCCCGGATCGGGCGGACCACCTCGGCGAGGACCGCATTGACCTTCTCGAAGTCGTCGCGGATGGACCCGTCGTCGGGCTCGACGCCGCGGGCCTCGCACGTCGCGACGACCGCGAGCGCCAGGTCGTGGTTGATGTGGGCGTTCATGCCGGCGAGCGCGTACTGGATCGGCAGGATGCCCGGCACCGCGCGCCGCTCGATCAACGGCTTCCACGCCTTCGACACCGCCCGCTTGGCGGCCAGGTCCTGGGGGACGTCCAGGAAGATGTCGGCGAACCGCACGTCGAGGTCCTCGGTGAACGCCGGGTCGTGGAACGTGCCGTCCACGACGCGCAGCGCGACGAGCGCCGTGACGCGTCGGTAGACGTCGAGGAACACCCCGAGCCCGTCGGCGTGCGGGAGCCCGGACCGCACCTTGTCCATCTCGGCGACGACGCGCCCGATCTTCACAGAGCCGCTGGTCATGGGCACAGGATCACAGGTCGCGCGCGCCGCGGGAAGGATTACGTTGGGGCCGTGATCGCCGCCTACGCCGCCAGCTTCGACCCGGACGAGCCGCTGAACGGGCTGGCGGTGGGCGAACGACCCGCCCCGGAGCCTCGGGAGGGGTGGACCGTCGTCGACGTGCGAGCGGCGTCCCTCAACCACCACGATCTCTGGTCGTTGCGGGGCGTCGGCCTCCGAGCGGAGCAGCTGCCCATGATCCTCGGCACCGACGCGGCCGGGATCACCGCGGACGGGCGGGAGGTCGTGGTCCACGGCGTCATCGGCGGGCTGCCCGGCGACGAACCACGCTCGCTGCTGTCCGAGAAGTACGACGGCACGCTGGCCGAGCAGGTCGCGGTGCCCACGCAGAACCTCGTCGACAAGCCCGCGTCCCTGTCGTTCGTCGAGGCCGCGTGCCTGCCGACCGCCTGGCTGACCGCCTACCGCATGCTCTTCGTGAAGGGCGGCGCCACCCACGGGCAGCGCGTGCTCGTGCAGGGGGCCGGCGGCGGGCTGGCCACCGCGGCGATCCTGCTCGGGGCGGCGGCGGGCATCGAGATCATCGTGACGGGTCGCGACGAGGGACGACGGGCCCACGCCCTGTCCCTCGGAGCCGCCGCGGCGGTGGAGCCCGGGACGCGCGTGCCGCGGGTGGACGTGGTGCTGGAGTCCGTCGGCAGGGCGACCTGGTCGCACTCGGTGCGGTCGGTGAAGCCCGGCGGGATCATCGTGGTCGCGGGCGCGACGAGCGGTGACGCGAGCCCGGCCGAGCTGACGCGGATCTTCTTCCAGGAGATCACCGTGGCCGGCACGACGATGGGGTCGCGCGAGGACCTGGCCGACCTGATCGCGTTCCTGGACCGGACGGGGGTGCGGCCGCTCGTCGACTCGACGTTCGCGCTGACCGACGCCCGGGACGCGCTCGCACGCCTCTGGCAGGGCGCCCAGACCGGCAAGGTCGTGCTGGAGATCGCCGCGTGACCGGCTGGGAACCGGACATCCTCGGCGACGACTACGTGGCCCGCACGCTCCCGCTGCGCCCCGACGACGAGGGCGAGGTGGTGGCGACGCTGGTCAGGTACGCGCCGCCGACCACCGAGCCGCTGCGGCGGTCGCGCGTGATCCTCTACGTGCACGGCTGGTCGGACTACTTCTTCCAGACGGGCCTCGCGGAGTACTGGCACGCGCGCGGGGCCGCGTTCTACGCCCTCGACCTGCGCAAGTACGGCCGGAGCCTGCGCCCGCACCAGACGCCCGGCTACATCGACGACCTCGACGCGTACGACGAGGAGCTGGAGGCGTCGCTCGACGTCATCCGCGCCGAGCTCGGGGTGCACGCGCGGCTCATGATCATGGGCCACTCGACCGGGGGCCTGATCGCGTCCCTGTGGGCGCAGCGGCACCCGGGAGCGGTCAGCGGGCTCGTGCTGAACAGCCCCTGGCTCGAGCTGCAGGGGTCGTCGGTGCTGCGGCACCTGTCCGGCCCGGCCGTCGCGCGCCTCGCCCGGTTCCAGCCCAAGGCCCCCCTGCCGAACATCGACCCGGGCTACTACGCGCGCACCCTCGACGTCGCGTCCGGCGGCGAGTGGACGTACAACGCCACCTGGCGCCCGACCCCGTCCTACCCCGTGCGGGCCGGCTGGCTGCGGGCCATCACGATCGGGCACGCGCGCATCGCCCGCGGCCTGTCGATCGACGTCCCGATCGTCATGCTCTGCTCGAGCCGCACGATCATCAGCCCGCGGTGGACCGAGGACATGCGCGCCGCCGACGTCGTGCTCGACGTGGAGCTGCTGGCCCGCCGGGCCGTGCAGCTCGGCTCGAACGTGACGGTGATCCGCGTGAAGGACGGCCTGCACGACCTGTCCCTGTCGCCGCGGCCGGTACGCGACCGCTTCTACGCCGAGATCGACCGCTGGGTCGTCGCCTACGGCTGGGGGTAGGCCCCCGGGGCTCGGCCGACGTCACCGACCGCCGGGTCGTCGACGACGAGCGCTACGTCAGGGACGGATGACGCCCGTCGCCTCGGCCAGCGTCGGGCCGCCCTCGCCCAGGCGCCAGGCGCGCCAGCCGTCGACCGGGTTCTCCGACGCGACCGACACCGAGGCGGCGGTGTCCGGGTCGGCGTACACCTCGCCGGTCGGCAGCTCGATCAGGCCGTCGGAGCGCAGCATCGCGACGATCCGCTGCCCGCGCCGCGCGCGCACCCAGACCAGCGTGGTGACGGCGCGACGGCTCTTGGCCAGCGTCGCCAGCTCGGGCAGGGCGAGCGGGATGCCGTCGCCGAGAGTCCGCTCGGGGCCGCCGTAGTGCTCGACCGGCAGGGGCGCCTGGCGCGTGACCGGGCGCGACGGACGTAGCGGCTGGGTCGGGTGCGCCGCCCGCGCGAGCTCGGCCCAGACGGTCTCGACCTCGGGGCTCGAGTCCTCCGTCGGCTCGGCGGGTTCCGCGGCCTCGTCGTCGCTCTCCTCGGGGGCCGACACCTGGTCGTTGCTGGGCGCCTCGGCGTGCGTGTTGCTGGGCGCCGGGACGAACGGGCGCGGGCCGTCGATGTCGTTCGACGAGTCGTCGGGGGTCGCCAGGTGGTGCGCCGGCGCGTGGTCGCGGGGCGGCGTCTGGTCCTGCGCAGCGCGCAGGCCGACGACGGGCGTCAGGGTGGTGGGGGCCTCGTGCGTCGCGTGCGAGACGGGGGTCGGGGCGGCCGGTTCGAACCGCTCCGGCTCGTACTTGCCGACGGGCGCAGGCGTCCGCGCGGGGGCCGCCTCGTCACCGGTCGCCGCCTCCTCCGCCGGGGCCGGGCGCCGCACGATGGGCGTCGGCTCCGTGATCCCGGACGGTGCGGGCGCGGGCGGGGTGACCGCGCGCAGCTCGCCCGACGACGGCTTGCGCGGCGGCTCGAACGTCGTCGTGGGGCCGGCGAAGCCCTCGCTGGCCCGCACGAGACGCAGCGCGGTCGGCTCGACGGACCGGCGCGCGCCCTCGTGTGTGGCCAGCGGCGAGACGTCGAGCAGCCGGCGCTCGTCCTCGCCGCGCACGACGCCGACCTGCAGCACGTCCACGTGTCGACCCGGGCCGCGCAGGAACGACAGGGTGTGGCCCGCCTCAGCGGCGACCTCGGAGCAGAGCAGGATCAGCCGGACGCCCTCGCGACGCGTGGTCTGCGCGCCGAACGCGGCCTGCTCGCGGAACGCGGCGAAGTCGATCGCGAACCGCGACGGGTCCGGGTGGTAGGCCCGGGCCAGGTCCGTGGTCGTCATCCGCGACGCCGCACCCGCGTGCCGCAGGGCCGAGATGATCGCGTCGTCGTCGAGAACCTGCCCCACGTCGATCACGACCGAGCGTCCCGTGGCGTCGAGCGCCAGCAGCGTCGGCAGGTCCGCGTGGTCCGGCGAGGCGGTCTTCGAGCGGACCGCGAACAGCGGTTCGCCGGCGATCGCGGCGAGGTGGTGCGTGAGGAGTGCGGCGGCCTCCTGCGCGAAAGAACCGGCCAGGGGCTGCATCGGCTGGACTAGGCGCGGTCGGCCCTCGTCGAGCTCGAAGATGGGCATCCGTCCCGGCCTTCCTGGGGCACGCCGCGGCCCGCGGCACCGTCGTCTTTGCCACCCGCGGAGCCCTTCGGCCCACGCGTGCGACCACACTGTCCCACAGCGAACTGGGCTCGTCAGCCGCTCGGGCGAACCGGTCGGTAACAGTTGGGCGCGATCACCCGGTTGCGTGGATCTCGGCCCCCCGATCGTGGCGCATCGCACACCGGCGACGTCCCCGACGATCCGCCGACGAAGGCCCGGCACAGCGTTCGGAGGGCGGTCCACGACGGTCCGTGGACGGGTGCCGACGAGGTTCGTCGGGGGGTGCCCTCAGTCCTGTGCGAGCGCCGCCTCGACGCGTGCGACCTTGCCCGTGAGCTCGCCCGTGTGGCCCGGGCGGATGTCCGCCTTGAGCACGAGGCTGACCCGGTGGCCGTGCCGTCCGACGGCTTCGGTGGCCCGCTTGACCACGTCCATCACCTCGTCCCACTCACCCTCGAGGGTGGTGAACATCGAGTCGGTCTGGTTGGGCAGACCCGACTCGCGCACGATGCGCACGGCATCGGCGACGGCGGCGGTCACGGACTCGCCCGCACCGAGCGGGGCGACGGAGAAGGCAACGAGCATGCGTCCACCCTGGTCCCCCGGGCGGCGGGTGTCCAACCCGTCCCGCGCCGCTACCGTCGAGGCCCCGTCACCGACCCGGGAGTCCCGTGAGCCGATCCGCCCGCCTGCTCGCCGTCGCCACACTCGTCGGCGCGTCGACGCTGACCGCCTGCAGCGCGGACCCGTCCCCGACCGTCACAGCCCCGGCAGCGCCCACGCTGGCTCCGAGCTACAGCTACACGCTCGCGTCGTCGTGCGGCGAGCGCGCGATGTACGGCACCTTCTCCCTGACGGTCGACGAGGGCGCGGTGGCGGCCGTGGAGGGGCTCGACACCGTCGGCATCCGCGAGGCGGCCGGCCTTCCGCTGGAGACCTTTCCCACGATCGAGACCCTGACCGCCCGGGCCGCCTCGGACGACCCCGCCGAGGCGTCGTACGACCCCGACACCGGGATGCTCACCAAGGTCGTGTTCGACCCCGTCCCTCAGGGCGTCGACGACGAGGAGTGCTACGTGATCAGCGACTACACGCCGGCCCCGTGACCCGTGTCGGTCGCTGCGGGTAGAACTGGTGGCATGACGCGATGGGCCGACATCCGGGCGCAGGAGCCCGCGTTCGCCGACGAGGTCGAGGCGCTGTTCCGTTCCGGCACCAACAAGACCATGGCCACGCTGCGGGCCGACGGGTCCCCGCGGATCTCCGGCACCGAGCTCGAGATCGACGACGAGGTCACGCTCGGGATGATGCCGGACAGCCGCAAGCTCCACGACGTCCTGCGCGACCCCCGCGTCGCCATCCACTCCCCCACGCTGGAGCCGCCCAAGGACCCGTCGGCATGGGTCGGTGAGGCCAAGCTCGCGGGTCGGCTGGTGCCCATCCCGCCGTCGGAGAAGGAGCCGCCGGGGTCGTCGTCCTTCGCGCTCGACGTCACGGAGGTGGTGCACACCCGGGTCGACGAGACCGCGACCTACCTGGTCGTCCGCTCCTGGCACCCGGGCCGAGGACTCACGGAGCTGAAGCGGACGTAGTCAGGCGGTCGGTTCGCGCGACGGCAGGTGCGCGGCGAGCAGCTCGGCCAGGTGGAGGCCCTCGACGCCCGCGAGCTGGTCGGCCTGCGTGCGGCACGAGAAGCCGTCAGCGAGGAAGACGTCGCCGGGCGCCGCATCGCGCAGCGCGGGCAGCAGGGAGTTCTCCGCGACCGCCACCGAGACGTCGTAGTGGCCCTTCTCCATGCCGAAGTTCCCGGCGAGCCCGCAGCAGCCGGCGAGCGCCGAGAACTGGGCGCCCGCCTCGGTGAGCAGCGCGCGGTCGGGGTTCCACGTCATCACCGAGTGGTGGTGGCAGTGCGGCTGGACCACCGCGGTGACGTCGGACAGGTCCGGCACCTGCCAGCGGTCGCCGGGGCCGATCGGCGCGGGAGCGGTCAGCAGCTCGGCGAGCGTGCGGGTCTCGCGGGCGACCGCGACCGCGCGGGGGTCGTCGGGGAACAGGTCGCGCAGGTCCGAGCGCAGCACGGCGGTGCATGACGGCTCCAGGCCGACGATCGGGATGCCGTTGACCGCGAACGGCCCGAGCACGCCGAGCAGGTGGTTCAGCTGCCGGCGCGCACCGTCGAGCTGGCCGGTGCTGATCCACGTGAGCCCGCAGCACGCGTTCTCCTCCGGCACGACCACCTCGTACCCGGCGTCCCGCAGCACCGCGACCGCGGCGTGGGCGACGCTCGGCGAGAGGTTGTCGGAGAACGTGTCGGTCCAGAGCACGACCTTCGGCCGCCGACCCGCGCCGCTGGGTTCGAGCGAGAGGTCGCTGGCGCGGCCGCCGGCTCGGACGTCCGCGGTGTTGTTGTCGCGGCCGGTCGCCAGCGTGACCTCGTCGCGACCCTCGCTGCGGGCCCAGGCGCGGAACGGGGTGCGCGCGAAGGTGATCATCTGGCGGCGCGTGTCCATCCCGCCGCCGGCGAGCACCACCTTGGCGAGCGGGCGGATGCGGAGAACGGTGTTAGTCAGCGCCGCGACGCCGGGGATCCCGGTGACCAACCGCGCCCACCTCGGCAGCCAGCCGAGGGCGTAGTGCGACGCCGGACGCAGCTTGCGGCGATATGTACGGTGCAGGATCTCCGACTTGTACTGAGCCATGTCGACGCCGGCGGGGCAGTCGGACGAGCACGCCTTGCAGCTCAGGCAGAGGTCGAGGGACTCGTGCACCTCGGGAGACGACCAGCCGCCGGAGACGAGGGTGCCGTTGGCCATCTCCTGCAGGACGCGCGCGCGTCCGCGGGTCGAGTCCTTCTCGTCCTTCGTCGCGAGGTACGAGGGGCACATGAAGCCGCCGGTCGCGGTGCTGTCGGCGCGGCACTTGCCCACGCCGACGCAGCGGTGCAGGGCCGTGGTCAGGTCGCCGGCGTCGTGCGCGAACGAGAACCCGTGGCCGTCGGCGAGCAGCGGACGGGCCCAGGGCCGGCGCAGGTCGGCATCCAGCGGCCGGGGCCGGACCAGCACGCCGGGGTTGAGCAGGTCGCGCGGGTCGAAGAGGTCCTTGAACGCACCGAAGAGCCCGATGGCCTTCGGCGTGTACATGACCGAGAGCAGCTCGGAGCGGGCGCGCCCGTCGCCGTGCTCCCCGGACAGCGAGCCTCCGTGCGAGGCCACGAGGGCCGCGGCGTTCTCCATGAACGCGCGCAGCGGGTTGCCCGACCGCTCGAGCGGGATGTCCAGCCGCAGGTGCACGCAGCCGTCCCCGAAGTGCCCGTACGCCAGGCCGTCGACGCGGTGCGACGCCATGAGCGCCTCGAGCTCGCGCAGGTAGGCGCCGAGCTGCGCGGGCGGCACGGCCGAGTCCTCGAACCCGGGCCACGCCTGCTCGCCCGAGGGCGTCCGGCCTCCGAGGCCGGCGCCGTCCTCGCGGATGCGCCACATGCGCGCCGCGTCGGGGCCGGGCGGGAACAGGCCGACCGCGGTGGTGCCGGCGTCGGCCGCGAGGGCGTGCGCCCGCTCCATAGCCTCGTCCAGGTTCGCTCCGCCGACCTCGACCATCAGCCACCCGCCGCCCGGCGGCAGGGTCGGGACCGCGGCGGCGCCGCGCACCCGTCGGACCACGTCCACCAGGCGCGAGTCCATGCCCTCGATGGCGAGCGGCGCGTGCGCGAGCAGCGCGGGCACGGCGTCGGCGGCCGCGGGCATGTCGGGGTAGCCGAGCACGACGAGCACCGGGGCGGCGGCGATCGGGACCAGCCGGACGGTGGCGCCGAGCAGCGTGCCGACCGTCCCCTCGGTGCCGACCAGGGCCTTGGCCAGGTCGGTGCCCTTCTCGGGCAGCAGGTGCTCGAGCGAGTACCCGGAGACCTGCCGGCCGAAGCGGCCCAGCTCGGTCCGGATGACCTCGAGGTGCGAGCGGACCAGCTCGTCGAGACCCGGGACCACGTCGAGGGCACCCGCGCCCGCGCGTGCCTCGAGGCGCCGGCCGGTCCCGTCGACCAGGTCGAGCGCGAGGACGTTGTCGGCCGTGCGGCCGTAGGCCACGGCGCGCGGGCCGCAGGCGTTGTTGCCGATCATCCCGCCGAGGGTCGCGCGGGCCTGCGTGCTCGGGTCCGGCCCGAACCGCAGCCCGTGCGGGGCGGCGGCCTTCTGCAGCGTGGCCATGACCACGCCGGGCTCGACGCGGGCGGTCTGCGCGTCCGGGTCGATCGACAGGATCCGGTTCACGTGCCGCGAGAAGTCGAGCACGATCCCCGTGCCGACCGCGTTGCCCGCCACGCTCGTGCCTCCGCCGCGTGCCGTCAGCGGGACACCGAGGTCCCGTGACACCTGCAGCGCCGCCTCGACGTCGTCGGTGTCCTGCGGGAACGCCACCACCTGCGGCACGACGCGGTAGTTGGACGCGTCCGTCGAGTACTCGGCGCGGCGGCGGGTGGAGTCGTCGACGACCCCACGCATCGCAGCGCGCAGCTCCGCCACGACCTGCGCGCTGTCGACGGTCACGGTCTCGGTCACGGCCACCACCCGCGCAGTCTCGCACCGGAGGCGTGATCCCCGGCACAGGTATCCACGCGACGTGACCAACCCGACGGCACGCAACGTCCGAGCAGAAGCGGGTCAGGGCCGACATCTGCTCGGACGCAACGCCAAAGAAGTGTCAACGTCCGAGCAGAAGCAGGTCAGGGCCGACATCTGCTCGGACGCAGCGGAGAAGACGAGGGCGCTCAGTCGAGCGCGGCGTCCAGGGTGATCGTGGTGCCGGTGAGGGCCTTGCTGACGGGGCAGCCCTTCTTGGCGGCCTCCGCGGCGGCCTGGAAGCCGTCGGCGTCCAGGCCGGTGACCTCGGCGCGGACGGTCAGGTGGATCGCGCTGATGCGCAGGCCGCCCGCGGGGTCGGGCGAGAGGGTCACGTCGGCGGTGACCTGGTGCGCGACGGGGGTGCCGCCGGCGCCGGCGATCTCGCCGGCGAGCGCCATCGAGTAGCAGGCCGAGTGCGCGGCGGCGATCAGCTCCTCAGGGCTCGTCGTGCCGTCGGCGGTGTCGGCCGTGCGGCGCGGGAACGAGACGTCGAACGTGCCGGCGCCGGAGCTGGTCAGCTCCACCTGCCCGGCGCCCTCCTGCAGCGTGCCGTTCCAGGCGGTGCGAGACGTACGGGTAGCCATGGTTCTCCTTCGGTGGGTGGGCCGAACACTCACACGCTAAGAGGATCTCCGGGTCAGCGCGCGCGCTCGAGATGTGCTGAGACGATCTGCGCGGGCGCGCCCGCCTCCTGCAGCGCGACCGCCGCCCGGGCGTGCAGGGCGCGCCGGTCGTCGGGGTCCAGCCCGTTGTACAAGGCGGCGCGCACCAGGTCGTGGCCGAAGACGAGCCGGTCGCCGCGGGCGCGCACGACACCGGCCGCGAGGCCGTGCCGCAGGGTCCGCCAGCAGTCCGCGACGGGCTCCTGGGCGAGCAGGGCGAGGTCGGTCATGACGAACGACGTCCCCAGCACGGACGCCTGGCCGAGCAGGAGCAGGACGTCGTTGCCCAGGTACTCCAGGCGTCGTCGGACCACCTCGTCCAGCGGGACCAGCCAGTCCACGCCGGAGGTGTCGTGCGTGCCGTCCACCGTGACCAGCGCGCCCGCCGAGCGGGCGGTCCGGACGACGTCCGCGACGAACCTCGGGTTGCCTCCGGTGGTGGCCAGCGTGCCGCGCAGGGACGGTCCGACGGACCCGCCGACGAGGTGCTCGGCCAGCTCGACGGTGGCGCGGCCGCTCAGGGGCCGCAGCTCGAGGTGCCGCGCACCGGCCCGGGTCCAGGCGGCGACGACGGCGGCGAGCTCGGCCCGGTACGGCACCGGCCGCATGGTCAGGATGACGAGCGCGTGGTTCAGCGCCCCCTCGTGCGCGAGCTCGTGCAGGACCTCGAGCGACGCCGCGTCGGACTCGTGCACGTCCTCGAGGACCAGGGCCCAGGGACGCGACGCCCCTCGCGTGCGCATGAGGTCGGCGAACATCGCGCCGGCGCGCACGATCTCGTCGGCGGGCACGGTCGGCGCCGCGTACAGCGTGTCCAGCAGGCCCGCGAGCTCGACCTCGAGCGGGGTGCGCGACGAGCTCTGCAGCAGGGCGTCGGACAGCAGCGCGTACGGCCAGGGGCGCATGCTCGACGCGCGCGCCGTGCTGAGCTGGACGTCGAGCAGCCGGGCGGACCCGCGCAGGGCGTCGACGAGGCTGGACTTCCCGACGCCGGCCTCACCCTCGAGCAGGACGGTCACTCCCTGACCGCCGGCCGTGGTGGCCAGGAGGTCGTCGAGGTCGTCGAGCTCCGCGGCGCGCCCGACCAGGGGCCAGGTGCGTCCCTGCGAGGAGCTCATGGCCCGATCGTAGGACCGGTCAGCCCGAGTACTCCCAGTGCCACGCCTCAGGCTTGGTGCCACGGATGTCGGCCCAGCTCGGGTGGACCCACTGCAGGTCCCCCGCGTTGGCGTCCATCCAGGCGTGCTGCTTGGTGCCGAACGTCTCGATCCCGCCGCCGAAGTCGACCGCGATGCCGTTGCCGTGGTTCGAGGTGCCGGGAGTGGCGCAGAGGTAGCCCTTGGTGCGCACGCAGGCGACCTGGCCGGCGTAGGAGCGGTACGAGTCCGAGACGACCATGTCGACGCCGAAGACCGCCTTGTACGCGGTGTTCAGCACGTCGAGCTGCTCGGCGGCGTCGCAGCGCAGGCGCACGGACGCGTCGAAGCTCACGCCGCAGAGCGCCGAGTCGGGGATCTTGCCGTTCGCGTAGCCCTGCAGGGACTGCTTCCACGCGGCGCGCTGGGCGGCGGCGGCGTCGGCGGCAGCCTGCGCGGCGGCGTCGGCGGCGGCCTGGGC
>NZ_JBFUDI010000011.1:0-133676 GCF_056404795.1 Cellulomonas sp. P2_B4
TTCCAGGGACTCCACAGCCCTGGGCTGCTCCACCCGATCGGGCGAGGCAGGCGCCAGCACAACGGCAACCCGGGCTGTCACCTCACGGATCAGCGAGGTGCGTGCCCACGTCGCGAACGACTTCAGCGGTGCGGTTTCCATCAGAGCGAGATTCGCTTTCCGTCATTCAGCGTCTTCACGAGCGCCGAGCGCAACGCGTCGAGATAGCCCTCGACGTCCTCCTCCGTCTCCAGCACACCGGACACGCCAACGGCGGAGATGGTCTTCACCGACACGGTCTGCTTCGGCGGTGGTGGTGGTGTGCCACCGTCGCCGTCTCCTTCGCCCTGCTGGGATGCGGCCAGCTGGTCGAGCAGGCTCGGGTACACGCCCTCCTCGAAACTCGAGCCGGTCTCACGGATGAGCGCTACCTGGTTCTGGGCACGAACACCGAAGATCGTCTGGTCGACCCGGCGAAGCACACTCTCGCGGGCGTCGGGGGTCGCCTTGGCGTAGAAGGCGCTCTGCTCGATCTCGGCTTTTCGTCCTTCGATGGCCTCGATGACCTCGTTGCGATTGGCTGCGACAACGTGGTCAATCTGAGCGCGCAACTGGTCGGTGGCTTGCTTGAGCTGGGCCATCTTGTTGCCACGGAAGGCGTTCGGATCGTCCAGGGCAGCCCGCACCGTGGTGTCACTGCCTGACGGCAGGTAGCCGAGGTTGCTGCTATGTGTGGCTAGCAGGGCGACGGCGTCGTCGTAGATGGCCTTCTGTCCACCGCTGAGGAAGGCCTGGATCGGGTCGATCGTGGACTCCTTGGCCTCGAGCAGGTCGTCGCCAAGCTTGAAATCGGTCAGGTACCAGTCGTCGGGCTTGCCGACCACCTGGTCGAGCAGGTCGATCGGGGCCGAGAGCTGGACCACGAACGGGAACTTGGAGCCGGTAATCGTGGCGTTGAGCTCGTCGCGCTTGGCCTTCAGCTTGTCCGCTCCGTGCCGGGCCAGCTCCAGCGAGTCCTTGGGCGTGTTGCCCTCATCGAAGAAGTCGGTGCAGAACTTGCGGAAGGCAGCGATCTTGCGCTCGTCGAAGGACTTCTGCGGCGAGACCACGGCGTGGGCATGCTTCACGGTGTTGCGCAGCGCCGGGGCGACCTCCGAGCGCTTCAAGACGTTGCTATCGACGGTGAGCGTGACCTTGGATGTGCCGACTAGGTGGGCGATCAGGACCTCGATCGAGGCCAGATCCCAGCCGTACGGCTTGGCTGTGAAGCTGTCGACGATGGTCTTGACCGTGACCTGCTCGCCGAGCGCCTCCTTGCGCAGGACGAACGAGAGCACCTCCTCCGCCGGAGCGAAAAGTCTGCTGGCCTCGGCGGGGTCGAACAGCCCGCTGTCCGGGTTGGCGGCACCGGCGACCTGCTGCTCGGTGTACGTTCGGCCGTCGAGGAGCTTGAGCTGGGTGTAGGTGCGGCTGATCAGGTCCTGGAAGCCGTCGGTCACCCGAACCAGGGCGTCTTGCGAGCCCGAGGTGATCTCGGCGGCGTTGATGACCAGGGATGACTTGCCCACGGAGGCCTTGACCCGCTGGATGAGGTCTTTCTCGCGGTCGCTGTTCAGCGCGCCCTTGGTCTGCAGGATCTGGCCCTCGGGCGCCGTGATCGAGGTGCCTTGCTTGCGCTTGATGTACTTCTCGGTCTTGATCAGCAACCGCAGGTCCGACAGCACCCGGGCGTCCGGCTCGAGGATGACTCGCAGCTCATCCTTGCCCGCGCTGTGCATGCGGATCTCCTCGGGCGTGTATGGGTACTCCGGGGAGATGAAGTGGACCGCCAGCTCCTTCTGGGGACCGTGGGTCTGGTCGTCGAGCTTGAAGCCGAACGGGAAGTCCTGGCCGTTCTTGGCGTAGCGGATCTTGCTGGTCCTGATCACGTCGCCGGAGAGGATCCTGGACAGTCGGCCGCTGACCTCGGAGGCGTCGATGTCGACGTTCTTGATCTCCTCTTCGATGACCTGCTCTTCGTTGGTCAGGTACTCGTACGTGGTGCCGTTGCGCTGGATGTAGGTCTGAGTCTCTAGGACGGTCAGGGCTTCCTTGACCTGGTCCGACAGCGCCGGCAGGTCGAGGCCGAAGCGGTCGTAGACCAGCACAGTCAGGTTTCGGGGGGTGGCCTGGAAGCTCTCGACGTACTTGACGAGGAACAGCGCCTTGAGCAGCCGGACCGCCAGCGGGTTGTCGAGGTTGCGTTCGGCAACGTCGATCGAGCGCTGGGCGGCGGACTTCAGCGACGCGCGGATGCCGGTGAACATCGCATCGAACGTGGCGAGCTGTCCCACCTGGACGTTGCCGATGTCCTTGGCGACCTGCTGGACGACGCCGAGCATCGATCGCTCACCGACCGAGCTGTTGCGGCCCTCGAAGACGTTGTGGTCTGAGATGCCCTCGATCGCGGCCTGGAACAGCGGGAACTGGTAGGAGACGAACGGGTAGGTCCCGACGAAGTGGGCCTCGTCTGTGTAGTTGCGGTACGACTTGGCCCCGTCGACGAAGTCGAACAGCGTCTTGAAGTTGGCGTGCTGCTCGTCGTAGATGACGCTCAGGGCACCGACTCCGGCGTCGTTCTTCTCCAGCAAGCGCTTGCGGATGACCTCCTCGACGTCAGCGCTGGTCAGCTTGAGGCGGGTCTTGAAGCGGGCCTGGATCTTGGAGAAATCGTTGCCCTGCTGGCGGGTGCGGTCGCCGATGACCTTGTCCATGTCCTCCTGTGAGGTCACGAACACCCACGCCCGGCCACCGCACTTAGTGTTGAGCGACTCGGCGATGGTCTGCAGGTTGAGCATCAGCTTGGTGTCCGAGCCGATGAACTGGCCGACCTCGTCGACGAAGAGGTTGAGGCGGAAACCAGCGTCACCTTGCTGGTCGAGCCAGGCCTTGACCTCGTCGGCGAAGTCCTCGATCGAGACTGCGTACGAGGCGCTGTATTGCTTGATGATGCCGTCCGCACTCCCGCCGTTGACCTCGGCGAAGGCGCGGTCAATGTGTGGGCCCTCCAGCGCGCTCTGCTCGCGTCCCTGAATCCAGGGGATTCCGGCGATGCGCACGAACGCGTCCTTGAAGGCCTCGTACTGGCCGCGACTATCGAGGTCGCGCTCGAACCTGGCGACGTGCCCCTGGTTGCCGTAGTACCCGCGGCTCTCGTCGAATACCTTGACAAACACCTTGAGCAAGGCGTCGGTCTGGTCCTTGCTGATCAGGGTGGCCTTCTGGTCGATGTTGAACAGCAGGCTCTTAGCTGGGATGCGGTCGGCCTTGTCGAGCAGCCCTGGCAGGAACGCGTCGAGGGTCTTGGCGCGGAAGCTGCCCGAGACGTCCGCGCGCGGGTAGTCCTGGCCTTCGACGTCGCCGAGCAGGTGGGCGAGCATCTTGAGCATGTGCGATTTGCCGGAGCCGAAGAATCCGGAGATCCACACGCCGTTGGCGTTGGTGTAGGAGGTGTACTCCTCCAACAGGATCTCCAGGCCCTTGGCGGCCTCGTTGGTCAGGACGTACTCGTCGACCTCGGTGCCCACGTGGGCGGCGTCGTCGGCCTTGATGACGCCCTCGATCGGACGCTGGATGTCCTTGGCGAAGATCTGGTCGAGCTGCATCGGGCTCACGCTTCCTGTTCCAGGATGTTCTTGGCTCGGTAGTACTGGTCGTCCTTGAGTCGGCCGAACAATACGAGCGAGGAGCCCAACGTGTCGGACTGCTCGTAGCGGCCGGGGAAGAACATGAGCATCGGTTTACCGGTGACCACCGACTGCAGGTTGTTCAGCACGTTATGCGAGCGGATGAAGGGAAAGACCTCGCCGATGCCGGTGAGGAAGACGATGTCGAAGCTCTCGCCGGCCAGCCGGTCTCGGATCGCTGGGGCGAGGTGCAGCTGCGGATCGAGCATCCCCTGGAGCATCTCGCGGAAGTCGTCCTTGTCCTGATCCGGCTCGATAGCCAGCACGCGCTCCCACACACCACGGGCTTGGAGCAGCTCGACCGCCAGGTCGTACAGGTTGATCTCGAGAACCGTCACGCCTGCGCCGGCCAACCGGTTCTTGACCCGCTTCTTGGAGGCCGCCACCGCAAGGCCGTCCTCGGGCGGGTAGGGGTAGATGAAGAACGGGACCTCATTGCTCAGGCCCTCCATCTGCAGGAATCGTCGCCCACCGAGCACAGCAAAAAGGTGCTGCTCCTGCTCGGGCAGGGTCATGGGGATCATGTCGCCACCCTTCGGAGTGTCGCCTGGCTGCTGGGGAAGAACCGAACGTCGCTCGGTGTGCTCGCATCGAGCACGTCCAGGACTCGCATAGAAAGCACCGCAGGTGTGATGTGCCCGGCCGCGGAAAGGAGCCCGGCCTCCTGAAGCATTCGGAACACGTTCGACCTCAGCTTGTGCAGGGTGGACTCCTTGAGTTGCGCGAGCTCGTCGTGCCAGAGCGCCTTGGAGCGCACGAAGCTGTCGAAGTCGTCGTGCCCGAGCGTCGGTGCGAGCACCAGGAACCGCTCTCGAAGTACCTCCTCGGCGAACTCGCCGATGAGCGCGTACCGGCGGCAGGCCGCGACCCACATGACGTGAGCGCGCTCGGAAGCCGTGGCGTCGACGACGAGCATGACTTCGTCATCGGTCAGGACGGACAGCCGCTTGACCGTCTCGCGCGCACGTCGCAAGGCGGTAGCCCGGGTCCGGGCCTGGAGCAGGTTGCCGTCAACGGCCTGGTGGCGGACCTGCTCCCAGTCGCGGTACTGGTCGTGCAGGGGTGCGAGCACGGCAGCCTCGCGCGCGAGCAACGCACCGGTGGTGAACGACAGTGCGTAGCGCGAGACCTCACCCACGTCGTTCACCTCCTTCCCTCCCGGTTTCAGGCAAGTCGAGCAACGTATCGTCGAGGACTGACATCAGCGCTCACGCCCCGCGCCCGGCGAGGTCGTGGTGTCATCGACGCTTGGTGACGCCGCGCTCCCGCCGCGAACCCACTCGTCGACCTCGCTCGCCTGGAACTTCCACAGCCGACCGACCTTGTGAGCTGGCATGCCCTTTTCGGCGATCAGCGCGTAGACCGTGTCCTTGGTAACGCCGAGGTGAGCGGCGATGGCATCAGCGGACAGCCACGGGTCAGGCACGATGTGAACGTCCTCCCGGGCGGTGCGTGGAGTCGAGTGGCACGCTGCCCACCGTACCGAGCGAAGCCCCGCTTTACCGGGTCTTGCCCGGTCTCACCGGGTGCAACCGGGGATCCAACCGCCCAAGCGAGGCAAAGCCCTCGTCATCGAGCCCAAACCCAGACGGTGGAGCGCGATGCCTGTGCACGACTGGACGCCCCGCGGTCCTCCCCTGGCGATCGCCGACGGCGACACGCACCGCAACATGAGTCTCGTGGCGTGCGGTCGAGCTAGCGCCAGACGAACGATGAAGTCGCGTCGGTATCTCGCGGGCTCCGCATCGAGTCGCCCCAGCTGCACTGATTCAGTCAACCCGTAGAGGCTGACCCTTCAGGCTCTGACGGGGTTCCGTTGCGGTCATGATCCGCCGTCGCCTTGCGGGGTGCGGCGGCCGAAGAGGGGGACGTGCGGGTGCCACGGTTCCGGCGTCGGGTCGCCGTGGATCGCCGCGCGGACGACCACGTCAGGCGTGAGCCCGTGGCTGTCTTGCAAAGCCATCCGCTGTGCCTCCTCGAACCCGTTGCGCCAGCCCCTCCTGTACTCGAGGCGTGCGGACAGGCGGAGCACAACGAACGCGACGAGACAGAGAACCGGAGTTGCGATGTCGTCGATGTCGGCGTGCTTCGCCAAGAGCAGACCGACCTGGAGAAGGCATACGGCTCCGACGAGGATCGTCCCGCTCCACCAGGCCAGCATCCGCCGCCTCGCCGCCCATGCCGAGGAGAGACGCGGCAGGCCGAAGATCGAGCGGCGCCGGGCGCTGTCCCGTGGACGGGGTTCGCTGGTCATCTAGGCCTCCGTTCCGCAGCAGCCGTCGCAGTCGTGCCGCTCGATTTGCAGGTGGTGGGTTGATGGGTGGGTTCGTTCCAGGTACGCGAGGCTGTCCACGTCGGGGTGGTGCACACCGTGCGCGCAGATCCGCTCGAGTAGCTCCCCGTCGTCGCGCCACGCCAGCGGCGCTGTGCGTAGCGGGTGGTCCAACGGGCGGTGGATCGGGCACGCGCGGTCGCCTGCGCATTGCCCCGGGCCGTGGGTGCGCTGGGTTCCGCTGGAGTCCGGGGTGACGTTCTGCGCCCCTCCCTCGAGTTCGTCGGCGAAGGTGACGGTTCGCCGCAGGTGCCGCCATCCGGTGGTCCGCCACAGCCCGGACATGAACCCGACCTGGTCGATCAGATCGAGAACCTCCGTCTCCGTGCCACCGCACGCGTGCAGGTCGAGCGCGGCGCGGGCGAGCTCGTCGACTGTGGTGTCCAGGGGGTTCACGCCGTGCGTCGCGCACCACACGAGCCAGGTCTCCCCAGCGGCGAGCATCCGGGACTGCAACGGTTCGGGTAGGGCGTTCATGGCAGCACGCGGATGGAAACGGCCGATCCGAACGCCAGACAGGATCGGGCGACCAGTCGGATTGGGCCCGCGTGGGTGCGATGACGCCGGTAGGTGCGGACCGCCTCGGCCACGGCAGGCAGGCGACGCGGCTGTTCCCGAACCGATTCGTCGTCGTCAAGCATGTTGGGCCGGCATCTCATCACCTATGAGCTCGACGGCGACGACGGGGGTGGTGCGCCGCAACGTGAAGGCCGCGTCCTCGCCCAGTGGTTCGAGTACGAGGTACATGTCCAGGCCGACGACGACACCGCCAGCCAGCTCTCCGTTGCTCAGGTGCTGCACCGCGGCGAGCCGGATCGGTGTGCCGTCACGGCGCAGGTCGGCAAGCATGAAGCCTTTGCTGGGGTCGCGGGCGTCGACAGTCACCCGGGTAACGGTGACCGCACGGTCAGGGTCGGACGCGTCAACGAGATGCCGTGAGCCGCTGGCCGTGGTCACCAAAGTCAGACCGGCCCGGAACAAATCAACGATCATCTTCGCCACCCCCACGCGTCGGATCCGGGGTGCTGGGGATCGCGGTTGTGGTCTCCACCCTGAGGTCCTGCAGCGCGCCGGCGTAGACCTCGGGGTCGAAACGCCCGTCCGCGGCGGCCGCCCATTGCGCAGCGTCGAGCCGGGCCAGGAGTTCACGCAGTCGGCTGTACCGGCGCCATGAGACGAGCGCGGCGGCCGGCCGGCCCCGTGCAGCGATGGTCACGTCTTCCCCAGCCACGACGCGCGCGAACACATCGTCGAAGGAGCCCGCGAGCTCGGTCACCGACATCGGCCCCGGTTCAGGCGCCGCGCCCCGCGCGACCTCAGGCGCCGGTTCCGGCGACTCCTGGGGAGGCACCGTGTCGTGGACATCGAGCTCGGATTTGACGGCATCCAGAGCGAACGCCAGACCACGCATAATCACCCGCATGCCGCGCTTCCGGCCCAGGTCGAGGGTGCCAACCAGAAACCGGGCATCGCCATCGAGCACCAGCCGAGCCGACCCAGACGGCTTGACGGACCGCTCCCGGGGCGGGGCATGCAGACCCGCCATGAACAGCCCGGTCAGCGTGTCCGGTTCCAGGACCGCGGGCTCCTCACGGTCGGACTCGAACGTCACCGTCGCGTCGGGTCCGAGCTCGACCCGCGCCTGCACCGTCCCCGCCCCAGAACCGACGGGCGTCGCACCCGCCGACCGGCCTGCGTCGTACGACGGCTGCGGTTCCCCGGGGCTAGGTGATGGCATCGGAGTCCTCCCGGTCACCGCCGGACCGGCAGGTGCGGGTGTCTCAGGTCCAGCAGCGGTCGTCTCGCCGGCACGGTGGCCAGGTTCGTCGGGCATCGTCATGAGCTCGTCGACCATCTCCACATAGCGGTCCGACTCGAACCGCCCCCGCACCCAAGACGTCCAGAACGCCAAGGAAGTCCAGGCGCGTGCCTCTTGCTCGGCGCGGAAGATCTCCCAGGGGACTGCCTCAACCACCGGCTGCCCGTTCCTGAGAAGCACCAGCCGAGTGCCGTGCTCGACCAGGGCGAAGTGCCGGTCGAACTCCGCCTCGAAGTCGGCGATCTCTACGCTCACCTCCGGCGTGCGCAGGTTCCGCAGGTGAGCCAGCGCCGCCCGCCGACGCGCGTCCACGTCCAGGCGGGGAAGACCCGCGCCGTCCGCGTCCGGTTCGTCCTCGTCCGAAGGGAGGGCAGCCACCACGGCTGTGCCGCTCAGGGCGGCGAGTGTCGCGGCGAGGGCGTGCTCGAGCCCGATCCGCACTGCACGCATGCCTGTTTCGACACCGAGATCGAAGTCCCCGACCAGAAACTTCGTCGGGCCATCCACAACCTGCGGTTCAGGCTGCGGCGCGTCCAGGTGTGACCGGGACCCGACGCGCAGCCCGTGGGCGAACAGCGCCTCCATCAGATTCCCGCTCAGACCGATCGGCGCGCACCCTGGCACCAGGATCCGAACGGGGTAAGTGTCCGTTCCCAGAACGACGCGCCGGGGCAACACGACATCACCAGAGATCGGAGGCGTCGCGTTCGCAGCGCCCACCTCGGGGCCGCTCATGTCCAATCCGCCGATCGGGCGCGTGGGCTGTCTTGGCTGCACCTGGATCGCGGTGCCCAGGAGGTCGAGGGTCGCTGCATGGGCGGCAGCGTGACACTCTGGCGAGGCTTCCTGGAAGAGCCTAGGATGGCGCGAGAGCGGGCAAACCTGCAGGTAGCACGCTAGCGTGCTAACAGGCGAGACAACTGATCTCGAATCACGGACAGGCTTGAGGGCGCTGTGCGACCTTGGGAGCGCGCGCCACAGAGGGCCGGCCGTTCAGCACGATGTTGACTTCCAGGGCTCCAAGGCAACGCCCCACACGCCGACGCTCATGCCTCCAGCGCGAGATACCCGAGCTGATCGAGCATTGCTTGGGCTTCGAGCTGGATCGCGCCGATTTCGCGAGACAGGTCCGAGCGAAGGGTGCTCGCGTCGCGCACCGAACGGTTCATCTCGTCGACCGCACGGAGCTCCTCGCCGAAGTCGTCGTCGAGGACACCCCGCACGTGGGCAAGCATGGTCCTCGAGGTGTCATCGCACTGCGCAAGGATGCGGCCGAGCAGGGCGTTCCGTCGGCGCATCTTCTCGTTTGCGACGCGTACCTCTTTACGCTCCTCGCTGACGACCGCATACAGTTCAAGGGCAACGGGCAGGACAAAGCTGCCGTACTTGGCAACCTTCCCGATGTTGTTTGCCCAGCGCACAGCCTGGTACGGCTTGAAGTTGACCTTCAGGTATTTTCCTGCGTCGTAGACAATCTTGTGCCCCGCACTGCCGGCCGATTTCTTGATGCCGTCACCGGCGCCCCATACCTTCTGGAAGTCCTTCAGATGTTGGGCCGCTTTCGGACCCCAAGTCGGGATGCTTTTTTGCGTGCGACCCGGCTGGTGTCCCAGGCCTGGGTCTACCGACGTGTTCTGCTTCTCGATGTCCACTTGGACGTCCAGGGCGAGCAGCTGGCGAGCGTACGGTGACGCCTCGATCTCCCGGACCTCGGAGGTGAAGTCGGCCAGCTGGGAGTCCAGAACAGCGCGCACCCCGTCCACAAACCTCTGCTCCGCGGCGCCCAGTTCGTCGTTCAGAGTCTCGGAGGCGGCTTCGAGCCGATACCAGTCGTGGGTCGCTGACTCCTCGATCAGCTCCACCGTGTCGGCGAGGCGCTCGGCCGACCGGATGCACGCCGTGCGGAACTCCGTCGCCTGCCGTTCGAGGGCTGAGTCCACGAGCCCGCGGCGCGTGGTTAGTGCGTTGCGCTGGCGAGCGAGGACAGTCAGGACCGCTTCCTCATTGGGGTCACCCACGAGCGCGGCGAGCGCCTCGGCCGCGACGAGGGCGACTTGCTGGAACGGCACGCGGTAGCGGGCCAGGTCACCGCGCGCCCGTGCAACCCCGTTGATCGTGTCCCGGACGTCCTCCATCCTCGACGCCGCGATGCGGCGCGCGGCGCCGGCCGGGTCCGCCTTTTGTCGTCCTTCCAGGTAGGTCTTGGCGTCGCACTGGACCCACGGCACGAGGTCGGCGAAGCTGCCGAGAGCGTCACGGATCGCGGCCTCCCGCACTCCTTCGGCCTCCGGGAGACTCCGGCACTTGGTGACGACCACGAGCAGCTGCGGCGCCTTTCGCAGATCCTCCGTGACGTGCCGCAAGTGTTCGACCAAACGGTCGTCGAACAGCTCAGCGGTGACGGTGAACAGCACAAGATCGGCGGAGCGCAGGGCGTCCTCGGCGCGTTCGTCGTGCTCCGGCTGTCCAGCCTGGACGCCTGGGGTGTCGACCAAGTCGACCAATCCGTCCCACTCAAAGACCGTGACGTCCTCCGTCGTGACCCCTGGGCCGGACGGGACCTGGTACGCGCCATCCGTGAGTGCCTCGATCAAGGTCGACTTGCCGCTGCTGTACTGCCCGGTCACGACCATCCGGGGACGTTCGTGTTCGTCGACAGCCAGCTCTCGTCGGAGCCTCGGCGCCTCCTCGGGTAGATGCTCGCCGATCACCTTGACGAGTCGCTCCGAGAGGTCGCGCGCTACGGCTGGGGCGGAGTGGTACAGGAGGTCGTTCATGCGTACATGCTCCTCGGTGCGTTTGGTCGTGCGATCTCCACCGTGGTTGCCAGGTGGTCAGACAGGGTTGCGGACCATGCCTGCAGTACTTGGTCCGGCGCTGGTGCGTTCGTTGTGACGGTGGTGCCGTGGGGACGGCAGTGGGTGGAGACCGGAACCTCTTCGGTCAGACCCAAGACGTAGGACGTCGCGTGGGCTCCCGGAAGGCCGGGCGGTGGTGTGCGACCAAAGGTCAGGAGCTCGGGCGAGGACGGCGGGAACAGCCATGCCTCTGCGAGCGCGTCATCGGCCACCTCAACTGCGATGCAGACCCCGGGGAGGCGGGTCGCCTTGCCGACGGCCGTAGCCAGGCGAGGCCGGCCGTCTGTGCGCAGCAGGCAGCGGACCGTCTCGTGGTCCAGGGTGGCGATTGCGTCGTCGACCACCCGCTGCTGACAAGCCAGAAGGTCGGCCACGGCCAGTGCGGCGGCCTCGGCGTTCGATCCGGCAATGCGGGCAGTTGCAAGTGCTTCCCGAACACCGGCGATGGTCGCCGACACCTCGGCCCGCGCCTGGTCCTCGAGCTGGTCGAGGATCTTGGCGATCTCGGTCCGCAGCAGCTCACGGTTCGCCTCCAGAATCTTCGCCTTGCTCGTGAAGATTGACTGGACTCTCCTGCGCACCGGTGTGACGAGCAGCGAGCCAATGCCCATGACGAGGGCGCCGACGACCGTGCCCGCGGGGCCAGCGAACGAGCCCACCCACGCGCCAAGCGCCATGGCGCCGAGCGTCCCGCCTGCCCCGACGACGGCTCCGGCGGCCTTCCCCTTCCACAGCCCACGGAAGTTACGCACGCCGGTGACCTTCAGGTGCGGGCGGATGGCGGTCGTCCATTCGCGCTCGGCGGCAATCGCTGATGCCTCGATCGCTCGCCACAGGTACTTGAGCCGCGCCTCCAGGGCGTCGTCGAGCTCGGTGACCAGAGCTGCTTGTTCCTTGTCCCATTGCTCGGCGACCTTCGGGCCGAAGTCCGTGATGTCCTGGTGCCATCCCTGCCGCCCGCCGACGAGGCGTGTGACGTCGTCCTCCATCGTCTGCAGGCTGGCGTCGACCTGGCGTGCAGTCCGACGCTCCTGGTCTTCGCGCATCCCGCGCCCGACACTGACGACCTCTCGGGTCCCCTGCTCCACAACACCGAGAGCTTCGCTGAGTGCCTGTGCCGGGGACCGGACCGCGTCGGCCTCGCGAAGTACCCGCCGGGATGCGCGACGGCACTGGTTCTCCTGTTCCAGCACGTTGAGCAGGGCGCCAATGCGGCTCGCTTCCATCAGATCCGCACCTCCGTCGCCGTCCGCGCACACCTGCCGGGCGGCCTCGGCGTGCAGCATCACCTCGGCGACGGGGCGAACGGCGGCAGCGGACAGATGAGAACGGATCACGTCGAAGTAACCCTCGTGCTCGGCGTACACGGAATCCTTGTCGTCAAGGAAGTCCTCGCGGTCCAGATCGTCGAAGAGTGGTGCGCGACAGTTCAGTGCCACAACGATCGGCTTGCCGTGCAGAGCCACCGCACGTAGCGCCTGTGCGGTCTCCTCCTGGAACGAGTCGTTGCTCGCGACCCACAGCACGAGATCGGCGCCGGGAACCTCAGCCATGGCCATGGCGACGTCATCCGCGCCGTCCTTGGCACCGACCCCCGGGGTGTCAACGATCTCAATGCCGTGCATGCCCACCGCGGGGGCGGCGAACACGTCACGCGAGAATCGCTGCCGACCGTCCCCGATCCGCTCCGCAGAGCTGCCTGTGAGCGCCGCAAGCAGGGTGCTCTTGCCGGCCATCGTCCGCCCCATCAACACGATTCTCATCGGCGCACCCGTCCGCGGTGCGTCGGCGACTTCCATCGGCGTCAGGACGTCGAGAAACTGCCTGGTCGTCTCGTCGGCGGAGACGGCGTCGTGCGAAAGGTCGCACGCCGCGGTGAAAGTCGCTCGGCAGGCCGCGACTGCCCGCCGATGGGCGGGCGACGGATCCTCCACGGGTGACTCGGAACCGAAGAACTGGTCCCGAGCCGCTGTGCTCCAGTCGTGTCTGTCCGTGGTTGCCAATCGTCCTCCTTGATCTAGGGGGTATTTCGGCACCAGGACAGCCTCAGACAAGACCTGGCCGCGGGGTGCGGTCCCTCTTGTCGAGACCATCACACGCTTCCCGTGGTTCGTTCACGAATCCCCGCATGGCGGACGCGGTGGATCGACATGGCCGCGAAGTCGACCCTCCGAAGGTCGACGTCCATCCGTCTTCGTCGTGAAGGGTCTCGTCTGGCATCTCGGCCTTCAGCCCGAAACCTCGCATGGCGCGACGAGCAGCTCGGATGTGGCGGATCCGAACGGACGATGCAGGCGCTGGTCGAGCGCGTGGCACGCTAAAGCGCCGGATACCGCACGCGCACGACGATCCGCTCGTCCTCGCGACGTGAGCCGGCGGCCCAGGCGCGAGATGCTTCACTGCGACGCTGACGTGACGCGGCGTGTACCTGGAGGTGCCGTGCAACCAGACTTCCGCGTTGACAATGTCCAGGTCGGCGACCGTGATGTGGCCGACCTCGCCGCTGTGCGCGCCCGAGAACAGCAACGCTGCAGTCCCGCGTGGCGGGTGAACCGACCGCCGGCAGCCCCTGCGTGCAGCCACACCAGATCGGCCTCCGCCTCAGTCAGCGGACTCGGTGCGCGAGCTTCACAATGCGGAAGCTCGACGTCACGGTCGGGTCGTCCCACGTCAACCGCGCCCGCAGCACTGCCCGCCGGATCTGCATCGTCCCGACCGCCGCCTCGGCGATCTCGCCCGAGCGCTGCCTTCATCCACGCGCGGATGAACTGTGCGACAAGTTATGTGGCGACCCCGGGCCTACTCCAGATCCTCCTCGGGGTCAGCCTCCTCGTCCTCAATGATGCGGTCGTCATCGACGTCCACTTCGGGAGTCGCGGGCCGATGCGCCGGCCACCGCGTCAAAGCCCATGCTGCGATGTCGGCGGCTCGACGCTCGATCGCGGCGGGGGTCCATTCGCTGAACTGGACGGCCAGTTCCCGCTCTCGCGCCAAGTTCGACTCGCTGTAGTAGCACCAGGGTTCGGACTGCCCCTCGCGACCTCGCTTTCCGCGGCGCCCGTCCTCGCCATCGAGGTAGTCGCGATTCCCATACCTCGAGTTGTCTCGCGTCAAGACCAGGTTTCCGATGCCGTGTACAAGTTTCGCGTGCTGCTCGCGCGTGAAGCTCTTCCACCAGTCGGAGTCAGCAGCGGGAGTCTGCGGAAGGATGTGTTCCGTCGTCTTGTTGCCCTTCGCGGTGATGTCGCCGAACTGGGGCAGGTCGCTCGCGTCGCGTTGCTTGGAGAGCTCGTACTCATAGAGGAGGAACTTGTGGGCCGTGGAGCGCGGGTACCACTGAACGGTGATCCCGAAGCTCGACCTGGTGTCCTCGTCGGGGGCGAGTTGCCAGAGCCGCTGCTCCAAACCGGCCAGGACCTCGTCGGGCGTGGTTCCTGTGAACAGATCGCGGGCCGCCCAGCGGATCGATGACTCGCCAGCGTTAGATCGCAGACCGCGAATCGCCCACACGCGGGCAGAAAATCTCTCGCAGAAGTTGACGACGCGTAGATACAGCCCGGCGTCCGCACCGTGGGCCAGACGCACCGCAAGCAGGAGGGGGTGGAATGAGGCTACGGAGCCACTTCGCCGGAGCGCCGCCGTGGTCTGTGCAATCTGTGAACCTGCAGAGGGATAGCCCGGATACGTCGCAGATGGATCGTGCACGTCGGCGAGGATCCCAGCGCTCCTGCGCAGCGAGTTGATATACGCGTCGAGGGTCAGATAGAGGCTGTCGTCGTCCGGCGGGCTCGCGACTGGTTCGGTTGCCCCGATCAGGCGACTGCTCCCCGGGACATAGGCCGACCGCGGAAACTTCGCCTTGACGGAGTCCGCGCCATGCCAGTTCCGGGTGTTGGCGTCCTGGGTCACGAGCCAGTGGGCGCGCAACAGCGCATCGTCGCGCAGGCCGACCCGACCGAGATTGCTGAAGATGGTCGACCAAGAGCGGTTGATATTGGTCGCCACGTCGTCCCGCTGGACGTCGTTCAGCTGCCTGGAGAGATACAGAAGGTAGTTCTTGACTCTCTCCAGTTCGGTCAGGGGCTTGCCCCGGCCGTTCACTGTTTCGAATAAGACTCCGACCTCGTCTGACCTTTCGACGCTGTACACCAGGAACCGCAGTTGGTGGCTAGCTCTCGCGCGGAGGGCCAGCAGACGGGTGAGGCCGATCTCGGGAGCGACATCGGCCGTCAGGCGAGTGATCTGTTCGTCGAAGTACTGGCCGGCGGCCAGGAGCCTTCTGGCACCGAGTTGGAGATGAGCGCCTTCCGGGGCGTCGTCGCCGAGGATCGAGTCGGCGAAGAACTCGCGCAAGTCGCCACCGAGTTCCAGGCGTGGTCGTCGTACGCCGTCGACATTGACGTACACCAGGCGGTCGAGATCGTGGGCAGCTTCCTGTGCGTCGGGGTCGTTTTGGTCGCGAAGGACGCGCCGAAGTCGATCCAGCAGGACGACGCAGGTGGTCAGGCGTTGCTGGCCGTCGACGACATCGAACAGCGTGAGTACCTGGCCCGAGCGCGTCGTCTTGGTCGACCCCATGTCCTGGAGCACGAGAGTTCCGGTGTAGTGCGGATGGGATCCCAGCAGATCGATGTCCGCCCACAGGTCGGAAAGCTGCTTCGCTTCCCACGCATAAGGGCGCTGGTAGTCACCGACGTTCAGCAACTTGTCCTGCAGAACCTGCTGAAGCGGGGCTCCAAGATCGGGCATGGCTCTCATCTTGCCCGCGTCGTCCGAAACCAGCGCGATGACTCCCCCCACGGCCGGTCGAGAAGCCCTGGAACGCGCCGGGGGTGACACACCTCATCCCCGGCGGGCTCACGCCGACAGGTACTTGATAGCCGCGCCCGTCCCGATCAATCACGTGGGCACCATCCCAAACCGAGGTGGTTGAGTCCGTGATGGTGGTTGAGATCGCGCTGAAGGCCAACCGCATGATCGGGAGTGCTGTCCCTTCGCGCGCGGGAGCGAAGGACGCCCACTTTCTCGTGGAAGTGGCCCCTGCTGGGTGCCGAAATGTTCCTGCGTGTGGGGACGTAGCGGCGAGCACTGACAGTGGATCTACCAACCCATCGATCCCGTAGATCGTCCAAACCCGGGCGTGACCGGCTGTGTCAGAACCTCACGGCTGAATCGCTCCGCATGGGAGAGGCCTGGCACCTCCGACGTCTGAGGTGGCCGGATTCCGCTGCCTACTGGATCCGTGGCGAGGACCAGTTCGTGCGCCCACCGGGCAAACGCCAGCGCCGCATCTCGCTGCTCGCTCGGCTGCAGCCCGTCTGCCGCATCGCGTAGCTCGGCGACGAACGTCGCGAGCGAGCGGTGGTACTTCCAGAGCTCGTGCTGCGACTGCAGCAGCGATAGCCACCGGTCGTACTCAGAGCGAAGTCGCTGCTGTTCCCGTGCCCGTTCTGCGGCGGCGACAGCCTGAACCTGCCGAGCCAGAGCCGCTTCTTCCGCCGCCACCGCACGCTGCGAAGTCAACGGGATCCGCGCCAAGATGAGGTGCAAGCGATCTTCGATCGGGTACGACCCGTCCTCGATCCGATGGTCGCGACGGCCCGCCACGAACAGATCTATCCGCAGGACGTCGGTCGGTTCGTAGTCGTATCGCGGCGCGTAGGACCAGCCGAGCCGGGCCTTGCGTGCGCTCTCCTCAGCGGTGGGAACGTGCTCCACTTGCCGATGCTTGATGCTGAAGCCGATACCGACGGGCGAGTGTCCGGCATCTAGTTGGAACAGAACTCCCGTGCCGGGCGGCCGCCGCCCGGGATCGGCGCGCGGCCGCATGGAGTCGCCCCCGGCGATCGTGAAACCTCGCTCGTCGGCCTCCCTCAGCAGGGTTTGAGCGATGAGCAGACAACGCTCGTTCTGCTTGTCGGACAATCCCAGCCGACCTGCTGGGTTGCGGACCGCAGCCCGGAGAACCCTGTGGGGATCGTCGAGGCTCGACACGACGGCAACCTCCGGTACGCGCCGCCGCTTCAACGGCTTCGCGTCGCAGGAGACCCTTCGTGACTCCGCCGCCGAGATACCCGCGGATCTCCGCGGGTACGCGCCGTGCAGCAGGAAGTATGAGCCGCGATCGGTAATAGTGGCGGTCCACCGCGGGCTGCGACGCAACGCGATCAATCCGCGGCCCTGCAGTGCCACCGCTGAGGTCTTGTAAGTATCCGACGGCTCCTCGCCAGCGTGTGCGCCGGCGGCGATCCACCTCAGCACTGCGAGCTGGGCTGGGCTGACTAGACGATCTTGCATATGCACCATCCGTTCGACGCGCTGCGTGTTAGTCATCGAGATCAACGTCGCCAAGCACGGCGTCGAGCTAGGGCCCGGTTACTGACTCCCACATGCGCTCCTGCTGGATCGCCGACCCGAAGCGCAGCCGTGCTGCGTCAGCCCCTGAATCCGCCTTCGCAGAACCAAGTCGAATCCGCACACGCCGCGTAGATCGCGGCTTGCCAGGAGTTGGGGTCGTTTGCGGCCCACGACGCGGCCGCCTCCTGGAGGTGCCATTGCACGGCAGCGGCGCCACCGGCCGCCAGGAGCCCGGCAAGCTGGACGCGGATGCCCACGAGGTGTCGGACGGCCTCGAACGAGTACATGGACCGCAAGTCCAAGATCTCGAAGTGTGCTTGCGCTCTGTCGGCGAGTGCGGTCGACCACGTTGGCTGCACGACGAGTTCGAAGTCAGGAACGAAGATGCCGCCAGTGGGCTGAATGACGGCCCTGAGCCATGCACCCGGACCGAGGTCATCGAAGTACATATTGAGGGTTGGCCTGAGGCTCGCGCGCTTTGCCGCGTTGCAGTCCCTGCACGCAGGCAAGAGATTTTCGGGGGTAACCGCGAAGATCGGGTGCTCAGTCTTCGGAAGGTGATGATCGAGCGTCGACGCCTGTTTCGCGTTGCAGAGCGCGCATCTCTCATCCCGATTACCCGTCCGGATCGCCTCGTAGTACCCGCGACCGGCGCCACCCTTGACCAAGCGCTGCTCGTACAGCCACACGAAGTCGTCGACCGTCGCGGCCCCGTATGGCTCGTAGGAAGCCGCAACGATGGCGTGAAGGGAGCCGTGGTCTGCCGCAGTCGTGTAGTCGGCGGCAGCCGTTTCGACCTTCGGCGCGTTGGGGGCTAGCCGAGCTTTGCGGTGTGCATCCCTAACGCCCGCACAGCATGCCTCGAATACCTCCCGTGCCGTACACGACGGCCTACTTGCTAGGAGCACGCTAGCGCCTCGAGAAGTAGACCATCGACTGCAGGAGAGCACGCGCCTCTGCGCCCAACTGCCCGTCCATCACGCCAAGCAAATCGGCGTAAGTTGCCGTCGGATGTTCCATCACCAAGTCGGCCAGTGCTCTATGAAACCCGGCCTCCGTGATTTCGAGGCCGAAAACTTCCTGGGTCAGGGTCCCGACGTTCTCCCCGTACGTTTCCATGGCCGGACGACGCACAGCCAGTTCGCCCGCCGAGCCCATGAGCTTCCACACGCATGAGCGTGGGACCTCCTGCAACACAACGGGCGAATGCGTCGCGACAATCGCTACGCCGTTGCGCTCCTCCAGCAAGTCAGACAAAGCGCTCATGAATGCTGAAAGTAGGGGCGGATGCAAATGGGACTCGGGCTCGTCGATCAAAACAAGACTCGCTTCCTCGACCGTCTCCACCAGTCGGGTCAGCGTGAGCAGCACCAGTTTGTGTCCGGAACTCAGCTCGGCAAACACTTTCCGCGCCTGTTCGCGAAGCGCTTCCCCTGACTTCTCACTCAGCCGCTGAAGAAGCTCAGCAAAGAGTGGATCACTGAGAAGTGGGCTCAGGATGCGAGTCCATCGCTCGATTCTTCCACCCTTCTCCAGTTTTCCGAGGCTGACGGAAAAATCGCGTGCGATCGTTACATGGTCTTTCAGCCCTTGCGGCTTATCGCCGGCCGAGGTGGGAATGTTCTTTAATCCAATGTAGTGGTGCCTCAGGGCGCTCGCCGCGGTCGACTGGCGTCGTCGTTCAAAGGCATCGAAGGCGCTGAACGCTACCGACACGACGTTAGCGAACCGATTGGCAAACTTGTCGTCGTTGGGCTGGGTAAAGCGCACCAGCCCGGCCGACTCTCTCCCCGTCAGTGCGGTTGCGATGTCATTGAGGATGTATGACTTGCCAACGCCATTGCGCCCGATGAGGACATGAATGTTCGTCCGGGGCCTTGAGGCAGGGTCGACCTCGAAGTCCAGTTGGCTGGGGTTCACGACCTGCCCGTAGCGATCACGCTCGGGCGACTCGTACCAAAACGAGTAGGGCGACAGCTTGGCGCCGCCAATAGCCATTCGGTGCAACTGAGTCTGCACCGCCACTTCGGTCACCCACCGGAGGAGCGATACCCGAGTGACGTCCAGTTGCTCGACCCGACGAAAACGCTTTAGGTCAAGCGCAACGTCGTTCAGGCCTCCAAGAATGTCGGCGCGTTCAGCGGAGCCCAATGTGTTCAGGCGCTCGTAATAGTCCTCGTCTTGGCCGAGCGAGAAGTAGACATCGGACAACTCTGAGAACTCCGAAGGCAGGTCCGGCCGGCGACTGTCGAACTGATCGCCGATCTTGACCCCGCCGACCTCTTCTACTCGGCCATCTTTGACCACGAGTAACGTCCAGAGGGTCTTGTACCCATAGTCATCCCACGCGTCGGCCTCTAGATAGACACCGTCAGGCGACTTGGAAGTTGGTCGATCGGACTTGGTGCATGTTTGAAATCGCATGGCCCACCCGAGTCTGCTGCCGTGAGGGTCACGGACTATCGGTTCCTCGCCTGATGCTAGACGGGCTGCCCCCCGAAATCAGGCGGATCCCACTGGCCATCGACGCTCAGATCACCGTGGTGCCGCTTTGCTCGTCCCCGCCGTCGCCGTCACGCCGCACCAAGATGTGGGTGATCGACCCCCACACCCTTTCGGCAGGTCCGACACTGCGGATCGAGCCATCGGGCTGCAGCATGTGATGCGTCGCGCCCGGCAGCGCATCCGGGGCTAGGGGACGAACGGCTCGCGGGTTGTGGTAGACATCCATGCCGTCGACCCAGGTCTCCGTGTACTCGGCATCGACTACTCGCGAGAATGGCAGCGGCTTACCCGCTCCAGGTGTCGGATCAAGCGCCAACCCGCTGACGATCAAGGTGACGTCGTCCGACCCGAATCCGGCGAGCACGCCCATCCGGTTGAACTTGGAGATCGTGGCGCTGGCGTTGAAGATGACAGCGCTGACGTTCTCGGCGTCGGGCATGGAGAAGAAGCCCGACGGGATCGGGGTGCTGCCCTTCATGTGCTCGGTGATCTGCTCCGGCACTGCCACGGTCCTTCCATCCGGGAGGGTCTGTGCGGTGTACGAGTACCCGTACAGATACGTCGGCAATGCCGAGCCGGAGAAGGTCATCGACATAACGTCGTGGAAGTCCTGGATCGCGAAGACTAGTGGGACACCGGTGGCCGGCGGGGACGTCCAGTACCGCATGTTGAGCTTGGCAGTCAGCGGTCCGGAGTACTTCAACGGCAGGTAGTCACGCCGGTAGCTGCTCTCGTCGTAGCCGGGCTGGTGCCGAGGGCTCGCGACGGGCGTGCCGTCCGATCCGACGGTGGGGTTGGCAGTGACTGCCTCGACCGCGTACTTCACGCCCGGACCGGTCACGAGGAAATCCGGAGAAGGGTCAGGCCGATCGACGTTGAAGCCCGCATCCTTGAAGGCCGCGAACAAGTACAGCTCCCACGTGCGCTGGTCGAATCCGGTCGTCTGAAACTGCTCGACGAAGTTTCCGTCGACGTCGTCGTACCAGCGCATCAGCTCGGTGATCATCCGTCGGGCCGCGACAAACCCTTCGCCGTCGGAGAGCCGTTGGAAGCTGGGGTGCAGACGCTTCCGCTTGACGGTTGGTGCGAAAAAATCGACGGCCACGCCCGTCTCGTCGCCTTGCACCCGTATCTGCTCGTAGGCCGCGTCAGCAGACGCGATCTGCGCTCGCAGATCCGCCATGAAGTCGTTGATCTGTGTGTGATAGCCGGTCGCCGCAACCCAGCGATACCGCTCGTTCAGATCGCGCGCCAGGAGCTGTCCGGAGAACTCGCCGTCTGTGTCGCGGATCGCGACGGCGATCACCTTCTCATCCTCGGAAGCGAACCACGCAAGCTCATCGACGAACGACTCGAAGCCGGCCTCCCGGGCGAAGGCGGCGAGAGCGTCGAAGCGCGCCTTCGGGATCTTGCGCATCACCGCACGCGTGTCACGTGCATCAGTGTCAGCCACGCTCACATCATGGCGGCCGCGATGTCCGGGCGCAGTCGCGTCGTCAGGGCGAAGTCAGCACTTGGAAAGCGCCCTTCGTGATGGCACGGACGTAGGTTTCGGCGCCGGCGAGCAGGCGCAGTTGTTCCGTCGTGCAGGCTGCGGCACTAAGGCCAGGCTGGGCGATGACGGTGACAATGCGCGGGTACAGCTGCGGGGCGCGGCCGGCGAGTTGCAGCAGCGTGTCGAGATCGCCAACCTCGAACGCACTGCCGCCGGTTCGGCGGTAGTAGGCGCGGACTCGCCGGTTGAGGTGCGTGAAAAGGGGTAGCAGACTGTTTGAGCGCCACTTGGCACCCCGCATCGCCTGTCCGCACACCTCGTACAGATCTGCCACCCGTCCTCCGGGCCGGTCGCTCGTCGAGAACTTGCAGTGCACGAGAGTCACGACAAGCTCATCACCATCGACCCGAAGTCCCACGAGGTCAGCTGCCTCGCCGGAACGGTCGTCGTCGATCAGGACGTCGAAGTTCTGTTCCGCGCGCAGAACGGCGGCGACGTGTGCCTGGACGGAGTCGGCTCGGCGTTCTGGCCCTTGCGACTCGACCCGAATGTTCACCCCCGACCACGACAACGGCGTGAGGCGCTTCCGGTCGAACGGCTCGAGGTCGGAGCGCGCACGCAACACACGATCGTCACTGGTGATGAGCACGTCGTTGGACAGGAACAGCGTGGGCTTGTGGTTGTTCATCCAGTCAGCCAGCGGCACGACGCCGAACCGCCCGGTGTCGACGTCGATGTCGTCGCCAACGGCCTCATAGCGGAGCCCGTCGGCACTAGCCGTGGCGGTGTAGGCGACCTGCCATGCGGGTGTGACGACGGAGAAGAGGAACGGCCCGGTCTTCCCGTAGTCGTCGATGCGGAAGTCTGCGTCCAGAATCGGGAAGGTCATTTCGCCGTGGTGGAGTCGTGGGCCACCCGTCGCACCGAGGTACAGCTCCCACGGCCACTCCATTGCGAGCAGATGCTCGCCGGGTCGCTCGGTGAGAGCGACGGGGATGATCATGTCGCGGAAGACGAGCTGCAGGTCCACGGTGGAGTCCGTCAGCCGTGCGCCTTGCCGACGGCACCAGTCCCTCCAGGCGATCAGACCGGTGGCGGTGCTCATCGACCAGAACCGTCCGGACATGGCAGCGGCGATCGTGACGCTGTCTCCGCCATCGAACGCCTTCGCCGCGATGTGGGTGTTCGTCTTGTGACCGCTCTGCGCCTCGGTCAGCGCCGTCTCGACGTGGCTGCCGACGTACATCGAGAAGCGCGTGTCCCGGTCGACCGCGTCGAGCAGCCCGACGTTCGTCGGGATGAGCCGGTCGAGGCCACCGAACACGCGGAACGTGTTCGGGCCGGTGAACATCGTCGCGTCACCGCCGAGGACCGCGGTCGCGAGCGGTTCGTAGTCCTTGTGGGTGTCGGAGCCGTGGATGAACAGGAGCCCACAGCGGCGGTCAAGGAATAGGACGATCAAGTCGTAGGACACGTGCTGCAGTGTCGGCAGGTGGCCCCACCTCATGTCCTCGGTGTTCTGCACGACGCACCAGGCGATGTAATCGGCGCGGCTGACCGACACAACCGCGTCCATGATCCGGTCGCCGTAGACGTCGTGCGCCGCCAACGGGTTCCAGTCGGTGGCGTTCGTGCGGAAAGCGATGGCGCTCATCTTCGGCTGAAGGAGGCCGACGGGTACGTCGGGTGGTGCCGTGTCGAACGACGCGTCGAACTCGGAGACCTCTTCAGCGCGTGCGGACTCCCGGTCGGTGATGTCGCTCAGGACAGTGTTCCAATCGGCGTCCTCCCGCAGGAGCTGGCGCATCGGAGACAGCACCATCTGCGGCTCCTGCATGACAAAGACGCTCGCCGTCCCGACCGGCCGTGACGACGTGGTCCGCGCGACGCGACCAACGAGTTGGATCATCGGGCTCAGGGAGCGGCGCGGATCGTGGAAGGCAACGACCTTCAAGGTGGGCAGGTCGAATCCTTCGCCGAGCATGTCGACGCACACGATGATCCTGCTCGTGCCGTCGCGCAGTGCCGCGAGATTCGCCTTCGCGGTCTTCGGAGGCATCTTGTCGACGAGTTTTCGAGGGTTCAGGTCCCCCGCGAGACGGTCGTAGAGCGCAAGGACCTCGTCGGCGCGGCTCTTGTATGCGACGCGGGCGAGCATGACGTGGTCCAAGCCATCCGCCATGTCAGCCCGGAGCCGGGCGACCGCAGCAGTCGCGAGCTCTTCGTCGCTGTCCCCCAGGCCGACGACGGCCGTGAAGTCGATCTTGCTGAAGTAGCCGTCGCTCTGGGCTTCGCGTAGCGGGAACCGGAAGATCGTTCGCCCCGGCAGGGCACGGCCGTCGGCCCGGAACGGTGTCGCGGTGAACAGGAGCACCGGGCGATCGCCGAACGCGCGCACGATCTCTGTCCACGTGTCGGCGGGTGCGTGGTGCGCTTCGTCGACAACGAGGTGCGTGCACATCGCGAGTAACGCAGCACGCACCTCAGGCTCAGATGCGTGCAACGCCTGAGGCGTCGCGACGATGACGTTCGCCCCTTCGACAAGACGTGCCGCCTCGTCGGCGGACGCGACACCGTGACCAAGCCGCACCACACATGGACGAAAGGCAGAGGGGCTGACCACACCTGCGGACTGCAGGATCCCCAGGGACTCAAACTTCTCGGCGACCTGGTCACGCAGCACCGCGGACGGCACGATGACGAGCACCTTAGGTGGGCGTGCCGCCACCATCCACGCAACCATCGTCTCGGTCTTGCCGGTGCCCGTCGGCATCACCACGACCGCAGGACCAGTGACGCCGGACGACTGGTAGCCGATGATCGAGTGCAGCGCGGCCATCTGAGGGCGACGAAGGCCGGCGCCGTGCCCGGGCACTGCGAACGTAATCGCATCGACCCAGGAGCCGAGTACGACGCCCGGCGCGGTTGCCGAACGTGGGCCAGCCCAGGTGATCCTGCCGGTTGATCCAGCCAGCACAGGCAGAACGGCGGTCAGAGCACCGCGCTGCGAACCTGCCGCGCCTCGCGCAAGCGGCCAGGTCCCCCGACTGCTGCGAGCGATCTCGTCGCCTCCGGCTCGTTCAACGCTGATGTCATCGTGCTCGGGGACAAGCAACTGGCGTACTTCGTGCGCACCAACCTGGACCGGTGTTGCCCAGACATTGGGAGTCGAGTACGCCACGACACCTTCTCTGCTCGACGGGCGCAGTGTGCCTGCTGACCTGCGCGGATGTGACGATTCTTCTCGTCTCCAGACCACGAGTCCACGACCTGAGTCGCGCGGCGGCGAGCACATCACGCCACCCGCAGGTCAACCCGCCCCGCCTCGAGCGCCGAGACAACGGGCAACGACGCGCGCGACCTCGTCGCAGCCCGCGCAGGATTCAGGTCTGACTGCGCACCGCGCTCTGCACGTCACGTCACGTCGCACACGGGTCGCCAGCGACCGGACCGTACCCGCAGCCTGCCAGCGCAGCCCTGACGGTCGTCGAGGGTCAATCTGTCTCAACGGGCACGTCCAAGACCCCGTTGTCTCACCCGTCCCACGTTGGAGCCAGCGAAGCCTCACCGTCGCCAACACTCGGACCACCGAGACCGGGAGAGGCGGCAGTCATCCCACCATTCTCAAGAAGCTGCGGCACCACAGGCCTGTGACCTGCGGATTCTCAACTTGGGTGTCGGATTCTCACGTTCGGCAGATGCCGTCACGGGGCCAGCTCACGCGTCCTCGCGGCGGCCGGCCTTCCAGTAGCCCATGAACGCGACGGCCTTGCGGTCGACGCCGCACTCGCGGACCAGGTGACGGCGGAGGGTCTTGATGACGCCGGACTCGCCCGCGAGCCAGGCGTACAGGCCGACGGACGACGACAGGGCGACGCCGGCGTCGTCGACGGGGACCTCCCAGAGCAGGTGGTCCGGGACGTCCTCCAGCTCGGCGTCGGGGGCGGGCGCCTGGCCGGGCAGGAGGCGGGCGCAGGCGGCCTGGACGGCGGGGACCAGGTGCGTTCCGGTCGGGGCACCGTCGCGGCCGAACCAGCGGATCGACATCCCGGCGGGAGCGTCCAGACGGCGCTCGTCCACGGACAGCGGGACCTCCAGCAGCACCTCGCCGCGGGCGTCGGAGGGCAGGCGCTCGAGGATGCCGGTGATCGCGGGGAGCGCTGTCTCGTCGCCGGCCAGGAGCAGGCGGTCCAGGTGGGCGGGCGGGACGAAGTCGACGCCGCCGTGCGGGGCGGGCACCAGGGCGTTCGGGCCGTAGACGACGATCTCGTCGCCGATCGACGCCTGCGAGGCCCATCGGGTCGCAGGGCCGATGTCGCCGTGCAGCACCACGTCCACGTCGAGCTCGCGCAGCCAGGGGCGCACGCCGCGGGCCGTGTAGGTGCGCATCGGGTGGCGACGCTCCTCCGGGAGCGCCCGGTGGGCCTCCCACCAGTCCTCGCGGTCGCCGATCGTCAGGAGCTCGTCGTAGGGGACGCCGGGCAGCGGGAGGAAGAACTTGATCCGCTGGTCCAGGCCGTTGTCGGCGAACAGGTCGAGGTCCGGGCCGGTGAACGTGATGCGGCGCAGGCTCGGGGACAGCTCGGCGACGGCCGAGACCTGGACGACGAACATGCGCCACGGGAGCGTGAGGGCGGGTGCGTCGATCGTCACCAGGTGAGGTTAGCCTGCACTAACCCGAACCGCCTAGGCGAGCGGGATGTGACGGACGCTGCGGAACGTCCGGGCGGACCCGTCGACGGGGTCGGTGAACGCGAGCTCCCCGGCGAGCAGCTGCAGCGGTCGGCTGAAGTCGTCGACGTCGACCTCCAGCACCTCGGGATACAGCGGGTCGTCGACGATCGGGATGCCCAGGCCGAGCATGTGCACGCGCAGCTGGTGGGTGCGGCCCGTGCGGGGCGTCAGGCGGTAGACCCCGAAGCCGTCGACCGTGGACGCCAGCTCGATCCGCGTCTCGGCGTTGACCGGGGCGTCGGGCACCACGACCGCCTGCCACGATCCGCGGTCCTTGCGGATGTGGTTGCGGACGACGACCGGGAACGTCAGGTCGTCGCGCAGCGGCGCCAGCGCCCAGTAGGTCTTGTGCACCGCGCGGTGCTCGAACAGGGTCTGGTACGGCCCACGCCACCGCGCCTCCGTCGCGAGCATCAGCAGGCCGGACGTGACCCGGTCCAGCCGGTGCAGCGGGGACAGCTCGGGCAGGTCCAGCTCGGCGCGCAGCCGGACGACGACGCTCTGCATCACGTGCCGGCCGCGCGGGATCGACGACAGGAAGGCGGGCTTGTCGACGACCACCAGACGCTCGTCGCGGTGCACCACGTGGATCGCGGCCGTGACCTCCGGCTCGTCGCGCAGGTCGCGGTGGAACCACACGAACCGGTGCGGGACGAACGGGTCCTCGGCGTGCACCACGGCGCCGGCCTCGTCGACGAAGCACGCCCGAGCCAGCATGTCGGCGACGTCGACGTGGTCGGGCAGCCGCTCCCGGAGCCAGTCGCCCATCGTGAGCCACCCGCCGGCGGGAGTCCGCAGCCAGGCGGCGCTCAGGCCGTTCCGTGCCGGCAACGGCGATCTGGGGGGCACCCGCCGATGCTACGGGGCTGCAGACCTACGCCGACGGCTCGAACGTGTGCGACCAGAGCGTGGAACCGTCCGCGTTGAAGAACGTGAACCGGGCCTTCGGGGACTCGATCCCCATGCGGACCATCGCCGGGAACGCCTGCGTGTCGCACAGGTCCTGGAGCTGGCTCATCTGCGAGTCGAAGTACGGGGTGGCCTCCGCCGCGGAGAGCTGGTGAGCGAACACGTAGACGTACTCGAGCGTGTCCGGAGGGACCGCGCGGATCTGCACGTCGGAGTACACGCCCGGCGACGCGCGCATCGCGGCTGCGGTGGCCGGCTGGGCCTCCTTCACCGCGGCCTCGAGCGCAGCCGCGGGGTCGTCGCCGCACCCGCAGTCCTCGCCCGCGACGCCTCTCGCCGGACCGGTCACCGCGACCGGCGTCATGTGCGGCATCGGCGGCCCGGCCACCGGGTCGGGTACCGGCGCGCACCCCACCAGACCGACCAGCAGAACCGCCGTCAGCACAGCTTTCCTCGCCCCCATGCCGAAGCATCGGCGCCGCCGCCGCCCGAGTTGAGCGTGCGCGAGTGGGTCTACACCGTCGCTCCGAAGGCGAGGCCCAGCAGGTACGTCGCGGCCGCGGCTCCGAAGCCGATGCCGAGCTGGCGCAGCGCGCGCTTGCCGGGCGACGCACCCGAGAGCACGCCGACCGCGGCACCCGTGCCCAGCAGCGCAAGGCCGACGAGCCCAGCGGCCCAGGCGACCGCGTCCCAGCCGTCGAGCCCGAGCAGGTACGGCAGCACCGGGATCGCCGCGCCGGACGCGAAGAAGCAGAAGCTCGCCAGCGCGGCACCCATCGCCGACCCGACGGACTCGTGGTCGTCGACCACCTCGCCGGGCACCACCAGGGACGGTCGCGACGAGGTGAGCACCTGGACGGCTCGGGCCTCGGCATCCTCGACCGACAGGCCGCGCGCCCGGTAGACCAGCGCGAGCTCGTTGGCGTCGACGTCGAGGAACGGCAGCGCCTCCCCCGCCGCGACCCCGGGCCGGGACGCCTCCAACAGCTCGCGCTGCGAGCGCACCGACACATACTCCCCCGCGCCCATCGACAGCGCGCCGGCGAGCAGCCCCGCGAGCCCCGCGAGCAGGACGGCCTGCTGCGACGCCCCGGACGCGCCGATGCCGAGGATCAGGGCGAGGTTGCTGACCAGGCCGTCGTTCGCGCCGAACACCGCGGCGCGGAACGTGCCGGACATCTTGTTGCGGCCGCGCGTGGCCAGGCCGCGGACGACCTCCTCGTGGATGGCCTCGTCGGCGGCCATCGCCGGGGTCGCGTCGTCGTCGGCGTTGTAGGCCGACCGGGCCTCGGCGCGCTGCGCGAGGGCCAGCACGAACACCGACCCGAACCGGCGCGCCAGGAAGCCGAGCACGCGCGTGCGGACGTCGCCGCGGCGGGGGTGGCCGACCTGGTCGCCGAGCAGGTCGAGCCAGTGCTGCTCGTGGCGACCCTCCGCGTCCGCGAGTGCCAGCAGGATCTCGCGCTCCTCGCCGGTGCGGCGCGAGGCGATGTCGCGGTAGACGGCGGCCTCCGCGCGTTCGTCGGCGAGGTACTGCCGCCAACGGCGGATCTGGCTGCGAGAAGGCTCTGTCACCGGGCAATCCTCGCAGTCCCGATCACCCGGAACGGGCTCGAGAGCCGAGTTCGAGTTGCCGAATCAACAGATGTGAACAACCGTGGTCCGGGTCAACGGGATACCGCGGAGAGGAGACTGCCGATGTACGCCGAGACGGCCGTCGCCCCCGCGTTCTCCGCGATCGCGCCCGCACGGCACTGGGCCCGCGACCGGCTGACCGAGGCCGGCGTCACCGACGGCTCTCTCGACACGGCGATCCTGCTGGTCAGCGAGCTGGTGACCAACGCGGTCGCCCACGCCCGCCCGCCCGTGATCCTGCGCGTGCACGTCGACGAGGAACGCACGCGTGTCGAGGTCACGGACGGCGCCCAGCAGCTGCCGGTCGCCCTCGACCCACCGCCCACCGCGGTCGGCGGCCGCGGTGTGATGTTCGTCGACCGACTCGCCACGCGGTGGGGCACGATCCGCAACGCCGGGTCCAAAGCTGTGTGGTTCGAGCTGCGTCACGACGAATCCGTCACCGGCTGAGTTCGTACTTGTTCGTTTAGCCCTCAGGTCCAGGGCTGGGCGTCCACGTGCACGGTCTCGCCGGTGCGCGCGGCCTCCTCGATGGCCAGGCCGAGCAGGTGGTCGTGACAGCCCTCCGCGAGCGGGTAGGGCGGCTCGGCCTCGCCGCGCAGCCATGCGCCCGTGGCGTCGAGCAGGCCGGCGACCGCGATGTCCTCGTCGGACAGGCGGGCACCGTTGTACACGTTCCGGAAGAGGACCCGGCCGTCCAGGCTCAGGTGCTCGAGGTCGAAGCCGTCGAGGTTCTGCTCGATGCCGGCGACGCGGCGCTCGATGGTCGACGTGAGTACCGTCCGGTCGGCGGCCCAGCGCGTGAACGTCTGGTCGACCAGCTCACCCAGCGTGCCGCGGATCAGCAGCCGGTTGGTGCGCAGCGGGTTGTGCCACTGGTTGTCGGTGAAGTCGTACAGCGCGCTGCGGCCGTCTCCGAAGTCGAGGGTGGCCAGCGTGGTCGCGGCCGGCGTGGGGTCCGTCGCACCGGTCCAGCCGTCGCGGCTCAGCGGGTCGAGCAGGGGCGCGACGAACGACGAGGCCTTCACGGTGACCGGCCCCCGGCCCGTGCCCAGGAACCGCCGGATGAGGGCGACCGCGTGGTAGAGGTGCGTCGACGAGATCTGGACGTTCGTCGTCCGGCCCAGGATCTCGATCGAGGCGAGCCGCGCCGCGTGCACCGGGAGGAACGGGCTGTGCTCGGCCACCTGGACCAGCCCCGTCGAGCCGACGTCGGCCCACAGCTCGTGCAGGCCGTCCGCGTCGGGCGCCGGCGGCGTCTCGGCGAGCACGGGCACACCGAGCGCTACCACCTCGCGGATCACCTCGGGCGTCGCCGGCCAGGGCACCGACACGACGACGAACTCGGGGCGGTCGGGCGAGACGCCCGCACCGGCCACCGCTCCCGTGACCAGCTCCTCGACCGTCCGCACGGTCGGCACACCCCACGCGGCCTCGACCTCGGCGCCTCGTGCGGCGGACCGCGTCACCACGCCGACGCACTCGAACCGCTCGGGCAGGAGCCGGGCCATGCGCACGAAGAACTCGGCCCGCCACCCGCTGCCGACGACCCCGAAGCGGGTGGGTGCTGGCTGGTTCATGGACCGTCCTCGTCGTCGAGCAGCAGAGACGCCGCGAGCCTAACCCTGCGTCTGGACGAACCTCATCTCCCAGTTGAGGAGCCACGTGCCCCCGCCGTCCCAGGAGAACGACTGCTGCCAGCGGGGCGACGGCTCGGTCGTGAACCACTCGAACCGCACGTGCACGTCGGCGTCCCGGATCCGCTGGACCGCGTCGAACACGCCGTGCCCGTCGACGAACCTGCCGACCACGGGCTCGTCGAGCACCCCGGGCACCCGGTCGGAGCTCCACCAGATCCGCCACACGGCCTCGTCGGGCTCGAAGAGGCGCAGCGTGAGGCCCTCGAACGCGCCGAGGGGCGAGTCGGTGACGAACAGCCGGTCGACGTTGCCCCCCACCAGCACCGGCTCGCACGTGCCGCGTCCGTCGAACTCGATCCACTCCGTCCCGTCGGGGTCGGAGACGTCGCGCAGCCGCCGGTTGTGCACGTCCCACTCGCCGTGCAGAAAGTCGAAGTCGGTGATCATGCGGCCGACGCTACGGCCGACCTCCGACAGGGCGGACGACCGCGTACCGCAGCTGCCCCGACCACGGAGCGTCGCGCCCTTCTCAGTCGGCGGTGACCTCGGTGACCCGACCGTCCTCCACGTGCCAGCGGCGCGTGAGGCGGACCGTCTCCAGCATCCGCCTGTCGTGGGTGACCAGCAGGATCGTGCCCTCGAACGAGTCGAGCGCCTGCTCCAGCTGCTCGATCGCGGGCAGGTCCAGGTGGTTCGTCGGCTCGTCCAGGACCAGCAGGTTCACGCCGCGGGCCTGCAGGAGGGCGAGGGCGGCGCGGGTCCGCTCGCCCGGCGACTGCGAGGCCGCAGGGCGGTCCACGTGGTGCGTGCCGAGCCCGAACTTGGCCAGCAGCGTGCGGACGTCGGCGGTGCTCCACGACGGGACCTCGCGCGCGAACGCCGTCACCAGCGACTCCTGCCCCTCGAACGCCGCCCGCGCCTGGTCGATCTCGCCGACGAGGACGCCGGACCCGAGGTCGACGGCACCCTCGTCGGGACGCAGGCGTCCGAGCAGCAGCGCGAGGAGCGTCGACTTCCCCGACCCGTTCGGCCCGGTGACGGCGACGCGGTCCAGCCAGTCGAGCTGCAGCGTCACGGGTCCGAGCGTGAAGTCGCCGCGGGTGACGGTCGCGGCGCGGGCGACGGCGACGACGGAACCCGACCGGCCCGCCGACGCGATCGTCATCTGCAGCTGCCACTCCTTGCGCGGCTCCTCGACGACCTCGAGGCGCGCGATCATCTTGTCGGTCTGGCGCGCCTTGGCGGCCTGCTTCTCCGACGTCTCGCCGCGGAAGTGCTTGACGTGCTTGTCGTTGTCCGTGGCCTTGCGCCGGGCGTTGCGCACGCCCTTCTCCATCCATGCGCGCTGCATCCGCGCCCGCTGGTCGAGCGCGTCCCGCCGGGCCGCGTAGCCCTCGTACGCCTCGCGCGCCTGCCGTCGGGCGATCGAGCGCTCCTCCAGGTAGGAGTCGTAGGACCCCCCGTACATGCTGACCTTCTGCAGGCTGCGGTCGATCTCGACGACGGCTGTGACCGTGCGGCTGAGGAACTCGCGGTCGTGGCTCACGACGACGATCGGTGCGTCCGACCGGTCGACGAACTCCTCGAGCAGGTCCAACCCCTCGGCGTCGAGGTCGTTGGTGGGCTCGTCGAGGAGGTACAGGTCGTACCGGGACAGCAGCAGCGCGGCGAGACCCACCCGGGCCGCCTGGCCGCCCGACAGCGACGCCATCGTCTGGTCGAGGTCGACCGTCAGGCCGAGGTCGTCGGCCACCGTGCCCAGGCGTGCGTCGAGGTCGGCGCCGCCGAGCGCGAGCCAGGCCTCCAGGGCGTCGGAGTAGACGACGTCCGCGCCCTCGACGCCGGCGCCCAGGGCGTCCGCGGCCGCGTCCATCGCCTCGGACGCGGGCCCGACGCCGGTGCGCCGCTCGAGGTGCTCGCGCACCGACTCGCCCGGCAGCCGCTCGATCTCCTGCGCCAGGTAGCCGAGCTGGGCGTGGTGCGGGGACACCGACACGGCGCCCTGGTCGGGGGCGCGGCGGCCGCCGAGGATCTGCAGCAGCGTCGACTTGCCCGCGCCGTTGGGCCCGACGAGCCCGATCACGTCACCGGGTGCGACGACGAGATCGACCCCGTGGAACAGCTCCCGATCCCCGAACCCGGCGCCTACGCCCTTCGCCTGCACCGTCGCACTCATGGGCGCCATCCTCTCCCGAAGGAGGGACGGCGCCCACCGCGTTTTCTCAGACGTTCGCGGGGACCAGCGGGCGCAGCCCGTCGACGAGCGGCGTGGTCGGGCGGCCGATCAGCGCACGCAGGTCGGACGTCGCGTCACCGAGCACGCCGGCGCGGATGTCGGCATCGAGGCTGGTGAGGAACCAGACCGCACCCTCGTCGACCCCCGCGGACGCGAGGATCGCGCGGTGCTCGTCGGTGCTCACGTTCGACACCTCGACCGGGCGGCCGAGCACCTCGGCCGCGGCCGCGGCGAACTCGTCGGCGGTCCAGGCGACATCGCCCGAGAGCTCGTAGACGCGGCCGTCGTGCCCGTCGGTGGTCAGGACGACCGCGGCGGCCGCGGCCAGGTCCGCGCGCGCCGCGGAGGCGACGCGACCGTCGCCCGACGACGTCAGCAGGACACCGGTCGAGGCCAGCTGCGCCAGTGTCGGGGCGTAGTTCTCGTGGTACCAGTTGTTCCGCAGGATGGTCCACGCCAGGCCGGACGCCTGCAGGGCCTCCTCGGTGGCCTTGTGCTCGGGCGAGAGGGTCCACTCCACGTCGGACACCTTGGGCGCGCTGGTGTAGACGACCCGGCGGACCCCGGCCGTGCGGGCGGCCTCGATCGCGTTCGTGTGCTGCGCGACGCGGTTGCCCGGCTCGCTCCCGGAGACCAGGAGCACGGTGTCGGCACCGGCGAACGCGGCGAGCAGCGTCTCGGGGGCGTCGAAGTCGGCGACCGCGTACGGCACCCCGAGGTCGGCGAGCCGCTCGGTACGGCGGCCGGTCGCGACGATGTCGGCGGCGGGGACGCCCGACGCGAGCAGGCCCTCGACGACGAGACGGCCGAACTGACCGGTGGCTCCGGTGATGACGACGGACATGGTGGTTCCTCCAGGGAGAGTGCGATCGCTCGTCACAACCGGGAGCTCGTCCCGTACGTTCCCTGTGGTGGGTACCCACCTTCGAGTAGGGTACGCACGTGACGGTTAGTAGCGAGGTCAGCGTCCTGCAGCGCATTCAGGCCGAGGGTGCGCTCACCATCGCGTGCCCCAGCCGCACGGTGCTGGACCACGTGACCAGCAAGTGGGGCGTCCTGCTGCTGGTCTTCCTGTCCGACAAGAGCATGCGCTGGGGCGAGCTGCGCACGGCCGTCGAGGGCATCAGCGAGAAGATGCTGGCGCAGAACCTGCGCACCCTGGAGGCCGACGGGCTGGTGCACCGCGAGGTCACCGCGAGCGTGCCGCCGCGGGTGGACTACTCGCTCACGCCGCTCGGCCGCGACCTCGTCGACCGGCTCCTCCCGCTGATGGAGTGGATCGTGGACAACGCGGACGACATCGTCGGATCGTGATGTTTCCGCGGTGCTCTGACACCCGGTTCGTGACAGAGCAGACACCGAACGGACTGAACTCGGGCCTCTGACGTGCCGACAGATGAGGTAGACGCCTCACAAGCGGCGTCCCCGAGCCGACGGACGAAGGCACCGTGACGACACCGAGTGACGCGCTGTACGCCGCGCTCTGTGCGCGGGCGCCACAGACCACGAGGGAGCTGACGCGCGGCCTGGCGCGCCTCGGCCAGCGGCTGCTGCTCTCGTCGGACGTCGAACGGCTGCTCGCTGCCGACCCCCGGATCCGCAAGGACGGCAGCCGGCCCGTGCGCTGGCGTGCGCTGCCGATCGGGCAGTCGAAGCCCCTGGCCGGCCCACCCACGCCCAAGAAGTCGCCGCCCGCCGTCCTGCCCCGGCGCACGGAGACGGCGCGCTCGCTGCAGCTCCTCGACGAGGGCACGGTCGTCGCCCGCGTCTCCCCGGTCGCCGCGTTCTGGGGGCAGCCCGTGTCGATCACGGCCGAGGCCGTCACCCCCGAGCCCGTCCTGGCCGCGGAGGTGCCGGCCGTTCGTCGGCCCCCGCTCCCGCCCGGCAGCACGCCGCGGTACGTCGGCCCGCGCCTGCGGCCGTGGCAGGGTGACGCCCTCGACGGGTGGCTCGCGCACAAGCGCCGCGGCATCGTGCAGTCCGTCGCGGCCACCGGGCGCTCCGGCGTCGGCGTGCTGGCGGCCTGGGACGGCGTCACGCGCGGCGAGAAGGTCCTCGTGCTGGTCCGCACCACGGACCTCCAGGAGCAGTGGCTGCACACGCTGGAGCTCCAGCTGCCCGGGCTGTCGCTCGGACGTCGCGGCGACGGCACCCACCACACGTTCGACGACTGCGACGTGCTCGTCTCGCTCGCGTCCGCCGCGGCCGACGACCTCCTGCCCGAGGGCGTGCACGGCCTGCTCATCGCCGACGAGGTCCACCGCTTCGGCTCGAGCGCCCTCGCCCCGACGCTCGCCGACAAGTACCGCGCCCGCCTCGGGCTCTCGGTGTCGCTCGAGGGTGCCGACGAGGACCTGCTGCCCTACTTCGACGCGGTGCTCGACGGCTGCGACCTGCGCCGCGGCCGGGACGACTCCGAGATCGCCCGGTTCCGCGTCGGCCTGGTGCCGGTCGAGCTGCTGCCCGACGAGCGCGACGAGTACCGCGAGCTGAGCCTGCGGATCGAGCAGCTCGCCGCGCGCCTCGTCGCGACGCACGGCTGCCAGCCCGAGACGTTCCTCGACGACATCGCCCGGCTGCAGGCGGGCTGGTCCGAGCGCCCCGACGCGGCGACGGACGCGAGCGCGTACCTGCGTGCCGTGAGCGCGCGCCGGCTGGTGGCCGCAGGGTCCGTCGCGAAGCTCGAGGCCCTCCCCCGGCTCGCGCCGACGCTCGGGCGGCACGCACGCAGCCTGGTCTTCACGCACTCCGCGACCGACGCCGAGCTGGCCGCGACGGTGCTGCAGGACAACGGCGTCGACGCCGAGCGGTTCCCGCACGGACGCCCGCTGGACGCCCGGCTCGCGACGATCCGCGACCTGCGCGTGGGCGAGCTGCGCGCACTGACCGCGCACCGGCCGCTGGCGACGGGCGCCGAGGTGCCGGCGGTCACCACCGTCGTGCTCCTGGCGGGCACGCGCACGGGCCGCCAGCTGGTCGAGCGCGCCGACCCCGCGCTGCACCCCAACCGCTCCGACACCGTCGTCACGCTGCTCGTCGTGTACGCCCGCGACACCGTCGAGGACCCGGGCCAGGGCCACCTGAACGACCTGGTGGACTCGGCGACCGAGGTCCGCACGTTCGGTATCGACACCGCGAGCGCGACGATCGCCGCCTGGTCCGTCGGCCTCTAGCCCGCGCGGTCCGTCGAGACCTCCTGTAGAACCGAGCGCGTGAGGATCCACGACACCGGCGACCTGTGGTGGAAGAACGCCGTCATCTACTGCCTGGACGTCGAGACGTTCATGGACTGGAACGACGACGGCGTCGGCGACCTGCCCGGACTCGCGCAGCGGATCGACCACCTCGCGGACCTCGGTGTGACGTGCCTGTGGCTCATGCCGTTCTACCCGACGCAGGACTACGACGACGGCTACGACATCTCCGACTTCCTCGGCGTCGACCCGCGTCTGGGCGACGTCAGCGACCTCGTCGAGGTGATCCGGACGGCGCGCGACCGCGGCATCCGCGTGATCGCGGACCTCGTCGTGAACCACACCTCGTGGAAGCACCCGTGGTTCCAGGAGGCGCGCAAGAGCACCGACAACCCCTACCGCGACTTCTACGTGTGGCGCTCCGACAAGCCCCCGTCCACCAAGGACAAGGTCGTCTTCCCCGACAAGGAGACGGGCATCTGGACCAAGGACGACGCGACGGGCGAGTGGTACCGGCACACGTTCTACCACCAGCAGCCCGACCTCAACTCGGCGAACCCGCAGGTCAGGGACGCGATCGCCAAGGTGATCGGCTACTGGGCGGAGCTCGGGCTGAGCGGGTTCCGGGTGGACGCGGTGCCGTTCATGCTGGCCGACGCCGCCAACACCCCGGGCGACGACGTGGTGCACAAGCACGACTTCCTCAAGGAGCTGCGCTCGTTCCTCACCCGGCGCGTCGGCGACGCGATCCTCATGGGCGAGGTGAACCTCCCGTACGCGGAGCAGCGCGAGTACTTCGGCGGCGAGACCGCGGACAGCGACGAGCTGACTCTGCAGTTCGACTTCATCGGCATGCAGAACCTCTACCTCGCGCTGGCCCGGCAGGACGCGTCGCCGATCGCCGAGGCCCTCACCCAGCGGCCCGAGATCCCGCACGACGCCCAGTGGGCCACCTTCGTCCGCAACCACGACGAGCTGACGCTGGACAAGCTCTCCGACGACGAGCGTCAGGAGGTGTTCGACGCGTTCGGCCCCGACCCCGGCATGCAGCTCTACGGGCGTGGCCTGCGACGCCGCCTGCCGACGATGCTCGGTGGCGACCCGCGCCGGATCCGGATGGCCTACTCGCTGCTGTTCTCGCTGCCGGGGACGCCTGTCCTGTTCTACGGCGAGGAGATCGGGATGGGCGAGAACCTGGCCGCCGAGGGGCGGATGGCCGTCCGGACGCCCATGCAGTGGACGGCGGGCCGCAACGGCGGCTTCTCGCGCGCCACCCCCGGGAGGCTGCCCGGGCCGGTGACCACCGGCGGGTTCGCGCCCGAGCACGTCAACGTCGCCGACCAGCGTCGGGACCCGGAGTCGCTGCTCAACTTCGTGCAGCTGCTGATCCGGCGCTACCGCGAGAGCCCGGAGCTCGGCTGGGCGTCGTCGCCGGAGATCCTGGAGCAGCCCCACGCGGCGGTCCTGGCGCACCGCAGCACGTGGGGCGACGGGTCGACGATCACGCTGCACAACCTCGGCGACGAGGCCGTCGTGGTGCCGCTGCGCTTCGCGGACTGCGACGACACCGTCCGGCTGGTCGACCTCCTGCAGGACGGCGACTGCACGATCGACGCCCGCGGTCGGACCGAGGTGGAGCTCGGCGCATACGGCTACCGCTGGCTGCGCGTGGTGCGGGTGGACGACCGACGCCTGCTCTGACGCGCGGACACACCGGTATCAAGGGGCAGTCCGCTCAGCGGGCTCCCAGCAACCTCGGCTAGCGTTCCGACGGCCACCGCCGCCTCGGGCGGGCACCGACCCAGACGGAGACACCCGTGCGACGACCGACCATCGCCCGCCGCGGCCTCGCAGCCGCAGCGCTCGCCCTGGCCCTCGGCCTCACCCTGTCCGCCTGCTCCGGCGACTCCACCGACGGCGACAGCCCCACGGCGTCCCCGACCGCGTCGTCCGACCCGGCGGCGGACGCCGACGCCGCCGCGGTCGCGAAGATCACGGTGACCGGAGACCCGGGCGTCGAGCCCGTCGTGACCCTGCCGAGCACGCCGTTCAACGTGACGACGCGCGTGGTCAAGGTGGTCGAGCCCGGCACCGGCGCGACGATCGAGGACGGCCAGCTGCTCACGATCCGGTCCGTCATCATCTCGGGCGCCGACGGCACGGCCACGCAGTCGACCTACACGACCGCCCCGGACGAGCTGATCCTCAACTCCGACCTCGGCGAGCTGCAGGACCTGCTCGTCGGCGAGAAGGTCGGCGTCCGCTTCGTCATCGCCGTCCCGCCGCAGTCGGCCGACGACCCGACGACCCAGGTGACCGCCGCCGAGATCGTGGACGCCAAGACGATCCCGACCCGCGCGTCCGGCACCCCGGTCACGCCGGCCCCCGGCCTGCCGACCGTGACGCTCGACGCCGACGGCAAGCCGACCATCACCCCCGCGACCGGTGCCGCGCCGACCACCCTGGTCGCGCAGCCGCTGATAGCGGGCACGGGCGCACCCGTCACCGCGGACCAGACGCTCATCGTCAACTACTCGCTCGCGCTCTGGGACGGCACCGAGGTCCAGTCCACGTGGGAGGACGGGAAGACCGCCCAGTTCCCGCTGAGCAGCGTCATCCCGGGCTGGCAGGAGGGCCTCGTCGGCCAGCCCGTCGGCAGCCAGGTGCTGCTCGTGGTGCCGCCGGACAAGGGCTACGGCGCCAAGGAGTCGGACACCATCCCGGCCAACTCGACCCTCGTCTACGTGGTCGACATCCTCGCCGCCTACTGACGCACGTCTCCTCCGACGAGCCCGGGGCGCCTCTGGCCGCCCCGGGCTCGTGGCTTTCGTCGACCGTGGCTAGGGTGGCTTCCACAGGCCTGACCGGGAGACGCCGATGGCAACGACGCCGAGGATCCGCACGGTGGCGCTGCTGGGCGCCGCGGGATCAGGGAAGACCACCCTCACCGAGGCCCTCCTGCACCGAGCGGGCGTCCTGACGCGCGTCGGTCGGGTAGAGGACGGCTCGACGGTGACCGACCACGAGCCCGAGGAGATCGCGCGCGGGCAGTCGCTCGCGCTGGGCGTCGCCCCGTTCGAGTGGACCACCGCGCACGGCACGTACGACGTCACTCTCCTGGACGCACCCGGCTCGGCGGACTTCGCCGGCGCCCTCGACGCCGCCGTCTCCGCCGCGGACCTGGCACTGGTCGTGGTCAGCGCGGTCGACGGGGTCCAGGCCGGGACGCACGCCGCCTGGCGGGCGGCGGACGAGGCGGGGCTGCCCCGGATCGTCGTCGTGACCAAGGAGGACAAGGCGCGCGCCGACTTCCGGCACGTGCTGACCGACCTGCGCGCAGCCTTCGGCGACGGGCTCGTCCCGCTGGAGCTCCCGCTCGGCGAGGAGACCGCGTTCACGGGCGTCGCCGACGTGCTCACCGAGGAGGGCCTGGCCTACGACGCCGACGGCCGGCACCACGTCGAGCCGCTCGGGGCCATCGCCGACGAGGAGCACCGCCTGCACGACGAGGTCACCGAGGAGATCGTCACGCACGACGACGAGCAGCTCGAGCGGTACCTGTCGGGCGACGTGCCGTCCGTCGACGAGCAGCTGACGACGCTCGCGCACGAGGTCCTCGCACGGGAGGCGTTCCCGGTGCTCGTCGTCTCGGGCGTCACCGGGGTCGGCGTCGACCGGCTCGCCGACCTGCTGTGCGACCTCGGACCGGATCCCAGCGACCGGTCCGTCGTCATCGGGACGCGCGAGCTGCCGGTCAAGCCCGACCCCACCGGTCCCGCACTCGTGCACTGCTTCCGCACGCTCGCCGACCCGTTCGTCGGCCAGGTGACCCTGTTCCGCGTGCTCAGCGGCACGGTCCGCCCGGGCGACAGGCTGGTCAACACGACCACCCACACCGAGGAGCGCGTGCCGGGGCTGTTCCGGCTGCGCGGCAAGGAGCACCTGCCGCTCGACTCGGTTCCGGCCGGGCGGATCGGTGCGGTGGCCAAGCTCACCGGCACGCCGTCCGGCTCTCTGCTCGCCGACCGCACGGGACCGGGCGCGTCCGCGACGATCCCGCAGCGCCAGCGCGAGCCGGTGTTCGGGTTGTCGCTGGAGCCGGTGAGCCAGTCCGACGACGACCGCCTCTCCGCCGCACTGGGCCGCCTGACCGCCGAGGACCCGACGCTGTCCGTCTCGCGGGAGGGCGACCACACCGTCCTGCGCGGGCTCGGCGACACCCACCTCGCCGTGGCGCTCGAGCGGCTCGCGCGCGTGTTCGGCGTGCACGTCAGCACGTCGCCGGTGCCCGTCGGCTACCGCGAGACCATCCGCAGGCCCGTCGAGGCGGAGGGCAAGGTCAAGAAGCAGTCGGGCGGGCACGGGCAGTACGCGGTGGTGCAGCTGCGGGTCTCGCCGCTGCCGCACGGGTCGGGGTTCGAGTTCGTCGACGCGATCGTCGGCGGAGCGATCCCGCGCACCTACGTCCAGGCCGTGCACAAGGGCGTGGCCGAGGCGATGGCGGCGGGCGGGCCGCACGGCTACCCCGTGGTCGACCTGCGCGTCGAGGTCTACGACGGCAGGTCGCACTCGGTGGACTCCTCCGAGATGGCGTTCCGGACCGCCGCCGGGCTGGGCGTGCGCGAGGCGCTGCAGAGCGCGGGCACGACGGTCCTCGAACCCATCAGCCGGGTCGCCGTCACCGTCCCGACGACGGCCCAGGGCGACGTGATGAGCGACCTGTCCGCGCGCCGCGGTCACATCAGCGCGACGACGTCGCTCGACGACGGCACGGTGCTCATCGAGGCCTCGGTGCCCGAGGCCGAGCTGGCGCGCTACGTCCTCGACCTGCGCTCGCTGACCGGCGGACGCGGCGAGCTGTCGATGGAGCCGGACCGCTTCGAGGTGTGCCCGGACCACCTCGTTCCCGCGTAGATCCCGCGAAGTTCCCGCGTAGATCCGGTCCACCGACCGGTCGGACTCAGCGCGCTCCCAGACAACTCGCGTACCGTTCCTGCGTTCCGCCGTCCCGGGCGTGGACCCGAAACGACGGAGGACTTCCCGTGCGCCGACACCGCACCGCACGTCGCGGCATGGCCGCCGCGGCCCTCGCCCTGACCCTGGGCCTCTCGCTGGCCGCCTGCTCCGGCGACTCGGGCGACGACCCGTCGTCGTCCCCGAGCGCCTCGACGGGTGCCGACGCCGCCGCCGACCAGGCCGCCCTCGCGGACGTCAAGGTCGAGTTCACCGACGCGACGACCAAGCCCACCATCACCCTGCCCGGCACCCCCTTCACGGTGACCACTCCCGTGATCGACGTCCGCGAGCCCGGCACCGGCGAGGAGATCAAGGAGGGCCAGGCCATGGAGATCCAGCTCGTGGCCGTCTCCGGCAAGGACGGCTCGGAGCTGCAGGAGACGTACTCCGCCAAGCCCGAGAACGTCGGGCTCGACGCCGACTTCATCTTCCACGACGACTTCGCCGGCCAGAAGGTGGGCACGCGCTTCGTGTTCGCCGTGCCCGAGCAGTCCGCGGGTGCCGGTTCCGCCGTCATCGCCGGTGAGGTCGTCGGCGTGCACGACGTCCCGACCCGCGCGTCGGGCGAGGCCGTCGCCCCGGTGCCCGGCCTGCCGACCGTCACGCTGGACGACACCGGCAAGCCGTCGCTGACCCCGGCCACCGGGACGCCGCCCACCACGCTCGTCGTGCAGCCCCTGATCAAGGGCACGGGCCCGGCGGTCGTCGCCGGTCAGACGGTGACCGTCAAGTACACCGGCTGGCTCTGGGACGGCACGCAGTTCGACTCCTCGTGGGACCGCGGCGCCACCTTCCCTGTCGAGAACGTCGGCCAGGCCGCCGTCATCGCCGGCTGGAACGAGGGCCTCGTCGGCCAGACCGTCGGCAGCCAGGTCCTCATGGTGATCCCGCCGGACAAGGGCTATGGCGACCAGGCGCAGGGCGAGATCCCCGCCGGCTCGACGCTGGTGTTCGTGGTGGACATCCTCGAAGCCTCCTGATCGGCCGCTGATCGCCGACGAACCCCTCGGGCTCCTGCCCGGGGGGTTCGTCGCGTTCTGAGAGGCTGGGGTCGTGACCGAGGAACGAGAGATCGCCCAGCTGACCCGGCTGGTCCGGGAGTTCAGCACCGAACGCGAATGGCAGCAGTTCCACGACCCGAAGTCGGTGATCCTGGCGCTCGTCGGCGAGGTCGGTGAGCTCGCCGAGCTGTTCCAGTGGGTGCCCGCCGACGAGGCCGTCGCGCGGTTCGCCGCACCGGACCGGCACGCGCGCGCCGCCGAGGAGATGGCCGACATCCTCGTCTACCTCGTCTGCCTGGCGGACGTGCTCGGCGTGGACCTGGGGTCGGCGGCTCGCGCCAAGCTGGCCGACTCCCACCGCCGGTTCGCTGCCGACGAGGTCCGCGGGGTCGCGCCCGACAAAGCTTGACCCCGCTCGCGCTACTACTGTCGATCCCATGGCGCGCTACTTCGACGTCCACCCCGAGAACCCCCAGCCGCGGCTGATCGCGCAGGTGGTAGAGCTGCTGCGCAACGACGCGCTCATCGCCTACCCGACCGACTCCTGCTACGCGCTCGGCTCGCGGATGGACAACCACGACGGGGCCGACCGCATCCGGCAGATCCGGCGTCTCGACGACAAGCACCACTTCACGCTCGTCTGCGCCGACTTCGCGCAGCTGGGTCAGCTGGTGCAGCTGGACAACAGCGCGTTCCGGGCGATCAAGGCCGCCACCCCCGGGCCGTACACCTTCATCCTCCCGGCCACGCCCGAGGTGCCCAAGCGGCTGGCGCACGCGAAGAAGCGGTCGATCGGCGTGCGCATCCCGAACCACCCCGTGGCGATGGCGATCGTGCGCGAGCTCGGCGAGCCGCTGCTGTCCAGCACCCTGCTGATGCCCGGCGCCGAGTGGCCGATGGTCGAGGGCTGGCAGATCAAGGAGGAGCTCGACCTCGTGCTCGACGCGGTGGTCGACGCCGGGGACTGCGGCATGGAGCCGACGACGGTCGTCGACTTCACCGACGGCGCGCCCGAGGTGGTCCGCGTGGGCGCGGGTGATCCGTCGAGGTTCGAGTAGCACGCCGTGGCGTACGTGGGGGTGGTCGGGCCGTCGGACCCGGGTGCCGACGAGCTTCAGGACGCGCTCGTGCTCGGGCGCGGGCTCGCCGAGCGCGGGCACGTTGTGGTCTGCGGCGGGCTGGGCGGTGTCATGGCGGCGGTGTCGCGCGGCGCGTCCGAGGGCGGCGGGGTGGTCGTCGGACTGCTCCCGGGCTCGTCCAGGGGCGACGCGAACCCGCACGTCACGGTCGCGATACCGACCGGGCTGGGCGAGCTGCGCAACGGGTTGCTGGTGCGCTCGTCGGACGTGGTGGTGAGCGTGGGGGGCTCGTGGGGGACGCTCAGCGAGGTCGCGCTCGCCGTGCGGACCGGCGTCCCCGTGATCGCGCTGAACGGGTGGGACCTGCCGCCCGGACCGCGCCCGGTGTCCTCCGTGGCCGAGGTCCTGTCCGCCCTGGACGCGCTGCCGGACGCGCCGCGGCTTCGCGACGAGGGTGCATGGTGAGCAGGGTGACCCTCGACGGTCCGGCGGACGTGGTGCGTGCCGCGGCGGCTGCGGCGGACGTCGCCGCGCTCGACGCCGTCGTTCCGCAGTGCCGGGCGTGCCCGCGGCTGGTCGCGTGGCGCGAGCTCGTCGGCGTCGAGAAGCGGGCCGCGTTCCGCGACGAGACCTACTGGGCGCGCCCGGTGCCGGGCTTCGGCGACGCACGGGCGCGCGTCCTCGTCGTCGGCCTCGCGCCCGCCGCGCACGGCGCCAACCGCACGGGCCGGATGTTCACCGGCGACCGCTCGGGCGACTTCCTGTTCGCGGCGATGCACCGCACGGGGTTCGCGTCGCAGGCCACCTCCACGTCCCGCGACGACGGCCTGACGCTCACCGACGTCCGGGTGACCGCGCCGGTCCGCTGCGCGCCGCCCGCCAACGACCCGACCCCCGAGGAGCGCCGCACATGCGGCCCGTTCCTGGCGCGCGAGCTGGACCTGCTGAGTCCGGCGGTGGTCGTCGTTCTGGGCGCGTTCGGCTGGCAGGCCCTGCTCAGCACGCTCGCCGAGCAGGGCTGGACCGTCCCGACACCCCGACCCCGCTTCGGGCACGGCGCCGAGGTGGTCCTCGGCCATCCCGTGATCGGGTCGCTCACCGTGCTCGGCTGCTTCCACGTGAGCCAGCAGAACACCTTCACCGGACGCCTCACGCCGCAGATGCTCGACGCGGTCCTCCTGCGCGCGCGGGCGCTTGTCGGACCCTCTGGCTAGCGTCGTCGCCCATGGAGATCTCGTTCGTCGCCGGGTTCGGTCCGATCACGCGTGACGCGGGTGCGGCCCGCGCGTTCTGGGAGGACGGGCTGGGCATCCCGCTCGAGGAGCCGGCACCCGGCTACCTGACCAACGACTCCCTCGAGGGCGTCAAGGCGTTCGCGCTGTGGCCGCTGACCCAGGCGGCGCAGTCCACCTTCGGCAGTCCCGACTGGCCGGCCGACCTGCCCGTCCCGCAGGCGTGGCTCGAGCTCGACGTCGCCTCGGCCGACGCGGTGGTGGCGGGGGTCGCGGAGCTCGTCGCGAAGGGCCACCGGCTGCTGCGCGACACCACCGAGGAGCCGTGGGGGCAGACGACGTCGCGGCTGCTGAGCCCGGAGGGCCTGCTGGTCGGTGTGACCTACACGCCGTGGCTGCACGGGAAGCCGGTCACGTCACCGTGAGGACGACGAGCCCGGCCAGGGAGGCGAGAGCGCCCACGACGATGGCGAAGATCGAGCGCCCCGACCCGTGGCCACCGGCGCGCGCCTGACGCAGGCCGAGGATGCCCAGCGCGATCGCGACCGGACCGAGGATCCAGAAGAAGAGGGCCGCCAGGCCGACGTAGCCCGCGACGATCGACTGCCAGGAGCGACCGACCGGGACGATCCAGTGCAGCAGCTCGCCCGGGCCGTCCCCCTCCTCCTGCGACCGCGGGTGCGGCGGGTACCCGTAGCCGTAGGGCATTTGCTGCCCCGGGTGGCCGTAGGGCGTCATCGGCTGTCCCGCGTACGAGGGCGGAGCGCCCACCTGGCCGGGCGGCGCGAAGGACGGTGCGGGTGCCGTGTAGGCGGTCCAGTCCCGACCGTCGAACCACCGCAGCCCGCCGGGGTTGGTGTTGTCGTCGTACCAGCCAGGTGCGGTGTTCATCCGGTCATCCCGTCGTCACGCTGTCGGACGCGAGGCATAGGGCCCGACCGGTCCCGTCGTCGAGCGCGAGGGTCGTCTCGCTTCCGCTGGGGCACATCCCGCCGTCCGAGATCAGCGCGGTCCCGATGTAGGAGTGCGGCAGGTCGCAGGACACCTGCCAGACCGTCCCACCGCCGCCCGCCCAGCAGGAGCCCGCGCCCACCGGCTCGAGACCCGTCGACCCGGTCGCCGTGTACGCGTGCACGATCGCGATGAACGACAGGAGCACGGCCACGCCGGCGCCGACCATGGCCATCGTCATGGCCGACGAGCTCCACGGAGTGCCGCCCAGCTCGACCATCGTCTTTTAGCTCTTGCGCGCCCGGTAGAACGAGGCCAGACCGCCGATCACGCCCGCGGTCGAGACGTAGTGGCGGCCGCCGCCGTACCCGCCCGCCGCGCTGATCGACGCCGCGACCCAGGTGGCGATGATCGCGCCGAGGAGCAGGAGGCCGATGCCGAGCCAGAGGTCGCGGTGGACCCGTCGGCGGGCCGAGGCGATGCCGGCGTGGTCGACCATCGAGCCCGCGTAGGACGGCGCCCCGCCCATGCCGCCCATGCCGGCCGGTCCGAACGCCGGCTGGGGCTGCCCGAACGCCGGCTGCTGGCCGTAGCTGTCGAACCGCGACGGCGGCGCCGCCTGCCCGCCGAACGCGCCCGTGGCTGCCGGTCCCCCGAATGCGCCGGCGGTCGCCTGCCCGCCGAACGCCGGGTGCCCGCTCGTCGCGACCTGCCCGCCGAACGTCGCGACCTGCCCGCCGAACGGCGCGGCCTGCCCGGGGGCGTGCGTGGGCACCGGGCTGTAGGCGGCCGAACCGACGGATGCCATGGTCACCGGGGGCGCCGTCATCGGGGGCGAGACCGCACCACCCCCGGGCACGACGAACGCCGCTGGCTCGGTCGGGCGCGTGTGCTCAGCCGGTCGCGTGTGCTCGGTCCACGCCGTGCCGTCGAACCAGCGCACGACTCCCGCGGTCGCGCGGTCGTCGTACCACCCCGCAGCGACGCCCTGTCCCCCTGTCACGCCTCTGAGTCGGCACGTGACGCGTCATTCTTGAGGCCGAGGAGCGCACACAAGGGACGGCGGCGCGTGTGCACGTGCCGCCGTCCCCAGCTCAGCGTGCGAGCAGCTCGCGGTGGGTCGGGACGTGCGGCTCGTACCGCAGCCGCATGCCCGCCTCCTGCGGGGTCCGATCACGCTTGGAGTGGTTGCACTCGAGGCAGGCCGCGACGGTGTTGAGCCACGAGCTCCCGCCGCCACGGCTGCGGGGCAGGACGTGGTCGACGGTGCTCGCGCCGGCGGTGCCGCAGTACGCGCACAGGTGCCCGTCGCGCTCGAGCATGCCGCTGCGGGACCAGACGGGGATCCCGCGCCGGTTGCGCCAGCGCATCTGCACGTAGCGGACCAGGCGCAGCACGCGCGGCAGCGGGTAGGGCCCGAAGGTGCGCCCGTCGACGGCCTCCTCGACGACGGCGACCTGCCGGTGCAGCATGCGGACGGCGTGCGCGAGGCTCACGCGTTGGAGGGGCTCGTACCCCGCGTTCAGGACCAGGACTCCCGTCATGTCCGTTCCCTTCTGTGTGGTGCCCCGCGCTGGATTTGAACCAGCGGCCTCCGGCTTCGTCAGCCGGTGCTCTGTCCCGTTGAGCTAGCGAGGCGTGCCGTGTGTCGGTCGGGTCGTGGTCGTGAGACGGCAATGGGCCGCCCCCGAATGTCGGAGACGGCCCATGGCTGCGCTGAGCTGGTGCTCAGGCATGCTCGGGTAGCTTCCGAGGTCGAGGTCGCGACATCCGCAGCTCGTGCGTCATGGCGGGTGTCCCCTCTCGTGCTCAGGTCGATGTGGGCCGCGCACTCGTCGCGGTCGTCATCAGGTTGACGGACGTTTGCCCAATTCACCAGCGTTTTCGCGAATGTCGCGGGCGAACAGCGGGCGAATGTCCGCCGACGTCCCCTGTTCAGTCGAGGTCGACGTGCAGCCCGACGCCCGCGGCGGCCGTCGCGATCGTGACGTCGAACAGGCGCGGGAAGTCGCCGGCGACGCGGTGCAGGTGCCCGAACAGCTCGACGGAGATCGCGCCGATGAGCGACGTGAACAGGGTGGCCGAGCGTGCGGCGATGCGCGCGACGTCGTCCGGCACGTCGGCGGGGTCGTCGAAGCCGACGAAGGCGAACACCTCGGGGGTGACGCGCCCGTGCGGGTCGAAGTCGGGCCCGGCGGGCCGCAGAGTGCCCTCCGCCTGTGCGCGCATCAGGAGCCCGACGATCACGCCCCAGATCCGCACCGCCGGCACGACCGTGTCCTCGGGCGCCCGGTAGCCGCGCACGGGCGTCCCGTAGATGAGCTCGAACGAGTGCCGCTGGTCGAGAGCCCAGCCGCGCACGGCCCGGGCCACCTGGAGCCACGCCGCCGCGGGGTCCCGCGCGCTCCGCATCGCCTCCTCGGCCACCTGTCCGACGGCGTCGTACGCCTCGATGATCAGCAGCGTCAGCAGCGCGTCGCGCGACTCCACGTACCGGTACACCGCCGACGAGGCCATGCCCAGGTCGCGCGCCACCGCGCGCAGCGACAGGTCCGCGGCTCCTTCGGTGACGAGTCGGGCGCGGGCCGCAGCGAGCAGCTCCGCCATGACCTCGGCGCGGGCGCGCTCGCGGGCTGTGCCGTGGGATGTGCTCGCTGCCATGTCGCCATCATGCCTGCTTTCCGACGGGAACGAGAGCACTGATCACTTCAAAGAGCACTGCTCTTGTTTTCGTGTCGGTTGCATGCGAGCATTGCTCACATACGAGAGCACTGCTCTCGCAACCAGGACCGAGGAGCGCACCATGTCCCAGCACGTGATCGTCGGAAAGGGAGCCGTCGGCTCCACGCTCGCCCAGGAGCTCGTCGCCCAGGGCCACGACGTGCTCGTCGTCAGCCGGTCGGGCGGCACCGCGACGGCGGGAGTCCGGCACGTCGCGCTCGACGCGACGGACCCCGACGCCCTGACCGCGGCCGTGCAGGGCGCCGACGTGCTCTACAACTGCGCCAACCCGACGTACTGGCGCTGGGTGACCGACTGGCCGCCGCTCGCGTCGTCGCTGCTGGACACGGCCGCCCGCACGGGTGCGGTCCTGGTCACGGCGGGCAACCTCTACGGCTACGGCACCCACGGCACCGTGATGTTCGAGGACACGCCGCTGCGGGCGACCGAGGCCAAGGGTGCGGTCCGCGCGCAGATGTGGCGCGACGCCGCCGCTCGCACCGACCTGCGCACCACCGAGGTCCGTGCGGCCGACTACCTGGGTCCGCTGGCCGACTCACAGGCCCATGCCGGCCCGCGCTTCGTCGGCCCCCTCCTCGCCGGCAAGGTGGTCCGCCCGGTCGTCGCGGTGGACCAGCCCCACAGCTGGACCTACCTGCCCGACTTCGCCCGGGCGCTCGTCGCCGCCGGTGCGACCCCGGGCGCGTGGGGACGCGCGTGGCACGTGCCGACGGCGCAACCGCTCACGTTCCTCGAGCTCGGTGCGCGGCTCGCGTCGGCGGCCGGTGCGCGCGAGCCCCGGATCAGGCCGACGCCCGCCGCGATGGTCCGCGCGCTCGGCCTCGTGTCACCGCTGATGCGCGAGATCGCCGCGGTCGCCGACCACTTCTCCGAGCCGTTCGTCATGGACACCACGGCCTCGGAGCGGATGCTCGGGACCACCGCGACCCCGTGGGACCAGGCGATCGCCGAGACCCTGGCCATCCCTGCTCGCGTCTAGGGGTCGCAGGCCGGACCGTCGACCGCCGAGCGCTGTGCGAGCCGGACGGCACCCTCGACCGCGGGGACCTCGAGCATCCGCACGTCGGCGTCGGGCAGCTCGTCGAGGATCGAGCGACGGATCCCGGCGAACAGGCGCGGCACCTCCGGCGCGACGTCGCCGCCGACGACGGCGTGCAGGACGTCCACCCCGCGCTGGGACAGCTGGACGACGAGGGTCGCGACGGCCTGCGCGTTCGCGGTCACGAGCGCGCTCGCCTCCGTCGATCCCTCGTCGGCGGCCTGGAACACGGCCGGTGCGTGGATGCCCCAGGGCAGCGAGCGCGAGTTCCACCGCAGCACCTGCGCGAGCTCGTCGACGGTGCGCAGCTGCATCGACTCCATGAGCAGGACGCGCAGGGTGTCGGGCTCGTCGCCACGCGCGGCACGGGCGAGCACGGTCAGGGCGGCCTCACGGACCAGGGAGGACGCGCTGCCGACGTCCGAGAACGCCCAGCTCGACGCACCGGTGAGCTGGCCCGGCCCGGTGGCGACCGCGATGGCGGAGCTCCCGACGAGCACCCCGACCCCACGGTCCAGACCGGCCGCCGGGACCAGGAGCTCGGCGTCGTTGACGACGATCGTCGGCACCCGCAGCGCGGCGCAGACGGTGGTGCCGAGGGCGTCGCACAACGCACGGACCTCGCACCCGGTGGCCCCGACGGCGACCGCGGCCAGCTCCACGTCGCCGCAGTCGTCGAGCGCGCCGCGCACCGCATCGACGATCCAGCCCGTCGCATAGCGCAGGGGCGTCGCGGACCAGCTGGCGGAGGCCGAGACGTGGTCGAGGACGATCGCGCCGGACTCCTGCTCGACGACCCGGACCTGCGCGGTCACGGCACCGATGTCCAGGCCGATCACGACGCGACGTCGCTCAGAACCGCGCTGGTGCGGCAGGTGCTCGGTCATGGGCTCGTCCTCGAAGGTGCGGGTCAGGCCCTCGGGTGTGCCCGGGAGCCGGTCGAGGACGGCGCCCGGGATGGTGGGCGCAGTCCGTGATCCGACGCTAGGTGGGGCATTTCGTGCCAACTCCGGACCTAGGTCCCGGATCAGGACCTTCGTCCGTATCGGTTTGGTGACGACGGGCGGAGAATGGGACGACCACCTACCGAGGACCCGGCACGCCGTCGCGCCAGGACGTGCACACTGAGTGCACAGAGGCGAAGGAGCACTCATGCTGGAATGCCCGGTCTGCAAGTCGGACGAGCTCGAGCTCGTCGAGCGACTGCCGGACGATCGCCGAACCATTCGTTGTTCGTCGTGCCACCACACCTGGACGCGCGGCGAGGCCAAGCGCGTGACGGACACCCCCGCGTCCTACTCGGGGCTTCGGGACCGGTTCCCCGACCGGTCCAGCGTCGAGCCCGACCGCATGGCGCGCATCGACGCCCTCAAGGCCGACTTCCTCCTCGACCACCAGACGCCCGACCCCGAGGTGCTGGCCTACTGGGCCAAGTACCAGGAGGTCTTCAGCGCCGACAACATCGTGGACGCCGAGCCCGACGACCTGCGCGAGTTCGCCAACAGCACGGTCGGCGCCGCCCCCGGCAACATGTCGGTGTTCAACCGCGCGTGGAAGACGATGGGCGACTACGAGGCCACGGCGCGCACGCGCAACACCATCCGCTACCTGCTCTACGGGCCCCCGAGCGTGCCGATGGCGGACCGCTTCACGCGGCTCGTGCACGAGCAGGGCGGGCTCGGGATGACCGGGTTCAAGGAGGCGCTGCTGACGCGCGTGCTCTGCGTGGTCGAGCCCGAGCGCTACCTGCCGATCCTCACCTACAGCACCCCGGCCGGCGGCAAGCGCGAGATCGCGCAGCTCGTCTACGGGCTCGAGCTGCCGGAGGCCGCCCGCGTCCAGTGGACCATCGGGCGCCTGATGATGTGGAGCAACGACCTGCTGGTGGACCTGGCCGGTGACGGCTTCTCCACGCTGCAGCAGGTGTCGCAGTTCTTCGGGGAGACCAAGAGCCGCGAGCTGGAGCTGATCTAGCTCCTCAGCCCCACGCGACCGCCTGCCGCAGGCCGAGCAGGTGGCCGTCGGCGACCCTGATCACCCCGAGCCGGGCGCCATTCATGTCGATGATCCCGTTCTCCGGGTTCCCGTTGGTGACCGGTGCGGTGCCGAGCTCAGCCAGCCCGCCGCCCTCGACCTCGGCCATCGGGGTCGCCCCGGCCGCCAGGAAGCCCGCGCGAGCCTCTTCGATGTCCTCGACGTCGAGCATGACGAGCGGGAAGTCCACCCACGGCAGGCGCGTCAGGCCGATCTCGGTGCCGGCGAACCGGAACGCGGCGTAGTCGGGGGTGGCGAACAGCGGCTCGGTGCCGGTGACCGCCGACCAGGCGGTGATGGCCGCGGCGAGGTCGCGAGCGGGGTACACGATCGTGGCGATTCCGTTGATGTCCATGCCTCGATCCTGGATGCCGTTGCGGCAGGCTTGCTTCCGCAACGTCTGAGATCCTGGCTCTCGTGCTCACCACGTCCGCGCGGCTCCTGAGGCTGCTGTCGATCCTGCAGGCACCCGGTCCGCACACGGGGCCGGCGATCGCCGGGCGCCTCGGGATCTCCACGCGCTCGGTGCGCAACGACGTCGCCGCGCTGCGCGAGCTGGGCTACCCGGTCCGTGCCGCGCCGGGGTCGTCGGGCGGCTACACGCTCGGCGCAGGCAGTACCCTGCCTCCCCTGCTTCTCGACGACGACGAGGCGGTCGCCGTCGCCGTGGGCCTCGGGCTCGCGACGACCGGCGCGGTGGAGGGCATCGAGGAGGCCTCCGTCACCGCGCTGGTCAAGCTCGAGCAGGTGCTGCCGTCGCGACTGCGGTACCGGGTCGACGTGCTCGCCTCGTCGACCGCGTTCACGCACCGCTCGTCGGCCCCCGTGGACGGCGCGACCCTGCAGGCGATCGCCGAGGCCTGCCGCTCGTCGGTCCGGCTCCGCTTCGACTACCGCTCGTCGCGGCGCGAGGTCGAGCCCCACCGACTGGTCCACCGCGCCAGCCGCTGGTACCTGGTCGGCTGGGACACGTCCCGTCAGGACTGGCGCACCTTCCGCGTCGACCGTCTGACGCTGCGCGTCCCCAACGGCGCGCGCTTCCGGCCCCGGCCGGCCCCGTCGGACATCGCGGCGTTCGTCGACGCCGCCATCGGTGCCGCGACCTGGGCCTTCCGCGCGCGGGTGCGGCTGCACGCGCCGCTCGCGGACGTCGTCCCTCGCGCCCCCGCGGCGGTGACCGTGACCGCCGAGACGGACCGCACGTGCCTCGTCGACGTCGGGTCCGACGACGCCGCCTCCCTCGCCCGTTACCTCGCGATGTGGGGCGTCGACTTCGACGTGCTGGACTCCCCCGCGCTCGCCGCCGAGGTGCGCGCGCTGGCAGCCCGGTACGGGCGCGCCGCCGGGCCGGCCTGATGCCTCACACGACGAACGCGCGCTCGCCTGTCACCGACCAGACCCGCGCGATCCTCCCGTCGACGAGCCGGCACAGGTCGATCCCGCTGCGCCGGTTCAGGCCGGGCAGGTCCACGGTCCAGGTGAACGCCATGCCGTCGTCCTCGTCGACGACCGGCGTTCCCTGGAGCGCGAACACGAGGTCGCCGCGGCGGGCACGCCACGTGCCGACGAACTCCGCCATGCCGGCGGGTGTCGTGATGAGCGTCGGGTCGGGATCGGCGACGACCGCGCCGAACTCGATCCGGAAGTCGGGGGCGAGGATCTCGTCGACGAGCGCGAGGTCCCCGTTCCACATCGCGGTCCACTTGTTCGCCAGGTCGATGGCGGCTGGTCTCGTCATGCGTCGACGATCCACCCGACCACCGACACCCGCGCTCACTCCGTCGGAGGCGGAGCCCCGTGACCCGAGGCCACCTGCTTCGGCAGGACGAACACGAGCACGAACGCGACGACCGCCAGAGCGGTGCTGACGAACATCGCCGCCGCGGCCGCGTCGGTGAACGCCTGCGGGACGCTGGCCGGGCTGGTGATGTGCAGCTGCCCGAACAGGACGCTGCCGATCACCGCGATGCCGATCGCGCTGCCGACCCGCTGCATCACGCTGATCACGCCGCTCGCCGCGCCCGCCTCGGACCGGTCCACCGTCGCGACGATGAACTGCACGTTCGGTGCGATGAACATGCCGCTGCCGATACCGGCCAGGAGCAGCGGGACGAGCAGGTCCCAGTTGGTGAGGTCCGTCGCCTCGACGTTGCGCAGCACCAGCCACACCCACGCCAGGCCGACCGCGACGAAGAAGGTGCCGATGACCAGCACCGTGCGCCCCAGCCGTTGGGACAGCCGGTTGCTCTGCGACGCCCCGATGATCGACCCGATCGCGAACGGCACCCCGACCACGCCGGACTGCAGCGCGGTGTGCCCGAGCCCGGCCTGCCACAGCAGCGAGATGGTGAAGAAGATGCTGGTGAAGGCCGCGAAGTAGACCATGGCGAGGACCGTCCCACCGGTGAACGCCGGGTGGCTGAACAGGTGCGGCGGGACCATGGGGTTCTCGTCCTGGATCCGCACCTCCCACGCCCCGAACAGCGCGATCAGCACCACTCCGGCGGCCAGCGTGATCCACGTCCAGGCCGGCCAGCCCTTGTCCTGCCCTTCGATCAGCGGCACGAGGATCGCGACCAGACCCGCGGTCAGCAGCGCCAGCCCGACGAAGTCGTAGCCCGGCTTGGAGGTCGTGCCGAGCTTGCCCGCGGGCAGCAGGATCGCCGCCGCGATCAGCGCCGCGACCCCGATCGGCAGGTTGACGAAGAAGACGATCCGCCAGCCGTTCGCCTCACCGAACGCCTCGATGATCAGGCCACCGAGGATCGGACCGAGCGCCGTGCTCACCCCGATCACCGACCCCATGATCGCGAACGCCTTGCCGCGCACCGGCCCCGGGAACAGCAGCTGGATGAACGCCGTGACCCCCGGCACGAACATGCCGCCGGCCAACCCCTGGAGCACCCGCGCGGCGATCAGCTGGAAGCTGGTCTGCGACAGCCCGCACAGCAGGCTCGCGAACGTGAACAGCGCCAACCCGGTGAAGAACACCCACTTGTGCCCGATCCGGTCCCCGACCCGGCCGGCGGGGATCAGCGCGATGCCGAACGCCAGCGCGTACCCCGAGATGATCCAGCTCAGCGTCGCCTCGGACGCGCTCAGGTCCTCCCGGATGGTCGGCAGCGCGACGTTGACGATCGTCGTGTCCAGCAGCGCCATGAACATGCCGGCCATCAGCACGATCAGCGCGTTCCACGCGCTGCGCGGGACCTTCGGCGGAGTCCACGGCTTCGCGGTTGCCTCGGTCATGGGGGTCACGGGTCCTCTCGCCGACGACGAGCGTGGGAGCTCCTCGCCACGATCATGGCGGTCCGCGCGCTCACGCGCCCCCCGGCGTCCCGTCACCTCTCGTCGGGCCCTCCGAGCACCGGCTTGATGTCGAGCACCGGCGTCCCGTCGAGCGCCTCCAGGTCGCTGACCAGCAGCCGCGTCCCGTCCACCTTCCGCACCGTCACGCGATGCAGCCCGATCGGGTTCGGCCGGTCCGGCGACCGCGTGCTGAACACCCCCGTCGCCGGCCTGGAGACGTCCCCGCGCGGATGCACGACGAGCACGTCGCGCGCGGCCCGGTCGAGCCAGGTGAGCAGCAGGACGTCCTCCCCGACGGCGATGTCGGCCAGCGCATCCGCATACTCCGGCGCGACGACGACCCACGCATCCGGCGCCCCCTCGTCCCCCTGCCGAGGCGCCGACGCCCGATCGACGAGCGACGACTCGACCCGGCCCACGGGTAGTGCCTCGAAGCCCATCCGGTCACCCTCCCGCCGCGGGACGCCAGGAACAAGAGCCTCGTCGCTTGACTCAGGTCGTGCGCAGCGCCAGGTAGCGCGTTCGCTCGTCCTTCGGCAGGCGCTCGACCGCCGCGCGGAGCATGACGCGGGGCATCTGGGCCGCGTGCTCGTCGAGGAACGTCGTCAGCCCGTCGCCGCCTGCGGTGCGCAGCGCCCAGGCGACGCCCTTGCGCACGGTGTCCGACTCGTCGTCGACCAGCAGCGCGGCGATCGCGAACGTGTCGGCGGAGTCGTTGCTGCCCGCGCGCAGGTAGTACGTCGTCGAGACGATCGCGGTCCGCCGCTCGTACGGGTCCTCGGACTGCGCCAGCTCGTAGAGCGGCGAGCGGTCGCGGGGCTCCAGGTACCGGCCGACGACGTGCAAGGCGGCGCGGTCGACGAGGTCCCAGGTGTTGATGCGGTCGTGCCGGCGCAGGTACAGCTCGTAGAGGGACCGACGCTCGTCGTCGGTCGTCCGCGCGCGACGCGCCCGCGCGTCGAGGATGCTGACGGCGCACACCCGGGCCTCGTGCAGCTCGGAGTCCAGCAGGAGCTCGACCTCGGACAGGGGCAGCTCCGCCTCCTTGGCAAGCGCGAAGACCGTGCCCATCTTCACGCCGAGGAACACGTCGTCGCCGCGCTCGTCGAGGGGGAAGTACCGCTCGTAGGCGGCGAGCTGTTCGTCGGATCGCAGGGTCGAGAGCCGGTCGAGCACGTCGTGTGCGGTCGTCGGCGCCGTCATCCCCAGACGATATCGACGCGTCCCCAGCCCTGGCCGTGTCGTCGCGAAACCCGCCCGTAACCCACCGGACGTACCGTCCGCAGGACGAGGCACCGACGCATCGGCCGCCGGAAGGCGTCCGCACGAGCGCGAGGAGCGGCTGCGATGTTCGAGCGAGTCGACCCGTTCATCGGGACGGAGGCCACGAGCCTGCCCCAGCAGCACGGCCTCGCGACGACCTGGTGGTGGCCGAAGCCGCAGGTCGGGAACACGCACCCGGGCGCCACCTACCCGCTCGGCATGGTCAGCGCGTGCGCGTACTCGGGCGGCTACCCCACCGGTTACGGGAAGTACGACCTGGGCACCGAGGGCCTGCCGAACGAGATCTACGACCGGCCCGTCGCCAGCGGCTTCACGCACTTCCAGCAGTCCGGCACGGGCGCGATCCGCAAGTACTACAACTACTTCCGCGTCACCCCGATGCTGCAGCCGCTCGACGACCTGGGCCAGCTCTGGGACATCGTCGACGAGGACGCGGAGCCGGGCTACTACTCGGCGACGCTCGAGTCGGGCATCCGCGCGGAGATCACGGTCGGGCCCAAGACCGCGGTCCACCGGTACACGTTCCCGTCGCACCGCGACGCACGTCTGGTCATCGACTTCTCGCTCGGCGGGCTCACCATCCCCCACGGCCGGACGGTGCCGCTGCGCGCGCACCTGCACTCGATCGCGCCCGGGGTCGCGCAGGGCCAGATCATCGTCGAGGGCACGCCGCTCGCCGTGCACGTCGAGTGCGACGACCCGCACTGGCGGCAGATGCTCTGGTACGACCGGCGCCTCATGCCCGGCGGCACGCGTCTCGACTTCGACCACATCCGCCCCACCACCCTGCGCCCGTTCGGGCTCATGTGGGCCGGCCCGTCGGAGCCCGGCCAAGTGGTCGAGCTGCGGTTCGGGTTCTCGCTGCGCGGCGTCGACCAGGCCCGCAAGAACCTCGAGGCGGAGTGCGGCCCGGGTCCGTCCAGCTTCGCGACGAGGCGGGCGCAGACCGCGGACGTCTGGCGCTCGACGCTGGGCAAGATCCGCATCGACACCCCGTCGACGGAGAAGCAGACGGTGTTCTCGACGGCGCTGTACCACTCGCTGATCAAGCCGTGCCTGGCGCCCGCGGAGAGCCCGTTCTGGCCGACCGACGGCCCGTTCGCGTTCGACATCGCGACCATGTGGGACATCTACCGGACGCAGCTGCCGCTGCTGACCACCCTCCTGCCGGACCGTGCCGTCGAGCTCGCTCAGGCCCTGCTGTCGATCGCCGAGGAGGAGGGCAACCTCCCGATCGGGTACCGGATGGCGCGCGGCGCCGACCAGTTCAGCCGGCAGGCCTCCGCGCTCGCGCACACGTTCCTGTCGGACCTGTGCCAGCTCGGCCTGCCCGGGATGGACTGGGACTGGGCGCTCGTGCACATGCACAACGACCTTCGTCGGACCTACGGCGAGGAGTTCCTGCTGCGCGGGGTGGCGCACCCGATCAGCCACACGCTGGACCTGGCGTTCGCGTACTGGTGCACGTCGCAGATCGCGGCGCACGTGGGCGACCCGGACCTCGTCGAGCAGTTCGCGCCGCTCGCCGCGCAGTGGATCAACGCCTACGACGTGAGCACCGGGCTCCTGCAGGACTCCACCTACTACGAGGGCGGCCGCTGGAACTACTCGTTCCGGCTCATGCACGACATGGCCGCGCGCATCAAGCTCTCGGGCGGCGACGACGCGTTCGTCGAGCAGCTCGACCAGTTCTTCGGGTACGGAGCGCCGGCGGTCGTCCAGCCGGGCCTGCGGCCGGGGATCGAGGAGATGGCCGCGGGCTACGCGCTCAACCGGTTCGAGGGCCTCAACAACGAGCCGGACATGGAGGCGCCGTGGGCGTACCAGTACGCCGGCCGGCCCGACCGCACCGCGGAGGTCGTGCAGGCGATCATCCAGAACCAGTTCGCCGTCGGCCGCGGCGGGATGCCCGGCAACGACGACTCCGGCGGGCTGTCGTCCTGGTACGTCTGGGCGTCGCTCGGGCTCTTCCCGGTCGCCGGCCAGAACCTCTACCTCGTCAACGCACCAGCCTGGCGCGAGGCGAGCATCGCGGTCGGTGACCGCAGCCTGAACATCGAGACCCAAGGGTTCATCGAACCGACACCCGATGGTCCGACGCAGTATGTACAGTCCGTGCACCTCGACGGTGAACCGCTCGAGCGCACCTGGATCACGGGTGCCGAGCTCCACCGCGGGGGACGCCTGCTGGTCACGCTCGGCCCGACACCGTCGGACTGGGGCACCGCCGTCCGACCGCCGTCCGTGAGCACGATGCCCTCCCTGACCGTTCCTCCCCCCGCACTGCGTCGCTGAGGAGACCGCCATGACGACACCCCGCCGCCGCCTCGTGATCGTCGTACGTGCCGACCCGGTGATCTGCGGCCACTCGGGTGAGGCGCGCAACCTCGCAGAAGCCGCTCTGGACAGGGGTTTCGACGACGTCCGCATCATCACGTGGACCATCGAGCGGCTCCAGGCCACCGGTCTGCCGCTCAAGCCGCTCGACGGCGTCCTGCCGTACAGCCCCGGGATCACCGTCGAGCGCCCCGAGCCCGTCGGCGACTACAAGGTGCCCGACGGGCGATGGCTCGCGGGCATCACCGGGCGGCTCGTCGAGCTGTTCACCGACGGTGTACCGACGGTCGCCATGTCGTTGTACTTGTCGCCGCACTCGCTCGCGATCGCCGACGCCGTGCGCGTCGCCCGCAGCACCGGCCTGCCCGTCAACGTCGTCACCGTCGCCGAGGCGGTCGGCTCCGACGTCACCAACGTGGTCCGCGCCTGTGTCGAGAACGACCAGTTCGGCGCCGCCGCCCACGTGCTCTCGTCGTACCTGGAGCACGACATCTGCCTGGCCGTCTCCGACTACACGCGTGAGCTGATCATCAGCGAAGCCGCCGCGATCGACGCCAAGCACGGCACGACGTTCGCCGCCCAGTGCCGTGAGCGCGTCACCGTCTCCTACCCCGCGGTCGACGTCGGCTCCTACCTGAACCTCCCGCCCTCGGACGTGCTGACGTCTCGAGGCCTCACCGCCGACGGCTACGTCCTGTTCCTCTCCCGGCTCGCGCACGCCAAGGGGGTCGACGACCTCATCGAGGGCTTCGCCTCCAGCACTGCAGCCGCCTCGCTGCGCCTGGTGATCGCCGGCAACGGTCCGGACGCGGGACGGTTGCGCTCTCTGGCCGCCGCGTCGTCCGCCGCCTCGCGGATCACGTTCCTCGACGACGTCGACGACGCCGAGAAGTCCTATCTCATGGCCGGCGCCGCCGCCTACGTCCTGCCCAGCAAGCCGCGCCCGGAGTTCGTCGAGACGTTCGGCATCGCGCTCGTCGAGAAGATGCTCTCCGGCGGCGGCCCCGTCATCACCACCGACACCGGCGGCATCGGCGAGGCCGTCGGCGACACCGCCCTGATCGTGCCCGTCGAGTCCCCGCCGGCCATCGCCGCCGCCCTCGACCGCGTCCTGACGATGTCCCCGGCCGAACGGTCCGACTGGGAGCAGCGCGCCCGCGCGCACGCCCTCCAGTTCGACCGCGTCGCCGTCCTCGACGGCATCCTCGCCCGCGTCTCGCAGGTCCAGATCCCCTGGGTGCCGGTCCCGGTCGGCTGACCGCGCACGACGATCAGGTGAGGCAGCCGGCGTCCGAGGCCGGCTCGGTGCCGCCTTCGTCGTACCCTGCGCGCGTGAGCCCCCGACTCGAGCTGAGCTTCCTGACGTTCGTCCCGTACGACGACCCGGCCGACGCCGCCCAGTCACTCAACGACGCGATCGACCTCTTCCGGTTCGCCGAGGAGCTCGGCTACGACACCGGCTGGGTGCGGGTCCGGCACCTGGAGCAGTTCCTGTCGTCGCCGTTCCCGCTGTTCGGGGCGATCGCGCAGGCCACCGACCGCATCCGGTTCGGCACGGCGGTGCTGCCCATGCGGTACGCGGACCCGATCACCATCGCGGAGGACGCCGCGACGGTCGACCTGCTGTCCGGCGGGCGGCTCGAGCTCGGTGTCGCGGGCGGGATCAAGCCGTCGGCGGAGATCCTCGACGGCGTCTACGGCACCGCGGAGCGCTCGTTCGACGACGAGTCCCAGCACCGCATCGAACGGCTGCGCGCCGCGATCGCGGGCGAGCCGGTGGCCGTCGCGCCGGAGACCGGCTTCCCGATCGCGCCGCTCGGGACCGAGCTCCTCGTGCGGCCGCACAGCCCGGGGCTGGCCGACCGGGTCTGGTACGGGCCGGGCTCGAGGGCGACCGCGATCCGCACGGGCGAGCAGGGGATGGACCTGCTGGTGTCCACCCTGAACAGCGAGGACGACGGCCGCTCGTTCGAGGAGACGCAGCGCGACCAGATCCTCGCCTACAAGGCCGCGTTCGACGTCCCCGGCCGGACGCCGCGGGCGGTCGCCGGCCGCATCGTGCTGCCCAGCCTCACGCCGCAGGACGACGAGCTCTTCGCCGAGTACATCGCCTGGTACACCGCGCGGTTCGACGCGACCGGCCGCCCACCGAACGGCTTCGGCGTGTTCAGCCTGACCCACCACGGCAGCCCGGAGCAGGTGATCGCGAGCCTGAAGGGCGACGTCGCCCTGCAGGAGGCCACGGGCCTGGACGTCGTCCTGCCCGCCAACGCCACGCACGCGATGAGCCGCCGCATCCTGGAGAACGTCGCGACGAGCATCGCGCCGGCCCTCGGCTGGTCACCGGCCTGAGGCGAGCCGCGCGGGCGGTGCCAGGACGCGGTCCGGCACGACGATGTAGCCCTCGGCGACCGACCCGAAGACGCGCATCCCGGCACGGTCGGTGGCCCAGAGCCAGGCCAGGTACGCGCACAGGACCGCGTCGACCTCGTCCTCGATCCGCTCGAGGTCGACCTGGCGCTGCGCGGTCGCCACCGCGTCCCGCAGGACGGCCCACCGCGGCGACGACGCGAGCCTCAGGGGCGACTCGCAGACGCGTTCCAGCTGCTCGACCAGCACTCCGAAGGCGGCCCGCCGCATCCCGACGTCGCGCCCGCGCTTCGCCTTGTACGGGATCACGGACCCCAGCCCGAAGAGCGCGACCATCGCCGGGTGCGGGTACACCTCGATCGCGACCGAGCCGTCGCCGAAGGGATCGACGGACCACCCGAACCGCCGCGCCAGCGTCTCGCCGCGCGGCGGGTCCAGCCACGGGATCGACCGGTTCGCCGCGTGCGCACCGGCGTTGTAGGCGCGGAACACGTCCCCCAGAGCCCTCTCCGCGGAGCGGTGCCCGGTCGCGTTCGGCACCACCAGCGGCGCATCGATCGCGGCGACCACCGGACCGGCGGCGTGCGTCGCGACGAACGCCGCGATGTCCTCGTCGGAGACCACCGACGTCGACGCCACGAGCCCGCCGTCGTCGTCGAGCACCGCGAGCCCGGTCCGCGCGGTCCGCCCCCAGGCCAGGTCGATGCCGAGGTACGCGGTCACCCCGGCACGGTACGCCGACGCACGCCGGGGCCTCGGCGCTCGCACAGGGACGGCACAGCGGCCGTCGGCTGAACAGGGATCTCACCAACCACCGGGAGGGTTCCCATGTCCCCGTACGCGCTCCTCGCGCTCGATCTCGTCGCCATCTGCGTCCTCGCCTTCGGGGTCTACTTCCCGCGGCACCGGCGGCGCGGGCGGCGGCCGCCGCCCCTGAGGTCCGGCCTCGCCGAACGCGGCAGTCCGTTGTGAACGCGGCAGCACCAGGTGCCGCGCTCGCGACGAAATGCCGCGTTCGCGCGGGTCGTCCCGCCCCACGCTCAGCGACCGGTCACGGTCGCCTTGCCCCTTCCCAGCTCCAGCAGCTTGGGCAGGATCTCGTCTCCGGCCACGCGGAGGCCGTCGTGCAGGTACTCGTTGGTGATCCAGACCTGAGCGTTGCCGAGGTCGGTGGCGAGCGCGAGGTCGAGGTCCACGTACGGGTCGTCGTAGTACTGCACCGCCGCGACGGGGACCTCGTTCGACGCCAACCGGTCCAGGTCGTAGAGCGTGGGCCACTCCCGTGGCGCGAGCAGCTCGTCCATCGCCGCGCGGAACGGTCGCAGCGCGCGGATCTGGTCGAACATCCACGGCAGGATCACCTCGCCGGTGAGCTGGAGCGGCCGGGCCGACACAGCGAACGACGGCCGGCTCGCCTGCTCCGACGCCGCGGCCCAACCGCCCGGCACCGACCCCTGGTGGTAGATCGCCTCGTGCAGGGCCGCGTACAGCGGGTTGCCGTCGAATGCGGTCTGGTGGCCGACCACGGACAGGAACCCTTCGGACAGGGAGCCATCGGCGTCGATCGCCGTGTCGAGCAGCCAGTGCAGCTGGTCGATGCCGGTGCTCATGCCGAACGGCATCCCGAGCATCTGGAGGCGTTCGACGGTCAACGGGTCGCCGTCGGGGAGCGCGACCGACTCCGCGCCGAGCAGGTCGGCGATGGACCCCAACGTCGCGACGTCGTCGGGAAACTGCCGTGCCAGCTCTCGGTTGCGGGCGGCCTGGCGGTCGTAGGTGGCGGCGTAGACCTGCGCGGCGGTGGCGGTCGCCGGCGGGAGGCCGCCCGTGACCAGGCACATCGTCAGTGCGGACGGGTGCCTCGACAGGTACGCCAGCGTCAGGAACCCGCCGTACGACTGGCCCAGCGTCGCCCACGTCCGGCCGCCGTAGACGGTGTTCCGCAGGTGCTCGGCGTCAGCCACGATCGCGTCGCCGCGGAAGCAGGCGAGGTAGTCGGCGGCCGTCGCGGCGTCGTCGAAACGCTGGATCGAACGACCGTCCACGCGCGACGAGCGACCCGTCCCCCGCTGGTCGAGCAGGACCACCCGGTGCGTCTCGAGCAGCGTGTGCACCCATCCGCCGCCGAGCGGGCGCGGACCCTCGTGGCCGGGGCCGCCCTGCAGGTAGGCGATCAGCGGGAGGTCCTCGGACGCCTTCGTCGGGTCCACGAGCTCGCGCGCGAACACCTCGATCGAGCCGAACCGGTCCGGTGCCGACCAGTCGACCGGCACCTCCAGCCGGTGGTCGCGCACGAGAAAGCCGGTCATCGGGTACTCCGTCGCCATGCGATCCACCGTAGGCGCGCCGCCCGAGGTGCGCGGCCGGACGGGCCGGGCGACCATCGAGGGGATGACCTCCGACGACGAACGCGACGCCGCGCACCGGGCCCCCGGGACGCCGGACGACGTCGTGGACGCGGTCGGCGCCGTGACGGCGGCCTTCGAGGTGATCGAGCACGCGCGCGGCATGCTGTACGCGTTCCACCGGCTGACCGGCCGGGCGGACGCCGAGCTCACGGACGCGCTCGACCAGCTCGCCGCCGCAGGTCATCCCGGGATCGCCGACGAGCTGCGCGCCGAGCTCGTCGGCCGCAACGTGCTCGCCGGACGGTGGACGTTCCAGGTCGTCGAGGAGTACGACGACACCTATTACCGCGTGTTCCAGGCGGCCGAGAAGCGCGTCCGCGACGAGCTCACGGGTGGTCGTCGGCACGTCTACGAGGCGCGGCTGAAGGAGGAGAACCGCACGCACGGGCGCTCCGGCCACGAGGCAACGCCGTAGCGCAGGTCCACCAGTCGGTCGGTCGGAATGCGTCGAGCCCGAGCGCGTTGTGATCGTCGACGACGAGGAGAGCACCCTGACCAGCACTGCCACCGCCGCGGGCGTCGGATTCCGCTCCGACCGCGGCCCGATCCTCATCGCGATCATGGTCACCACCGGCCTGGTGGCGATCGACGCGACMATCTTGGCGACGGCTGTTCCGACGATCGTCGGCGAGCTCGGCGGGTTCAGCAGCTTCCCGTGGCTGTTCTCCATCTACCTGCTCACGCAGGCCGTCAGCGTCCCCATCTACTCCAAGCTCGCGGACACGATCGGCCGCAAGCCCGTCGTCCTGCTCGGGATCGCCCTGTTCCTCGTCGGATCGGTCCTCTGCGGGTTCGCGTGGAGCATGCCGGCGCTCATCGCGTTCCGTGCGCTGCAGGGACTCGGCGCCGGGGCCGTGCAGCCGATGGCGATCACCATCGCCGGCGACATCTACACGGTCGCCGAGCGCGCGAAGGCGCAGGGGTACATCGCGAGCGTCTGGGCGATCTCCTCGGTGGTCGGTCCGACGCTCGGCGGTATCTTCTCCGAGTTCGTGAGCTGGCGGTGGATCTTCTTCGTCAACATCCCGCTGTGCATCGCGGCCGCCTGGCTCCTCATCCGGTTCCTGCACGAGACCGTCGAGCGCAAGACCCACCGCATCGACTGGGCCGGCGGCGGGCTGCTGACCGTGTCGATGAGCCTGCTGATCCTGGGGCTGCTCGAGGGCGGCAACGCGTGGGCGTGGAGCTCGCCGCAGAGCATCGGCGCGTTCGTCGTCGGGATCCTGCTGTTCCTGGCCTTCATCCGTGTCGAGCAGACCGCCGACGAACCGGTGCTGCCGCTGTGGGTGTTCACGCGGCGCCTGCTGCTCGCGGCGTCCCTCATCGCCGTGGCCGTCGGCGTGATCCTCATCGGGCTGACGTCGTACGTCCCGTCGTTCCTCGAGGCCCTGCTGCACGTCTCGCCGCTGACCTCCGGCCTCGCGCTCGCCGCCCTGACCATCGGCTGGCCCATCACCGCGTCGCAGTCCGGCCGGCTCTACCTGCGGTACGGCTTCCGCACCACCGCGCTCGTCGGGTCCGTCATCGCCGTCCTCGGCGTCGCGGCCCTTGTCTGGATATCCACCAGCCCCACGGTGATCGGCGTCGGGCTGTCCTGCTTCGTCGTCGGGGCCGGGCTCGGCCTGACCTCGTCGCCCACCCTGATCGCCGCGCAGTCCAGCGTCGGCTGGGGCGACCGGGGCGTCGTGACCGGCGCGAACCTGTTCTCGCGGTCCATGGGCAGCGCGGTCGGCGTCGCCGTGCTCGGAGCCGTGGTCAACGCGCGCATGGGCGGGCTCACCCCCTCGCAGGCCCCGCAGCAGTTCGGTTCGGCTGTGACCGTCGCGTTCGTCGTGGTCCTCGGCGTCGCGCTGGCGATGGTCGTGGCCGCCGCCGCGATGCCGCGCACGACGACCGAGCACGTCCCGGCGGGCGCGACCCCCCAACCCGTCGGAGACTAGGAAGACTCGACGAGGGGAGCACGGCGATGGGGATCGACGACCTGCTCGGTCAGGCGAAGGACGCGCTGTCCGAGCACAGCGACGCGGTCAAGTCCGGCCTGGACAAGGCGGCGGACGCGGCCAAGTCCAAGCTCAGCGACGCCGACGACGGCAAGGTCGACTCCGTCGTCGAGAAGGCCAAGGACTTCCTGGACAGCCAGAAGAAGTAGGCAGACGGGAGGGCGGCGACCGGTGTGGTCGCCGCCCTCCCGCGCGCTCAGTCCTTGCGCTCAGTCCTCGAGCTCAGTCCTGGCGCTCAGTCCTCGATGAGGCAGAGAACCTTGTCCGCGTCGTCGGCCTGCACGACCGCCTGGTCCTCGGTGCACTCGGCGTCCGAGCCGACCTCGGCGACGGCCTTGTACTCGTGCTCGTCCCCGCACGAGACCGCGATCGCCTCGTCGTCCGACGTCACGTGCCAGCACGAGCCGACCGCGGTGTTCAGCGTCTCGTTCGCGACCATCTCGCTCGCGGAGTAGCCGCCGGCACCGAGCGCGACGACCAGACCGACCACGGCCAGCCCCTTGGCCGCGCCCGACAGCGACGGTGCGCCGTCCTTGCGCGAGGCCCGGTACGTGACGAAGGCGCGGATCAGCGACGACGCACCGACGAGCAGACCGCCCCACCAGAGCACGCCGATCGACGACGCGAACATCGTCGCGATCGCGGTCGCGACGAGGACCCCGACGCCGACCCAGAAGGACAGGATCGCCTGGCGGTGGTGGCGCGCCGCGTCCGTCGACTCGCCCGGGAGCGCGACGTCGTCCTCGACCCACAGCTGCCAGCCCGGAGGCGGCGCAGGCAGGCTCGGGTCCGGCACCCAGTCGGGCGCCGGCGTGAAGCCCTCGGGGGACGCCGGCCAGTTCGGGGGCGGGTTGAACTTCATCGTTCTCCGATCGGAGGACCGCGCGGACGCGGAGGCTGTGAGACGCATGTGGCGCGCCTGTGTGCGCAGACCGTATCGGCAGATTGGCCGGGAAGATGAGGGTTCGGGGAATCGGGGCTCTCTGTCAGCCGTTCGGGTGGGCATGCCTCTCTCCGGTGAGTACGCCCCGAGCACGTCCGGCTGGGCCCGCAAGCAGGCCGAGCTCCTCGAAGCCACCGACGGCCGGGAGGGGAACCTCCTGCAGGGCAAGCCCGTGATCGTGCTGACCTCCGTCGGCGCGAGCAGCGGCAAGCTGCGCAAGACCGCCCTCATGCGCGTCGAGCACGCGGGCAGCTACGCCGTCGTCGCATCGAAGGGTGGCGCGGCCCAGCACCCCGCCTGGTACCGGAACCTGGTCGAGCACCCGCACGTCGAGCTCCAGGACGGGGCCGTCAAGAAGGACTACCTCGCCCACGAGGCGTCCGGCGCCGAGCGCGACGAATGGTGGACCCACGCCCTCGCCGTCTGGCCGGCGTACGCGGGCTACCAGAAGAAGACCGACCGCCTCATCCCGGTGTTCGTCCTCACGCCGATGGAGTGACCTCAGGTCGCGACGAGACCCGCGCTCGCACCGAAAGCGGGGGCTCTGGTTCGCGACGAGCGTCGCGCAATGAGCAGCGAGCGAGTCAGCCCGGAGCGCTCACCGCAGAAGTCTCCGAGTCCGCTCGTCGTCGGCGCTGCGCCGCACGCCTGACCAGCAGATCCACCACCGCGGCGACCAGGACACCGGCCGCGTACGCGAGCAGGTCCGGCGCGTTGAAGGTGGTCCCGAGCACGTAGCGCGCCCCGGGAACCTCGTCGACGATCGCCGCGGGCAGACCCGTCAGCTGCAGCAGCTCGATCGCCGCGCAGATCCCGAACGCTGTCGCCGCCGCCGTGCCGGTACGGATCCTCGGCGCGACCCCCACGACGAGCACGAAGACGAGCACCGCATAGAGCGCGTCGCCGACCGGGTTGCTCCCCGCGACCAGCCCGGCGACCACCACGAGCACCGCTGCCGCGGCGACGATCCGACGGTCGCGCCTCAGGAGACGCTCGCTTCGTCGCGGGACGCGAACCTGTCCGCGTCGGACGGGGAACCGTCCTGCGGCCCGGCGCTCCCGGTCTCGCTGCTCTCGCCCCCGACCCGCGCCTCGTAGAGCTCGATCTTGAACTCGATGGCGTCGAGGTGCGCCGCCACCTCGCGCAGCTCGTTGCGCACCCGGTCCCGGTGCGCGCGCAGGAGGTCGAGGCGCTCGGCCTCGTTCCCGTCGCCGGCGCGCACCAGGTCCGCGTACTGCCGGACGTCGCGGATCGACATGCCGGTGGACCGCAGCCGGGTGACCATCCGGATCCAGCCGAGGTCCTGGTCGGTGTAGCGGCGGTGGCCCGACGACGCCCGGTCGACCGACCCGAGCAGCAGCCCGTCCCGCTCGTAGTAACGCAACGTGTGGGCGGTCAGGCCGGTGGCCTCGGCCGCCTCCGCGATGCTCCAGCTTTCCGCGAGCAGGCTCATGGTTCGATCATGCCTCAGCGGTTGACGGAGGACATGTCCGCGTACCGGTCGCCGGTCGGGGCGTCGAGGTCGCCGAGGGTCGCGAGCTCCTCGTCCGTGAGCGCGATCTCCGTGGCGGCCGCGTTCTCCTCGATCCGAGCAGTCCGCCGTGTCCCCGGGATCGGGACCACGTCGGCGCCCTGCGCGAGAACCCAGGCCAGCGCGAGCTGCGCCGGCGTCACGTGCTTGGCCTCTGCGAGCGCCCGGATCTTCTCGACGATGAGCAGGTTGGCGTCCAGCGCGTCGCCGACGAACCGCGGGTTGGCCCGCCGGAAGTCGCTCTCGTCGAGGGTATCCGTCGAGGTGATCGAGCCGGTCAGGAACCCGCGACCGAGCGGCGAGTAGGGCACCAGCCCGATGCCGAGCTCGCGCAGCGTCGGCAGGATCTCCGCCTCGACGTCTCGGGTCCACAGCGAGTACTCGGTCTCGACGGCCGTGATCGGGTGCACGGCGTGCGCCCGCCGGATCGTCTCCGGCCCGGCCTCGGACAGACCGAGGAACCGCACCTTGCCGGCGGCGACCAGCTCCGCCATGGCCCCGACGGTCTCCTCGATGGGCACCGACGGGTCGACGCGGTGCTGGTAGTAGAGGTCGATGTGGTCGATGCCGAGCCGCTGCAGGCTGCCGTCGACGGCCTCACGGACGTACTCCGGCCGACCGTCGACGCCGCGGACGCTCGGGTCCTCCGGGTCCCGCCGGATCCCGAACTTGGTGGCGACCACGACCTCGTCGCGCCGCCCCGCGATCGCCCGACCGACCAGCCTCTCGTTGGTGAACGGCCCGTACATGTCGGCGGTGTCGAGGAACGTCACCCCGAGTTCGAGCGCCCTGCGGATGGTCGCGATCGACTCCTGCTCGTCGCCGCTGCCCTCCTCGGAGCGCGTGCCGTAGAAGTCGGACATGCCCATGCACCCCAGCCCGAGAGCCGAGACCGTGAGCGCAGCCGAACCACTTCCGATGGTGCGTAGAGAAATCGTCATGTCCCCCACCGTCCGCCTTCGAGTGCGCTCTAAGTCAAGCGATCCATGCCATCCCACACCGTGACGCCGCAGTGCCCGTTGGTGCGCCCGGACCGCTGAACCGCCCTACCGACCGAACGTCGGGGCCACGGCACGGCCCGTCCGGTCACCCGGTCGCCCACTCGGGTGGAGGCCTGTCGGACTCGAACAGCGCGAACGACGCCTGCTCGCGAGCAACTCGCCTGGCTTCCCTTACCGAGGCAGCTCGAGTCGCGGTATCCGTCCCGACCTCGGCCCGACCGGATGGCGCGACGGATCCGAACCCGGTCCGGCCCGGCGGCGCGACCGTTTCGCCGGTCCAGGCGGGCGGCGCGTTCGCGACCGAACGGTCGGGGCTCCGGAAGACGTACCGCAGGGGTGCGCCGCCCGGTTCGATGCCTGGTGAGTTCGGGAGCCGGTGGATGCTCAGGTCGTGGCGGTGGATCTCTCCGTGATGGTGTCGACACACCAGGGCGGCGTGTTCCACGTCGGTGGGCCCGTTGTCCCGGTTCCACCAGCGGATGTGGTGGACCTCGCAGCGTGGGGCCGGTGTCTCGCACCCGTTCCACACGCACTGCTGGTCGCGGGCGATCACCGCCTTGCGCTGTGCCGGGGTGTGCAGCCGGCGGGTGCGGCCCACATCGAGGGGCTGCCCGTCGGCCGCCATCACGATCCGGGTGATGTCCGCATCGCACAGGCACCGCGCGAGCTCGGACATCGCCACCGGTGTCCCGTCCTCCAGCGTCGCAGGAGGCACTGGCGACCAGTCCGGCGCCACCCGCCCCCGATCCCGGCCATGACCCGCATCGGCGCCCGGGCCTGAGCCCGAGTCGGAGTCGGAGTCGGAGTCGGAGTCGGAGCCCGAGCCCGAGCCCGAGTCCGGATGAGGGTCGGTCTGGGCGTCCTGGTCGGAATCGGCGCAGTTCGATCCGCTGCCGCGCGTGGCGGCCTTGGGGTGTCGGGCCTGTTCGTGGGCGAGGAGCTCGGCGAACGTGGCGGCCGGCACCAGCAGCGACAGGTGCGGGCGGGAGCCCGTCCCGGATGCCTGCTCGCTCCCACCATCAGGCAGGTCACCGGAGCCGGCTGGCACGCTCAGGCCGCCGCCCATGCGCGCCGCAACGTCACCGGCGTCATGTGCAGCCTCGCCCGGCGCTCGCGCCACGTGGCCGGCGCCCGGCGCTCGCGCCACGCGGCTGGCGCCTGGGGCTGTCCCGGCACCGAGCGGCGCGGCTGTCCCGGCACCGAGCGGGGCGGAAGTCCCGGCGCAGATGCGTTCGGCGAGCATCACCAGTGCGTCCGCGCACGCCTGACCCGGGGTGCGGGTCTCGTCGGGGAACTGAGCCATCGCGTCCAGAGCGACCCGCAGCGACTCCGCCGCCGTCGAGTCCAGCTGACCCTTGAGGAACACGCCGTGAGGTTGGGCCGACAAGACCAGGAACCGCGCCTGGTAGGAGTCCTGGTGCGCGGCCTCCAGCCCGGCCGGGTCCTGCGCGGCCACGAACCTCGCCAGCGCCCTGCCGAAGTCCGGCGCCGACTGCACCCGCACCAACCGCACCATGTCCTGCTGGACCTCCTCGGAGCGCAGCACCGCTGCAACCTCCGGGGACGCGGCCGCCGCGACTCGGGCCAGCACGTCCAGGTGCCCCAACGGGACCGACCCGTCCCGCACCCCGACTGCCACCGTGCCCATCGAGACCAACGCGTCGGCCTGCTGCACCTGCCGGCGCGCATCCCCCACCCCCGCCCGCGTCACCCGCGCTCGTGCCGCCTCATAGGACCGGTCCCCCGGCAGCTGCGAGTCGCCCGCGTCCCGGTCCGCGACCAGCAGATGCGCCCGCGCCTCCGCGACCGCAGCGACAGTCGCGTCCAGAGTCGCGAGTGCGGCGACCCGGTCGGGCGCGGGCCAGTTGGACGCGCCACGTGCGTCGGCGACGACGTCCGAAGCGCACGCGACGAGGGAGGCGAGGCGGTCCGCCACCGCGCTCGTCGTCGACTGCTTTGATTCGAACATACGTTCGACAATACGCCGTCCAGGCGGCGCACACAAGACCAAAACCATCTCTGACCTGGGCAAACATATCCACAGCCTGTGCACCACGACGCGACCACAGCCCCACGTCGCGCCAACCTATGCGTCGCCAACCGCCCACAGCCCCACCCGACAAGACCGACCACGCGGCGGCCGCAGCAGCCCCCGCCAACCTGCGACCGTCGCACCATGAAGCGAGCCTGGCCGTGGGTCCTCGTGCTGATCGTCTGCGTGGCGATCGGCGCGGGCGTCCCTGCCTGGACGCAGGCACGGGTCGCGGCGCGGTACCCGGTGACGCAGGCGGACCTGGTCGCAGGTGGGGAGTCGCTGGACCGGCTCACGGTCCGCGAGCGCGCACCGAGTGCGGGGTACTCGCGCGAGCGGTTCGGGCAGGCGTGGGCGGACGTCGACCGGAACGGCTGCGACACCCGCAACGACGTGCTCGCCCGGGACCTCGTCGAGAAACGCACGGAGACCGACGACTGCACGGTGCTGGCGGGGACCCTGGACGAGCCGTACACGGGCACGACGGAGGCCTTCGTCCGCGGACCCGACTCCGCCGACGTCCAGATCGACCACGTGGTCGCCCTGGCCGACGCCTGGGAGACCGGGGCGCAGGACTGGTCGGCGGGCAAGCGGGAGGCCTTCGCCAACGACCCCGCCAACCTGCTCGCCGTCGACGGCCCCGCCAACCAGGACAAGGGCGCCTCCGACGCCGCGACCTGGCTCCCGCCCAACAAGGGCTACCGCTGCGTCTACGTGCTGCGCCAGATCCGCGTGAAGTCGGCCTACGGCCTGTGGGTCACCGCCGCCGAGCACGACGCGCTCGAGCACGAGCTCCGCCGGTGCGTCGTCGCGAAGGACGCTGGGGCCTACAGGAAACGGCCGGCCGGGCCGGGACCCGATCAGGCGGTGAGCGGCCGACGACCCCGACCGACCGGCCAACCGGAACGGCGCTACCTTCGAGGGCATGTCCGTCCACGTCCCGACGAGGGAGATCGGCCCGACCACCAAGGGCTTCTGGCAGCCGACACCGGTCACGGTCGACGAGTTCACAGCCGCAGGGCACACGCTCACGGACGGTGCGTTGACGTTCCCGGTGCTGACGCTGGACGCCGACTCGCTCGCGCACAACATCGCGGAGCTGGCCGACTGGACCCGCGACCGAGGGTTGGAGTTCGCGCCGCACGGGAAGACGACGATGTCCGCGGAGATCTTCGCCGCGCAGCTCGACGCAGGGGCGTGGGGCATGACGGTCGCCACGGGGAACCAGCTGCTCGCGGCGTACTCGTTCGGGGTCCGACGGATCCTGGTGGCCAACGAGATCGTCGACCCGACGGTTCTGCGCTGGATCGCGGCGTGCGACGACGCGGAGATCCTGTTCTACGTCGACTCGGTCGAGGGTGTCGCCAGGGCCAAGGACGCCGGGGGATCGCTGACCGTGCTCCTCGAGGTCGGCTACGACCGCACCGGCGTGCGCTCACGGGCGGATGCGCTCGCCGTCGCGAAGGCGATCGCGGCGACGGACAACGTGAGCCTCCGGGGCGTCAGCGCGTACGAGGGCGGCTGCTCGAGCATCAACGAGGCCCGCGCGTTCGTCGCCGAGGTGCGCCTGGTCGCCACCGAGCTGCGGCCGTACATCGACGGCGAGATCGTCCTGTCCGCGGGTGGGTCGGCGTTCTTCGACGCTGTTGCCGACGAGCTGCGCGCCTTTCCGGGTGGCCGGACGATCCTGCGGTCAGGGTCCTACGTGACGCACGACCACGGCACGTACGTCTCGTCGACCCCCTTCACGCGGATCGCCGGCAGCCTCCACCCGGCGCTGCGGGTCTGGGCGCAGGTCCTCTCGACGCCCGAACCGGGCCTCGCGCTGGTCGGTGCCGGCAAGCGCGACGTGCCCTACGACTCGGGCCTGCCGGTGGTGCTCAACAGGACGGGCTGGACCGTCACACGCACCAACGACCAGCACGCGTTCCTGGAGGCCGGCACGGACGCGGACCCCCTGAGCCCCGGCGACCTGCTCGAGCTCGGCATCTCGCACCCGTGCACCGCGTTCGACAAGTGGCGGGTGATCCCCGTGCTCGACTCCGAGCAGCGCGTCGTCGACGTCGTGACGACCTGGTTCTAGGCACGTCGCCGACGTCGGCCTAGACGCGCCCGGCGACCACGTCGATCTCGACCTTGATCCCCGCGAGCACCGACCCGACGGTGGTGCGCGCCGGCTTGGGGTCGCCGAAGAACTCGCCGTAGGCGGCGTTGAACTCGGCGAAGTCTGCGAGGTCGGCCAGGTGGACGGTGGTCTTCACGACGTCGTCGAGCGTGAGGTCGGCGGCTGCGAGGGTGGCCGCCACGTTGCGCAGCACCTGCCGCGTCTGGTCGCCCACCGACGGCGCGATCTCGCCGGTCACGGGGTCCTGCGGGCCGAAGCCGGCGGTCCAGACCAGGTTGCCCAGGCGGATGCCCTGGGAGTAGTTGCCGGCGGGCTGCGGGGCGTCGGGGGTGCTGATCTTCTCGCGGGTCATGCGCCCATTCTCACCTGGCAGGAGCCTGAGCCGTCACCTGGGGCGGCCGGGCAGCGCACCCGTGAGCCGGCCGTCGAGCAGCACGGGAACCCCGTTGACGAGCACCGCCTGGACGCCGGTCGCCAGCGTGCGCGGCTCCTCGTAGGTCGCCCGGTCGATGACGTTCGCGGGGTCGAGGAGCACGAGGTCCGCGCGCGCACCCAGTCGCACGGAGCCGCGGTCGGTGAGCCCGAACCGCCGTGCGGCGGTCGTCGACAGGTGCGCGGGCGCCTCCGGCCACGACCAGTCGGCCAGCTCGCGCGTGTGCTCGCCGAGGTACCGCGCGAACGTGCCCCAGCCGCGCGGGTGCGGGTGACCGCCGAGGTAGAGACCGTCGGAGCCGGCGCAGTGGGCGGGGTGCTGCGCGAGCACCCGCATCGAGTGCTCGGTCGCCCCGGGCGGGAACCCGAACACGCACCCGACCTGCAGCTTCGTCTGGACCAGCAGGTGCAGGGCGGCGTCCGACGCAGAGAGGCCGAGCCGGGCAGCGACTCCCAGGAGCGGCATCCCCTCGGCCCACTCGAAGCCCGGGGCCCACGAGATCGTGACGCGCGGCCAGACGTCGTCACGTGGCGGCAGTGACGCGATCACGGCCGGGTCGGCGAGGAGGGCCAGCGTCCGCTCGGCGTCGGCCAGCGGCAGGGACGTCGGCAGGGCGACGAGCGCCAGGATCGACGACCCCCTGAGGTAGGGGTACGAGTCGAACGTGAGGTCGAGCCCCTCGTCGAGGGCGGCGTCGACCATCGGCACGAGCGACTCGGCCGGCCCGTGGAAGTGCGACACGTGCGTGCCGACGCCGGTCGCCCGCGACAGTCCGAGCAGCTCCGCGAGCGCGGTCGGGGCCCGGTCCTCATAGCCGCGCATGTGCGAGACGTGCGGCTTCCCGCGCGACGCCAGGGCCGAGCAGAGCGCGAGCAGCTCGTCACGGGACGCCGACATCGCGGGCGCGTACTCGAGCCCGGTCGACATCCCGACGCCGCCCTCGTCGAGACCCTGCTCGAGGAGCCGCACCATCGCGGCGATCTCGTCCCACGAGGCCGGTCGGTCGTCGGCCCCCATGATCGCGAACCGCACGGTGCCGTGCGGCACGAGGTAGGCCGTGTTGACCGTCGTCGTGCCGTCGTAGGTGGCCAGCAGCTCGGCCACCGAGCCGCCGCGGAAGGACGGGTGCCGCCCGTTGATCGCCGCGAAGTACCGCTCCGCGTACTCGGTGGCACCGGAGCCCGGCGGCGAGGGGGCGAACGACACCCCGTCCTGGCCGAGCACGGCGGTCGTGACCCCCTGGAACGTCATCGCCGCCTGCGCGTCCGGGTCGAGCACGAGGGCGTCGACGTGCACGTGCGTGTCGATGAACCCGGGCATGACGAGCTGCCAGCCGGCGTCGATCACCTCGGCGCCCTCGACCTCCAGGTCCGGACCGATCTCGACGATCCGGTCGCCCGCCAGCCGCACGTCGGCTCGCAGCAGGTCGTCGCTGACCCCGTCGGCCAGCAGGCCACCTCGCACCAGCACCGGTCGCGTYGTCTCGCCGCTCATCCCTGTCCTCACCTCGAACCCGGGACGATCATGCCCCCGCCGACGCCGGACCGCCGGGAGGCGGAGCATCCGAACGCATCGGGATTGACGATGGATCGCACGAGCGGGAACGTGAGCCTCGTGACCCAGGAAGAGGACTTCGCGAGGGAGTTCGAGGACGCGTTCCAGCAGGCCTACCTGCGCTTTCACCGTCGCGACGGCAAGCGCGCGCAGATGTCGGGGGCCTCGCGCGCCGTCCTCCTGCACCTCGCACACACCGGACCGCTGACCGTCGGCGAGGCCGCGCAGCACCTCGACCGGGCGCAGTCCGTGGTCAGCGACATCGTCACGCAGCTCGAGGGCAAGGGGCTGCTGGAACGCGAGGCCGACCCGGACGACCGCCGCCGGACGCTGGTCTGGCTCACCCGTCAGGGGTTCGACACCCTCGAGCGCGAGCGTCAGGTCCTGTCGACCGAGCTGCTCGCCCGAGCCGCGACGAGCATGACGAACGACCAGCGCGCTGGTCTCGTCGGCGGACTGAGAGCACTGATCCAGGCGAACGAGAAGGAGGAACCATGACGGAGATGCACTGCGAGAGCTGCGGGATGCCCGTCGAGTCAGGCCGCTACTGCGCGCACTGCACGGACGCGGACGGCAACCTGCAGGCGTTCGAGGAGCGGTTCGAGCGGATGGTCAGCTGGCAGGCCCGACGCGAGCCGGACGCCAGCCGTGAGCAGCTGGAGGCCGAGACGCTCGACCACATGGCGACGCTGCMGGCGTGGAAGGACCATCCGCGGGTGGTCGCGCGCTAGAGCTGCAGCCCGATCAGCCAAGCGGCCCCGAGCGCCAGCGCGGCGACGCAGAACAGGAACAGGATGCCGACCCACAGACCCCCGGGCATGTGGGTCAGGCGTCCGAGCAGGCCGGCGTCGGACGTGTCCGTGGCACCCCGGCGCCCCCGGCGCTGGGACTGCATCTCGATCACCGCGCGCGGGGCCCCGAGCAGCAGGAACCACGTGACCAGGTAGGCGAACACGAGTTGCACCTGCGACGAACCCCAGAACGTCACCGCCACGACGAGCGCCCCGGTGACCAGCACCGACCACAGGCCGTACCAGTTGCGGATCTGGACGAGCACGAGCACCAGCACGACGAGCAGCAGCCACAGCAGCGCGACCGCGTACCCCCGCGACAGCAGGAACGCGGCGCCGACCCCCAGGATCGCGGGGCCGGTGTACCCGGCGGCGGCCGTCGCGACCATGCCCGGCCCGCGCGGCCTTCCCGACGACACCGTCAGGCCCGAGGTGTCCGAGTGCACCTTGATCCCGGACAGCCGTCTGCCGACGAGGACCGCAACACCGGCGTGGAACGCCTCGTGCACGATCGTCAGGCCGTGCCGCGCGAGGTGCCAGGCGACCGGCACGACGAGCACGGCGAGGACCGCGACTGCTGTTCCGACGACGACGGCCGTGGACGGCACAGGCTGCGGCGTCGTGATGTCCGACCACGCATCGCTGAACCAGCTGCTCACGGAACCTCGGTGGGGATGACGACGTCCGTGCCGGTCGCGGTGATGCGGACGCCGTCGTCGACGACCTGGACCCCGGAGAGCACGAGCCCCTCGGGCAGGCCGGTCTTGACCGGGATCTCGATGTCGTCGAGCTTGTCGCCGATCGAGTTCGGCAAGGAGTCGACGCTGAGGGACGCCCCGCCGATCGCGACGCTCGTCACGTCCACCAGCAGCTTCCCGTCCTCGACCCGCGGGATGAGGCTCGCCGTGAGTCGCACACCGAGCACCTGGCCGGTCGCCTGCAGCGCGTCACCGTCGACGTTGGTCGTGATCGAGAGCGTCGTCTGGTCGGCGATGATCTGGTCGATCGACGCGGTCGGCAGCGTCGCCTCGATGGTCGCCGTGCCCGCGGTGTAGGGCTCGGAGGTCGTGATGTTCGTCGCGTCGAGCGTCACGTCGGTGGCCGGGATGCCCTCGATCGTCACCCCGTCGACCTGCCCGGAGACCTCGTCGAGCGAGCCCTTGAGCACCTGCGTGAGGAACGGGAAGCCGCCGATGTCCACGGTCGGCGTGCCGACGACACCGTCCAGGTTCTGCTGGATCGCCTCGACCGAACGCTTCTCCACCGTGGACGCCACGACGCGGTCCGCGACGAACGCGCCACCGACCAGCAGCACCACGGCGCCGATGGCGACGCCCGCGACGACCGCACCCTTGCTCATGCCTGCCGCCCGCGTGTGATCACGGGTTCACCGTAGTGGCCCGGGGGGTCATGGACCGCGCTCAGGGGCGCTGCTCGCAGCCGATGCCGTCCTTGTCGCGGTCGAGGTGCGGCGCGTAGCCCGGGTCGCCGACGTGCACGGGCGCAGCTCCTGCGGCCCACGCCTCGGTGCAGTTCTTGTAGTAGACGCTCGGGGCCGGCGCCTCGACGGGCGGCGGGGCTGGAGCGGGAGCAGGCGCGGGTGCCGGTGCCACGGGTGCCGGGGCGACCGGAGCGGGCGCGGGCGCGACGGGAGCCGCGACGGGCGGCGCGACGACCGGGGCCGGGGGCGCCGGGACCGCAGGGACTGACGACCCGGCGGGCAGCGGCTCGTCCGGGCATGTCGACAGGACGCGCACGATCGCGTCGCGCTCGGCCTGCGTGACCCAGAGGCCGTAGGTGTACTTCACGCCGACCTGGCGCGCGACGTACGCGCACCGGAAGGACTTGTTCGGCGGCAGCCAGGTCGCGGCGTCCCCGTCGCCCTTCTGCATGTTGAGCGGCCCGTCGACGGCCAGCAGGTTCAGCGGGTCGTTCGCGAACGCCTCGCGGCGGGTCACGTCCCAGGCCTGCGCGCCCTTCTGCCACGAGTCCGAGAGCGCGACGACGTGGTCGATCTGCACGGCCGACGACGTCTCCTGGCCGCGGACGAAGTCGATCGCGCGCGCCGAGTACGGGTCCTGCAGGGTGCCCGTCGCGACGACGCAGTCCTGCGTGTTCGGCTTGAGCACGATCGACGTCAGGTCCCGGCGCAGGATGTCGTTGCGGGTGTCGCAGCCGTTGCGGTCCACGTCCTTCCACGCCTGCCCGTACAGGTCCCGGTCGTAGCCGGTCTTCGGCGCGCGACCCTTGACCTCGAGCAGAAGCACCGCGCCCAGCGCCGTCTGCGGAGCGGCGGTGGCCTCGACCGCTGCGACGTCGGCGACCGGTGCCGGCTCGGGCTCGGGCAGCGCGGCGGCCTGCTCCTCGAGCGTCGGGACGGCCGGGACGGCCGGCGTCGCCTCCGCGGTCGGACTGTGCTCGGCAGCAGCCGTCGGTCCGGCCGTCGCGGTCGCACCCGAGGCGGCCGGCACCGGCTCGGCCGGCGTCGCCGCGGCGCTTCCGACGACGAGCCCGACGAACCCGCACGCGAGCAGGACCACGGCGCCCCGGCGGCGCATCGGACCGAGCCACGACCGCTTGCGGACCAGCGCCCACAGCGCCGTCGCACCCAGGTACAGCGAGGCGAAGAGCACGGCGCCGCCCCAGCCGCCGGCGAGGCCGCTCAACGAGACCAGGCCGAACCCGGCGGCGCCCGCGATGCGCCAGGGCTCCCACCCGGCACCGCGGACAGGGGCAGGGCCGTCGGCCTCGACAGGTGTCACGTCAACTCATCGGCACCCGCACGATCGCGCGTGAGAGCGACCGACGCAGATCACATTCCGTCCCGAGGACTGGACACCTCGGGAAGATGCTTGCGGTCCGCAACCGTTGCACCCCTCATGGCCCGGATCCCCGCGACGCGCGTGAGCGTCGGCTTCGTCCTCCTGCTCTCCGCGCTGACTGCCGTCGGCCCGCTGACCTTCGACACCTACCTCGCCGCGTTCCCCGAGATCGCGGCCGACCTGAACACGTCCGCCGCGGCGGTGCAGCTGACCATCGCCGCGTCCCTGGCCGGGCTCGCGCTCGGGCAGCTGACCATCGGCTCGATCTCCGACGCCTTCGGTCGCCGGCGCCCGCTCCTGGTCGGCCTCTCCGTGTACGTGGTCGTCTCCGTCGCGCTGTCCGTGGCCACCAACATCACGGTCTTCACCGGCCTGCGGTTCGTCCAGGGGTTCAGCGCCGCGACCGGCATGGTCCTGTCGATGGCGATCGTCCGCGACCGGTACGAGGGGCTCGCGGTCTCCAAGGTGATGGCCCGGCTCATGCTCGTGGTCGGCGTCGCACCGATCCTCGCCCCGACCATCGGCGCCCAGCTGCTGCGGTTCGGCTCGTGGCGGCTGATCTTCGTGTTCCTGGCCGTCGTCGGAGCGGTCCTGCTCGTCGTCTCGTCGTTCGCGCTCCGGGAGAGCCTGCCCGAGCACCTGCGCCGCACCGGCGGGACCCTCGGCGCGCTGCGCACCTACCGTGACCTGCTGGCCGACCTGCCGTTCCTCGGCCTGGCCCTCATGTCCGCGTTCTACCTGGGCGCGATGTTCACCTACGTGGCGTCCTCGACGTTCGTGTTCCAGGACGGCTACGGCATGACCGCGCAGCAGTTCGGCTGGGTGTTCGCGGGCGGCGCGGTCGCGATCACCGCCGGCTCGCAGGTCAACGGTGCGCTGGTCGGCCGGTTCACGCCCGAGCAGGTGCTCAGCGGCACCGTCCTGGTCGGTCTCGGTCTCTCGCTGTCCCTCTTCGCGACGACGATCGTCGGCGGGCCGCTCTGGCTCGTCGTGACCCTCCTCGTGCTCACCCTCGGTACCGCGGGCTTCGTCCTGCCGTCGGCGCCGGCCATCGCTCTGGCCAGCAACCCGCACCGCGCCGGGTCCGCCGCCGCCCTGCTCGGTGCCCTGCAGTTCGGGCTCGGCGCTCTCATCGCCCCGCTGACCAGCATCGGCGGTACGCCGACCGCCGAGTCGATGGCCGGGGTCATGGCCGGCACGATCTTCATCTCCGCGGTACTCCTGCTCGCCGTCCGCCGCTCGTGGAACCGGGTCCGTACGACGGCCGCGGAGGAGGTCCACACGGACGTGTCGGCGCAGTCCCGCGTCCTGGTCCCCGCCGTGGTCGCAGCCGTCTCGGCTCGCGCGGACGGCACGCCGTCCGACGTCAACGCGCCGGGCTTCGGCCGACCCTCCGGGGCGCGCGCAAGCGAGCACGCGCGGGCGGCCGGACCGGCCTCGCGGGCCGACGAGCCCGACGCGGTGCCCTGCCCAGGGTGATCCTTCACTTCGGATGAGGATTGATGTGGCGCAGGTCACACTGCGCGACATAACCTGGCGGGAAGCGCGCGATGAAGGACGCTCCGTGACCCTGGTGCTCTTTGTCTTCCTCTTCTTCGTCCCGGCCCTCGCTTTCCGGTTGGCCTGGGGCCTCATCGCCACGCCCGACCAGCCCCCGCGCTGGCAGCGAGCCGTGGCCGGGTGGCTCGAGCACGTCGCCGCGCACCTGCGCCGCGAGCACCCGCCGGTCTACGACCCGTTCATGACGCTGCACGTCCAGTCGCGGCTCACCAAGGTCGCCGACCACATGCGCGAGCTCGAGGACGACCCGCACACGTTCGCCCGGGCCGAGCGGCTCATCGCGTCGCAGCTCGCCTACGACCAGCTGCTCGCGGAAGCGTGCAAGCTCGCCGGCGTCGAGGTCGAGGTGCACCCCAAGGGCGACGGAGCCGAACGCTTCCGCGAAGAGGTCGAGCTCGCCAGCCGCGGCTGGGCCTGGTAGCGGACCGAACCGCGACGCGGCGCCGCTCAGCCGGCCCGGACGCTCAGCGTGCTGGGGCCCTCGGCGGTCGGGCGGATCTCGATGCGGTCGGCGATCGACTGCTTCAGCGTCTCGACGTGGGACACCACCCCGACCACCCGCCCGCCGGCACGCAGCCGGCCCAGCTCGGCGAGCACCTGGTCGAGAGTGTGCGCGTCCAGCGACCCGAACCCCTCGTCGACGAAGAGGGTGCCGAGGTCGATCCCTCCGGCCTCGGCGGTGACCACGTCCGCCATGCCGAGCGCGAGGCAGAGCGAGACGTAGAAGGTCTCGCCGCCGGACAGCTGCCGCGGGTCCTGAGGGCGGCCGGTGCGGTGGTCGAGGACGCGCATCGCCAGACCCGTGTTCCGAGCGCGGACGTCCTCCTTCTCGTCGCTGCGCTCGAGCTCGAACCGGCCGTCCGAGACGAGCAGCAGCCGGTCGTTGGCGGCCGCGACGACGTCCTCGAACCGACGCATGAGCACGAAGGTGGCCAGCGAGAGGCTGCGCGCGTTGTCGCTGCCGCCGCCCGCGACCAGGTCGGCCAGCCGCGAGACCGGCCCGGCCTGCTCGATCCGCTCGGCCAGCACCCGCGCCGCCGCGACGACGTCCGCACCGGCCGACTCGGCGGCGTGCGACCGGTCGGTGGCCACCCGGGCGGCTCCTGCGGCCTCCTCGGCCATCCCGCGCGCGACGGACTCGGCGGACCGGACCGCGTCGAGGTCGACCACGAGGTCCTCGGCCAGCGCGACGATCGCGGGCTCGGCCAGACCCGCCGTGACGCGGTCCAGCTCGGTCGCGTACGCGGTGACGATCGCCTCGAGCTCGGCGAGCACGGCCGCCTCGACGAGCGAGTCGCGGGCCTCGGCGGCCGTCCCGAAGCGCTGCTCGGCCAGCCCGTCGGCCAGCTCGACCTCCCGGCGGCGCACCTCGTCCCGCGCTGTCGCCCGCTCGCCGAGGGCCTCCAGCACGGTGTCCGCGGCGGCGGCGCGCTCCAGCATCTCGGAGTGCCGTGCCGCGACCGTCGGGTGCGCACCGCGAGCGGTCACGACGTCCGCCTCGGCGGTGTCGAGGTCGTGCAGCGTGACGTCGAGGGTCGCGGTGTCGCCTGCCAGCTGGGCGACGGCGGACGCCCGTCGCGCCTCTCGAGTGCGCGTCCCCTCGTCGAACCCGTCCAGCACCGGCCCGAGCCGGGCCACCTCGCGCTCGGCGGCCTGAGCCTCGGCCAGCGCCGCGCGGGACTCGGCCAGCGCCGCCTCGGCCTCTGCGGCGTCGAGCTCCCCGGTGCGCTGCGCCAGTCCTGCGACGCGCTCCGTGAGCCGCCCGACCTGCGCGACCGCGGCGACCAGCACGTCCTCGGCCCGCGACCGCTCGCCCTCCGCCTGGTCCACCTGCGCGGCGGAGACGTGGTTGGCGTCGAGGGGCGCCTTGGCGGGGTGCTCGGCCGAACCGCACACTGGGCAGTCGTCTCCGTCGGCGAGGTCGGCGGCGAGCTCACCGGCGAGCCCGGCGATCCGCGCACGGCGCAGCACGGTCTCGCGCTCGTGCGCCGACACCGCGAGCGCGGCGGCCGCCGCATGCGTCTCGACCGCGACCGCGAGCGCCTCCTGCGCGGACCTCAGCTCGGTGTGTGCGGTGACCACCTCGCCCGCTGCGGTCACCGCGGCCGACCGGTCGCCGCGCTCGGCGGCGAGGGTCCGCGCGGCCTCGAGCGTCGCGTGCAGCACCTCGCGCTCGTCGGGCCGGCCGGCCAGCCAGGTGTCGTCGACCGTGATCGCAGCCTGCAGGTCGTCCAGGGCGGCCCGCGCGGCCCGCATCGCACGCCGCCGCGTCGCTAGGCCGGCCTCGACCTCGACCAGCCGTTGCAGCGTGGCCGCCTCCGACGCTGCGGAGCGGCTGGCGGCGCGCACGTGCGTCCGCAGCGAGCCGTCGGGGGCGTCGGCGATGTCGGGCGGCGCGGCGTCGAGGGCCGCCAGCACGCCCTTCTCGGCGGCGTCGAGCGCGGTCAGCGCCCGGTCGAGCCCGACGAGCAGGGGCCGCACAGCCTGGGCGGAGCGCGCACGAGCCAGCCGGGACACGGCCTGCGAGTTCAGGTCGGCGGACGCCTCGAGCTCGGCCCGACGCACCCGCAGCCGGTCGCGCGTGGCCACCAGGTCGGCGACAACGCGCGCCTCGTCGAGCAGTCGCCGGGCCTCGAGCCACTCCGCCTCGGCCTCACCGGACCGAGAGCGCGCCGAGCCGGCGAGAGCCGAGAGCGTGGCGGTGGTCGCCGACACGACGTCCGAGACGGACGCCACGAGCGCGGTGGAGGCGATCGCGTCCTCGACCGCGGACCGGAGCACGGCGCCGTCCTCGGGCGCCAGCCGCGCGGCGCCGACCAGCTGCGCGGCGCCCGACCTCAGGGCCACCCGGGCCGCGTCGGTTCCGCGGTCGCTCTCGCGACGCATCTCGGCCAGCCGCTTCTGCAGCCGTTCGTAGACCTCGGTGCCGAAGATCTTCTGCAGCAGGTCCTTGCGGTCCTCGGGCTTGGCACGCAGGAAGTGCGCGAACTCGCCCTGCGGCAGGACGATCGTCTGCACGAACTGGGTGCGGTCGAGGCCGACCAGCCGCTGGATCTCCGCGCCGACCTCGTCCAGCCGGTTGCCCAGCGGGATGCCGACATCGTCGGGCCGGGCATCCGCCGACAACCGCCACAGCTTCACCGACGCCTGCGCGGGCGTCGTCCCGGTCCCGCGGCGCTTGGCGCGCTGGTAGGCGGGCGTGCGCCGCACCCGGAACACCCCGGCCGGCACCTCGAACACGAGGTCGACCATGCTCTCCGTGTCGTCAGCGGCATACGCCGAGCGCAGGCGCTCCTCGCTGGCCTCCGCGGACGCGACCTTGCCGTAGAGCGCGAACACGATCGCGTCGATCACCGTGGACTTGCCGGACCCCGTCGGACCCTCGAGCAGGAAGAGCCCACCCTGCGCGAGCGCCCCGAAGTCGATGGTGTGCCGGCCGGCGAACGGGCCGATGGCCTGCAGCGTCAGGGAGCGCAGCTGCATCAGGCGCTCTTCTCGGCGTCGACATCTGCCACGTCCTCGTAGGCACGCCGCAGCACGGCCACCTCGGCCGGCGTCGGCCCGTGGCCGGTGACGTGCGTGAGGAAGTCGGCGGCGACGTCGAGCGGGTCGTGCGCGGCGGTCACCACCGAGGGTCGGGCTCGCCCGGGCAGCGCCACCGGGACGTGCTGGACCACGAGCGCGTGCGGGAAGCGTGCGCGGACGCGGCGGAAGAGGTCCTGCGGGCGGCGGACGTCCGTGACCGTCACGCGGACCCAGTCGTCGACGTGCCTCTCGTCGGCGAGCAGCTCGTCCAGCGGGCCGGACACGTCCGCGAGCCGGCGAGGGACCGGGGCAGCGATCAGCTCGGTCCGCACGACGGGACCCGACAGGTCCACCAGCACAGTCGACTTGGCGTGGTGCTGCTCCGAGAACGAGTACGCGAGCGGCGAGCCGGAGTAGCGCAGCACGGTCCCGTCCGGGCCGTCGAGCCCCTGCGGCCCGTGCAGGTGCCCCAGCGCCACGTAGGAGGCGCCCGCGAACACCCCGGCGGGCACGTGGTCCACGCCACCGACGCGGATGTCCCGCTCGGACTCGGTCGGCTCGCCGCCCATGACGAACGCGTGCGCGGCGACGACGACACGTGCCTGTCCGCGCGACTCGGCGTCGGCGCGGATCCGCCGCATCGCCGCCGTCGTCACGGCCTCGTGCGACCGGACGAGCGGTGCGTCGGGCGCGTCCGCGAGCTCGACCCGCGCGAAGTCCGGGTCGAGGTAGGGGATGCCGTAGACGAGGACCTCGTCGGAGAGCACGACCGGAGACGCCAGCCCCGCGACCCGGGTGCGCAGCCGCACGCTCTCCTTGAAGACGCCGGCGCCGAACCCCAGGCGCGTGGCCGAGTCGTGGTTGCCGGACGTGACGACGACGGTGGTGTGCTCGGCCAGCTGCGCGAGCGTGTCCGACAGGAGCGTCACGGCCTCGACGGGCGGGATCGCCCGGTCGTACACGTCCCCCGCGACGACCACCGCGTCGACCTGCTCGGCGCGCACGACATCGACCAGGTGCGCGAGGTACGCCGCCTGGTGGTCGAGCAGATCGACCCCGTGCAGCGTCCGGCCCAGGTGCCAGTCCGACGTGTGCAACAACCGCATGCGGCGAACGTAACCCGGCCCACCGACAACGACCGTGGGACGTGCCGGGGAGCCGTCAGACGGGCAGCTCGCCACCCAGCCCGATCATGTCCAGCACGTCGAGCAGCACCCGGTGCGGGTCGCGCAAGGAGACGGAGATCCCCGCCTCGGTGGCGGCCAGGTGGAGCTGCAGGACGAACGCGATCCCCGACGAGTCGATGAACGTCGCGAGCGTGGAGTCGATGATCACCGGGGCTCCCGCCACGAGGGACTGCGCCATGCAGGCGCTCGCCTCGGCGCGCAGGGAGGCGTCGATCTCGCCCACCAGGACCACCACCGTGCTGCCGTCCCGGGGCTCGACCCGGATGCTCCCGGCGGTCGGCGGGTCGATCAGCTCCATTGCCACATGAGTCCCAACGCAGTGCGTGACGCCGGGGAGGTGCCGCCGGCGCGATGACGCTACCTAGGAAACGGAGACGTCGCGCGCGGGGTTCCCGAGCCCGCGTTAGCCTCGCTCGATGGCCACCACCGAGCTCCCCGCAAGCCACGCCGACCTCCTCGAGCGACCGACCTTCGCGCACCTCGCGACGGTCGCGCCCGACGGCTCCCCGCACAGCAGCGTCATGTGGTTCGTCTGGGACGGCGACGTCCTGCGGTTCACGCACACGACCACCCGCCAGAAGTTCAAGAACATCGCCCACGAGCCCCGCGTCGCGATCTCCATCGCCGATCCCGAAGACCCCTACCGCTCGCTGGAGGTCCGCGGGGTCGTCGAGAAGACCGAGCCGGACGACGAGGTGGCGAGCTTCTACCAGTCGCTGCAGGAGCGGTACGGCGAGAGCTACGAGATCAAGGACGCCCACAAGCGCGTGATCCTGACGGTCCGCCCGACGACCTACGTCACGAAGTAGCCCGCTACTCCGCGTCCGTCACGTCCGACACCGTCGCGTTCAGCGCCTTCACCAGCTCCGCGCCGTCGACGTTCGCCGCGACGCCGTGCGCGCCGCCACCGATCGACACGGTCCGCAGCGGCACGCGCGAGTCGGCGACGACCGGCCACTCGACCAGCGACCCGAACGGCGTGATCGTGCCGCGCACGTAGCCGGTCACCTCCTTCGCCGTGTCGGCGTCGGGCATCGAGAGCCGCGTCACGCCGAGCAGCGCCCGCAGCTTGGGCCAGGAGATCGTGCGGTCACCGGGCACGAGGACGAACAGGAAGTCGTCGTCGCCTCGTCGGACCACGATCGTCTTGATGATCCCGGCCGGGTCGATGCCGCGGGCCGTGGCGGCCTCCTGCAGCGACGACACGGGCCCGTGGCGGGTGATCTCGTACGTGATGCCTGAGGCCTCGAGGGCGGCTGCCGCCCGGCGCTCACCCTCGCTGGCGGCGTTGTCGGTCATGGTGGTCACTGTAGGACTGTGCCGGCCGAGGTAATGCGCGAGCGAGGTCCGTGCCGCACCTGGGAGGATGGGACGTCGTGAGCACGCCGTCCCCCGCCCCCGCTGGCCCGTCCGGGTCCGGGCGGCGGCGACCCCCGAGACGGCGAGGCGCGCGCAACCCCCAGGCGCCTGCCCAGCGCACGAGCCAGGGTTCCGACGACGGACGCGCAGCCGCGAGGCGCGCGCGGGCCGCCGAGGTCCGTCGCCACGTGGTGGTCCCGCCGATCACGTTCCCCGAGCAGCTGCCCGTCAGTGCTCGTCGCGACGAGATCGCCGCGGCCATCCGCGACCACCAGGTGGTCGTGATCGCGGGCGAGACGGGGTCCGGCAAGACCACGCAGATCCCGAAGATCGCCCTGGAGCTGGGCCGTGGACGCGAGGGTCAGATCGGGCACACGCAGCCGCGGCGGATCGCCGCACGCAGCGTGGCCGAGCGGATCAACGAGGAGATCGCGGGCGACGCACCGCTCGGCGGGATCGTCGGCTACCAGGTGCGGTTCACGGACACGTCGTCCGAGGAGACGCTGGTCAAGGTGATGACCGACGGCATCCTGCTGGCGCAGATCCAGCGGGACCCGATGCTGCGCGCCTACGACACGCTCATCATCGACGAGGCGCACGAGCGGTCGCTGAACATCGACTTCATCCTCGGGTACCTCACGCAGCTGCTGCCCAAGCGCCCGGACCTGAAGGTCGTCATCACGTCGGCGACGATCGACTCCGACCGGTTCGCGACGCACTTCAAGAACGCAGCCGGCACGCCCGCCCCCGTCGTCGAGGTCACCGGCCGCACGTACCCCGTCGAGATCCGCTACCGCCCGCTCGTCGCCGAGGCCGTCGAGGGCCAGCGCAAGAAGCCCGAGGACCGCGACCCGATGACGGCGATCGCGGAGGCGGTCGACGAGCTGATGCTCGAGGGGCCGGGCGACATCCTGGTGTTCCTCTCGGGCGAGCGGGAGATCCGGGATGCGGAGGACGTGCTGCGGGGCTCGCTGGTCACGGACCCCCGCCTCCCGAACGCCGTCGAGCTCCTGCCGCTCTACAGCCGGCTGTCCGCCGCCGAGCAGCACCGCGTGTTCGAGCGGCACCAGAACCGGCGCGTGGTCCTGTCCACCAACGTCGCCGAGACGTCGCTGACCGTGCCGGGCATCCGCTACGTGATCGACCCGGGCACCGCGCGCATCAGCCGGTTCTCCAAGGCCACCAAGGTCCAGCGGCTGCCGATCGAGCCCATCTCGCAGGCGTCGGCCAACCAGCGCTCCGGCCGCTGCGGGCGCGTCGCGGACGGCATCGCGATCCGGCTGTACTCGCAGGACGACTTCGAGGCGCGGCCGGAGTACACCGAGCCCGAGATCCTGCGGACGTCGCTCGCGTCCGTGATCCTGCAGATGATCGCCGTCGGCGTCGCCGCGACCCCCGAGGAGATCGGCGAGTTCCCGTTCGTCGACCCCCCCGACACCCGCGCGGTGCGCGACGGCGTGCAGCTGCTGACCGAGCTGGGAGCGCTGGACGGCGCGCGCCTGACCGAGACCGGCAAGGCACTCGCCCAGCTCCCGATGGACCCGCGGCTCGCGCGGATGATCGTCGAGGGCGGTCGTCGCAACGTCGCACGCGAGGTGATGATCATCGCCGCCGCGCTGTCCATCCAGGACCCGCGTGAGCGCCCGGCCGAGGAGCGCGACAAGGCCGACCTGTCGCACAGCCGGTTCGCCGACCCGACGAGCGACCTGCTCACCTACCTGAACCTCTGGCAGTACCTCAAGGACCAGCAGCGCGACCTGTCGGGCTCCGCCTTCCGCCGCCAGGTGCGCTCCGAGTACCTGAACTACCTGCGCATCCGCGAGTGGCAGGACGTGGTCACGCAGCTGCGCGAGCTGGCCAAGCCGCTGGGGATCGTCATGAATCCTCCGCGCAACGAGACCGCCGCAGAGGCCGACCCGCTCAAGCTCTCCTGGGACGGCGACCGCATCCACGTCGCGATCCTGTCCGGGCTGCTCAGCCAGATCGGCATGCAGGAGGCGACCGAGGTCGCCGCGCCCGCCGCGGGCAAGCGGCCGCCCAGCAAGCGCCCGCGCAACGAGTACCTCGGCGCCCGCGGCGCGCGGTTCGCGATCTTCCCCGGCTCCGGCCTGGCGCGGAAGCCCCCGGCGTGGGTCATGGCCGCCGAGCTCGTCGAGACGAGCAGGCTGTGGGGTCGCGACGTCGCGCGGATCCAGCCGGAGTGGGCCGAGGAGGTCGGCGCGCACCTGGTCCGGCGCACGTACTCCGAGCCGGCCTGGTCCACCAAGCAGGGCGCCGCGACCGCGTTCGAGCGCGTCCTGCTCTACGGCGTCCCGATCGTCACCAACCGGCGCGTGCTCTACGCCAAGGTCGACCCCGAGCACGCCCGTGAGCTGTTCGTGCGGCACGCCCTCGTGCAGGGCGAGTGGACCACGCACCACCAGTTCTTCCACGAGAACCGGCGCCTGCTCGCCGAGGCGGAGGGCCTGGAGGCACGGGCCCGACGACGAGACCTCGTGGTCGACGACGACACGCTCTTCGCGTTCTACGACGAGCGCGTCCCGGACGACGTCGTCTCCGCCCGGCACTTCGACCAGTGGTGGAAGACCGCGCGCCGCGACGACCCCGACCTCCTGTCGTTCACCCGCGAGCTGCTCGTGGGTGAGGCGGGTGCGATCGACGAGTCGTCGTTCCCGTCGCGCTGGCCGCAGGGCGACCTGCGCCTGCCGCTGACCTACCAGTTCGAGCCTGGTACAGAAGCCGACGGCGTGACTGTACATATCCCGCTGACCACGCTCGCGCGCCTGGTTCCCGACGGCTTCGGCTGGATGGTGCCCGGCCTGCGCGAGGAGCTCGTCACCGCGACGATCCGCGCGCTGCCCAAGCCCGTGCGCGTCCAGCTGGTACCCGCACCCGACGTCGCGCGCGCTGTCGACGCCTGGATGACCGAGCACACCGCGGACTGGGAGGACACCGTCCGCGCCGGAGACGCCGCACCGTCCTTCCGGGACGTGTTCCGACGAGCGGTCCTGGCCCTGCGCGACGTCGACGTGCCCGAGGACGCGTTCGGCGACGACCGCCTGCCGGCGCACCTGCGGATGACGTTCCGGGTGGTCGGCGACCGTGGGGGAGTGGTCGACGAGGGCAAGGACCTGCTCGTCCTGCAGCGCCGGCTGGCGACGCAGACGCAGTCCGCGGTCGACGACGCCGTCCGCACGGCCGTCCGCGCCGCGATGGAGGAGGCGCGCGCCTCCGGCACCGCACCCGTCCCGGTGCCCACGGCGGTCGCCGGCACCCCAGCGACCGTCGTCGCGAAGCCTCTGGTCTCCCTCGACCGCACCGGTCTGCGCACCTGGCCCGCGGACCTGCCCGAGCTGCCCGAGGTCCTGGAGGCGGGGCCGGTCCGCGCATACCCGACCCTCGTCGAGGAGAAGGGCGGCACGGTCGCGGTCCGTTCGCTGGCCGACGAGTCGCAGCGCCCGGCCGCCGCGCACCGCGGGCTGCGACGACTCCTGCTGCTGGACGTCGGCCTCGCGACCGCCCGCATCACCAGCCGCTGGAACGGCACGCAGGCGCTCACGCTGGCGTCGAGCCCGTACCGGACCACGGACGCGCTGGTCGCCGACGTGCAGCTCGCAGCGATCGACCGGCTGATCGGCCTGACGCGCGAGGTCCGCGACGCCGGCACCTACGACGCGCTGCGCGCGACGGTCCGCGCCGGCCTCGAGGACACCGTCCACGCGATCGTCGGCGACCTCGTCGCGGTGCTCACGGCCGAGCGCGAGCTCGACGCCGAGATCCGCGGCAGGTCCAGCCTCGCCCTGCTGGCCACCGCGCAGGACATCCGCTCGCAGGCGCAGCGGCTCGTGCACGACGGGTTCGTCAGCGAGGTCGGCGCGGACCGGCTCCCCCACCTCACGCGCTACCTGCGGGCCGCGCGTCACCGGCTGGTCAAGGCGGCCGAGAACCCGCAGCGCGACGCCGACCTTGCGTGGCAGGTGCAGGACGTCGAGGCGGCCTACGACGACGCCGTCGAGAAGGGTCTGCCGGTCGACGACGTCCGCTGGCAGCTCGAGGAGCTGCGCGTCAGCCTGTTCGCGCAGCAGCTCGGCACGCCCGCTCCCGTCTCGACCACCCGCATCAAGAAGGCGCTGGCGGCCGCCGGCTGACCGCTACTGCGGCTCGACCGGGCCGTCGGCCGGGTTGCCCGCGACGAGCTCGCCGCACGAGACCTCCTGCGCGGTCGTCACGACCGCCTCGTCAGCCGCCGCACCTGTGGCGACGTCCTCCGGCGAGCCGTTCGTGGCGTTGCGGGCGTCGGCGTCCAGCGTCACGAACGTCCGCGTGACCGTGAACGTGCCGTCGGCCGCCGCGACGGCGTTCAGCCCGGCGAGGTCCAGGTCGGCGCCCGAGCACCCAACGCCCGTGCCGGCGCCCGCGAACCCGAGGTCGAACGTGTACGGCTGCCCCTGCGCGTTGGCCACCGGCTGCACCTCGCACTGCGCGAGCGAGTAGAGGAGGGCCTCACGACCGGTGCTCACCAGCGCGATCGGCAGCTTGTCCTTCTGCACCAGGTTCACCACCGCCGACGCGGGCTCCGGGCTGGCCGACTCGATCGGGATCGAGAACGTCGCACCCGACGCGGTCGTGATGCCGAACTGGCGGTCGGCGCCCGGGCTGATCCAGGCCTTGTCCGGCTTGCCGTCCCCGTCGACGTCCACGACGGTGACCTCGTTCGCGCCGGGGGGAGCGGCGACGCCGTTGGGGGCGCAGCCCGCCGCGGCCGGCGGGCTCTCCGGCTCGGTGGTGGTCGTCTGCTCCGGCGCGGTCGACGACGTCGACTCCGACGGCGACGCGGCGGGCCCGTCGGACGCGTCGTCCCGCACCAGGAGGAACACGATGACGCCGATCGCGACGACGAGCAGGACCGCGAGCGCGATGATCCAGCCGCGTCGCGACGAAGACGGCGGCGGCGGCTCCGGCGACACACCCGGCACCGGTGGGAACAGCGGACCGTCCGGCGGAGGCGTCGTCATGCTCCGTGTCTAGCGAACATCGCCCGGGTGCGCGAGGGGTGCCCCGCGGCCGGGAGGCCACGGGGCACCTCGTCGGCAGGCGACTAGCGGGACCGGCGGAACAGCAGCCCGGCCGCGACGCGACCCACCACGAAGATGCCGAGGCACCACAGGACGGCAGCGGGCCAGGTGGACCCGACCGGCTGGCCCAGCAGCAGCCCGCGGAGCGTGTCCGAGAGCGGCGTGATCGGGTTGTAGGTGGCGATGTTCTCCAGCACCGACGGCATCGACTCCGGCGGCACGAACGCGGACGACACGTACGGGATGAACAGGATGATGAACGTGAAGCCGCTGGCGGCCTCGGGGCCCGACGCGACGACGCCGATGGCCACCGCGATCCACGTGAGCGCGAGGACGAACAGGGCGATGAGCCCGAGCGCGGCGACCCAGTCGAGCACGGACGCGTGCGCGTCGAACCCGATGAGGAACGCGATCCCGACCACGAGCGCGGTCGACACCGCGTTGCGCGCCATCGACGCGACCACGTGCCCGGTGAGCACGCCCGTCGGGCGGATCGGCAGGGACCGGAAGCGGTCGATGATGCCGCCGGTCATGTCGCTGGCGACGTCGACCGCGGTGTTCGCGGACCCGTACCCGGCGGTGAGGAGGATGATCCCGGGCACGACCCAGTCGACGTAGTCCATGCCGGCATCGAGCGCCCCGCCGAACACGTAGACGAACATCAGCAGGAGCATCACCGGCAGCAGCACCGCCAGCAGGATCGTGTCGAGCTGCCGCACGGAGCGGCGGACGGAGCGCCAGACGAGCGACGCGGTGTCGTGGACGCCCCAGCCCAGGGCTGGCGGCGTGGTGATCGTGGTCATCAGGACTCCTTGCTCGTCGACGAGGCAGCGAGGACGAGCTCCGGGTCCGCGTCGTCGGCCGGGCGGCCGGTGAGCGTCAGGAAGACGTCGTCGAGGGTGGGGGAGCGGACCTCCCAGGTGTCCACGGCGATGCCGCGGCGCTCGATGTCGGCGAGGATCCGGCGGACGTCGGGCACGGAACCGTCGGTCTGGATCCGCTCCTCCGCGCCGTCTCGGAGACGGAGCTCGACGTGCGCGGAACCGACCGCCCGCTTGAGCTCGGACGCCGTGCCGTCGGCGATCATCCGGCCGTGGTCGATGACCGCGATCCGGTCGGCCAGCTGGTCGGCCTCCTCGAGGTACTGCGTGGTGAGCAGCACCGTCGTCCCGGTCGCGACGACGTCGCGGATGACCTCCCACAGACCGTTGCGGCTGCGCGGGTCGAGGCCTGTGGTCGGCTCGTCGAGGAACACCACCTGCGGGCGAGCGAGCAGCCCGACGGCCAGGTCGAGCCGGCGCCGCATGCCGCCGGAGTAGGACTTCACCACGCGGCGGCCGGCGTCGGTGAGGTCGAACAGCTCCAGCAGCTCGTCGCTGCGGGTTCGTACCTCCTGCTTGCCCAGGTGTGCGAGGCGTGCCATGAGCCGCAGGTTCTCGACGCCGGTCAGGAGCTCGTCGACGGCCGCGAACTGCCCGGTGAGGCTGATCGACGCGCGGACGTCCGCGGCCTGCTTCACCACGTCCTTGCCGGCGACGTACGCGGTGCCCGCGTCCGGCTTCAGCAGCGTGGACAGGATGCGGATGGTGGTGGTCTTGCCGGCCCCGTTGGGACCGAGCAGGGCGAGGACCTCGCCCTGTGCGACGTCGAGGTCGACGCCGTCGAGCACGGTGAGGTCGCCGTAGGACTTGCGCAGTCCTCGGGCGACGACGACGGGTGCGCTCATCGGGATCCCCTTTTCTGTGTATGGCGTAAACTGTGTGTGTACTTCATACACACTTGTAGGATCGGCAGTCAAGGAGGTGTCGTGAGCGAGGAATCGAACGACCCACAGGCAGCACGCGAGGCCGAGGACGCCCGCCGTGAGGCCGAGGCGCTGCGCAAGGACCGCGAACGCGCCGAGCGCGCGGAGGCCAAGGAGGCCGAGCGGGCGCGGCGCGACCTGGACAAGGCCGAGCGCGACGCTGCGCGGGACGTCGAGCGTCGCCGGCGCGAGGCCGACAAGCGCGTCAAGGACAGGGAGAAGGCCGAGCGCGACGAGCGCGAGCGCCAGGAGAAGGCCGCCCGCGACGCCGCTCGTGAGGCCGCCACGCGGCTGCGCGAGGCGGAGCGCGCCGAGCGCACCGCCTCGCTCGCGCAGCAGCGGGCCGCCCGGGACGCCGAGAAGGCCCGGCGGCAGGCCGTCCKGGTCGCCGCGTCGACCGCTCCCGCGGACGAACTGCCGCTGCCCGCCGACCTTCCGCCCGGCATCGCGGTGCTGTGGCGAGCGCCGGCGGTCGGGCGGCCGGGTCCGCGCCCGGGCCTGTCGCTGGAGCAGATCGCCGACGCGGGCATCGCGCTGGCCGACGCCGAGGGCCTGGACGCCGTCTCGATGTCGCGTCTGGCCGAGTCGCTCGGCTTCACGACGATGTCCCTCTACCGCTACGTCACGTCCAAGGACGAGGTGCTGAGCCTCATGTCCGACCGCGCCGCGGGCACGCCTCCCGTCACCGACGCCTCGCTGGGGGGCTGGCGCGAGCGGCTCGAGCTCATCCTCGCGATCCAGCAGCCGATCCTGCGCGCGCACCCGTGGCTGGCCCGCACGACGACGGTCCTGCACGCCATCGGCCCGGGGCGGCTCTCCTGGATGGAGGGCATGCTCGCGGCGCTCGAGGACACCCCGCTGACCGAGTCGCAGAAGGTCGGCGCCATCGGCGTGCTCTCCACGCATGCGCTCGACCAGCTGCGGGTCAGCGAGCAGCTGTCGGCGCAGGCACGCACCGCGGCGGTCGGCCCCACGGAGGGCGACGCACCCGACCTGGGCACGCTCATCGGCATCCTCGCGACGCCCGCCTCGCACCCCGCGCTGCTGCGCGCCGTCGACGCCGGCGGCTTCGTCTGGGACCCGCTCGACGAGGACACCCTCGACTTCGGCACGCAGCTGATCCTCGACGGCATCGAGCGGCTGATCGTCGTCGCGTCGAGCCGACCCCAGCCCTCGCTCGACCGAGCGGCTCCGCATCCGGCCGGTCCGGTGTCGGACGGAGGAGACAGACTCGGGGCATGACGCTCCCCGACGCACTTCCCGAGCCTCGGCCGGACTCGAACATCGGCCGCTGCTTCGGCGACGGCAACCCGCTCTACGAGAAGTACCACGACGAGGAGTGGGGCAAGCCGGTCCACGGCGAGAACGCGCTCTTCGAGCGGTTCGCGCTCGAGGGCTTCCAGTCCGGGCTCGCCTGGATCACGGTCCTGCGCAAGCGGCCCGCGTTCCGGGCGGCGTTCGCCGACTTCGACCCGGAGGTCGTGGCCGAGTTCGGCGACGACGACGTCGCGCGGCTGATGGCCGACGCGTCGATCGTGCGCAACCTCGCCAAGATCGAGGCCACCATCGCGAACGGCCGGGCGCTGCGCGCGCTGCACGCGGACGGCGGCTCCCTCGACGCGGTCCTGTGGTCGCACGCCCCCGACCGCTCCGGCTGGACGCGTCCCGCCACGTGGACGGACGTCCCGGCCATCACCCCCGAGTCCAAGGCCCTCGCCAAGGAGCTCAAGTCGCTCGGTTTCCGGTTCGTCGGACCCACCACCGCGTACGCCGCCATGCAGGCCTGCGGGGTGGTGGACGACCACCTGGCCACGTGTCCGAGCGCCCAGGGCGCCTAGCCGAGGCTCCGGACCCCCCGCGCCCCTAGAGATGGACGCCTGACCAGGCAGAACGCACTGGTACGCCCGGGTGAAGCACTGGACGACGGGGTCCTGGGCGTGCTGTGGCGCCGGGTGAGATCGATACTCCTGCCGGGTGACGCTCCCGAACCCATCTCGGCAGGTGAGAACCAGCCGACTATCGTGCCGAGAGTGGCAGACGTCTTCGAACCCGACGGGCGGCACGACGACGTGCGCGCCGCGGCCGATGCGTTGACGGGAACCCCGGCACCGGACGTGGACATCCTCGCCGCGGTGCAGGACGGGCTGCGGCTCGTCCCGGCCGGCTCGCCCACCTCGTGGTTCGACGTCCCGCAGCAGCGCCGCGGGCGCGACGACAACACCCTCGGGGGACGCCGCGGGGTCTGATCGCTCCCCGGGACAGTCTCGTCTCACCCATCGAGCATGGTTGCCCACCATGTGGTCGGCGGTCTACGATCGCGCCTACCATCCAGAGCGGCCGAGAGACCTGGCTCGACGACGCCGCAGCAACCCCCCTCTTGCGAGGGTGTGGGTGCTTCCGCCAGGGACGATGGAGTGAACCCAGATGTCCCCGAACGACCGTTGCCCCACCCCGCAGGCGTGCCCGTGAGCGCCGCGACGCTGGAACCGCGCACGCCCGGGCTGCACGTCGCCCCGGCCGCGCGCCCCCACGCCGCCAACGACCGGCCGACCATCTCCTTCGAGCTCTTCCCGCCGCGCAACCCCGACGCCGCGCCGCGCCTGTGGGCGACCATCCAGGCGCTCGAGTCGGTGCACCCGGACTTCGTCTCGGTCACCTACGGCGCCTCGGGCAAGACGCGCGTCACCACCCGGCAGCTGGTCCGCCGGCTGCTGCGGGAGACGACGCTCAACCCGATCGCCCACCTGACCTGCGTCGGCACCTCCCGCGAGGAGATCACGACGATCGTCGAGGAGTTCCTCGACGAGGGCGTCCGCTCGTTCCTGGCGCTGCGCGGCGACCCGCCCGTCGACCAGCAGGACTGGGTGGCCCACCCGGACGGCCTGCAGACCGCCGGCGAGCTGGTGGAGCTGCTGCGCCAGATCGAGGCGCAGCGCTGCGCGGACAGCCCGTCGCAGGCGGTGCGCGCGCGCGTCCGACCGCTGTCGGTCGCGGTCGCGGCCTTCCCGCGCGGCAACCACGCCACCGGCGGCACCCGCGCCCAGGACGTCGCCTCGCTGCTGGCCAAGCAGGAGGCGGGTGCCGACTTCGCCATCACGCAGGTGTTCTTCGACGCCGACGACTACCTCGGGATCGTCGCCGACGCGCGCGACGCCGGGGTCACCATCCCGATCATCCCGGGCATCATCCCGACCACCGACCCCGCCCGCCTGCACCGCGTGCAGGAGCTCACCGGGGTCCCGGTGCCTGAGAGACTGTTCGACCTGCTCGGCTCCGCCGACGACGAGCTCGACCGCCACCGCCGGGGCATCCGCGCGAGCGTCGACCTGGTCAACGGCGTCCTGGACGGCGGGGCTCCCGGCGTCCACCTCTACACGTTCAACCAGCACCATGCCGTACTTGACCTGCTCGAGGGTGCACACCTCGACGGCGGAGCTCGGACAGCTCCCGACCTGGCCAGCGGGCCGCAGGTCACGGCAACCGCCCGACCCTCGAGGGACTGAAATACCATGACCAAGATCCAGTTTCCGGCACAGTTCCCCGCCGGCTCCGTGCTCGGCTACCCCCGGATCGGCCCGCGCCGCGAGCTGAAGAAGGCCATCGAGTCCTTCTGGGCGGGCAAGTCGTCCGCCGACGAGGTCGAGGCCGTCGCCGCCGACCTGCGCCGCCGGACCCGGACGCGTCTGGCTGAGCTCGGCCTGGCGACCGACGTGCCCGCGATCCCGAGCGCGTTCTCGTTCTACGACCACGTGCTCGACGCGACGGCCGTCGTGGGCGCCGTGCCCGCACGCTTCGCCGACCTGGTGGCCGCCGACGGCACGCTCGACCTGGCCGGCTACTCGACCGTGGCGCGCGGTCGCGGCGACGACCTGCCGCTCGAGATGACCAAGTGGTTCGACACCAACTACCACTACCTGGTCCCCGAGATCGGCCCCGAGACCACGTTCCGCTACGCGAGCGACCGCCCCGTGCGGGAGTTCAAGGAGGCCCTGGCCGACGGCGTCCTGACGCGTCCGGTCATCGTCGGTCCCGTCACGTACCTCGCGCTGGCCAAGTCCACCGAGGGCGCGCCCGACGACTTCGCGCCGATCGACCGCCTCGAGGACCTGCTGCCCGTCTACGCGGCACTCCTGCAGGACCTCGCCGCCGCGGGTGCCACCTGGGTGCAGATCGAGGAGCCCGCGCTGGTCTCCGACTCGATCGAGGTGCCGGCCGAGCAGCTGCTCGCCGCTGTCATCGAGGCCTACCGTGCCCTGGCCACGGACCTCACCGACCGCCCGGCGATCCTCGTCGCCGCCCCGTACGGCGACCTGGGTGCGGCGTTCCCGGTGCTCGCCGCCACCGACGTCGAGGCCATCGGCATCGACCTGGTCCGCGGCAGCGCGCCGACCGAGAAAGTCGCCGGCCTGGAGACCAAGACGCTGGTCGCCGGCGTGATCGACGGCCACAACATCTGGCGCGCGGACCTGGACGCCAAGCTGGCGATCCTCGAGCAGCTCGAGGGCCTCGGCGCCGCCGCGGTCACCGTCGGCACCTCGACGTCGCTGTTCCACGTCCCGCACACCACGACCGACGAGCCGGGTCTCGACGACACCCTGAAGAGCTGGCTCGCGTTCGCCGACGAGAAGGTCGTCGAGGTCGTCACGCTGGCCGAGGGTCTGACGGAGGGTCGCGAGGCCATCCACGAGCAGCTGCTCGCGGCCACCGACGCCGTGAACAGCCGTCGCACCGCGCCCGGCGTCGTCGTCCCCGCGGTCCGCGAGCGTGCGGCCGCCCTCACCGAGGACGCGTTCAACCGTGGCCCGTTCGACGAGCGCAAGGTCGCCCAGGCCGCCCGCCTGAACCTCCCGCCGCTGCCGACGACCACGATCGGCTCGTTCCCGCAGACCGGCGAGATCCGCAAGGCGCGCGCCGCCTTCGGCAAGGGCGAGCTGACGGAGGCGCAGTACGACGACGAGATGAAGGCGGAGATCCGTCGCGTCGTCGAGCTGCAGGAGCAGATCGGCTTCGACGTGCTGGTGCACGGCGAGCCCGAGCGCAACGACATGGTCCAGTACTTCGCGGAGAACCTTGACGGGTTCGCCGTGACGCAGAACGGCTGGGTCCAGTCCTACGGCTCGCGCTGCACGCGTCCGTCGATCCTGTGGGGCGACGTCTCGCGGCCGAAGCCGATCACGGTGGACTGGACGGCGTACACGCAGTCGCTGACCACCAAGCCGGTCAAGGGCATGCTCACCGGCCCGGTGACGATCCTCGCGTGGTCGTTCGTGCGCGACGACCAGCCGCTCGGCGACACCGCCAACCAGGTCGGCCTCGCGCTGCGCGACGAGATCCAGGACCTCGAGGCCGCGGGCATCGCGGTGATCCAGGTGGACGAGCCCGCCCTGCGCGAGCTGCTGCCCCTGCGTGTCGAGGACCACGCCGCGTACCTCAACTGGTCGGTGCGCTCGTTCCGCCTGTCGACCGCGGGCGTCCGCGCCGACACTCAGATCCACACGCACCTGTGCTACTCCGAGTTCGGCCAGATCATGGGCGCGATCGACGGCCTCGACGCCGACGTCACGTCCATCGAGGCGGCCCGCTCGAAGATGGAGATCCTCGCGGACATCGCGGCGGCCGGCTACCCGCGCGCCGTGGGCCCGGGCGTCTACGACATCCACTCGCCGCGCGTCCCCAGCGAGGGCGAGGTCGAGGAGCTGCTCACCGAGGCCGTCAAGGCCATCGCCGTGGACCAGCTCTGGGTCAACCCGGACTGCGGCCTCAAGACCCGTCGCTACGAGGAGGTCGCCCCGTCGCTGGAGCACATCCTCGCCGCGACGCGGGCGGTGCGGGCGACGCTCTGACACCAGCGCAGGCAACGACGGCCCCGTCCGGTGGACGGGGCCGTCGTGCGTCTACGGTCGGTCACGTGACGACGATCTTCGACACGCTGACCCTCGACCAGCTCCGCACCCGCACCAGCGAGAAGTGGCGGCACTACCCGGCCGACGTGCTCCCGCTGTTCGTCGCCGAGATGGACGTGCCGCAGGCCGAGCCGGTGGTCCGCGCGGTGCACGACGCGATGCTCCGCGGCGACACGGGCTACCCCGCCGGCCGGGGCCTCGCCGAGGCGATGGCGGGGTTCGCCTCGACCCGGTGGGACTGGGACGTCGACCCCGGGCGGACCCGCACGGCCGCGGACGTCATGGTCGGCGTCGTCGAGGTCCTGCGGCTGCTTACCGACCCGGGCGAGGCCGTCGTCATCAACCCGCCGGTCTACCCGCCGTTCACCACGTTCCTGCGGCATGCCAACCGGCACATCGTGCACGCACCCCTGGGTGCCGATCGTCGGCTCGACCTCGACGCCCTGGACTACGCGTTCGGCCGCGCGGCGCTGCACGGTCGTCGGGCCGCCTTCCTGCTCTGCAACCCGCACAACCCGACCGGGACCCTGCACACGGCCGACGAGCTGGCCGCGGTCGGCGCGCTCGGGGCGAAGCACGGCGTCCGGGTGGTGTCCGACGAGATCCACGCCCCCCTCGTCCCGACGCCGGGAGCCCGGTTCGTCCCGGCGACCACGGTCATCCCCGACGCGATCGCCCTGCACTCCGCGTCCAAGGCGTTCAACCTGGCCGCGCTCCGGGTCGCGGTCGCCGTCCCCGGCCCGGACGCCCACGAGCTCGACGGCATGGCCGACCCCGTCGCCGACGGCGTGATGCACCTGGGCGTCGTCGCGCAGACGGCCGCCTACGCGGACGGAGGCGCGTTCCTCGACGAGGTCCTGGTGGGCCTGGACCGCAACGGCAGCCTGTTGCGGGAGCTCCTGGCGCCGCTGGTGGACTGGACGCCCCCCGTGGCCACCTACTTCGCCTGGCTCGACCTCAGCAGGTACTCGGACAACCCGGCGCGCGCGCTGCTCGACGGCGGTCTCGCGGTCAACCCGGGCCCGACGTTCGGCGTGGAGGGCGCGGGCCACGTGCGACTGAACTTCGCCACCTCGTCGGCCATCCTCACGGACGCCGCCGCGAGGCTCACGACGACGCTCGGGGGAACGCGGCGCGCCTGAGGAGCCCTCAGCGGTGCGCAGCCCTGCTGAGGTGCTCCTGCAGTGCGTCGACGATGCGGACGTCCGCATCCAGCCACGGGACGTCGTGCCACTGGCTGATCGGCAGCCACCTGAGCTCGTCGTGCTCCTCGAGCGGCTCCGGGGTCCCCTCGACCACCTCGGCCAGCCAGATGCGCATCACGTACTCGTCGGAGAGGCGCCAGAGGCCATCGTCGGGTCCGACGAGCTCGTCGCCCAGGCCGATCCGTGCGCCGAGCTCCTCACGGATCTCGCGGTGCAGGGCGTCCTCGGGCTGCTCGCCGGCGTCCACCTTGCCGCCGGGGAACTCCCAGCGGCCGGCCAGACGGGCCGGGACTGCACGTCGCGCGGCCAGCAGCTCACGCGGGTCGTCGAGGTCGTCCACGATGGCGGCGGCGACGACGAGTACGGGTGAGGTCATGCGGTGAGTCTGCCAGGCCCCTGTGTCAGGGGTGTGGCTTCGGTGCGACGGCCGCGTTCCTCGAGCCGGCGCACCAGGAGAGTCAGCGGATGCCGTGCGCCACTGCCCAGGCGACGGCCTCGGCGCGGGTGGAGACTCCGATCTTGCGGTACACGCTGCGCACCTGGGACTTCACGGTGTTGCGCGTGACGAAGAGTCGCGTGGCGATCTCCTCGAGAGTGACGTCTTCGGCCAGCTCGGCCAGGACGACCCGCTCGCGGCGCGTCAGTGCGTCGTTCGAGACTCCGACGGTCCTGCTCGTCTCCACCATGCTCATGATGTCCTCCGGTGTGCTGCGTCGCCCGGGACGTCCGGGTCACGCTCTTGGCTGCGTACCGGATGAGAGAGGGCAATCAGTGAGCCATGACGCCACTTCTGCCAACTCTTCATGTACGGGTTCCCCCCCGACATGCCGATCTCGCTAGCCACCCACAATGAACGTCGCATCGGCACCTTGATACGCCGTACGTGTGGCTGGTTCTCAGGTTTCACCCGATCGGGCGAGTGCAATGTCCACGAAATGGGACTACCTGGCACCAGCCGGTGTGTCCTGCGGGTCAGCCGGCGCTCTGCGCGGCGTACTCGTCGGACGTCAGGAGCGGACCGGTCGACGTCACGTCGACCTTCAGGAGCCAGCCCGCACCATAGGGGTCGGAGTTGACGACGGAGGGGTCGTCCACAGCCGACTGGTTGATCTCGATCACGGTCCCCGACACCGGGGAGTACAGCTCGGACACCGACTTGGTCGACTCGATCTCACCCACCACAGCGCCCGCCACGAGCTCCTCGCCGACTGCCGGCAGCTCGAGGTAGACGATGTCGCCCAGGGCGTCGGCGGCTGTAGCCGTGATCCCGATGGTCGACGGGGAACCGTCCTGCAGCCACTCGTGCTCGACGGTGTAGTGCAGGTTGGTGGGCAGATCCGTGCTCATAGGTGCTCCTGTCAGGGGGGACGGACCCTAGTGCTGGTTTACCGGGCCCGGCGGTAGAAGGGAAGAGGGACGACCCGAACAGGTTCGAGGCGTCCTCGCACGTCAACGGCGAGTTCGGTACCGGGCGCGCTGTTCTCGGGCGTCACGTAGGCCATCGCGACCGGGTGGCCGAGCGTCGGCGACGGCGCCCCGGACGTGACCACGCCGATCTGCGAGCCGTCCGGCAGGGTCACGGGGTAGCCGTGACGGGCGGCCCGGCGGCCCAGACCCTGCAGCCCGACGAGCGTCCTGGTGGCCTCCGCGGCGTCCCGCTCCTCGAGGGCGGCACGGCCGACGAAGTCGACCGGCTCGCCGTCGGCCGTCGCCTTGTCGAGCTTCACCACGCGGCCCAGCCCCGCGTCGTGCGGCGTGGTGGTGCGGTCCAGCTCGTTGCCGTACAGGGGCATGCCCGCCTCGAGGCGGAGGCTGTCGCGTGCGGACAGCCCGGCCGGGACGAGGCCCTTGTCGCTGCCCGCCGCGAGGAACGCCTGCCACAGGGCGGGGGCCAGGGGAGCGTCGAGGAAGAACTCGAAGCCGTCCTCGCCCGTGTAGCCGGTGCGGGCGACCAGGACGGGCTCGCCGGCGAAGGTGGCCGGCAGGCACGCGTAGTACTTCGATGCGCCGATGTCGCCGCCCGTCTCGTCCAGGCCCTGCGTGGCGCGCACGATCTCGAGGGCGTTCGGGCCCTGGACCGCGATGAGGGCGGTCTGCGGGGAGCGGTCCTCGACCGTTGCCTGGAATCCCGCCGCGCGCTCGCGCAGGGCGTCGAGCACGACCTCGTGGTTCGAGGCGTTGGCGACGACGAGGAAGGCGTCCTCGCGGTCCCGGTAGACGATCAGGTCGTCGACGACGCCGCCGTCCGGCGCGCAGATCATCGTGTAGCGCGCGCCCTGGAAGCGCAGGGCGGAGAGGTTCCCGACGAGGGCGTAGTCGAGGAACGCGGCGGCGTCGGGGCCGGTGACGCGGATCTCGCCCATGTGCGAGAGGTCGAACAGCCCGGCGGCGGAGCGCACCGCGGTGTGCTCCGCGATGTCGGACGTGTACCGCAGCGGCATCTGCCAGCCGGCGAAGCTGGTGAGGGCTGCGCCCAGGGCGACGTGCTCGTCGTGGAGCGGGCTCGGTGTGTCGGTCACGGGTTCGTCCTTCACTCGGCGTACGCCTCGATGGGCGGGCAGCTGCAGACCAGGTTGCGGTCCCCGTGCGCGCCGTCGATCCGGCGGACCGGCGGCCAGTACTTGCCCTCGCGCAGTGCGGCCACCGGGAAGCCGGCGAGCTCGCGCGGGTAGGCCTGCGTCCACTCGTCCGCGGTGAGGCTCGCCGCCGTGTGCGGTGCGTTGCGCAGGGGCGACTCGGCGACCGTCCAGCGGCCCGCGGCCACCGCGTCGATCTCGCCGCGGATGGCGATCATCGCCTCGACGAACCGGTCGATCTCCGCCAGGTCCTCGCTCTCGGTCGGCTCGACCATGAGCGTGCCGGCCACCGGGAACGAGAGCGTCGGCGCGTGGAACCCGTAGTCCATGAGCCGCTTGGCCACGTCCTCGGCGGTCACGCCGGTCTCCTTGGTGATGTCGCGCAGGTCGAGGATGCACTCGTGCGCGACGAGCCCGTTGGGGCCCGTGTAGAGGACGGGGTAGTGCGCCGACAGGCGCGTGGCCAGGTAGTTCGCGGCCAGCACCGCCGTCTCCGTGGCCTCGCGAAGCCCGTCGGGACCCATCAGCGCGACGTAGGCCCAGCTGATCGGCAGGATGCCCGCCGACCCCCACGGCGCGGCGCTGACCGGTGCCGTGGCCTCGTTGCTGGTACCGGGGGTCGGGTTGCCCGGCAGGTACGGCGCGAGGTGCGCCGCGACCGCGACCGGGCCGACCCCGGGACCGCCGCCGCCGTGCGGGATGCAGAACGTCTTGTGCAGGTTGAGGTGGGACACGTCGCCGCCGAGCTCGCCCGGCCGCGCCAGTCCGACCAGCGCGTTGAGGTTCGCACCGTCGATGTATACCTGGCCGCCGGCCTCGTGTACGAGGTCGCAGACCGTGCGCACACCCTCCTCGTAGACGCCGTGCGTCGAGGGGTAGGTGATCATGATCGCGGCCACCTGCGGCCCGTGCTGGTCCAGCTTGGCGCGCAGGTCGTCGAGGTCGATGGACCCGTCGGACGCCGTCGCGACGACGACGACGCGCATGCCCGCGAGCGCCGCCGACGCCGCGTTCGTGCCGTGCGCGGACGCGGGGATCAGGCAGACGTCGCGCGTGTCGCCGCGCGCCGCGTGGTAGCCGTGAATGGCCAGCAGACCGGCCAGCTCACCCTGCGAACCCGCATTCGGCTGCACGGACACCGCGGCGTAGCCCGTGATCTCGGCCAGCCAGTCCTGCAGCTGCGTCACCAGCTCCGCGTAGCCGAGGGTCTGGTCGAGGGGCGCGTACGGGTGGATGCTCGCGAACTCCGGCCAGCTGATGGGCTCCATCTCGGCCGTGGCGTTGAGCTTCATCGTGCAGGAGCCCAGCGGGATCATCGTGCGGTCGAGGGCCAGGTCCTTGTCCGAGAGCCGGCGCAGGTAGCGCAGCATCGCGGTCTCGGAGCGGTGCAGGTGGAAGACGGGGTGCGTCAGGTAGGCGTCCGTGCGCCGCAGGCCGGCGGGCAGGGCCGTGGTCTCGACGACGAACCCCTGCGGGCCGCCGACACCGACGAAGCCGAACGAGTGGGTGCCGTCCTCGTCCGCCTCGAGCGTCGTGGTGCCCGCGGCCGCGAAGGCCAGCACGATGCGCAGCAGGTGGTCAGCGTTGGTGCGCTCGTCGCAGGCGATCTGCACGTGGTCGTCGTCGGCGGCCCAGAGGTTGACACCGGCGTCGGCGGCCTTCGCGACGACCGCGCGGGCCTTGCCCGGGACGACCGTGCGGATCGTGTCGAAGTACGTGTCGTGCTCGACCGTGACGCCGATGCCGGTGAGCAGCTCGGCGAGGCCGGACGCGTGCGCGTGGACGGTCTCGGCGATCGCCCGCAGTCCGTCGGGCCCGTGGTAGACCGCGTACATCGACGCGACGATCGCGAGCAGCGCCTGCGCGGTGCAGATGTTGCTCGTCGCCTTCTCGCGGCGGATGTGCTGCTCGCGCGTCTGCAGGGCGAGCCGGTAGGCCCGCGCTCCGTCGGCGTCGATCGAGACACCCACGAGCCGCCCGGGCAGCGACCGCTCCAGGCCGTTGCGCACCGCCATGAACGCGGCGTGCGGCCCACCGCCGAACAGCGGGACGCCGAAGCGCTGCGCCGAGCCGACCGAGATGTCGGCGCCGAGCGTGCCAGGGCTGGTGACGAGCGTCAGGGCGAGCAGGTCGGCCGCGACCGTGACGAGGCCTCCCCGCTCCTTGGTCTGTGCGATGACGTCCGTCAGGTCGCGCACGCGGCCGGAGGCGCCGACCTGCTGCAGCACGACCCCGACGAGGTCGCCCTCGATCTCGGGGAGCCCGTCGGTCAGGTCCGCGACGAGGACCGGCAGGCCGATCGCCTCGGCGCGGCCGATCGTGACGGCCAGCGACTGGCTGAACAGGTCTGCGTCGAGCACCACGGTGCCGGCCTTGCCCCGGGCGCCGCGCCACATGAGCGCGACCGCCTCGGCGACGGCCGTGGCCTCGTCGAGGAGCGAGGCGTTGGCGATGTCCAGGCCGGTGAGGTCGGTGACCATCGTCTGGAAGTTGAGCAGCGCCTCGAGCCGGCCCTGGGCGATCTCCGGCTGGTAGGGCGTGTAGGCGGTGTACCAGGCGGGTGACTCGAGCACGTTGCGGCGGATGACCGCCGGCGTGATCGTGTCGGAGTACCCCTGCCCGATCATCGGCGTGAGCACCTGGTTGCGGCCGGCGATGGTCTTCAGCGCGGCGAGCACGTCCTCCTCGGACCGTGCGGCGGGCAGGTCGAGCGGCCGGTCCGTGCGGATGCTCGCGGGGACGGCCGCGTCGATCAGCGCGTCGAGGCTGTCGTAGCCGACGACCGAGAGCATGTGCGCCGTCTCCGTGCCACGCGGGCCGATGTGCCGGTCGGCGAAGTCCTCGGCGGCGGGCGTGTGCTCGACGCGCGTCGAGGCGACGATGTCGCCGGAGGCGTCCAGGTGCAGGACGGGGCCGCTGATCACGGCTGAGTGCAAGTCGGTCACGGGCTGCTCCGCAGGGTCGTCCGGTGGGGGCACCGGGACGGTGGGTGGGCTCCCCGCTCTGTCACCTGCGTTCGTGCGCGTGCACGCGTGCAGACCTGAGAGTTTTGCCTGCCCGAGGACAGACTTGCACCGTCGGTGGGACCTTGCCGGTCCGCTTTCCAGAGTTGCCTCGCCGTGGCGGTACAGGGGCCTGAGAGATTCCCGGGGAGGATTGCTCCTTCGGCGCCCCGCCGTCGTGCGCGGGAGCTCTCCCGCCGCGGTTCGAGCAGCGTGTGAAGTTGTGGGCTCAGCGTACCTGCCGGGGGTGTCGAACGGGCCTACCGTCCCAGCGCCCGGACCCGCAGCTCCTCGAGCCGCGCGACGAGCACCCGCAGGTCGCGGGCGGCCAGCACGCGGCCGCCGTTCGTGCGCCGGCGCGGCACCAGCAGCAGGTTCTGCCCGATCGCCGTCACGAGCATGATCGCGGGACGTGTGCCGTCGTTGGTGATCGAGCCGCGGGACTCGTCGATCGCGACAACCGACGACCAGGGGATCGCGACCAGGACTGCCGCCGTCGACCGCCGCCCGGTCCACAGCTCGATGCCCTGGTCGGACGGCACCACGGACAGGGACGTCGCAGCGGTCTTGCGCACCCTGGTCGGCGTGATCCCCGCGGCCGACAGCGCCGCATGCAGACCGCGAGCACCCCACGCCTCGACGACCTCCAGGCCCGGCCGGGCGGCCATGACCGCGCGGTGACGACCACCGGTCATCGACCTCGAGACCAACCCGCCGACGACGAACGCGACGAGGACGACCGCCAGCATCCCGCAGACGGCCGCCACGCCGGACAGGCCCTGCCGGTACGTCCGGAAGAAGAGGAAGGCCAGCAGCGCGGCACCGATGCCCCAGCGGATCAGCACGGCCTGGCGGTCGGCGGAGCGGTGCATCGCGTCGAGCTGCGCGAGGTGCTGCGCGTGCTGCGCGGCCGCGTAGCTACCCGGGTCGGGCTGCCCGTGGGCCTGCGGCGGGGAGTACGACGTGGGGTGCTGGACGTGCGGCTGCGGTTGGCCGTACGGCTGCGGCTGCGCGTGTGGCTGCTCATAGGGCAGCGGCCGGCCGTGGGTCGGCTGCGGCTGGCCGTAGGGCGGCTCGGCCGGGCGCTGGTTCGGGTCGCCCCAGTTGGACATGTGCGCGTTCCCCCCTGCAGGAGCCCGCCCCCGCGGGGGGCGGAGGGGGCGGACCGTGCCCGCGCCGAGCAGGATAGGGGCGACGATCGCCACGGCCGGCGACCGAGGGCGGGATTCATCAGGACGGCTCTCTCCTCGCCGCTCGTTAGGCTGGCGTGATGAGCCACCCGTCGACCGACCGCGTCCCGGCGGTCGTCGTCGTGGTCTCCGACCGGTCCGCCGCCGGCACGCGGGCCGACCGGTCCGGGCCGCTCGCCGCGGGCCGGCTGCAGGCGAGCGGGTACACGGTGGCGCCGGTGGTCGTCGTCCCGGACGGCGCCGCGTCGGTCGAGGCAGCCGTGCGCGCCGCCGTCGACGCGGGCGCGCGGGTGGTGATCACCTCCGGCGGCACCGGCGTCGGTCCTCGCGACCGCACGCCCGAGGGCACGCGACCGCTGCTCGCCCACGAGCTCCCGGGCATCCCCGAGGCGATCCGACGGGTCGGCGCCGCGACCGTCCCGACGGCCGTCCTGTCGCGCGGGCTCGCGGGGGTCACCGCGGACGGAGCCGTCGTCGTCAACCTGCCGGGCTCGCCCGGTGGGGTCTCGGAGGGGCTCGACGTGCTGCTGCCGCTGCTCCCGCACCTGCTCGACCAGCTGCGCGGCGGTGACCACGGATGATCGCCCGCGTCGTCGACGAGCCCCTCGACCTGCTGTTTCACGTGGAACACGTCAGTGGTCCGCGGGCGGGTGCGGTCGCGACGTTCGTGGGGCTCGTGCGTGACCACGACCCGTCGGTCACCGGACGGGTTATAGGGCTCGACTACTCCGCGCATCCCGATGCACCGGCCGTGCTGGCGCAGATCGCGTCGTCGTTCGCGGCCGACGACGACGTGCTCGGCGTCGCGGTCTCTCACCGGATCGGCCACCTGGCGGTCGGGGAGGCCGCGATCGTCGCGGCGGTCGCCACCTCGCACCGGGCGGAGGCGTTCGACGTCTGCCGCGCCCTCGTCGAGAAGGTCAAGGCAGAGCTGCCGGTGTGGAAACGTGAGGTACTGGAGGACGGATCACACGTCTGGGTGGGGATGACATGACCTTGGTCGACCGGTTCGGGCGCGAGCACCGCGACCTGCGCATCTCGCTGACCGACCGCTGCTCGCTGCGCTGCACCTACTGCATGCCCGCCGACGGCGTCCCGTGGTTGGCGCGCTCGACCATGCTGAGCACAGACGAGATCGTGCACGTCGCCCGCGTGGGCGTGGAGCTCGGCATCACGGAGATCCGGCTGACGGGCGGCGAGCCGCTGCTGCGCGTCGACATCGTGGACGTGGTCCGTCGGCTCACCGCGCTGCACGGTCCGTCGGGCAGCCCCGAGGTCTCGCTGACGACGAACGCGCTGCGCCTGCCCGGGCTCGCCTCGCAGCTCAGGGACGCCGGACTGTCGCGCGTGAACATCAGCCTGGACACGCTGGACCGCCAGAAGTTCCTGCAGCTGACCCGCCGCGACAAGCTCGTCGAGACCCTGGCCGGGATCGCGGCGGCGGACGCCGCCGGACTGCACCCCGTGAAGATCAACGCGGTCGCGATGCGCGGGGTCAACGACGACGAGGTGGTGGCCCTGACCCGGTTCGCTGTGGACCGCGGGTACCAGATGCGGTTCATCGAGCAGATGCCGCTGGACGCGGGGCACACCTGGGACCGCGCCGAGATGGTGACGCAGGCCGAGATCCTGGGCCGCCTGCGTGAGGCGTTCACGCTCACCGAGGTGCCGGGCCGCGGCGCCGCACCCGCCGAGCTGTGGACCGTCGACGGCGGACCCGAGACCGTCGGCGTCATCGCCTCGGTGACCGCGCCCTTCTGCGGCGCGTGCGACCGCCTGCGGCTCACGGCCGACGGGCAGCTGCGCGCGTGCCTGTTCTCGCAGACGGAGACGGACGTCCGCGAGCTGCTGCGGGGTGCGGAGCCCACCGACGGCTCGGCGATCGGCGTCGGTGCGGCGCAGGCGCTGCGCATCGGCACGAGCGCGGCCCCGCGGCCCGCGCCGATCCCGTCCGACGTCGACGAGGCGCTGGCCGAGGCCTACCGCCGCTGCCTGGCCGGCAAGAAGGCCGGCCACGACATCGACGACCCGTCGTTCCTGCAGCCCGACCGCCCGATGAGCGCGATCGGCGGCTAGCCGCCGGCGAACGGGGGGAGCACGTCGAGCGTCGCGCCGGCTCGCACCGGGTCGGGCCCGTCGACCCGGACGCCGTCGGCCAGCAGCGCGCAGCGGCCCAGCACCGCCGCGAGCGCGGGATGCGCGTCGACCATCGCCGCCCGCACCTGGTCGGCCGACCCCGCCTCGAGCTGCTCCGTGTCGACACCGGCGGCCTCCGCCGCGGCCGCGAAGTAGCGCACGCTGATCACTCCCACGCAGCGGCCCGCTCGTCGATCGCGGCGAGCAGGTGCTCGACGGCGGCCGGGTCCGTGCCGGCGGCCGCGAGGCCAGCGACGAACATGGTCACCGGGACCGCGGGTCGCGCGACCTGGTGCGCGACCCCGCTGGACACCTCGAGGATGCGGTCGATGTCGACGAGCTCACGGTCCACGCCGAGCGCCACGCAGAGCTGGTCGATCCAGACGGGCAGGTCGGCGCCCGGGGCGCGGCGCGGGTCGTCGGTCATGGGTCGATCCTCTCAGCCGTCAGTTCCGCGTCCAGTCGTGCGACGTCGGGCCAGGTGTCGGCGTCGGCGGCCGAGTCGTCGGTGTCGGGGACGTCCACCAGTGTCAGGCCGGTCGTCAGCGCGCGCATCGAGGCCCCGTGCACGGTCGGGAGCCGAAGCAGCGCCGCTGTCAGGGCGCTGGAGCGGTAGACCGCGACGAGGTGCTGCGGGTGTCCGTCCGGGCTGACCAGGCGCGCACCGTCCACGCCGTCGGCCGACGTCGCCGCGCGGAGGGCCGGGAGCGCGGCTCCGGCGCGGGGGATGTCGCAGGCCAGGACGACGACGTACTCGCTGGTCGACGAGAGGGAGGCCAGCGCCGCCAGCCCCGCTGCCAGCCCCGCGACCGGGCCGCCGTCGGGCGGGTCCTCGAGCACGGTCGGGATGCCGGGACGCGCCACCGACGGTGGTCCGACGACCACCACCCGGGAGGCATCGCTCACCGCCGCCAGGGCGTGGTCCAGCAGCGCCCGGCCGCCGACCACGACCTCCGGCTTGGACGGCCCGCCGAGGCGCGAACCCCGGCCGCCGGCGAGGACGACAGCGTCGAACGCGGCCTCAGGCATCGTCCGGCCGCACCCAGTCGCCCGATTTCCCGCCGGACTTCGCCTCGAGCCGCACGTCCGCGATCCGCACCGACTTGTCGATCCCCTTGACCATGTCGACGACGGCGAGCGCGGCCACGGACACGGCGGTCAGCGCCTCCATCTCGACGCCCGTGCGGTCGGCGGTCCGGACGGTGGCGGTGATGTCGACGCCGTCGTCGGTGATCGTCAGGTCCACGACCACGCCGTGCACGCCGATCACGTGCGCGAGCGGGAGCAGCTCGGCCGTGCGCTTGGCGGCCGAGATGCCCGCGATCCGCGCGACCGCGAGCACGTCGCCCTTGGGCACCCCGCCGGAGCGCAGGGCCGCGACGACCTCCGGCCCGCAGACGACCCGACCCGACGCCGTCGCCGCGCGGACGGTCGGCTGCTTGGCGGTGACGTCGACCATCCGGGCGTGCCCGGCGCTGTCGAGGTGTGTGAACGGCTGGTCGCTCATGGCCTGACCCTCATCACTCGTACCCGATCGCCCACGGACACAGCCTCCACCGACGCGGGGATCACGGCGAGCCCCTCCGCCAGCGCGAGCCGCGCGACGAGGTGCGAGCCGGAGCCGCGTCCGGTGGCGCGCACGACGTGCGGGTGGCCGCCGTCCGACACGTACCGCACGGGCATAATCTGGGCGCGGTCGGGGGGCGTGGTCCAGGCGTCGTCGCTGATCGCGGTCACGGTGGGCCGCTCGACGTCCGCGTGCCCGGCCATCCGGCGCAGCGCGGGCCGGACGAACATCTCGAACGAGGCGAACGAGCTGACCGGGTTGCCCGGCAGCGTGACGATCGGGATGCCGTTCGCCAGGCGCCCCAACCCCTGCGGCTTGCCCGGCTGCACGGCGACGCGGACGAACTCGACGTCGGGCTCGTCGGCGAGCGCGGCCTTGACCACGTCGTACGCGCCCATGCTCACGCCACCCGAGGTGACGACGAGGTCGACGTCCTCGATGCCCAGCAGCAGCGCGTGCAGCGCGTCCGGGTCGTCGGCGACCGGCCCGAGCCGCACCGGGATGCCGCCGGCCTCCCGGACCGCGGCCGCGAGCAGCCACGAGTTCGAGTCGGGGAGCTGACCGCGCAGCAGCGGGGTCCCGGGCGCGACGAGCTCGTCGCCGGTCGACACGACCGCGACCCGCGGACGACGGTGCACGAGCGCCGACGCGCGGCCGACGGACGCGATCGCCGCGATGTGCGCCGGGCCGAGGGCCGTCCCCGCGGCGACGACGAGGTCGCCGGGGACGGCGTCCTCGCCGGCTCGACGGATGTGCGCGCCCTCCTCCGGCACGAGCGCGACGGACACCCACGACGTCCCGCCGTCGGTGTCCTCGACCGGCACGACCGCGTCCGCGCCGGCGGGCAGCGGCGCTCCCGTCATGATGCGGGCGGCCGTCCCGGCGGTGACCTCAGGCTCCTCGTCGGAACCCGCCGCGAGCTCCGCGACCACCCGCAGCGTGACGCCGGGGTAGATGTCGGCCGCGCGCACGGCGTAGCCGTCCATCGCCGAGTTGTCCCACCGGGGCAGGTACTCGTCGCTGCGGACGTCCTGTGCCAGGACCATCCCGTCCAGCTCGTCGAGCGCGCGCTCCTGCGCCGCGAGCGGCTCGGCGAGCGCCAGGGCTGCGGCGCGGTGGTCGTCGAGTGGTCGCACGGTCAGCTGGCTGCGTACCAGGCGAGGATGCCGCCGTCGAGGTTGCTCGCGTCGTACCCGAGCCCGCGCAGCACGCGCGCGGCGGTCAGGGAGCGCCCGCCGACCTGGCACTGCACGACGATCTCCTGGTCGCGCGGCAGGCCGTCCAGCGCCGAGCCGTCGAGCACGCTGCCGAGCGGGATCAGGACCGCCCCGGGGATCGCCCCGGCGGCGAACTCCTCCGGCTCGCGCACGTCGATGAGCAGGAAGTCGTCGGCGCCGGCCTCGCGGGCGGCCAGTCGGGCCACGAGCTCGGGCGCGGTGGTGATCGGGACGTCGTCGGGCATGGTGCTCTCCTTGCGCGGGGGGGCGATGTGCTGCGTGCCGATGAGCGGGACCTCGGACCAGCGGCCGCGCAGCGCGTCGATCACGAGCACGCGGCCGAGCAGCGATTCTCCGGTGCCGGTGACCAGCTTGACCACCTCGGTCGCCATGACGGAGCCGACCTGACCGCACAGCGCGCCGAGCACGCCGGCCTCCGCGCAGGACGGGACCTCGTCGGCGGCGGGCGGTTCGGGGAAGAGGTCGCGCAGCTGCGGGCCGTGGCGCCCCCAGAACACGGTCGTCTGCGCGTCGAACCGCAGCACCGACCCCCAGACCTCGGGGAGCCCGAGCCGCACGCACGCGTCGTTGACCAGGTAGCGGGTGGCGAAGTTGTCCGTGCCGTCGACGACGACGTCGTACCCGCTCAGGATCGCGTCGACGTTCTGGCTGGTCAGCCGCTCGCCGTGCGTCGTCACGACGATGTCCGGGTCGAGCGCCGCGATCGACTCGGCCGCGCTGTCGACCTTCGCCCGGCCCACGTCCGCCGTCCCGTGGATCACCTGACGCTGGAGGTTGCTAACGTCCACGACGTCGTCGTCGACGATCCCGATCGTGCCGACCCCCGCCGCCGCGAGGTACTGCAGGACCGGCGCCCCGAGCCCACCGGCGCCGATCACGCACACCTTCGCGTTCCGCAGCCGTCGCTGTCCGTCGACCCCGAGCTCCGCGAGCAGCAGGTGCCGCGACCCGCGCGCGAGCTGCTCACGGGTCAGGGGCGGCCCGAGGGGGACCAGCGCGGGAAGCGGCACGACGACAAACCTACGTCGTGCGGTCGCGTCCCGGGGCCGCCGCTGGGAGCCTGCGGGGATGAGGCCGTTCGTGCTGCTCGCCACGCGCTCGCAGGACGACGCCGCCGACGGCGAGTACGCGGCGTTCCTGCGGTTCGGCGGGCTGGCCTCGGACGATCTGCTCCGGGTCCGGCTGGAGTCGACCACCATGCCCGACCTCGATCTGGACGGCCTGTCGGGCGTCTTCGTCGGGGGAAGCCCGTTCGACGCGAGTGCGTCGAGCAAGTCCGACGCACAGACCCGGGTCGAGGCCGAGATGTCCGTGCTGCTCGACGAGGTGGTCACTCGGGACTTCCCGTTCCTCGGCGCCTGCTACGGCGTCGGGACGCTCGGCGTGCACCAGGGCGGGGTGATCGACACGACGTACGGCGAGCCGATCGGCGCCGTGCCGATCACCCTCACCGACGAGGGCGTGGCCGACCCGCTGCTCGCCGGGCTCCCACTCCGCTTCGACGCGTACGTCGGGCACAAGGAGGCGTGCCGTGTGCTCCCCAGCACCGCGACGCTCCTCGCCTCGTCGCCCGCGTGCCCGGTGCAGATGTTCCGGGTCCGAACCAACCTCTACGCCACCCAGTTCCACCCCGAGCTCGACGTCGACGGCATCGTCGGGCGCATCCGCACGTACTCCGGGTACGGCTACTTCCCGCCGGCGGAGCTCGAGGAGGTCGTCGCGCGGGTCCGCGCCACGGACGTCTCCGTGCCGCCACGGATCCTCGCGGCGTTCGTCCGGCGCTACGCCCGCGCCTGAGCTAGAGCGTCGCCTGCCAGGCCACGATGCGCTCGATCGCCTCGCCGACCACCTCGACCGACGACGCGAACGACAGCCGGACCCACCGGCGCCCGTCGACGGGGTCGAAGTCGGTGCCCGGAGTCAGGGCCACGCCGGCCTCGTCGAGGAGCCGGGCGCACCACGTGATCGAGTCGAGGCCGCTGGCCGAGATGTCGGCGTAGAGGTAGAACGCCCCGTCGGCCGGGGCGATGCGCGTCCAGCCGAGCTCGGGCAGGCGCTCGAGGAGCAACGCGCGCGACGACGCGTAGCGGGCCACGTTCTCCCGCGCTGCGGCGTAGCCGGACGGGCTGAACGCGGCGACGCCGGCGTGCTGGGCGAGCGCGGGCGGGCAGAGGGCCACGTTGCCGGCGAGCGCTCCCACCGCGGAGACGAGGTCGTCCGGGAGGACGAGCCAGCCCAGGCGCCAGCCCGTCATCGCCCAATACTTGGAGAACGAGTTCACGACGACGGCGCCCTGCGCCAGGTAGGACGCCGCGGTCGGGGGCGTCGAGGAGTCGTAGGTGATGCCGTGGTAGATCTCGTCGCTGATCAGCCGGACGCCGTGCGCGCCGCACCAGTCGGCCAGCGCGGCGAGCTCGGCCGGGTCGATCATCGTGCCGGTCGGGTTGGCGGGAGAGGCGACGACCAGGCCGTCGATCGGCTGCGTCAGGGCTTCCAGCTGCGCGACCGTCGGCTGGTACCGCGTCTCGGGGCCGCAGGGCAGGGTGACGACCTCGCAGCCGAGCGCCGCCAGGATGTTCGCGTACGCCGGGTAGCCGGGCACGCCCAGCGCCACGCGGTCGCCCACGTCGAACGCGGCGAGGAACGCGAGCAGGAAGCCGCCCGACGACCCCGTGGTCACCGCGATCCGGCCGGGTTCGATGTCGACGTCGTACCAGTCGCGGTAGTGCTGGGCGATCGCCGCACGCATGCCCGGTGCGCCGAGGGCTTCGGTGTACCCCAGGTCGCCCGCGGTCAGCAGGTCGATCGCGCGCTGCCGCACGACCTCGGACGCACCCGTCGACGGCTCGCCGGCGCAGAGGTTGAGGATGTTCTCGCCCGCGGCCCGGCGGGCGTTCGCGGCAGCCAGGATCTCCATGACGGCGAACGGCGGGACGTGCGCGCGGGAGGCAACCTTCATGGAGCCATGGTGGCGCACGAGCGACCGACATCACGTCCCCGTCGGAAACACGGGCGCCGTCCACCCCGTTGCCAGAGGTATGCGAGCCATCACCTACTCCCGCTACGGCGACGCCAGCGTGCTCGGTCTCACCGAGCTCCCCACCCCGAAGGTCGGCCCCGACAGCGTCCTGGTGCGCGTGCGCGCCGCCTCGGTCAACCCGGTCGACTGGAAGGTCCGCGCGGGCTACCTGGACCCGATCATGGACGTGACCTTCCCCGCGGTCCCCGGATGGGACGTCGCCGGGGTCGTCGAGCGCGTTGGCCTGGACACCCCGGAGCTGCGGGTCGGCGACGAGGTCTACGGCTACGTCCGCCGCGACTGGGTGCAGGGCGGGACGTTCGCCGAGCTTGTCGCGGCGCCCGTGCGGACCCTCGCGCGCAAGCCGGCCACGCTGACGTTCGAGGAGGCCGCCGCGGTCCCGCTCGCCGGGCTCACGGCGTACCAGGCGATCCGCCGGTCCGGTGTCGCCTCCGGGCAGACCGTGCTCGTGCTGGCCGCCGCGGGCGGGGTCGGCGCGTTCGCGGTGCAGATCGCCCGGTCGCTCGGGGCTCGCGTCATCGGCACCGCGTCCGAGCGCAACCACGAGTACCTGCGCGGCCTGGGTGCCGAGCCGGTCATGTACGGCGAGGGTGTCGTGGAGCGTGTGCGCGCGCTCGCACCGCACGGCGTCGACGTGGTGCTCGACTTCGGCGGCGACGACCTCGTGCCCACCGCCCGGGGCGTGCTGGCCGCCGACGGCGTGGTGGCCTCCGTCGTCGACGCCGCGGCACGCGAGGAGCTCGGCGGCCACTACGTCTGGGTCCGACCGGACCACGACGACCTGGACGCGCTGACGGCACTCATCGATGCCGGCACGGTGAACGTCGAGGTGGCAGAGGTCTTCGAGCTCGCCGACGCCGCGGATGCCCATCGCGCCAGCGAGACGGGCCACGTGCGGGGCAAGATCGTCGTCCGCGTCGCCTGACGCCCGACCGGGCGGCCCGGCCTTCGGGCCGCGGCCGCCCGCGATCAGCTGTTGTCGACGACCGCGGCGTTCGCCGCGTCCGACTGGATGCGGGCGATCGCACCCTGCGCGTTCGCCTTCGTCGTGTAGCCCTCGCTGCTCGCGAGCACGTTGCCGTTCGTCGCGACGAGCCGGAACCGGAACTCGCCGGCCTTGTCCTTCCAGATCTCGAACTTCACGTCAGCCTCCGAGGTAGGACCGCCGGGTTCTGCACGGTCACGTTCAGTCTGGCGCGGGTCCCGGGCCCGCGCGCGGGGAGCCTTAGCCTCGGAACCGTGATCGTGGACTGCGCGCTGTACGCCGGGGGCCGACGCCTGCACCGTCTCGACGACCTGACCGTCGCGATGCGGGAGGCGGAGAAGGAGGACGGCTTCGTCTGGATCGGCCTGCACGACCCGACGCAGGAGGAGTTCGCCGCGCTCGCCGAGGCGTTCGAGCTGCCCGAGCTGGCCATCGAGGACGCCATCGCGTCTCACCAGCGGCCCAAGCTGGACCGTTACGGGTCGCTGACGTTCGCCGTGGTCAAGCCTGTGTTCTACGTCGACCACGTCGAGGTGGTCGAGGTCAGCGAGCTCGCGATCTTCGTCGGCCACCGCTTCGCCATCGTCGTCCGGCACGGCGTCACGACGATCCCCGCGCAGGTGCGCGAGGCGCTCGAGGGCGACCCCGAGATGCTCCAGCACGGTCCCGCGGCGGTGCTGCACGGCATCATGGACAAGGCCGTCGACCAGTACCTCGACGTCACCGCCGCGATCGAGGTCGACCTCGACGAGATCGAGGACCAGGTGTTCGGTGACGACCCGAGCAGCGACCACGCCGAGCGCATCTACAAGCTCAAGCGCGAGGTGCAGCAGTTCCGCAGGGCCGTCGTCCCGCTCGTCGGCCCCCTGACCCGGCTCGCCGACGAGACCGTCCCGAACATCCCGGCATACGCGCGGCCCTACTTCCGCGACGTGCAGGACCACGCGCTGCACGCCGCCGAGCTCGTCGAGGCCGCCGATGCCCTGCTCACCAACGTCATGCAGGCCGACCTGGCGCAGGTGAGCATGGAGCAGAACCGGGTCGGCATCCAGCAGAACTCCGACATGCGCAAGATCTCGTCGTGGGCGGCCATCGCGATCGTCCCGACCGCGGTCGCCGGCATCTACGGCATGAACTTCGACGTGATCCCCGGGTCGGGTGCCCCGTACGGGTTCTACGTCGTCGTCGGGGGGATCGGCGTCATCTGCGTGGCGCTGTACATGGCGTTCCGCCGCAACCGCTGGCTCTAGAGCACGCCGCGCACGTACGCGACGACGCCGTCGGCCGCCGCCTCGACCTGCGCGAGGCAGGCCTCGAAGTCCGCGGCGCCGCCGTACCAGGGGTCGTCGACGTCGAGCGCGTGCTCGGCCCGGCCCACGGGCGCATCCGGGTCGAACGACCGGTACATGCGCACGTCGGCGTCGCCGAGCTGCCGCAGCGCCCGCGCGTGCGCGGACGTCATCGCCAGGACGAGGTCGTGCGACGGCAGGTCCGAGGCGCGCACCCGTCGGGCGTGGTGGCCGTCGGCCGGGTCGTACCCGTGCGCGACGAGCACCGCCCGCGCGCGCCGGTCGATCGGGTTGCCGTGCTCCTCGTCGCTGATCCCCGTCGAGTCGACGACGACGCGGTCGCCCAGGCCCGCCGCGTCGAACCGCTCGCGCAGCACCACCTCGGCCATCGGTGAGCGGCAGATGTTTCCCGTGCAGACGACCATCACGGCGTAGGGCTGAGGCACGCTCGATCGTCGCACGACGTGCCGACACGATTCCTCACATCGCACGGACGTCGTCGCATCTGGGGGTTGAGACGCGACATAGACGCGATATACTCTGAGTCGAGCATTCGGAATCGGACGATACGCGTCGGAGGTGGCGGGCATGGCGGCACGATCGCGGAGCAACCCCCTGGCCCTCGCCGTCCTCGCGCTCCTGTGGGAGCGGCCGATGCACCCGTACGAGATGTCGATGACCCTGCGCGAGCGGCGCAAGGACGAGTCGGTGAAGCTCAACTTCGGCTCGTTGTACTCGGTCGTCGACTCCCTGGTGAAGCACGGGCTGATCGAGGCCGCGTCCACCGAGCGCGACGGCAACCGGCCCACGCGCACCGTCTACCGGCTCACCGACTCCGGCGCGACCGAGGCCATCGACTGGCTCACCGACCTGGTCCGCACGCCCGCCAAGGAGTTCCCGCAGTTCGAGGCCGCGCTCTCGTTCCTGCCCCTGCTGGGTCCCGACGACGTCGTCCGGCTGCTGCGGTTGCGACAGGCGACGCTCGAGCGTTCGCTGAGCACCCTGCGCGCCGGCATCGACGAGTCCGCCGCGATGGGCCTGCCCGCGATCTTCACGCTCGAGAGCGCCTACGAGATCGCCATCCTGACCGCCGAGCACGGCTTCGTCGTGGGGCTCGCGACGAGCATCGCGGACGGCTCGTTCGACGGCGTGCACCTGTGGCGCGAGCTGCACGAACGCACCCTGGCGGGCGGGCGCCTGACCCCCGACGAGCTGGCCGAGGCGCTCGCCTCCTACACGTCCTCGCCGCCCTAGATCTCGCGCTCACCCGAGCGCGAAGAAGGTCGGCCCAGGTGCTGGAACACCCGGGCCGACCACCACGAACCGACCGAGACCCGCAAGGGCACCTGTGCGATCCGCTGCACTCCCAGCATAGGTGGCTCCTCGGTCGGCCCATCCGCCGGTGCAAGAACCGGCTCGACCCGAAGGCAGTCCCATGCCCCAAGACACAGCCGTCGACGCGCTCGACCTGGTCAAGACCTACCCCGGCGGCCGCGGCCGACCGGACGTGCGGGCCCTCGACGGGCTCACTCTCTCCATCCCCGCCGGCACCGTGCACGGGCTGCTCGGCCCCAACGGCGCCGGCAAGTCCACCACCACCAAGGTGCTCACCACGCTCGCCCGGGCCACGTCCGGCACCGCGCGCGTGGCCGGCCACGACGTCGTCCGTGACGCCGCCGCGGTCCGGCGGGCCATCGGCTACGTGTCCCAGGGGACCGGCGCCGACCCTCTGCTCACCCCGCGCGAGAACCTCGTGATGGCCGCGCGGCTTCGCGGGTTGTCGCGGTCGTCGTCGGCCTCCAGGGCCGCAGTCCTCGTCGACCGCTTCGGGCTCGCCGAGTTCGCCGACCGCGGCGCCGGCAAGCTCTCGGGCGGCACGCGCCGCAAGCTCGACGTGGCCCTGGGGCTCGTCGGGACCCCGTCCGTGCTGTTCCTCGACGAGCCCACCACCGGCCTGGACCCCGAGGCCCGCTCCGCGATGTGGGCCGAGATCCGGCGGCTGGCCGGCGAGGACGAGCTGACCGTCGTGCTCACCACGCACTACCTCGAGGAGGCCGACCGGCTGGCCGACGGCCTGACCGTCGTCGACCGCGGGCGGGTCGTGGCCGCCGGGTCGCCGGAGGCGCTCAAGGCGACGCTCGAGGGCGACACCCTGTCCGTCGACCTCGTCGAGCCGGATGCCGCACTCGTGCGGGACGTCGCGTCGTCCGTCGCGCTCCTGCGCGACGTCTCCGTGCACGTCGAGGGGCCCACCGGTCGCCTCGTCGCGCGCACCTCCGACGGGCCCGCCGCCGTGGGCGCCGTCATCGCCGCCCTGCAGGCCGCAGGCATCCGGCACGGCGCCGTCGGCGTCTCCCGTCCCACCCTCGACGACGTCTACCTGGCCTTCGCGGGCCGGTCGTGGACGTCCGCGCCCGAGCTGGAGGTCGCCCGATGAGCACCACCGCGTCCTGGGTCACCCAGACCTCGCAGGTCACCCGCCGCTGGACCGTCGACGGGTTCCGTCAGCCCTGGGGCCTCGGCGTGGCGATCATCCAGCCGGTGATCTGGCTGCTGCTGTTCGGCAACGTGTTCTCGTCGGTCGCGACGGTCCCCGGCTTCGGCTCCGAGGACTACATGACCTTCCTGGTGCCGGGCATCCTCATGATGACCGTCCTGTACTCCGGCGCCTGGGCGGGCACCGGCTTCATCGACGACATCCGCTCCGGCGTCATGGATCGCATGCTCACCTCGCCGGTGCACCGCTCGTCGCTCGTGGCCGGTCAGCTGGTGCAGCAGCTGATGATCTGCTTCGTGCAGGGGCTGTGCGTGCTCGGGATCGGCTTCCTGGCCGGCGCGTCCTACGACGGCGGGGTGCTCGGTCTCCTCGTCGCGCTCGGCGCGTCGATCCTGCTCGCCGCCGCGTTCTGCTCGCTCTCGGCGGCGGTCGCGCTGCTCGCCCGCGACCAGACCGCCCTCATCGGCATCTCGACGATCATCGTGCTGCCGGCGACGTTCCTGTCGACGGCCCTGATGCCCGCGTCGCTGCTGCCGTCCTGGGTCGAGACGGTCTCCCAGCTCAACCCCCTGACCTGGGCCGTCGAGATCGCCCGCACCGCGATGTCCCCGGCGGTGGACTGGTCCGTCGTCGGAACCCGCGCCCTGTGGCTCGCGGCCCTCGCGGCCGTGGTCGCCTGGTGGTCGGTCCGCGCCATGCGTACCTACCAGCGCTCGCTGTAGGGCCGGACGCCTGCACCGACAGCAACGTCCGCACTCGTGGAGGTCAGAGGCCCCACGAGTGCGGACGTTGCGGGTGGTTCAGTGGCTCGTCGTGCGGCCGAAGTGGAACTTGGCCGTGGCAGGGGAGCTGGGCCAGCGGCTGGTGACCACCTTGTTGCGCGTGTAGAAGCGGACCGCCTCAGGGCCGTAGATGTGGCTCTCCCCGAACAGCGAGTCCTTCCACCCGCCGAACGAGTGCCAGCCGACGGGCACGGGGATGGGCACGTTGATGCCGATCATGCCCACGTGCACGGCCCGCTGGAACGTGCGCGCGGCGTCGCCCGAGGACGTGAAGATCGCGGTGCCGTTGCCGTACGGGTTGGCGTTGACCAGGGCGATCGCCTCGTCCAGGTCGGCCACCCGGAGCACGACCAGCACCGGCCCGAAGATCTCCTCGGCGTACGCGCGCATGTCGGTGGTGACACGGTCGAGCACCGTGGGGCCGACGAAGTAGCCGCCCTCGAACCCGTCGACCGTGTGCCCGCGACCGTCCACCAGCGCCCGGGCACCCGTGGAGACCGCGTCCGTGACGATCTCCTCGATCCGCAGCTGCGCGGCCTTGGTGATCACGGGACCCATGTCGCTGTTCGGGTCGTTGCCCGGCGCGACGCGGACCTTCTCCGCGGCCGCCTTCAGCCGCTCCAGCAGCGCGTCGGCCACGTCGTCGACGACCAGCGCCACCGAGATCGCCATGCATCGCTCGCCGGCGGCGCCGAACGCCGCACCGGTCAGGTGCGTCGCGGCGAGGTCCAGGTCGGCGTCGGCCAGGACGACCGCGTGGTTCTTGGCGCCGCCCAGGGCCTGCACGCGCTTTCGATGAGCGGTCGCCGTCGCATAGACGTGCTGCGCGATCGGGGTCGAGCCGACGAACGAGACCGCCGAGACGTCCGGGTGCGTGAGCAGCCCGTCGACGGCCACGCGGTCTCCCTGCAGCACGGAGAAGACCCCGTCGGGAAGCCCGGCGGCCTTCCACAGGCGAGCCAGCAGGAGGGACGAACTCGGGTCGCGCTCCGACGGCTTGAGCACGAACGCGTTGCCGGTCGCGATGGCCATGGGCGACATCCACAGCGGGACCATCGCGGGGAAGTTGAACGGCGTGATGCCCGCGACGACGCCGAGCGGCTCCCGGAACGAGAACACGTCGACGCCCGTCGCGGCCTGGTCGGTGTACTCGCCCTTGAGCAGCTGTGGGATGCCGCACGCGTACTCCACGACCTCGAGCCCGCGACCCACCTCGCCGAGCGAGTCGGCGATGACCTTGCCGTGCTCGGCGGTGATCGTCGCGGCGAGCTCGTCGGTGTGCGCGACGAGCTGCTCCCGGAACGCGAACAGCACGCCGGCCCGCTTGCCGATGGGCTCCTGCGCCCAGGCAGCCGACGCCGCGAGCGCCCCGGCGACGACCGCGTCGACCTCGGCCTGGTCGGCCAGCAGGACGCGACCCGACACCTCCCCCGTCGCGGGGTTGTGGACGTCCTGGGTCCGGGAGCCGTCGGGCGTCGTCACCTGCCCCCCGACGACGTGACCGATGAGAGGTGCGGTATCGACGAGCGCGGACATGACAGCCTCTTTCGTGCTGATGGCGACGGGGTACGCCGGACCGATCCAATCTATCCCCGCGCTGCAAGCGACCCGCCGCCGCGGCGTCCGGGGCGGGTGGTCAGTCGCGGGCGGTGAGGACCAGCGGGCCGTCCGGGGTGATGGCGACCGTGTGCTCGGCGTGGGCGGCCACGGAGCCGTCGGCGGTGCGGATGGTCCAGCCGTCGGGGTCGATCGTGTAGTCGTCGCCACCCGCCATGAACCACGGCTCGATCGCGATGACCAGGCCGGTCTTGAGCTTCTGCCCCGTGCCCGGGCGGCCGAGGTTGGGCACGTGCGGGTCCTCGTGCATGGTGCGCCCGACGCCGTGACCGCCGAAGTCCGCGTTGATCCCGTAGCCGCCGGCCCGCCCGATGGTCCCGATCGCCGACGACACGTCGCCCATCCGCGCGCCGTTGCGGGCCTTGGCGATGCCCGCGGCCAGGGCACGCTCGGTCGTCTCGATGAGCGCGGTCACCGACGGGTCCTGCGTGCCGATCTGGAACGTGAGCGCCGAGTCGGCCACCCACCCCTGCAGCTGCGCGGCGAAGTCGATGGACAGGACGTCGCCGTCGGCGAGCACGTAGTCCGACGGCAGCCCGTGCAGCGCGGCGTCGTTGACGGAGGTGCACAGGACGCCCGGGTAGGGCATCGCGCCGAACGAGGGGTGGTAGCCCAGGTAGACCGAGTGCGCGCCGGCGGCGTCGATCATCTGGTGTGCGTGCGTGTCGAGCTGCTTGAGGGTCATCCCCTCGCGGGCGACGTCACGCAGGGAGGACAGGACGCCGGCGACGAAGCGGCCGGCGGGACGCATGGCGTCGATCTGAGCGGGGTTCTTGAGGGCCACGGCCCCACACTGCCACGGGCAGGCAACAGCCCGTGGGCCGGACCCCATCGAGGGGCCCTGCCGCGAGGGACGAGTTCGCGGCTCCCACGGGCTGCGGTGACTGCCATGGATTCGCTCGCCGACCGGTGGTCTGCGGGCGGATGCAATCCGTCCGAAAAACTGCTGCCGGGCGACTAGCCGGCAGTCACCTCACGCGTCCTCAGAGAAATCATGTCTTGGACCACCTCCTTCCCGTGTGACACGAACGTACGTCCGGTTGCCCGGGACTGCCAAGGGTTTTCTCCGGTGGCGAACCGCGGACGCCGTGGGAACCCTGGAGCGATGAGCACTCCACCGACCGCACCCTGGAACGACCACGCGGGCCGCCGGTTCTCGCTCTCGGCGACCGTCCTCGAGTCGCAGGACGCCAACGCGCTCGCGGACTTCTACCACCGGCTCCTCGGCTGGCCCGTGATCGCCGACGAGCCCGGTTGGGTCATGCTCCGCCCGCCCGGCGGCGGCAGCGGCCTCTCGTTCAGCTCGGACGAGGCGTACCGCCCGCCCGTCTGGCCGGCCACCGTCGACCACAACCAGATGCAGCTGCACCTGGACATCCGGGTCGACGACCTTGCGGCAGGGGTCGAGCACGCCCTCGCCACGGGCGCTCGCCTCGCCGCGTTCCAGCCGCAGGACGACGTCCGGGTCCTGCTCGACCCCGCCGGCCACCCGTTCTGCTTCTTCGAGAACTAGTACCCCGAAGCAACGATCAAGCGGCGGCGCGCGCGTGCCGATGCACGGGCGTGAAGTACCCGACGACCGCACCGCAGCCCCCGGGCTGGTACCTCGACCCGAATGACCGGAACCAGCAGCGATGGTTCGACGGCGCCGGCTGGTCGCACCACGTGCGGGCCACGACGGACGAGATCTCGCCGGTCGTGCGCGACGACGGCCGGACCGCGGGGCCCCAGCGTCGACCCGGCCGCAAGCGCACGGTGGCCGCGGTCCCGGCCGGGCTGGCGGTCGTCGTCATCGCCCTCAAGCTCGCCCTGCTCGTCACGAACCTGATCGACGACGCGCACCCGCACGCCGACGCACCTGCGGTCGTGCAGCAGCCCGTGCCCCCGGCCGCCGGCGAGCAGGCGCCGGCGCCCGCCGTCCAGGCGCCCGCCGTCCCCTTCCGGCGCGCCGAGCTCGAGCAGGAGATCGTGGCCGGGCTCGTCGCCGGCCTGGGCCCGACCGTCACGGCCACGTGCCCGGACACCGCGACCGTCATCGCGGGGATGGAGTTCCTCTGCACGGTGACCGCGGACGGCACCTGGGGCAGCGCGGACGTCGTCGTCGGCCCGGCGGGCACCTGGACCTGGACCTACCTGCCGGAGGCGTCCAGCATCCCGCCGCGCTGAAGCCACTCCGCGAACGTGATCCGGCCGGTCGAGTGGTCGGGCGCGAGGTGGCCGCCGTCGCGGTAGAGCTTGAGGGGTCCGACTGCGGGGATGTGCCAGATACGGGCACGGCGGCCCGTCACCGCCAGGTAGGTGCGCATCAGCTCGTCGACGGTGAGCACCTGCGGTCCACCCAGGTCGTCCACGCGACCCGCGGGTTCCGACGAGGCCAGCGCGGCGAGCCGCAGCGCCACCTCGCGCACGTCGACCGGCTGGTCGCTGATGCCGCGCGGCACCAGCGCGACGGGTCCCTGGGTCAGGGCGCCAAGCAGGAAGGCCACGAAGTCGTGGAACTGCGTGGCGCGCAGGATGGTCCACGGAAGGCCGCTGTCCTCGACGATCTCCTCGACCCGCAGCTTCGCCTGGTAGTAGGCGGTCGGGACGGCGTCGATGCCGACGATCGAGATGTAGACCAGGTGCGGCAGGCGCGCGGCGCGGCCGGCGAGCATCAGCTGGACGGCGGCGTCGAGGTCCTCCTCGGGCTTGCGCGGGTTGCTCGCGCAGTGGACGACCGCGGACACCCCGTCGAGCGCCTCGAGCAGGCCGTCACCGGTCAGCAGGTCGCCGACGACCCACTCGACCTCGTCGGGAACCGCGGGCGACCGCTCCTGGCGGCTGAGCACGCGGACCGCGCGTCCCGCGTCGAGGAGCGTGTGCACCAGGGCACGTCCGAGGGTCCCGGTCCCGCCGGTGACCAGCACCGGTCGATCGTCGTCGGTCATGCCTCGATCCTGGCCGATCCCGCGGGGCCGCCGCGAGGCCGGACGGGTCACACCGGCCGCGCCGCCCAGATGCTCTCGGCGAGCGCGGGGACCTTGGGCTTCGGCACCGTGACGGCGACGTCCTGGGGCTCGCCGTCGGTGAGCGTGATGCGCAGGCCGGTGGTGGTGCGCTTCTGCCAGGTCCGGACGTCGGCGGCGCTGGTGACTCCGGCGATCCGAGACCACGGGTAGGCGAAGACCTTGGTCTCGGCCGACTTGCCGGACCAGACCGAGATCCCGCGGGGTCCGTACACGAGGGTCGCCGCGACGCCGTTGGTGGTCCGCTCGCCGGCCGCCTTCAGGAGCGGCTCCTGCGTGGGTCCGGTCACGCACGGGAGGAACGTCGAGCCGGGGTGCGACTTCTCCAGCGCGGCCGAGCGCTTCCGGTTGGCGCGCTCGATGCTCCGGTTCGTCATGAACAAGGCAGCCGGGACGACGACGAACGTGATGACGACCAGTCCGGCGGCCGCGACGTTGCCCGTGGGCAGGATCAGGGCGAGCGAGATCGCGAGCAGGACGACGTCGATCGCGATCAGGACGAGCCAGCTGCGCTTGGTCACACGCGGACGGTACCCGAGTCGATCGCGTCGTAAGGAAACTTCGCGGCGGCCGCCTGGACGGAGGGCGGGACCGGGACGTCGGTGGACGGTTCCGGCACGCCCGCCACCAGAGCCAGGGGGAGCACGCCGGCCCACACCGCGCGGTCCTCGCCGTCGTCGGGCTCCTGCGAGGCGCCGTACGCCCGCACCTTCACGCTCGCGCGGTCCAGCCCGATGCGCAGGATCGAGGTGGCCGCGAGCTCCTTACGGGTCGAGGGACGGACCTCGTCCCACCGGCCCGGCATGAGGTGCTCGGAGACGACGAGCAGCGCGGCCTCCTTCTCGTCGGCCGGCACGGCGACCGCACGGCCGTGGACGACGACGCTGCGGTAGTTGGCCGAGCTGTCGAACACCGACCGCGCGAACACCAGGCCGTCGACGTGCGTCACCCCGACGGACACGTCGATGCCCTCGGGGGACAGGAACAGCCCGCCGCCGGTCGACCCGTGCAGGAGCAGCGTCTCGCCGTCGCGCGCGTAGAGGAACGGGATCACGACCGGCCGCCCGTCCCGCACGAACGCGACGTGCGCGACCAGCCCGGCGTCGAGGATCGCGTGCAGCTCCTCGCGCTCCGTGCGCTGACGCTCGGGCAGGCGGCGGATGCGGGTCTGCTCGTCGATCGGGAGAGTCATGCGCCGAGGCTACTGACCGCCAGGACGCGGCCCGCCGGGATGTCCGACGGACCGCGCCCCAGGATCACGGACGCTCGACGAGGAACTGCGTGTACGCGGGGACCGTGAGGAACGTCGGGAAGTCCTCCGCGAGCGCGACCTGCGCGAACAGGTCGGCCGCGTCGTCGTACCGGTCCTGCGGGGTGCGCGGCAGCTCGGACAGGACCGCGAGCAGGACCGCGCGGACGCGGTCGGCGTCGATGCGGGTGCCCTCGGCCGTGACGATCTCCTGGTGCACCCACTGCCACACCTGCGAGCGCGAGATCTCCGCCGTCGCCGCGTCCTCCATGAGGTGGTCGATGGCGACCGCGCCGCTGCCGCGCAGCCAGGCCTCGAGATACCGGACGGCCACCGAGACGTTCGCGCGCAGGCCCGCATCCGTGACGGCACCCGGCTCGCCGCCGCCGGCCGAGGCGATGTCGAGCAGCTGCGCCGCGGTGACCCGGACGTCCGACCGCAGCACGTCGCGCTGGTCGACGCGGTCGCCGAGGGCCTCGTCGAACACCGCCCGAGCGACCGGGACGAGGTCGGGATGGGCCACCCAGGTCCCGTCGTACCCCTGGCCCGCCTCCCGCTGCTTGTCCGCGGTGACCTGGGCGAGCGCCAGCGACGTGACCTCCGGGTCCCGACGGTCCGGGATGAACGCGCTCATCCCGCCGATCGCCTGCGCGCCGCGCTTGTGGCAGGTCGCGACGAGCAGCTCGGTGTACGCCTTCATGAACGGGACGGTCATGGTCACCGCCGACCGGTCGGGCAGGACGAAGCGCGGACCGCGGGCGCGGAAGTTCTTGATGACGCTGAAGATGTAGTCCCAGCGCCCCGCGTTGAGGCCGGCGCAGTGGTCGCGCAGCTCGTAGAGGATCTCCTCCATCTCGAACGCCGCGGTGATGGTCTCGATCAGGACGGTCGCGCGGATCGAGCCGTACCGCAGGCCCAGGTAGGCCTCCGTGTAGCGGAACACCTCGTCCCACAGGCGCGCCTCCAGGTGCCCCTCCAGCTTGGGCAGGTAGAGGTACGGCCCGCGGCCCGAGTCGATCAGCGCCTGCGCGTTGTGGAAGAGGTACAGCCCGGCATCGACCAGGCTCGCCGACGTGGCACCGGTCTGGCCCGTGCGGTCCGTGAAGTCGAGGTGCTTCTCGGTCAGGTGCCAGCCGCGCGGTCGCATGACGATGGTCGGCGTCGTCGGCCCGACGCGGTACTCCTTGCCCTCGGGGCTGGTGAAGTCGATCCGGCCGCGGATGGCGTCCATGAGGTTCTTCTGGCCGCCGACGATGTTGGTCCACGTCGGGCTGGTGGCGTCCTCCAGGTCCGCCAGCCACACCTTCGCGCCCGAGTTCAGGGCGTTGACCGTCATCTTGCGGTCGGTCGGGCCGGTGATCTCGACGCGTCGGTCCTCCAGGCCGGGCCCGGGGCCGGCGACGCGCCAGGACGGGTCGGCCCGGATGTGCGCGGTGAGCGGCAGGAAGTCCGGGTCGGCGCCGTTGGAGAAGCGCACCCGGCGGTTCTGGCGGCCCAGCAGCAGGTCGTGCCGCCGGCCCGCGAAGTGGGCGTGCAGGTCCGTGAGGAAGTCGAGCGCCTCGACGGTGAGGACCTCGTCGGTGCCGGGCACCGCCGGTCCGGTCGGTGTGGTCTGGGGTCGGAACAGCGCGGTCATGGTCATGGGAGTCCTCCAGGGTGGGTGTCGACGGCGCCCGGTACCGGCGACGGCGCCCCGTGCAGCGGGCGCCGCCGCCGGGCAGGGGCGCCGTCGGCTGGTCAGTGGGTGAACTGGGCTGTCTCGGTGGAGCCGGCGAGCGCGAGGGTGGCGCTGCTCGGGGAGATCGCGGTGGCGACACGGTCGAAGTAGCCGGTACCGACCTCGCGCTGGTGGCGCGTGGCCGTGTAGCCGTCCGTCTCGGAGGCGATCTCGGCCTCCTGGAGCTCGACGTACGCGCTCATGCCCCGGGCGGCGTAGCCGTGGGCGAGGTCGAACATCGAGTGGTTGAGGGCGTGGAAGCCGGCCAGGGTGATGAACTGGAACACGTACCCGTGACCGGCCAGCTCCCGCTGGAACCGGGCGATCTGCGCGTCGTCCAGCTGCGAGCGCCAGTGGAACGACGGCGAGCAGTTGTAGGCGAGGAGCTTGCCGGGGAACCGGTCGTGCAGACGCTCCGCGAACTCGATGGCCAGCTTGACGTCGGGCGTCGAGGTCTCCACCCAGAGCAGGTCGGCGTGCGGTGCGTACGCCTCGGCCCGGGCCACGACGGGGTCCAGCCCGTTCCGCACCCGGTAGTAGCCCTCGACGGTCCGCTCCCCGGTGAGGAACTGCTCGTCGCGGGGGTCCACATCCGAGGTCAGCAGGTCAGCGCCCAGCGCGTCGGTCCGGGCGACGACGATCGTCGGCACCCCGGCGACGTCCGCGGCGAGCCGCGCCGCCGACAGGGTCCGCACGTGCTGCGACGTGGGGACGAGCACCTTGCCGCCCAGGTGACCGCACTTCTTCTCGGCGGCCAGCTGGTCCTCCCAGTGCACGCCGGCCGCGCCCGCCGCGATCATCGCGTGCATGAGCTCGTAGGCGTTGAGCGGTCCCCCGAAGCCCGCCTCGGCGTCGGCGATGATCGGCGCCAGCCACTCGCGGGTCCGGCGGCCGTTCTCGGCGAAGTCGATCTGGTCGGCCCGCAGGAGCGCGTTGTTGATCCGGCGGACGACGGTCGGCACCGAGCTGACCGGGTACAGCGACTGGTCCGGGTAGGTCTGGCCGGCCTGGTTGGCGTCGGCGGCCACCTGCCAGCCCGAGAGGTAGATGGCCTCGAGCCCGGCACGGACCTGCTGGACGGCCTGGTTCCCGGTGAGCGCGCCGAGCGCCGGCAGCAGCGTTCGGGAGTGCAGGAGCTGCCACAGCCGCTCGGCCCCGCGCCGGGCGAGCGTGCTCTCCTCGCGGACCGACCCGCGCAGCGCCACGACGTCCTGCGCAGTGTGGACCCGCTCGATGCCCGCCCAGCGGGGGTCGAGGGCCCAGCTCGCCTCGAGCTCGCTCGCGGTCTGCGTCTGGTCGCCGGTGGTGCTCATCGTGATCCTCCATCTTTTGGTGGTTCTTCTCGGCGGTTCTGCCTGACCTCTACGTTCGCGTGACCCGAGCGGTTCTTTCCCCGCACGGAGGCCAGAAGATCGGCCGTTCTTCTCCTGGACAGAAGGGTTGGGGGTGGGAGACCGTGGACGGCATGACGACGACGGCCAACGGCGGCCTCGACACGCTCGTGCTGGGACGACGGATCCGGCACCTGCGGACGAGCCGGAACATGACGCTCGACGACCTCGGCACGGCGATCGGCCGGGCGCCGAGCCAGGTGTCGATGCTCGAGAACGGGCACCGCGAGCCCAAGCTCTCGCTGCTGGCGCAGGTGGCCGAGGCGCTCGACGTCCCGCTCGCCGAGCTCCTGCGCACCGACCCGCCCACGCGACGCGCGGCCCTGGAGGTCGAGCTCGAGCGGGCGCAGCGCGGGCCGCTGTTCGCGTCGCTCAACGTCCCCACCGTCAAGGTCGGCCGCACGCTGCCCGCCGACGCGCTCGAGGCGCTGGTCCGGCTGCAGGCCGAGGTGCAGCGGCTGCTCACCGAGAACGCGGCGACGCCGGAGGAGGCAAGACGCGCCAACGCCGAGCTGCGGGCGCGGATGCGCGCGCAGGACAACTACTTCCCGGAGCTCGAGGTCCACGCGCGCCGCCTGCTCGCCGCGATCGACCACCCCGGCGGACCCCTCTCGCAGCGGGCGACCGCCGACATCGCCGCGCACCTCGGGTTCGGGCTGCACTACGTCGCCGACCTGCCGCACTCGACGCGCACCGTGACCGACCTGGCCCACCGCCGCATCTACCTCCCGCAGGGCAACCCCGGCACGAGCGATGCGCGCTCGCCATTGCTGCAGGCCATCGCCAGCCACGTGCTCGGCCACGCCGAGCCGAAGGACTACGGCGACTTCCTGCGACAGCGCGTCGAGGCCAACTACCTGGCCGCCGCCCTGATGCTCCCCGAGGAGGGCGCCGCGGCGTTCCTGCAGGAGGCCAAGGCCGAGCGCCGGCTGTCGGTGGAGGACCTGCGCGACGCGTTCGCGGTGCCCTACGAGACGGCGGCCCACCGGTTCACCAACCTGGCGACGCGGCACCTGGGCATCCCGGTGCACTTCATGAAGGTCCACGAGGGCGGCACCCTGCACAAGGCCTACGAGAACGACGGCGTGGTGTTCCCGTCGGACGCGCTGGGGGCCATCGAGGGCCAGCCGGTGTGCCGGCAGTGGACCGCCCGCGTCGTCTTCACGCTGGCCGACCGGTTCTCGCCGTACTACCAGTACACCGACACGTCGTCGGGAACGTACTGGTGCACGTCCCGCGTCCAGCCCTCGTCGCAGGGGGTCTTCTCCGTCAGCGTGGGCGTGCCGTTCGCGCACGTCCGCTGGTTCCGCGGCCGCGAGACCACCGAGCGTTCCGCCTCGCGCTGCCCGGACCCGATGTGCTGCCGGCAGCCCCCGGCCGAGCTCGCCGACCGCTGGTCCGACAAGGCCTGGCCCAGCGCGCGCCCGCACGCCTCCCTGCTCGCCGCCCTGCCCGTCGGCGTGTTCCCCGGCGTGGACACCACGGAGGTCTACCGGTTCCTGGACCGGCACGCACCGTCCTAGGCGCGCAGGTCCTTGCGGAGGATCTTTCCCGACGAGGACTTCGGGATGGCGTCGACGAAGGCGACCTGCCGGATCTTCTTGTGCGGCGCGACGCGCTCGGCCACCCAGGCCATGAGCTGGTCGGGGTCGAGGTCGCCCGCCTTCACGACGAAGGCCTTCGGCGTCTCCTGGCCATCGGCGTCGGCCACCCCGATCACCGCCGCGTCCTGCACGTCCGGGTGGGTGAGCAGCAGCGCCTCGAGCTCGGCCGGCGGGACCTGGTAGCCGTGGTACTTGATCAGCTCCTTGAGCCGGTCGACCACGTAGAACGACCCGCTCGCGTCGACGGTCACGATGTCGCCGGTGTGCAGGAAGCCCTCGTCGTCCAGCGTCTCGGCCGTCGCGGCGTCGTCGCCGAGGTACCCGACCATCACGTTGGGCCCCTGGCACCAGAGCTCGCCCGGCTCGCTCCGGCCCTCGGCGGGGACGTCGATGTCGTGGCCGTCTGACGGGTCGACGACGCGGGCGACCATGTTCGGCACGAGCAGGCCGATCGACCCTCGGGGCAGGTCGTCACGGTCGGCCGGGACCGCGTGCGACACCGGGCTCATCTCGGTCATCCCGTAGCCCTGGACCATCCGGCAGGCCAGGCGTGCCGCCACCGCGTCCGCGAGCGCGCCGTCCAGGGGTGCGGCCCCGGACAGGATCGTGTGCACGCTGGACAGGTCGTGCTCGTCGACCAGCGGGTGCCGGGCGAGCGCCAGCGCGATCGGCGGAGCGACGAACAGATAGGTGCAGCGCTGGGCGGCGATCGTGCCGAGGAACTGCGCGAGGTCGAACCGGGGCAGCGTGACCAGCCGGGCGCGCTGCCGCAGCGAGAGGTTCAGCAGCACGGTCATGCCGTAGATGTGGAAGAACGGCAGGACCGCGGCGACCACGTCGTCGGGCGTCAGCCGGATCAGCCGCCGCGACTGGGCGACGTTCGCGACGAGATTCCGGTGCGTGAGCATCACGCCCTTGGCCAGCCCGGTGGTCCCCGACGAGTACGGCAGGACGGCCAGGTGGGTGGCGGGATCGATCGTGACGTCGGGCGCCTCGCGGCCTTCCGCGAGCAGGTCCGCGAACGAGGTGAACCCGTCGGCACCGTCGGCGACCACGATCCGGTCGGCCGCCACGCCCGCGGCCCGTGCACCCGCCAGCATCGGCTCCTGGAGCACCGACACCGTCACGACGAAGGCCGCGTGCGAGTCGGCCAGCTGCCGCCGGATGTCGTCGGCGGTGTAGAGCGAGTTCACCGTGGTGACCGTCGCTCCGGACCGGAGGATCCCGTGGAACAGAGCGACGAACGCCGCCGAGTTCGGGGCGTGCAGCGCGACCACGTCGCCGGGTCCCACGCCCCGGGCGGCCAGGGCACCGGCGACGAGCAGCACCTGCTCGACGAGGTCGCCGTACGTGACCACCCGTTCCCCGTCGACGACGGCGACGGCGCGCAGCTCGTCGGGGGTCAGGGACCCCAGCACGTAGTCGAAGACCGACTGGTCGGGGATCTCCACGTCGGGGTAGGGACTGACGATCGCCACCAGCAGCTCCTCGCACCGGGGCGCGCACGCCGGTGTGCGCAGCCGCCCTCCGGACGCTACCCGTCACTGTCCTTGGGGGCCTGGCGGCCCGGTCCTCAGCTGGCGTAGAGCGAGACGCCGCCCGCACCGGTGGCGACGTCGCGCGACACGCTCACGTAGACGTGCACGCCCTCGACGACGCCCTCCGCCGAGCACGTCGACAGGTCCCGGTCCATCGCGTCCTGGTTCGCGCAGTCGCCCTCGATGGCCATCGAGAAGCGCGCGTCGTCGAGCCAGCGCCGCAGCTGGGCGGTCGTGACGGCGGAGGCGAACATCCAGCCGACCTGGACCGAGGGGCACGGGACGTCGCTCAGGCACGGGAAGCGCCGCGGCTCGACGGTCCGCAGGCTCTCGGTGGACCCGGTCGGCTGGAACCGGTCCGCGACGTCCGCCACGTGCCCGGCCGGGAACGGGACGGCAGGGACGGCGAGGAGCGCGACCACCGCCACGCCCGCGCCGAGGATCCACCCGTGTCGTCGTCTCACACCATCACCCGCAGCCCCCTGTCGGTGGACGGCCCAGAGCCGTCCGGACGAGCCAACCAGGTGCGCGCCGCGGGCACATCGACCACGGGCGCCGGGTCACCCGATCGGCGAGCGATCTCCACCGTCCGGGTGTCGTCGCAGGTCAGGGCATGCGCTTTCCCTCGCGCGGGGCCTCCACGACCGCGCGGGCAGGCGGCCGACACCGCAGGTCGGCGACGCCATGAGGCGCCTGACCGAGGAGCACGTGGCCCGGGTCGGGCGGGCCTAGAGCGTCGTCGCGACGACGGTCGCGTTCCCGCAGGCACCGCAGTACGGGTCGTCCTGCGCCAGGTGGTAGCGGGGGCAGGTCGGGTTCGTGCAGGTGCGCGTCTCGTCGCCGGGCGCACGCGGTGCGGGCTCGTGCCGCTTGAGCGGCATCGGCGTCGTGTAGAACGGCCCGATCGGTCCCTGCCCGGCAGGGCCGGCGCGCAGGACGGACCAGGCCGTCGGCCGGCCGCACAGCGCGCACGTCTTCGTCGTCTGCACCTTGCCGCGCGCCGAGCAGGCCGGGTTGGTGCACCTCAGGGCGACGTTGGCCATGGCGTTCCCGTCCTCCGGTCGATCTCCGCGTCCGGTGTCGACTATGCCAGGTCGACCAGGACCGGTCTCACGCCGGCGCGACCGGTTGCCGCAGGATGGTCCGCTGCTTCTCGGGGGCGGTCCGGCGCGAGTCGGTGAGGTAGATCTCGTGGTGCTTCCCGGTGAGGCGGAGCCCGTTCGACGGGACGAACTCGTCGTGCAGCTGTGCCAGCACGACCGCCTCGTCGTCGAACGACCCGACGTGGAGCGTCTGCACGCACCGGCCCTCGGACAGGGGCTCCAGCCGGACGTCGTGGACCCGGGCCTTGGCGCTCGCCTTGTCGACCGAGGCCGCGACCAGGTCGCCGCCGATCCACTCCGGCACCAGGAGCATGAGCGTCCAGTCCCACCGCGACTTGTCGCGCGCAGCCGTGAACGACGCCATGTCCCGTGCCCACCACAGGCCCTCCAGCGGCGGGACGACGTAGTCGCGCCCGAGCTCGCGCTTGCTGGCGAACTTCAGCGTGTACGCGACCGGGTAGAGCGCCTCGACGGCGGCCGCGAAGGCGGGGGAGGTGTTCGGGTCCCCGTGCCCGTCGACCATGAGGTACCGCACGTCGGGCACGTCGAGGATCCGGAAGCGGCCGCGCTGGGCGCGGTACGCGTCGAGGTCCTTCCTGACGTCGAGCTTGTCGGTCATGCCCTCAGCGTGGCGCTCAGGCGGTCCGGCGGCGCGCCCGGACGGCGAGCACGATCCCGACACCGGAACCGACGACGAGCAGACCGAGCAGCCACCACAGCCACGCCGGTGTCCCGGCGTCGTCGGCCTCGGCCTCGGCGTCGGCCGTCGGGGAGGGCGACGGCGACGGTGCGACCGTCTCCGTCTCCGTCGGTGTCGGTGTCGGCTCCGTGGTCGGCGTCGGCTCGGGTTCCACGGTCGGCACCGGCTCGGGTTCCACAGTCGGCTCGACGGTCGGCACCGGCGCGGGCTCCTGCGTCGGGACCGGCGGCACCGGCTCCACCGTCGGCTCGACGGTGGGCTCCACCGTCGGCTCGACGGTCGGCTCGACGGTCGGCTCGACGGTCGGCGTCGGTCGCGGGGGCACCGTCGGCGTGGGACGCGCCGGGAGCGTGAACGTCGGCGTCGGCAGCGTCCGGGTC